>CAZTPX010000126.1:0-27713 GCA_964615095.1 uncultured Planctomycetaceae bacterium | reverse complement strand
GCGCGTTCCCGCCTGGACCATTGCCAGGATGGCCTGCCAACCGCCTACCGAAGCCTCTCCAACGCCACCCCAACCTGCTGCCACGCCTCTTCCGTCCCACAATCACCAACGTCGTCGCGCCCATCGGGCAGTCCTGCCAGCACGGTCACTCGCCCGCGGTGGAGCAGCGTGCTGCGGAGATTGGTGGCATTGTCCTGCGCGTCGCGGTCCAGCATGACGACCACGTGCCTGCCAGGAAGGTTCTGGTCGAGAAGCTGCTGCTGGGCCAGCGACATGTCCTTGCCGAACAGCGCCAGAGCACCTGGCCCCAACCGCCAAACGTCGGTGGGGCCTTCCACGATGACCACGGCACCTTGCGTGCTTCGCGCCTCCGCCAGCCCGTACAAGAGCTGCGATTTCTTCATGCCCTTGCAGCTCAAATACTTGGGCACGTTATCGGGGCACGCGCCCACATAGCGGGCCTGCCATCCTACCAGACGCTCGTCGGCGTCGTAAATCGGGATAACCAGGCGGCGCGACGGGTTAGGCTGTGCGCAGACCGACAACTCGCAAAACTGCACCTGCCAGGTCTCCCATACGGCGGCGGGATCGAAGTTCCGCTGCCGCAAATAGACGATAGCAGGATGCGCGTCCGGTAGCCGGTCCACAGGCACCAGGATGCCATTGGGCAGGCTGGGCACGAATGGCTGAGGTGGAGGCACTGGGGTCGGCGGAGCCAATCGCGCGAGGCGTTCCCGCCCGAGCGGGTATACGCGCTTGAAGAGATCCTGTTGCCGTTGGCGCGTAGCCACGCAGTTCTCATTGAAGCACTTGACCAGGTGAAGGTTGTCGTGGCCGTCAGGGTCACGGACCGCCCACTCGTAGTTGAAGTACAACCGTTGGCGCGTATCTTCGCAGTACGGGCAATTCGTTCGGTACTGCTCCCCACTGGCCACCACCTGCGAGCGCAGCCGCCCACCACCCTCCCAATCAGGGAGGGTAAGGACCTGCCGAGGCTGGCGGTCGTTGGTAACGCTGACACTGCCGAAGGTGGCTTGGAGAGCTTGATAAAGGGTTGGGTTGAGCTGGGGCATGGTTTTGTCCTTGAATTGGTCTAAGGTCCGTCCTGAGTCGTCCTAGTGGATAACCCTGCAAAGACGGTCGTAAGTGCTTGATTTATAATGGTTTACGGCAAATCCGTCCTAGCGACCAGGCGTCCGAGGCAACTAATTCTTCTCTCTCTATATACATACATGTCATATATGTATATTTCTCTTAGATAATTAGTTTAAGATTTACTAGGACGCTAGGACGGATTTATCAAAAACCCCGTGTTTTCCAGGGTCAAACGCCGTCCTAGCAACCCTGTTTTGCTAGGACGGATCTAGGACGGTCGGGACGGCAGGATGCACCTTCGGCCGTAGGATGCCCCTGACCGGCCCTTCGGGCATCAGTTGTCGCTGGGTCGGGGAACGATCGGACGGAAGCCGCCGCCGCCCAGGCTGAAGGGCCGGCGCGCGCTAGCGTGGAGCCCGATACCGCGGTATTCGTACTTGCGGTCGCCAACCGATCGCCGTGCCTTGCTAACGCCAGGCTTTCGCAGGATCTGCTTGCCGATTTCGGCGTTGCCTTTGGGGTACCGGCCGTTGTTCTGGCAGTATTGGACGTAAGCCTGGTAGAACTCGTCCGTCGAGACGCGCTTGCCGTCGCCGACCTCTACCAATTCCTCCCAGAACTCCAGGAACGAGTCGGAGTGCTGGCGGTGCTCACCAGCACAATGGGCGCAAACCTGGCAGCGCGTAAACCCACCCTGCTCGAAGAGCCGCATCGCCCCTGCCAGGGCCCAGTTGAAGATGCCAGGCAGTTCTGCCCTGAGCCGCTCGGCCCGATCGAGGTCGCGCTCAGCTTCGCTAAACTGGCGGTTGAAGGGCATGGCAATCATCCGCCTCCAAATACCGTCTGAGCGGTCGTTGATGGGCGGCAACTCATTGCAGGCGAAGATCAACCGCGCCGTGGGTACCATGGTCAGCGGCGCCTTGAACTTACGGTTGACCTGGAGCGGTTCGCCCGACACCAGTTCCTTCAGGCGGCCCTCTTCCATCTTGTCCATCCTCTTCATGTCGCTGGCGATGTTGGCCAGCTTGCCCATCATCTCGAAGAGCCGGAACTCCGCCCCCAGCGCGTCCAGCGGCACGTGGGTCACGTTCTGCGGCCCCAGCATGCGTTCCCAGACACGCAGGATGGTTGATTTGCCGTTGGCGCCGTGCCCGACCGTGATCAGGAACTTCTCATGCCGCATCTGGTTGGGAAACAGCGTCAGCCCCATGAATTCCTGCAAGATGGCGATGCGGTTGTCGTCGTCGCACTCCAGCGGGAAGATTTCCCCCAAGGTCTGTTCCCACAGCGGGCAGTCTGCCGCCGGATCGTAAGCGTATGGCAGCGAGACCGTGGAGAAACAGCGCGGGTCGTGCGGATAGAGCCGCGGGGGAACCCAGCCGTCCTCGTAAGGCATCCCGTCGTCGATGTCGACAATGCCGTTTTGGAACACGACCAGCGGCGGCGTGCGCGTCACCAGCGGCGACTCCGATTCGATCCAGAACGGAATCTGGAAATGGCCGGCATTCAGCAGCGTCTGCCCCTTCAGATTGGCGATCACGTTTCCGATCAGCGTTTCGGTGATCGCGATGCGGAACGCCCGCTGGATATGCCGTGTTACCCTCGCCTTCAACTCCTTGTCGTCCACGCGCTGCCAGGTCTGCCCGTTCCAAGCGTAGAAGTCGTCGCGGAAGTAGCGCAGGGCCGGTTCACCCGACGGCGTCCGCGTTTCCAGTTGCAAGCAGCCGTGGAAGTGCGAAGCGAGGTCGTCGGGGTCTGGCCTTTTCGGATCGATGATGATGCCCGCCACGCTGCGGATGGTGTTGTAGATTTCCAGCGCCGTGACGTTCTGCATGCCGATCTCGGTCAGGCCGTCCGTAATGGTGTTGGCCGCCGCGGGCCAAGCGTTCTCCGTGACGAACAAGGTCGCCGCCTCGATCGCCGCCTGTTTGGCCGCCGTCTGGGATTCCGTGCTGGTGGCAGTGGGAAAGGCCGCGATGACGGCATCGAAGACATTGGCGGATTGCTCCTGATCGTCGCCGATCTGCAAACGCACCTGGTCGCCCAGGTCTTTGACGAACTTGAACAGCAGGAAGCGGACTGCTGCGGCCAGCATAAAGAACTCGGTCGCGTGAAGCGTCACCTGCATCTCGGCAGCCTGGCACCGCTGCTTGAATTGCAGGCGTCGGGCCTCGTCGGTCATGTCGATGAATTCCAACGCCTGACGCTGGCCGTCGATCACCGCGAATAGTTGCGGCTGCCGTGCGGCCAGCGTTTCGGCGGGATCCTGCGGGGCGTTATCGCCGCCCCGGATGTTGGCGGTGTTCGCGGATTCGACCGGCCCACTGCCCGCCGCGGTTACATTATTGATGGGCGCAGGGTCGTTTTGCCCGGTTGCCCCATTGCGCACTTCGTTCTGGTTGGGTAGAATAGTAGACATAGGGCTACACACTCCATGATTGTTTGTGTTGCTTGCCGCCGATGTGGTGCTCGACGGCGAAAATTGGAATTACTTGGTGAGGCCGATCACGCGATCGGCCTTGCTGCTTTAGGCCCCTGCGGCCTCCGCCACGGCCTCTGCCGTTGGCAACTTCACCTTGAAGTGGGTGGCCAGCCTCCGCAGGTCTGCCTCGCTGAAGATTCTCTTCCCCGCGAGTCGCAGCTTGGGTTCTGCGACGATTTGGTTCGCTAGGACGTACTCGATTCGATGCGGCCGCACACCCAACAGGCGCGAGACAGTTTGCAAGCTCATTTGTGTCATGGGATTCCTCCGATGGTTTGGCCGCGGCGACGATGGTCAGCGGCGCGGCGCGATTGCCGCCGTGGAGCGCGATGCTCCCGAGCGGAATGAAGTGGAAAAAGGACCGAGAGGACGGCCGGGGCCGCCAGATGGTCAAAGAGAAAGTCAGAAGTTGAAAGGCAAAAAGTTGTGCCGTGGTCATCACGACGCTCCCTATAATGTACAGTATTCGCAAACGCGGCGCAATGGCCGTTTTTCATCAAATCACCTTCTCGAAATATGCCTCGAAGTCCTTCGTTCTTACCTTGTAGTTTCCAATCCACCCCTCCTCATCCCACAACTGGAATGTCGTCCATTCGCCTTCCGTATCGAGGTTTGAAAGCGAGTAGTCTGTAGGCACAAGAATGGATTCGGCAACGTCAGGAAAAATGCCGCCGCCCCAATCCTTCTGACAAGAGATTGGCCTCGTAAGTCGATAGCGCTCGTCCATTGGAACATCTCTCTGTTTGTTACGCTTCGCCATAAAGGCGTCATTTCGACAACAAACTGCCAAGTACGCGATCAGCGCCATGTTAGCCAATACACTGATTCCGTCGTTACCCGTGCCCAGGCTTGTTGCGTGAACGTGCAACCCGGCGCCGCCTCGCCCAAGCGGACGCCGGATCGCATAGCGCAGTCTTTAGAGGTCGTCGATGTCGCAAGGCGGGAAAGTGATATTTCCCTGCTTCAACCCGGCAACGATCCAGGCCACCTTGTTGACGGCTTTCTTCCACATCTCGATAGAGGCGTAAAAAGCGATGGACGTGGCAGGTTCGTTCTCGGGAACGTGCTCCGCCGCAATCACGGCATCGCCGAGCTGGATGGCGAAATGCACGTGCCCGTCGTCATCGAAAACATAGGCGACGCACTCACCATCGTCCTGGTCAAAGATATTGACCGCATTGACTTCGATCGGTTGGCCTTTGGCCGTACTCAACGCTGGCCATTCTGGTACTTCAATAATCATCACTCAATTCCTCTTACTTCGGCCTTGGCCGCACGATCACGCCGTGTGAACGTCGCCAGCTTCGGCCTGCCCCTGCCCACCAGTAAAATGATGGAAAGGGGCGGAACGAAGCCCTTGGTATTTCGGGGCCAATTCCATCTCCGCCAACCGCGCCGCCCGGTCGCCACCATGCGGTGACGACCGGGATCGGCAGCAGCGGAGCGGTCAGGGCTCGATTGCAAGGAAACAACGAATAGCCCAATAGTGGTCTTCCGCCTTGTCGTAATCCTGGCCCGCAATACGGGCCACGCGGCGGAACACGTTGGCGATAACGTCGTACTCCTGATCGGTCAGGTAATCGATCTCGACTGAAATGCACTTCTCGCCGGCGTTTTTACGCGTTTGCGTTTCCGAATCCATGCGGGCGTTGTAGCCCTCGATGCCTTCAATTTCTGTGAACAAACCTGATGCTTCATCGGTCAAACCACCGCACAACGGGCATGTCCCTTGGGCATTAGGCGTTCCCTTGCCACACTGCACACAGCGCGACTTGTCGATTTCTTCCTTGCGGTTCTTGGCCGCTGGCTTTTCTGCCATCGCAAAATCTCCTTGATATGTGTCGGAAAAAAAGGAAACGAACACTGATAAGCACGCGACGGCCTGTTGCCGCCGACTGCTTCGAGGCGTAGGCGGCGGCCTGGCCTGACGGCAACACGGGATTTTCGGCCCCGCGGCGAAACGGACCATCGTGCGAACCTCGGGCAGATCATTCGGGTCCAAGTCGGCGATGGGTGTCGTGTTCACCGGCGTGCCGGTGACCATGACGCCCGTGGCGTTCAAGGTCAGCGAACCATCGAACTGAATGTCCATTATTGGACTCCTTATAGGGGCACTACTCGAACGCCTCCCGTCACGCCCCGATGACGCTCAGCAAAATGTTGTTAGATGAAGGAGGTTTAACCTCGCCGGACACGAATCTTCATTTCGTTTTGATTGGAGTGGGTTTGGCAACGCTTTTTCGCAGCATTGAGTCGTCGGTTATGGCCGATGACGCGCAATCCGCCGCCGTCCTCGGCCATGACGATGAACAGCGGCGCGCCGTCGTCAGGAAACCGCTCGATCCGATAGCGCCGGCACTTCGTAGTCCATCGCTGCCGCGTCCCGAGCGTGGCGTGTTGCGACTTGCTGGGGCTCTTGGGCCATCGCAGGTTCTGTTTCACTTTCATCTTCATTTCTTCCATTGCCACTCGTATCTTGGGCCGGGCCCGCCGGGGAGATGCCCCGGCGGTCCCAAACCCAAACCAACTACTGCTGGTACTTCTCCAGCAACTTGCCGATCTTGGCCGTGCGGAACTTCTCATCCCGCCAGCAGATCCCGCAGGCCATGCACGTCGTCTTGCTGACTCCGTCTTCGTGCGGGCAGACCAGAGAGCCGCCGAGAATGTGTTTCTCGGGCAACTTCTGGTTCCACTGCAAGTGGCCGTCGTAGCGCCAGACGATCTCCACCGCTTCTGCCGGTACGTCGTCGTCGTCCGTTGCCAGCCAGCACCAGGGAACATCCCGGTCTGGTGGTCGCCCGTGGTGCTCGGCCATTTTGCGATCCCAACTCAACCACATGGTCAGGTTGGGCTCGACCTTCAACGTCTTCAATTCCTCCCATATCTCGGGCACAGCCCACGACCGGGTATAGAACCAAAAGCGCATCATCGAGTTCGCCTGGATGATCGAACGCACCTTACGGACGAAATCGACGCCGTACATGTCGCCTATACCGGGCAGACGAACTGCCTTCACGGTGCGCCGCCGGCCGATCACGCCATTCGCCCAGGGGACGAGCTGGTCGGAACGGGAGAACAGGAGGTTGGTGGCAAGCCGCTCCTTCTTCTCTTGCTCACGGTACTTCTTGCGACATGCCCAGCAGATCGGTTTCGGTTCTGCATTCCCGTCCGACCGCAGCTCCCTGCATATTGCATGCTTGGAGCCTGGGCACGACACGGCAGGGGACATGTCGAACGAGATCAAGCCCTTGCCGAGCTTGCTGTTGGAATCGCAGAACTTCGCCGGAGCCAATATGCTTTTCGCATCGTGGCTGCCAGTAGGGTTACGGCTCTCGACCTGAACGGTCGGAGCCTGTTTATCGGCGAGAGCGTTAGCGCCCTCGCTGCATTCGTTTTTCGTGACGGTACGATGCGGACCGTTTTCCGTCTTTCGACGGGACTTGAGAAAACTCAGAATCATTCGGTGTTCATTGCCAAAATGTCCCTCCAAATTGTTATTGCGATACGCCTCGTGGCCGCCCATTGCGCGCCACGCAGGTACATCCGCTTCGACAGCGGCTTGAGATAGGACATGGGCAAATAGGCCCAGTCCGACCAACAAAACGGCCAGCACACGGGCATGCAAACCGCGACTGCGACCCTGGCGATAAACCAGGGTTAGTCCGTTAGAATCCCGGCGCCATGTCATTTTGTTGGTGATTTGCATTTGTCGATTCCTTGCGGTAGGGCCGATCCGGGCCATCTGACCGGGATCGGCTACCATCTCTACTATGCCGGCACCCCTGCCAGAGCCTCCTCAGCCTCGCGCAGGATCTCGATCTTGATCGCGATGCGGCCCAAGGCTTCCATAGCCGCTTCCGGCTCCATCGCCTGCCCGGCAATGTCGTCGATCTTCTCCACCAGAGCGTCGAGCGCGTCCGGCAATTCAGTCAAGATTGCGTGATACACTTCGACCGGATCGTCGTCCTCAGCCTCAGTCCCAGCCTCGACCGGCACGACCGTAACATCGGTCTCCACAACGGCCGTGGCGTCGTCCTCGTCAACCTCTGCCGCCTCGTCCATGATCACCACCACGCCGTCATCATCGTCGGCGGCCGCGTCGTCGCCAGCATTCTCGGCATGGCCTTCGTCATCGACCTCTTCGCCGATGGTCTCTCCGCCGCCTTGGCCGTCCTTGGGCGTCTGCGTCTCGGCGTTGGCGTTCTTGCGACTCGGCTTCTTGGGTGACTTGCCCGGCTTGGGGGTCGGCTTGTGCTCGTCAAGGAAACCCTTGATGATCTTCTCCTTGGCGGCGCCGCCCTTTTCGAGCTGCGCCACAAGCTCACCTTTCAGTTCCTCGGACAGTGCCGCCACGCCAAGCATGTCCTGGTCCAGCAAACTGCCTTCGCGGTAGACCTGTTGCACTTGCGTCGGCGTGTCCAGCATCGTCTCCAGCCGGTCGAGCGTGCGCCCCGAGAGGTTGAAACGCTTGGCCAGGCGATTGCGCAACTCGCCTTCGCCGTTGGCGGCCTTTTTGCTGCGGCCGCGGGCGAGCTTCTTCAGTTCGGTGTAAATGCGGGCCGCGACCAGTTTGTCGAAATGATGACGCATCAAGTTGGCCCGGAGAATCCGCTCCTTGATCGCCTTCAGGTCCTTGAGATCGTGGCGGACAATGACCCGCAGCTCGGTGATGCCGGCCTCGATCGCCGATAGCAGTCGGGTGCGGCCGTCGACAATTGTGCCGTCCGCAAGGACTTCGAGGGCATCACGCTGGCCATCGTGTTTCAGGGATTGGGCCAGCTCTTTGACCTCATGGTCCGGCGGAATGCCGAACACCTCGTCGGCGTATGGGTGTGGCTTGAGCTTGCTCACCGGCCACATTTCGCCGCCGTCGTTGACAACTTTCATCTGCTGTGGCTTCCGCGCCACTTTCTTCACTGCTTTCTTCTTCACTACACTCTTCCTTCGCTAGGCCGGTCCTGCACCATCTTGGACAGGAGCGGCACGGTTTCCTTGCCCTTATTTCGATTTTCGCTTCGGCATGTTCGCGGCCTGCCGCATGGCCGCCTCCACGGTCAACTCGCCCCTGTTGACTTTGACCAGCAGCGTGACGCTGCGATCGCGGAGGTATTGGTGTTGTTCCGCCGTGAGCTTTTGGCCGTGTGCTGGCGGTTCGTCCGCAGCGGCAGATGCGCTATCTGCCCGAGCATCGGCCTGCTCGACCGGTGCGGTGGTTCCGGACAAAATGTCCGTAATCGCCGCCCCTGCCACTTCCTGATCTGCCGCGGGATCGCCCGCTGTCGGTGCATCGGCCAGAGCGACATCGGCGGTCACCGTAGGCGTCTCGCTGGTGGTGATGCGCGTGGTTCCCACGGCCGCCGTGTCGGTGGTGTCGGCCTGGGGCTCGTTGTCTATGGCCGTCGCCTCGACCGAGCCATCGCAATCCGGGCCCGGCACAACTTCCGAGGCCGCTGCGGTGCCGGCGGCGTCCTCCGGCGCCGTGCCGCCGTTGATCGTCGACCACATACAGACGATCTGCGCCATGACCTCCAGCAGCCGCGGTATGGCGACGGCCACGGCTGGCGTGAACCTGGCTGCGTCGAGCCCAGGCGTCGCGGCCAGCGCCATGAATAGCTGTGCCTCGCGCAGGTCGAATGGCAGTTTGGTCCGCACGAACTCGGCGAACTTGCTGTCGCCGAGAGTCTGCTGGAGTTGCCTGAGTTTGGCGCCGATCGTGAGAATCAAGACCAGGGCGCCCTTCAACAAGCGCAGGATGGTGACGTACCCTTCGTTGATCTGGTCCAAAATTTCGTTGTCCATAACTGTTCCTCGCAAAAAGTTCCTGTTTGCCCTTGTCCTTACGGACGGTCATTTCGTATTTCCTTGCACTTTGCACAGTGCAAAGTGCAAGGAAATAGAAAAACTACGCCACGATGCCCAGCTTTGTGCCGTCGTCCGCTTCGTCGTCCGCCGTGTCATTCCCGTCATTTGTCGCTGGTTTCTTCGCGCTATCTTTCGCGGCCGTGGCAATCTCCACGGCCCGCTGTTGCAAGAGTTCGTCGCGGTCGAACGGTTCGGGCGGCGTTCCCTTCACCGGCATCGGCTTCACCGGCTTGAGGATCAACTGCCCCGTTGACAGCAACTCATTCTTGTAGTTGAAGTAGGTTCGACGGCTGCCAAGTTCCCGGCGGGTGAACTCCTTGACCCGTTCCTCAACAGTCTTGTAGGCGCTGTCGTTTTCCAGCTCCTGCACTGTCTGCAACACCGAGTCGTGGCAGAACCGGTCGAAGAAATACTGCTTCCAGTCGTGGCCGGCGCATTTCTTCTGGCTGAGTAGGTTGTACGTCCGGGCGGTGAGCTCGTTGACCATTTGCAGGTGTGCGCCGACGAAGTTGTGGACCTCCTGGTCGTGAAACCACGTCGCGACGTATTTGTGCCGCTCCGACACCGGCGGATCGAAGTAAAAAACGTGGCCCCGGTCCAGAATCGCCTCCATAAACCCGTCGCTGCTGCTGGCCACGAACCGGTTCATCAAGAAGGCGCACTTGCTAGTAGTTGTAAAATGAGTGGGCACCCCATTGCGTTCCAGGTCCTTGGCAGTAGACAACCACTGGATGTATTTGTTAAGCGCGTGCTGGGTGAGTTGCCGCACAAGATGCTTGCCATTGTCCGAGGCCAAAAGCCCCTCCGCATCGTCCAGAATGAGAAACTTATGGATGTGCCAGTAGCATTCCATATACGTGGCGAGCGGCTTGGTGTTGCCTTCGAGGTAACGGCACCGTTCGGGATGCTTCTTGCACCGTTTCCTGAATGTCTCCGATTTTCCGAGGCCCGGCGGGCCGACGATGATCAACTCGTCGTAAAAGTCGCCAAAAAAGGCGTCGGCTTCCGCGGCCAAATCGGCGTAGGAGCGGAGGATTACGGCACCAGGCGGTATCATGGGGCTGCGGGACATGTCATCTACTATTCCGGTTGATGTTTCTATGTTGGTTTTGCAGGTACGCGGCCGCGCCCGTCGGCCGAGGCCCGCGTGAGTAAACGTCTCCGTTGTTGGAAAAGTCCATTTTCCATTGAGTGAGAGACCGTTCGCAAAGCGGTTGTCCGCGCGGACACGCTGTTTACACCGTGTGCTCAAGCGAGGCGATACCGACGAATCTGTCGGAGAAGCGATTGAGCCTTTTTCCGGTCGCCGTTCGCAAACCGAAGCGCAATCGCGTTTTTCGATCCTTCCCGGGGGAACTTCTTCTGGAGGATCCTCGCGAGCGCGAGCACCTTGTCGTTCCCAGGCAGCTTCCTGTGGAATCTTGTTGGAGTGTCCGCGATTTTGTCCGCAGCTTTTGGCGGAGAGTTGTACGAACCGCGGGGAAGTGGCTGAGCTACGAAAGAAGTGTTGTCCGTCGGGACAACCGAGGAATTAGGGGCAGTAAGAGACATCTTGGGTTACTAGGATAAAGGAACGCGCGCAGCATCCCTCTAGTAGGAACACAATAACCTACTAGAGATGCAAGCGAGAGCCCCTTGGTATCCCAAGATGGATATCCCCTGAATTGTTTTACCAGGCTACAGAATGTGGCCGCATCCACACGTCGCCGTGTCTGCGAGCGAGCGAATGCAGCGGTCCTTTGATGAGAAGATTATACCCAACCCCCTGTGCAAGACAAGCCCCAGTGATTTTGGAGTTCGGCCGCCGCGCGATCGAGAACTTTGGCGACTTTGCGAAGCCACTTTGCATTCCTTTCATTCGCTGCGACAGGCAGGCAAAGTGCTAGTCGTACTTCGCGCCACCGAGATTCTTCCGCCTGGGCGACGGCGTCGGCGCCGGCCAGTTCTGCCGCCGCCGCTGGAAATCGTCGGCGTCCTGGCGGCCAATGTAGTACCAGCGGCTACGAATACTATCAGTTTACGCAGTCCCGCGGTGCTTGCATACGGGCCGATTGCGGCATCCAGCGAAAGGGCGTAGAATCGGGTCGAAATCCCTGGAACATATCGACAAGCCCCATGTCAAAATCCGAGGACAAACCGAACCACGCCCACCGGCGCGAGCGCGTGCTGCAACCCGGCATCCTGCCGCTTGCCCGCCTTGCGGCCGGCATCCTGGACTCCGCGGAGCGCGAGTCGTCCGCGCTGTTCGAGCGACTGGGCGGCAAACCACGGCGGACCGGCGGCGATCTGGAAGGGCTGGCCGCCGATTTGGGTAAGGCGTTGAAGGACCGCGGGCCAGAAATTCGCGTTGCGGCCGCACAAATCCTGGGGCGTCTCGGCCGGGCCATCGAAGAATACGCCGGCGATGCCGATAAGGCCGCTGAGGCGGCCGTGTCGGGATTGTCCAGTCCCTTAGCGGATCATGATGCTGGTGTCCGCGAGGCAGCCCTCCTGGCCCTGGCAAACTTCCCGACGATGGCCTCGCCCACGCTTGTCGATCGGGTGAGTCGGGCTGCCGAAGACCCAGACCCCAACGTGCGACGGGCCTGCGTCGTGGCGCTGCGGGCGTTTGGCTCGAAGTCGCCGCTTCCCGTCGTTGCGGCACTGCTGCGAATAATCGCCGCGCCCGGCACTCAAGACGACGATTTGGTCAAGATGGCGATCGAGGGGTTGGCCGATTGCGGTCAGGACGCAGCTTCCGAAGCGGTTGACTCGCTCGCCGTTGTCGTGCGCGATGGCCGCCTTGCCGCCGACACCCGCGTTGCCGCCTGCAAAATCCTGGGCTGGCTGGATTCCGATGCGAAACCGGCCAGCAACGCCCTGGTTGACGTGGTCGTTGGCGGTGGTGCTCGGCCGGTCGCGACTGAAATACGGTTGGCCGCCATGCAGGCGCTGATCGCTATGGCCGAATGGTCCGCGCTGGTGCCTCGGGCAACAAACGATGAGCAGCGGCGTGAACTGCTCTCGCTGCTGCGACAGATCGGTCCTGAAGCGGCAAATGCACGGCGGAATCTTCAAGCCATGTGGCAGCAAGGCCCGCCCGCATCGGCTGCGCCGGCCACGCCCGTGCAGGTTGGGACCGGCCTGGTCGATATGCGCGCCGAGCGGCTTGCTGCCCTCGAATCGACACTGGCGCGGATCGAGAAGGGGCTCAAGGCCACGCAGGCCGCTTCACCCGAAAGGAAGTTCTACACGGTCGACGAAGTTTCCGAACAGACCGGTTTGAGTGGCTGGACGGTGCGCCAAGCCTGCAACAAAGGTCGAATCAAGGCCGAGAAGGGCTCGAACGGTCAGTGGCGAATCCCGCGTGACGAACTGGTCAAGCTTCAAAACGAGGGCTTACCCAAATAGCTCCTTATCGAAGAGATTGGCCATCGCCGCCTGCGTCTGCTCAGGATAGAGATGCCGGTATCGCTGCCGCATCTCCTCCGTCTGGTGCCCGAGCCAAGAGTCGATGATGGTCCCAACAACTCCACGCATTGCGCAGATCGACGCGAACGAGTGTCGCAGAACGTGGAAGCCGCGGAGTTTCGCCCATTTGCTGCCATCGAGCGTCTTGGAGAAATGATGGTGCGCGGCGTCCCGTGTAATTGCCTTGCCGGGCTTCTCGCAGATGGTCAGTTGGCCGCCGGGATGTGCCGCAAACCATTCCCGCATGATCTTCTCCAGCCGGGTATTCAACTGAACCTGCCGGAAGGATTGTTGCACACCGTGCTTGCGCTTCTTCTCGCGGATCAGCACATACTTGCGGTCGAAGTTGAAATCGGCGACATGGGAGCGCAGAATCTCCGAACGGCGGGCCCCAGTGAAAGCGGCAAAGGCGAACATGGGGTTGATGAACGGGTAGGCCGCTTTCTCCTCCACATGCGCAAGGAGGTCGAGGACCTCTTTCTCATTCAGGAACAGGCTATCCCACAATTCCTCCACCTGCTGATCCGAAAGCCCTCCCCGGGCGATCGTCGTCTCGATTTCCGCCCACGTTTGAAAGGGCCGCTTATCGGACGGCTTGGGCAACTTAATTTCGCTCTTGTCCAAGTCCCCATCGACCCATTTACGGGCCCGCGCGAACGCCCATACCTGCCCGAAGGTCATCAGCTCTTTCTTAATTGTCACCGGCTGAATCTTCTTGCCCTTGTTGCCCTGCTGTCGGCTCCTTTTCGTCACGTAGTTCTGGAGGTCGGCCACGCCAATCTGACGGAGTGGCGTTGAACCTTTGAGGATCTTGAGGAGATGGCCGACGTGGGTCTTTTCCGTATTGATGGACGTTTTCGCCTTGGCTCCCTCTGGTAAGTCGGCAAAGTAGGCGTCAGTGACTTCCTTGAGCGTCTTCGATGCAGCGGCCACGCTGGGACGCCGCAGGACCTTGCCTCCGGACAAGATGTAGATTCCCGCATCATCGTGGGTCGCGCCTTCGGGCAAGGCGATGCGTCCGCGCTTGAGGAGGTCCAGAGTCTCCTCCACCTGGGCCTTGATCCCCTTGGCCCGGTCCTCGTCAGCCGTTTCCAAAGAGCGGTAATACTGCCGGCCGGCGAAGCGAAACCGGATCAACCAGACGCCGGAAGGGTTCTGATAGAATGTGGCCATACTTGCCTCATACCCGCGATCGAATGGCTTGCGGTCCAGCCGACCGCTGAGATCGGTCGGCCTGGGCGTGCTAGGCCGGAAAGGCCAGCAACGTCGAACAACACCGCAGCAACATTATGTGCTAGACCCGTTCTATAAGGCAAGGGTTCGCGCTTCACAAAAGAAAAAAGGACCTACGGCCAACTAGCCGTAAGTCCTTATGCTGTAAGGTGCGCGAGAGAGGACTTGAACCTCCACGACCGTATAAGGGTCACTAGGTCCTGAGCCTAGCGCGTCTGCCAATTTCGCCACTCGCGCGAAAACACATGCCTGCCCGAAAAGGGGGCCGAATCATGTATTTTTCACTACCCTCTCTTTTTTAGAACATTTTTGGCCGGAAGGCAAGTCCCCCTCCCAAAAAGAATGGCTATCTCACGGCTTGGAGCCGAATATAATCCAGCCCAAGCATGTACTGTTTCTGGGCCTTGGGATTCGCCCCGACCACCACGGCGGAAAGTTGGTTGGGGCCTTGGCGAAGTTCGAACGTGCCCAAGGGGATCTCCGCGGTGTGAACCACGCCGTCGTGGAAGAAATCGATCGGTCCGCCCGCTTTCTTGCCGTTGACCGCCAGTTGCATGATGCCGTAGTCGACGGCCTTGAGGAAACGGCCGAAGACCCGGAATTTGCCCGCCTTGGGTATCTGGAACTCCAACAACAACTCGTCGCCCGGCTTCTGCCCGCCGTGCCACCAGAGGTGCTGGCCGCCACTATCGTCGTCCCACTCTTGCGTACCGACCGCGCCGATGGACTTGACGATCCGCATCTTCTCGCCTTCGATCGCGCCCGGCACTCGGACGACGGCCACTTCCGGGAGCGGCCGCAAGACAAGCTTTTCCGGGGCAATCGGCGGGAAAGTGTCCGTCGCGCCGGGCAGACCATAATAATACACCAGCACGGCCATGTTCACCCTGCAGTCCTTCCAATGCCATAACTCCATGTCGAACTTGAAACTCTTGGTGAAGGGGATGCGGTCCAAAATGTGGAAACGGTTGACACTCGTGCGGCCGTAGTTCCCCGGCCCGTCGCAACGCGGCTGATTGTGGTAGGCATGCGTGAAGGGCCGGGGGCAGCACCAGCCGAAGCCGTAGTAATCTTCCGTTCCCGTGCCGAAGTGGCTGGGGAAGGTCTCGCCATCGACATAGATCTTCTCGTCGCCCTCGCCCCACCAGTCCTTGACGGGGTTGTCGATGAAGAAGGCCACACCGCCGAAGACCCCTTGGCCCTTCGCAGTCAAATAGTTCCAGTCCTGCATAGGCCGCGTGCGGACGTCGTAGTCGATCTTCCAGCGGGCATGGAAGTACATCGAGGAATCGGTCCATTTCCAGGGAACGGTCGCCACGCATCCCTCGATCGCAACGGCATCCTTGCCGTGATTAACAAGGCGGATTTCCGCCGTTTTCTCGAAAGGCATTACCCAATGGCAGTACATCGCGCCATCGGGTTTAACGCCCAAGGGCAGCGACTGAAAGGGATTGATGCCCGGGGCAGCGCCAAAGAAGTCACCCAAGGGGGCTTCGACGGTCTGGCGGCCGTCGAAGCTGATTTGGATCACCAGGCCGCGCAAGGCCGCCTCCAACTGGTCTTTGGGCACGTCCGCCAGGATCTGCAAGCTGGCCATCGCTCTTGGACCGGTCAGCTTGACCGCATTCACCGTTTGGCCCGGTGCAATCGTATTGCGGATTACGCTTGCCTTGGCTTCGTCCGGCATGGGGACGCCATTATCCAGAGTAGCCAGCCGCCTGGCTAGTTTCTTGATTTCCGCTTTCGCCGCTTCAAGTTGTGCAAGCGTGAAAGTCTTGACCACCGTTCCACCAGGATAGGTGCGATAGTTGACGTGGTAGTACTGCCCGCCCTGATCGCACGTGACCTTGCAGCTCTTGGCATAGGGAATCGGGAAATAGAGGTTCCATCCCATGCTCAGGTCGGCGGCGATGGGGCGAGGCAACAGCGGGTGCTTGCCCGCCAGTAGGTCGGCCATCGCGTACTCCAGGGCGGGCCGCTCGTTGCCATCCAGAAAGATCCGTAACGTGCCGCCGGGATTGGGCGACCAGATGCGGACGACTGCGCCCGGGCCCTGCATGTCGGCCATGACGTGTTCCTTGTGGTCGCCGCGGTCTTCGATCCGCAGGTAATTGCCGCAGTCATTATTGGCAAACCAGGTCTTGGGGTCGGCCGGCGTCGTCGAAGCCCGGTCGTACGAGGAGAACTGCTTGGTCACGTAGGGCGGATTGGGAAACTCGGCCATCGCCGTCAGGTTGGTCATGTCGTCCAGCAGGCTAGACATGGAGATCTCTGCTGCCGTGGATCGACCGGCCAGGTTCATCAATAGCAAGACGCTGGCGACGCCGACCAGGAATCGGGTGGGCCACAGCAAAAAGCCATGACAAATAATAATACTCTTCTGTTCAAGGTTGTCCAGCATGGTCAAAACTCCAAGAGGTGGGGATGGCGCGAAGGTCTCACTTTTCCCGATTGTAGTTTAACGTTCTTTCCGCACATCTGATTTCCATTATCTCCGAATTTCCGGGGCGGCGGAAGGTCAGTGGTGAATAGGCCGAGGAGACGGAGAATTTTGCGATACAGAGAAATGCCTCAGTGCGACCAATGTCCTTCAGAAACACGTGTTCCGACAAGAAGTCCGTTTTGCCTCGTGTTGTCCGTTTGCCTCGCTGTCGTTTGCCTCGCTTGTCAGCCTTGCCTCTGGGCGGTAAACTAGGTTGGGGCGAAGCCGATTCCGTTAACAAGGAAGGGGCCGTATTATGCGTATCAACACTCTGGGGGGCTGCTTTTTCGCCCCAATTCTACTGATCGGCGGGGCCTGGCCGATGATGGCGCAGCAGGAGGTCTTCCATCCGGGCGAAACCTACGATTCGCTCCAGGCAGGTCAAGACGCCTACGGCGATGCGGAGGCTCAACGCCGGGCGTTGATCGGCCGGCAGTTGATGATCGAGGAGCAGCTCGTGCGGCAGAACACATGGGCCGATCCGCAGGCAAAATACCGCCCCGTTCGTCCTGAGTCCTACGGGCCGATCCTGCCCAAGTACTACGCGGGTCCCACGCTCGCCGACGTCTATGCCTACCCGCCGACCGATGGTGGCCCCGTCTACTACGCCGGCACGCCCGCCGTCGCGACGGTTGGCCCCCAAGTGCCGAGCGCCGCCGGCGAGAGCGGGCGTCGCCCTGCCGCTGCGGGGCCGGTATTTCAACCTTGGCCGCGTGTGCCTGGCGATATTTGGGGTACTCCCTATTATGGCTATGTCCGTCAGCCCATCGGTCACATCAAGATTTGGACCAGCCGGCTGGGATACATTTACAAGCCGATTTACGCCTCGCCAGCGATGGAAAGCCCTCAACAGGGCCGGGTTATGGCCGTTCGCATGCCGCCAGCCGCTCCCGTACCGCCGCGACCATCCGCTGAGCGGGGGGTAGGGCATACGAGTCACCCAGCGGCGACTGATTCGTTTGCTTTGCCGCCACCACCCAAACCGGCGGATCCGCCTGCCGCTGGGGGCGGAATCAAGCTGGATCGAGGGCCAATTCCCGCCCCGCCAATGCCGCATCCACCCCAGGCCGGGCAAGAGTTTTGACGTTGATTCTCCGGTCTGTCGGGCGGAAATGGCGTTTGCAGCCAAAAAACCTGGATTACCCCTCGACGCCAGCCGAAATCATGTTAGAATTGAAACTTCCTGGTACATGCCAATCGTTGCCTGTCCTTGGGAATCTTATTTGACGCGGGGTGGAGCAGCCCGGTAGCTCGCGAGGCTCATAACCTCGAGGTCACAGGTTCAAATCCTGTCCCCGCCACTTTTTGTAAGTCTTTGCTGAAACTGGAGTTAAGTTACCTTACCGCGGCGGCAAGTGCGGCCCGACTGTTGAAGCGAAAGCGTGTAATTTACACGCGACGTTTTACCAAAGGGTTTCGCCATGCCTACCGCCAAGAAAGCCAAGGCTCCTAAGTACTGTGTACACAAGCCCAGCGGCCGCGCATACGTTCGTATTCGCGGCCAATTTCATTACATCGGCGAGCACGGGACGCGCGAGAGTCTCGAAGCCTATGGCCGCATCGTCGTCGAACTTGCCGCCCAGCCCGATGTTTCCGCCGCCGTCCGGACGGCCAGCACCGGTTTGACCGTCGTGGAACTGGCCGACGCCTACCACGAGTATTGCAAGGGCTACTACCGCAAGAAGGACGGCACGCCCAGCGGCTGGCTCGATCATATCCAGCTTGTCCTCGACAAGCATCTATCTGAGTTGTACGGCCGCACTCCCGCCGCGGACTTCGAGCCCAAGGCTTTCAAGGCCATCCGGCAGCCGCTTGTCGATGCAGGGAATTCGCGTCCCTACGTGAACAAGTTGATGCCGATCGTGACCAGGTGTTTCAAGTGGGGGGCCAGCGAAGAATTGATTCCCACCTTCGTCTACCACGGACTGACGGCCGTGGAAGGACTAAGGAAGGGGCGCACGACCGCCCGGGAGCCGGCCCCGATTCTGCCTGTCGAAGGATCGCTTGTTGATGCCACGCTGCCCTACCTGCCGCCAATCGTGGCCGATATGCTGAAGTTTCAGCGGCTGACCGGATGCCGGCCCGGCGAAGTCTGCCAGTTGCGCCCGATGGATCTGGACCGTAGCGGGGAAGTCTGGACCTACCGCCCCGCCAGTCACAAGACGGAGCACCACGACAACGGCCGCGAGCGAATCATCTTCATCGGTCCCCAGGCCCAGGCCGTGATCCTGCCTTATCTGCTCCGCGATGCCGCCGCCCATTGCTTCAGCGCGGCCGAATCGGAAACCAAACGGCACGTCGAAATAAGGGCCCGCCGGAAATCGAAGTTGACGCCATCCCAACCGAACCGCCGCAAGGCCCAGCCCATGCAGCGCGCGAAGGACCATTACACGAAAGATAGCTACGCGCGTGCGATCCGCCGCGGGGTCGCAAAGGCGAATAAGGCAATCCTAGAGGATGCCAAGGAAATCCAGACCGATACTGGAACCCAAAAGGAAGTCGAAGCTGCACTTGATATGCGGTGGCCGACGATCGAGGGAAAACAGGATACCGCGTTCTATGTAGTCGATATCAAGAAGGGAAAAGACGCCGTTTACTTCCAGCACCAGGGCCAGCTTTCAAAGGCCTCCAAGCAACTGGAAGATCTCAGAACGCGCACTAACCCGCAGCAACGGACAGTAACGCGCAAACCGCCGAAAAAGAAGAGACCAAACTAGGCTTCTTGCAATTCTAATTTAAATCAAACATTTCGCCATCCTCCAAGTGTCAAAGGTCTGCGTTAATAAGAATGTTGCCTTCATCCATCGCCCAGAGCTGGATTTGTATTCTCTATTATCCGCCTCCAAACCCGCCTGGCAATCTCTGCACTGCCTCCCCGTGGACGACCCAGCCAACGGATCCGTGGCACGCCCGTCCTGCCCTGGTCAGGCCGTCCAGATCGACGAAACGGCATCCGCCGATTGGAAGTCTCATCTCTCCTCCAATTCATTGCCCGTCGCCGCTAGTTGCTCCGCAGTCGGGAAGCCCTCCACCTTGTAGCGTTCAGGGTACATACCCATTGGCGTCACCATTTCGCCAACGATCTCGACAACCTTCTCCCACGGGGCCACAATTAGCATTTCCCGGCCCGGTGCCATCGCAATGTAGTCGCCTTTGACCTGGAATTGCCGGATCAAGTCGAGCAGAATCAGCCTGGAAGAATCGTAACCGTCGTTCGTCGTGAAAACGTAGACACCCTCGCCTTCCTTGGGACCGACAATCTGAGGCCGCAATTCACGGATATTCTCACGGGCAGCTTCCAAGGCTTCGTAGAAGGTCGCGCCCCAAAGCTCCAATTCCTTGTTGGAAATCGGCTTCATGGAGTCGGGCATGTCGTAGACGAGACCCAAGCCGAGATCGTCGCCAATCGTTTGGTATTGCAAGTACGTGTCTTCGTCCCCGCTGATCATCATTCTCAATCGGGCTGACTCGAAGAAACTGCGGGATCGGACTGCCGGGAGGATGTCAGGTTTGATGTCGGCGTACTCCTCGGGCGTTGGCTTGTGGGCATCCAGCCAGCCTCGCACGAAGCGGCGGAGCGAATTGGGGCGGTCTTCGTGCGAAAACGAGCAGTATTCCTGATAGGCGTTGTCCAGGAATATGGTCGATTTCCATTCCCCCGTCACGACAACCAGGAATTCCTCGGGGTCGTAGGAGATTTCGTCGCTTACCCCCGTGTCTCGAATGTGAGCGATTACGAGTTGGGCGAATTCGTCTTTTGTAGGTGGGGTAGTCGGCATGGCAGTCTCATGGATTGCATTCGTGGCACGGCTTCCTGCCGTCTTGGATCGCCTCGTCTCGCGTATTGTACCGTATCAAGTTCTTCTCGGAAATCTTCGCCGCTCCCTTGTAACCGGCCTTGTGGAAAACTGCGGAGTTCCTGGAGGCGACCTGGCCCTCGGTCGCGGGGGCCGTTAGCCGCTACGACCCGATTGGACGACATCACGGCCGAGTAGAACATGATCAAGCGTCCCGGCACCTTGGGGTTTGGCAGGATACATGGCTCCTGGATTCGCTGCGACATCCAGGCGTGGCTGGCACGCGCCAAGACAATTTCACCGCGGGTAGTTACGGGTCGTGCGTTGGGCTCTCCCGCCCAGGTGAAAGATGCAGGCCGCGACGACATCGTCAACCCAATCGCGATTGAGGCGGCGGTTCTTAACCGGCTTCGTCGTGTCGGTTTCGTGTGATTCATGGTTGGTTTGCGCGTCGTGGAATGAGACCGGAAACTAGTCACGCTGACGGAAAACAGCTGCTCCAGGGCCCCTGTCGCCGAGTTGATTTGCCATCCCGCTGCACAACCACAGACAACCGGCAGCATTCCCGCCAAGTTCGACCCCGAAATTCCTTGCTTAGTATTGCGTCCCCTCTGAAGTTGCCGCGCTGCCTCCGTGGCCATCGCTCTATAGTCAGCGTCGTTCGGGTGCAGCCAGTCGCCGCAATGGAAATCTTTCCTCATGCGGCCTGGGTTATCGGAATCGGACATGACCGCGTCAAAGTCGGCTACAACGTCAGGATGAAGCTCTTGCGTGATGAACTGGTTGGCCTGTTTGCGCAAAAGCTCGTTGCCCGGGTTCTTGTCGAAATCCTTGCATCCTGTGGCAGGGAGAATTGTTCCCCATACGACCTTAAGACGTTCGCGATGAAGGGATTTCAAGCAGGTAGTGGATACTCTCTTGAAATCCTCGATGGATTTGATTCGCCCGCCGCCAATGATGTCATTTATGCCCATCAGGAATACCGCATCGGCAACACCAGCAAGGGGAACCGGATCGTCAATGAAACCTATCTGGCACCCATGTTCGACAAGCTGATCGCCATTGACGCCGGTATTGGGAACTGGACGGTCTATCAGCTTTTCTAAAATGTCTGGATAACGACGTCCAGCATTCGGCGTAGAGCCAGCGCCGTGCGTAATGGAGTCGCCCATGCAAAGCACACCGGGCCGCCTATCGGCTGTCAGAACGTCGATGCGAAAGACAAGGCCGCCGCGCCATTGGTTGCCATTGACGCCAGGGGCATCACTGGTCTTCGCCCGGAATCCACAATCGACGTCAAAGAAGTAGGGAATTTTGACTTTCTCACTGGCCGACTTCCTGTACCTGTTCATCCTGGTAGACCTGCCGATGGGCGGCAACCATTGCTGCGTGCCGACGGGCGACGGCGTAACGGGTGGCGTCATTGCCGCCGATGTTCTCGTCGTAGTGCTGGCGGCCTTGGTCTGGTGGACCGGCGTGCGGACCCTTTCGCGGGCGGGCATTCATGGCACGTGGCGGCGCGGCTTCGTACTCGCCGTAATCATTCCCGTGGGTTACGCTGGTTCGGTCATCATCGGTTGCCTGCCGTTCTTCATCATCGGGCTTTGGCAAGAGAACGGCAACTCACCCTTGGCCATGAAGCTGACGACCGCCGAAATCGCGACTTGCGGTGCGATTTACATCCTTGGACATATCACCCGCGCAGTTGTGGCTTCGGCTTCACGGCTGGTTGGCGAGTCGGGCAGCACGGGCGATTTGCCCGATACGTAGGGCAGGTTTACCGCTTTGGAAAGGCGCGGCGATCTCGCATACCTCGACGCTTAACCAGGAGCTGGGCCAAAGTGCTGCCGCCGGGCAATCCGCGGAAACCTTTGCGCGGAGCAAGGTTGATTACGTTCCAGGGCGTCAGCAGTCGTACCTGCGCCGAAGCCATTCCCCGAACCACGCGCCGGGAGCGCTGGTGCCCGTGGGGACAGGATGGCGATCGGCAAGAATCCGCTCCGCTTGTGGCCGAAGCTCTTTATCGCAATCGGCCAGTACGTGGCGGAATTCGGCCGCGGGGTCGGCGGACGTCGCTTCGATGGCATGCACCAGGCAGTCTACGTTGTCGTACTCTGTCTTGGCCATTGCGGTCAGCAATGCCGAAGTCAATCTGGGCACAGCCGGCCGAGCAGCGGGGCCGTAGGCGGCGATTGCCGTGACCGCCGACCGAAGCAGATCACTATCGTCAATCGCATCCACCAGATTCGGCACCACATTCTCTGGCTGCATACACAACCGACCCAGAGTATAAACCGATGCCATGCGAACGTCACTGTTCGTGTCAACAAGGAGTCGGAGCAGGTCATCCACAGCCGGTTCTGCCGCAGAACCCAGTGCGGCCAGGGTACGAGCCGCTTCGGCCCTCAACTCCGGCAGTCGATGAGACAAATGTTGCCGGACAAGATTTACGGCGTACTCCAGATCCTCGCGGCTACCGTACGGTCGCTGGGCCAATTCCCACATCCCGGCCACGCAGGTCGAGGCCGAACCTCCTTCGATCTCTTCCAGCAGCGCAGACCATAAGGTTGGGTGATCGGCCGACCTACAGGTTTCGGGGCCAAACAACGAATCTTTGCTGGCGTCGAGATAGCGGAGACCCGCAGCCAGGGCGTGGGCAACGTCGAGGCGGAGGAATTTGGCCCAATCCGGCCGGCGTTCGCCCCGCACCCAGGCAAATAGGGCCAGGGCGTAGCCGAGTATGCCGGAGTTCAGGTAGCCGCGGCAATGGCTTGTGCAGGAGCAATGGTGCCCTTGGTGTTCGGCCTTCTCACCTAACGTGGCGTTGGCCGTGAAAATGCCCAGTCCCAGATACACGGGCAACAAGTCGGTCACCCATGCAGCATCGAGATCGTCCTTCCGCAGGCCGCGGTCGATCAACAGGCGGTGCGCCAATTCGTGGGCCAGGACGGCGACTAGCCCCAGCGGATCAGCCAGTTGATTCGCGGCCAGACGGATCAGCCCCACCTCGTGCTGTCCGGCAGCGCACGGTGTTTCCGCATCCTCAGAGATTTCGAGGTGGATCGAGGATGGGGTGATCTGCATGACCCCGCAAAGGCGATCGAAGAGACAGCGGGCATAGTCGGTCGTGCCCTCGTAATCCTCGGGAAACCAATTATTTTCGTCGGGCAGGATTACCGGGGCCTTCAGGAGCCGGTCGATGCCAAACTGGCGAGCCAGCCAGCGCATGCGGACTTCGGTCCATGCTTTTTCGCGGACGGGGAGCGGCGGTTGCGTCGAAAACAGGCCAAAGAACATGAAGCGAGTAGTCCAGAGGGTGACGTGCCAAGGGTGGTATAGACATCGATTTTACCAGGACGGCCACACGGCAGCGATCAGGCCGGTGCCTCCGGCTGTCCACCAGAACCCAGCGACGCCTGCTAATCCTCATGCGGATACTGCGGCGGGCTCTTGCGGTCCCAATTCAGGGTCACGATCACCGCCTGTCCGTTGCCGCTGAAGAACGCCGCTTGTTCGCAAACGTCGTCATAGCAGAACCCGTAGGCTTTGCGGTCGAGGCTGTGCTCGTGGAAGAACCTGGAATACCAATTGCAGGGCTCTCCCTGGTAGAACTTGGCGGGGATTCTCCAGTCGGCGGGGTCGGCCAGCACGTGACGGTTGATCGCGGCACAGAACTGCGGATTGCTGCCAAGTACGCCGCTCCCCAGGAAAATCTCTTGGGTACTGGGCTTCCTGGCACAACGCAACGGCTTGCCGCCGTTTACGGGTGTATAGATCAACGCGCCATCGACCACTTTTCCGGTCCATTGACCGCTCGGGGTCTCCTTTTCCTTGGCGTACATGCTCCATACCGCCGCGACGTATTTGTCGAAGTATTTGCCGTTGGGGTCGTCCTTGCCAAAACCGGCCCGGCACGGGGAGAGAATGAAGAAATCGCTCTTGGCACAGGGCTGGAATTCCTTGGGCGCGTCTCTGCGGAACGTCTCGAACAGCTTGCGTCGCGATTCGGCGATGCCCAGCTTCTTTTGGCCCAACTCGATTGTCATCGGGATACAGAAAGCATCCACCTGAGTCGTGTTGCCGTTCCATTTGCCGCCGCCGTTCGCATACTCGATGAAATCCCAATACGCTTGACGATCATCCAGGTTCTTGGGGGCGGCCCCAAGGCGGAAGTACACCCGTCCATTTCCAACGGGGCAGAAAACGGTTGGCTCTTTAGCGAAGGACTGCCAATCCCGACCGCCATTGAGACTCCAGAAGCACTGGTCGTCGGCGAACGCGCCGCTCGTGTAGTTGACGAACTTATAGATCAAGCCGGGGGTTCGTCTGGACTCTTGCGCCTGACAGACGTTGGTCCGCATCAGGAATAGGCCGCTTCCCGCAACCGCCATGCTCTTCAATAACGAACGACGTGACACTCGCTTCGCCATGGTGGGCGAAGCCAACACCGACGTGAACTTGCTCATTTCCGGTCTCCCAACAGCCCGCGAAGGGCCTCCTCGATCATGTCTTTTCTTGCCAACCCATCCCGCCATTCTACCGGAATCCCGGACTCGCCCCAATACGCCCCGGCAAGCTGGCCGCAGAAGCCGTGTGCGTGGCGACGATGACCTTGGGGTATTGCTTGGCCGCCTGGGCCAGGACGCTTTTCAAGTATCCGGCCGCCTCGTCGCCCAGGGCTTCCAGTGCCCGGCGCAGTGCGGGCTTGTCGAGTGTGTATTGGTCCCGCCAGTGCTTCAACTCGTCGATCAGCAGGAAGTCCGTCGGAACCGTCGAGGTAACCCAGCCGGCCATCGGCCCAGCCGTCGTGGCCGACCAGGGCGGTAGTGGGCATCAGTTCGACCACGCCGGCCTGGCTCAGGTAGACGAGGCCCTCGCGAACGACGGAGCCAACTTGGCGTCGGGTGCAGGCAACGGAGCCGCGGTAGAAGTCATGGTTACCCAGGACGAAGTAGACCGGCCGCTCGGTCAGGGTCGCCAGCGATTCCAGGGCGGAGCCAAGGATGTGGCTCTCGGCAATATCGCCCGTGACTACCAGCGCGTCAGCCTGCTCCCGGACGGACTGGCAGAACTTGCGCCGCGCGGATTCGCTGGCATGGTCCAGGTGGATGTCGGTCGCCCAGGCGAGTTTCATGGACTTTTCTCTTTGGTGAAATCATTGCCAGGTATCCGCCCCGGTCAGCCCGGCAGCGGCTCGACGGTCGCCTTCAAGGGGAACTCCACCTTCTTCGCCGCGTAGAAATCCGGGCCAGCCGAACAAATCTGGTCCCGTTTGAGTTCGGCTACCTCCAGGCTGCCGGACCACACGATGCCCTTGCCATCGTTGTGGACTTGCAGCGTGAGCGCAAAGCTTTTCTCTTGGGGGTAGCCGAAGACCTTCATCAAAGTTTCAACGACGTACTGGAAGGTGTGTTCCTCGTCGTTGAACAAGACCACGGCGTAGGGTGGCTGTTGTCTCGGCTTGGCATCGGCCGGCTGCACCTTTTGCCGCTGTTCGGGCTTCGGCGGAACTTCCACGACTTGCGGGTTCTCTATGGCAACACTGGCATCATCGTTCATTCGGGTCTATCCTCGTCGCTCTCAGGCCGATCCCCTCCACCGGCAGGATGCTGCAAGTCTCGGTCTTGTCGCCGAAATGCAGCTCGACAAAGCCAGCGTCGAGTTGCTGCTCGACCGACGAATGATCCGTGTCGTCGCGGGTGACGAATTCCTCGGCCACGGCCCGCAGCGCCGCGGCCGACAGGAGGGTGTGGGGGATGCGCATGGAACCAGTATACCGCGCAGCAGCGCGGTTGGACACAAAAACGAAGGCGAACGTGCGCGGTATAATGTGCTGAATAATTGAAAACGACGTATGATAAGTGCAACCCGCCCGGCGGGTATGACATGTACTCGAAACTGTTGGCGATGTTCATTCGCGATGTGCGCAAAAATCTGTCGGCGCCGAAGATGCCCTTCGTGATAGGGGTCATGGGAATTGGTGGCGTAAAGGAAGATAAGAAGCCGGGTGACCAGAAGTACTTCCGCCAAGCCCAGGCCGCACCGGCTGGGCTTCCTGAATTCAAGGGCAACGTGGTGGCGGTGCAGACTGCGCCCTATTGGGATGATTACTTGGAATCGCTGCAAGGGCGGATGAACGCATGCTGGCCGAAGGTGGACGCGAGAGTCGCCGAAGAGATGAAGAAGGAGCCGAAGGCGGGATCATGGGAGAACAAGATGAAGATCATGGCCGAGTACTTCACGCCGAAAGAGTGGATTCGCCTGAAGGCCACTTCCAACGGGGGCGGGGCTACCATTTTCTCGGCGCCGCCAAGATCATGGCGCCGATCGGCAAGGCCTTTGCCGAAGCAATGGCGACTTTCCACGGAAACAATCGCACGCCGATGGATGCAACCGCTACTATTCCACGTGAACCGCAACAAACATTAAGTACAGGAGAATACAATGACTTTAACCCTTTCCTCTGAGTCGATCGCCGCAGCCGTTGCGAAGCTCAGTTTTCGAACCGAGGCATTCATCGACGGCAGATTCCAGCCAGCCCGAAGTGGCCGGACATTTCCCACGGAGAATCCGGCCAACGGCAAGACGATCACGCATGTGGCAGCTTGCGAAGCCGAGGATGTCGATCTGGCCGTTCGCGCGGCCCGCAAGGCATTTGAGAGCGGAGTGTGGTCCAAGATGCGTCCCCTCGATCGCAAGAACACGCTTCTAGCTTTTGCCAATCGGCTGGAGGCCCACGCCGACGAGATCGCACTGCTCGACAGCCTCGAGGCTGGAAAGCCGATTAGCGATTGTGTCAATGGCGATATCCCCGATACGATTCACTGCATCCGTTGGCATGCCGAGTTGATCGACTAGCTATACGACCGCATCGCTCCCGCGCCGGCCCAGAACCTGGCCTTGATTCTCCGGGAACCCGTGGGTGTCGTAGGGGCAGTGATCCCCTGGAACTTTCCCGCGCAGATGGCCGCATGGAAGATCGGCCCGGCCCTGGCGGCGGGCAACAGTGTTGTTCTCAAGCCGGCCGAACTAACGTCACTCAGCGCGATCCGCATGGCCGAACTGGCCGCCGACGCCGGCCTGCCACCGGGCGTCTTCAATGTCGCGCCCGGACTGGGAGAAACCGCTGGTCAAGCGATCGGCCGACACCCGGACATCGACATGGCCGCTTTCACCGGCTCGACCGAGGTCGGCCGTTGCTTCCTCAACTACGCGGCGGAATCGAACTTGAAGCGCGTGATTCTCGAGTGTGGCGGAAAAAGCCCCCAGGTCGTGCTCGCCGATCCGCCGGATCTCGATCTCGTCGCGCAAA
>CAZTPX010000125.1:0-28219 GCA_964615095.1 uncultured Planctomycetaceae bacterium | reverse complement strand
ACTGCTTCTCGGAAGGTGACATGACGACGCCCTTCGGCGGCTACAAGGAGTCGGGTTTTGCGGGACGGGACAAGTCCGTTTACGCTCACGAACAATACACGGAACTCAAGACGATCTGGATTCAACTCTAGTGAAAGTTAGTATCTTCAACGATGTTATCGGCCCGGTCATGCGGGGACCTTCGAGTTCCCATTGCGCAGCCGCTCTGCGGATAGGCAGGCTGGCGCGCGACCTGATGGAGGAGGACTTCAGCGAGGTCCTGATCGAGTTCGATCGAGCCGGTGCCCTGCCGACTACGCACGAAACGCAGGGCTCGGACATGGGGCTGTTCGGAGGACTGCTGGGCTGGGATGCCGCGGACGACCGACTGCCGGACTCGCCGCAGGCATTGCGCGAGTCCGGTGTCTGCGTTCGGATCGAAACCGTGGATACGGGAGATCCGCATCCTAGCACGTACCACCTTACACTATCCAATTTCCGGGAGAGACATTCGCTGATCGCCGTCTCGACCGGCGGAGGCATGGTGGAGGTCATCACGGTGGACGAGTTCCAGGTGTTGATCTGCGGCGACTCGTTCGAGACGTTGCTTTGGTTGGACGGCGGCGGGGCAGAAATCGCGCAGAAGCTTGCCGCACGGATGGACGCGACTGAGATCCTTCTGCATGAAGCCGGCGACCGACAACTGCTCGACGTGAAAGCATCCCGCTTCATCGGCGAGGCAGAACTTGCAGGGCTGTCCGGAGTACGGGCGGTACGCCGACTCTCGCCGGTACTACCGGTTCTTTCCCGCCGCGGCATGAGCGTTCCGTTCACGACATGCGAGGAGATGCTGCAACGCAACGCCGGCCGCAATCTGCCGTTGTGGAAGCTGGCCGTCGAGTACGAAATGGCGCGAGGAGGGCTGGCGGAATCGGAGGTGCTGAGCCGGATGGTGGATATTGTTCGCATTCTGCGGCGGTCGATCGGGCAGGGGCTTGCCGGCACCCAGTACGACGACCGCGTTCTCGGATATCAATGCGGGCGATTCGAGGAAGGCATGAAGGACGGTCGACTGCTGGATGCCGGGGCGCTGAATCGCATCGTGCTCTACGTGTCGGCGTTGATGGAGGTGAAGTCCTCGATGGGCGTCATCGTGGCCGCGCCTACGGCGGGCGCTTGCGCGGCACTGCCGGGCGCGGTGATCGCGATGGCGGAACGCTTGAAGCAGGACGAAGAGACGATGGCCAAGGCGATGCTGGCGAGCGGGCTGATCGGCGTGTTCATTGCCACGCGATGGACGTTTGCCGCCGAGGCCGGCGGCTGCCAGGCGGAAGGCGGATCGGCTTCCAGTATGGCCGCGGCCGCGCTGGTGACCCTGGCCGGCGGCACGCTCGCCGAATCGGTGGCGGCCGCGTCGATGGCGCTGCAGAACATGATCGGCCTGATCTGCGATCCGGTTGCCAACCGCGTGGAAGTGCCCTGTCTGGGCAAGAACGTCATGGCAGCCAGCAATGCGCTGGCCTGCGCAAACATGGCCTTGGCTGGATACGATCCAGTCATTCCTCTCGACGAGGTGATCGAAACGGCGAAGCGCGTTGCCGGTCAGATGCCGCGCGAACTGCGATGTACTGCCCTGGGCGGGCTATCGGTCACCGCGACGTCTCTCGCGATTGAGAAGAGACTCCAACAGCGCAGGCCGGCGTGCGGCACCTGCACTCGGAACACGCTACCAGGGACTGCGCAATGAGCAGGAGCGAGATTCTCGTACGGGTTGGAGATAATTGATGGCAAAACAGTCAAGTACGAAAGTGGTCCTAGCACACCCTTACCGAGTGGCGCTCGCTGGCGGTTGGGGAGACCACAACTTCGTGAATTTTCTCGCAGACGGATACGTGGTCGTCGTGCAGATTCAACCGACGGTCACTTTCCACGACCGATGCGGTATTTGCTCGAGCACTCGACAGATCCTCATGCAAAAGTATCCCAAAGGCGTTCCCGACAACATCGACAAGTACGAGCTGGCAACTGAGTTGTATTATTGGGAAAACGAACGAAAGGTGCCGATCGGTGGATCCCAGGATGCCTGGGGATCCGTGTATCCGGGGATCAATCTCCTGCACTACGATTTCCGCCATCACAATGGCGTGCTGCCCAAGACCGTTAGTTCTATTCTGGACCCGCGCATTGCGAGATGGTTCGAACGCAACTTCTGGATTGTGGATTGCGTGGGGCCGCGACCTGAGGGGTACAACCCTTTTGATGGCGGGCGGTTCGCAACCAAGCAAGTTGTCGAGCAGCTCGGGAAGTCGGGCGAAAACTGTTTTGCCGCAATCAAGGCCCGAGACGTAGACGCACTGGGGGTGTCGTTCAACCTGTGCTCGTCCGCTTGGAGAAAGATGCTCCCAGCCATCTTTGAGCATCCAGCAATCCAGGTGCCCGTGATGGAGAAGCTGCGTTACTACCAACGCAAATATGCGGGCGCTATGCCCTCGGGTTGTGGCGTCGGCTATATCTATGTGGCCTCCTCAGATCCCGTTGAGGGTGGATTTCAGGTGAACGTCAACCTCAGATAGGGAAAAGCATGCTGAGCGATAATTGTTATGCCGTGGTCATGGCCGGCGGCGCCGGCACTCGTCTCTGGCCCCTGAGCAGCCGAGACAAGCCCAAGCACTTCTTGAAGTTGTTTGGGGGCAAGTCGTTGATTGAGCTAACCGTCGACAAGCTGCTCGGACACATACCCTTCGATCGTATCCTGATCCTGACAAGCATCAAGTACAAGGCGATCGCACAAGATACGTTACCGCACATCCCTCCGGAGAACTTCGTCTACGAACCTTGTCTGCGCGACACGGCCAGTGCGATTGGGCTCGCGGCAACCGTGTTGAAGAGAAGATGTCCGGCGGCAATCATGATCGTTTTGACGGCGGACCAAATCATCGAGCCCGCGGATCAACTCAATACGGCTATTGCCAATGCAGCGACCTTCCTGGAATTGCACCCGGACCAGTTGGTGGCCTTTGGAGTAGAAGCCGCCTCCCCCAGCACGCTGGTCGGCTGGCAGAAGTTGGGTGAGACGGTAGACTTTCCGGACTGCGAGGTGAAGTGGATCGCGGCCTTCACGGAAAAACCTCAGTTGGAGATCGCCCAGCGATATATGGACGAAGGCGGGTACCGTTGGAATTCCGGACAGTTCGCGTGGAAGGCGGAAACGATACTGAGGGAGATCAATGCCTACTTGCCGGAGGCAGGTCCCTTGCTTGCGCGGATCGGCGAAGCGTGGGATACGGCCGAGCGCGATCGAGTCTTGGGCGAGCTGTTTCCCAGGATGCCGAAAGGCTCGATCGATTACAAGGTCATGCAGAAGACGAGCAATGCTTGCAGCGTTCTGCTGCCCTGCAGTTGGGAGGATATGGGAACCCACGCCGCGCTGGCAGGGAAGATTGGCTCAAAAAGCAACAATAACATTGTGCATGCCAAGGCTGTTGTCTTGGGAATGGAAAACATCGTCCTGGCAAATACAGACCAGTGCGTGGTTGTCGCATCAGACAACCTGACGGTTGTTGTGACGAGGGACGCAGTCTTCGTTGGAGACCGTAATACGGACATGAAAGCCCTGGTCGAGGACGTTGCCCAGCGGATACCCGAGATCGTTTGAGATCGTTTGGCGTCAGTTCTCAAAATGACGCCATGCCGTAGTTTCTTGTCACGCCGAAGTGTTGCGATGTATTTGACTTGCAAACCGAAACGGCATCGACATATGCCGTAGAATGATCGAATTGGGCGTGGTCATAGACACATCCGCTCACGGCTGATTCGTAACTGGTGGAGTTCGTGCGCCGCCGCAACGACGGTTACGAACGATTCCAGCGGATGGGCCTGACCGCCGCGTGCAACCTCGACTACCCGTTGGGAATTTCTCGGTCTTGAAGGGCGTCTAATTTTGAAGTCTAATGAGGTAACATGGGAAGTTATTATTTCCCAAGGAAATTCGGGACATGCGATTTCGCTTCACTACCGCGGCCCTTGCGCTATTGAATTGGCTTTACTCGGTGCGGTCGAATACCGGTTCTGCGAAAAATTTAAGAAGTCACCAGCTTGCGAGTCATAGCTTTATGAAGTTCAAAGTCACACTCTACGTAACGACGATTCTCGCTGCCTTGCTCGCCATTCCGGGCCCGCTGGCAGCGGAGCAAGATCTTTCCAAGGTTGAAAAGAAAACCGGAAAAATGGATGCCCGGACCCTTCTGGAAAAGGGGCGGGCGTCCGGCTCATTGCCCGAGGGCATCCCGCAAGAAAACTGGTATTGACCAGATATAGCCGAAAGGGGCAAAATCATTATCATCGGAAAGAATGCGGGAATGGACTCCCCAGTATGGCCGGTTGGCCGGCAGCACGGATGCTGACAATTTTGGTTTCATCATTGGCCCATGGAAGAACGGTGACTGCCCCGGCCATGCGAAAAGGAGTTCCCCAATGCTTGTTTTGTCCTGCCGTGAGAATGAAAAGGTAGTTTTTGCCAATCTGGGAGTTTCAGTCGAGATTCTGCGCCTTGCAGGCAAAGTCGTGCGACTCGGCATCCAAGCCCCTGCAGAAATCCAAATTCTGCGAGAAGAACTGGCAAACCCTACTGCTGCCAAAGACGTATCCGCCAATGCCTCGTCGCAGGTTGTCTCTCTGGCAAGAACTGTTCGCCACGCAATCCGCAATCGCCTGAACATTGCGTCTCTTGGCCTCCAGGTCTTGCAGCGCCGGTTGGAGTCGGGTGACTGTGACGCTGCCGAAGCGACGATCGCCAAAATCTTCAATGAACTCAGTGAGATCGACGCCGCACTCGATTCGTCCAAGCAGGCCGAGTCTTCAAAGCAGAGAGAACCTGCCGAGCTACCGTTGCGTGGACACCGTGCGCTGATCGTCGAAGACAATCCCAATGAGTCCGAATTGCTTGCAGCCTACCTTCAAATGAACGGCTATGTGGTCGAAGTTGTCTCGGACGGATTCGAGGCATTGTCGTACCTCAGTAGCCACGAACACCCGGACTTTGTGTTGCTAGACATGGCCATGCCGCGCTGTAACGGCCCGCAGACTGTCGCATCGATTCGGCGCAACCCGGCATTGCGAGATCTTCGGTTGTTTGCAGTAACCGGGGCCGATCAGCGAGAAATAGGCGTGGCATTCGGTCGTCTGGGCGTCGATCGGTGGTTCTCCAAGCCGGTCAACGCACGGGAACTCGTCCACGAAATGAATCGAAACATGGAAGCTGTTCCCGCGTAGGTTCTCTCGGCATGATCGGCCCATGACCGCCGGAACCAGTCGGCCTTGTTCTCGCGAGGCTGCAAGCCGAACACAGTTCGGATTCCCAGGATGGGAAGACCACTTGCATGGACGACTGATTCCGTCGTTAAACGGTTCCCTCATGTGCGGCGCATGAGAAGAACCCGAGCCAACTCGCTCGGTTTGACGGGCTTGACGAGATGTTCGTCGAACCCCGCTTCGAGTACGGCCTGGCGATCTTCTGGACGTCCGTAACCAGTCAGCGCGACAAGATTGACACCGTTTCTTCCCGAACTTCCGCGGACTTGCCGAGCGACCTCATAACCGTCGATTCCGGGCAGGCCAATATCGACCAGCGCCAGGTCGAACTTCTCTCGGCGGATGGACTCCAACCCCTGGTTGCCGTCCACTGCAACGGTCACGTTACAGCCGTCCATGCGCAGAAGTTGGGCGAGCATCTCGCGGCTATCACTGTTGTCTTCCACGATCAGCACACGCGTGCCGGCCAGCACCGCGAAGGGGCGTTCTGTCGTGACGGCCGGTCCTAGCTCAGTAGTCAAGGGAAGCCGGACGACGAATTCACTGCCCCGCCCGATGCCGTCGCTACGGACAGACACTGTGCCGCCATGCATCGCAACCAAGGTTCGGACGAGAGTCAGGCCGACGCCCATGCCGCCGTCGGCGCGATCCAGGGTCCGATCATTCTGAACGAACAGGTCGAAGATCGTTTCCAGCATGTCGGGTGGCATTCCGGCGCCTGTATCGCGAACGCGAACCACCGCCTCGCCGTCCTCACGAGCAACGCTCAGCCAGACGGTTCCTTCCGGCGGAGTATATTTGGCCGCATTGTGCAGCAAGTTCACCTGAATCTGCTGCAGGCGCGCCGCATCGCCCATCACGAACAACGGGGTGGACTCGATCTCGACTTTCAAGGCTTGTCGGCGCGACTCGATCAACGGCCGAGCCGCCTGTACCGCCTCGTTGGCCGCGGCCCGCAGATCGACCAGGTCCCTGTAAATTTCGATCTTGTTTTGCGTGATCCGCGACACATCGAGCAAGTCGTCCAGCAATCGGGCCATCTGTTCGGCCTGACGGACGATGACTGCCTGGGCCTCCGGGCGAGTGGCGGTGTCCATCCCTGCGCGTTCCATCAAGTGAGCCGAGTTGAGGATCGCACCCAAAGGATTCCGCAGTTCATGGGAAAGCATAGCCAGAAAGTGATCGCGGCGGCGGACGGCCTCGCGGGCCTCCTCTTCCGCTTGCTTAAGCGGCGATACGTCGATGAGCGTCAGCACTACGCCGTCGACGCGGCTCTTGTTGCGATAGGGCAGGATCCGCAGCAAGAACCAGCGGCCGTGGCGGTCCTGGACCTCCCGCTCGAACGGTTCCGTCTTATCGAGCACGCGGCGGATGTCCTCCATCAAGGGCCCGTAGCAGATGTGGTGCGTAAAGTTGTCAATCCGCCGCCCCGTATCCTGCGGCAGGAGGTTGAAGACTTCGGCGATTTTCGGCGTGAACTTGCGGATCGTGAGGTCTCGATCGAGAAACACCGTGTGGACCGCCGTGCTCGCCAAGAGGCTGTCCATATCGGCGTTCAATTCGGTCAATTCGGCGATCTTCTTCTGATACTCGGCGTTGACCGTGTACAGTTCCTCGTTGACCGAGTGCAGCTCTTCGTTGGTGCTCTGCAGTTCCTCGTTGGAAGCGACCAGCTCCTCGTTGGTCGCTTGAAGTTCTTCATTGCTGGTCTCCAACTCCTCGATCGTGGCTTGCAGGTTTTCCTTGGTGTAGCGGAGTTCGGTCTCCAGTCCTTGGAGTTGTTCGTCGGATGCCTGGCGGAAGTCGATTTCGGTGGCATCGGGGCGGGCCGCTTCATTGCGCTGCTCGATCGAAACCAAGGCGTAGAGCCGGCCTGACCGGCGGTTGCGGACCGGCTTGACGGTGAGGTTCACAAGCTGCTGGCCGTCGGCTAGTTGGACGCGGAGTCCCTTGTAGACGATGGGAGCCGCGTCCTTGCAGGCCCTCTGCAAGGCCCCGGCCAGGGCCATCCGCAGGTCCGTATCGACCATGTCCAAGAGGTCGGTCGAGAGCCGCCCGTCGCGGTGCCGCAAATATCGGCTGGCGCCGCCGAACGACTGCACCAAGGCCCGGTTCTCGTCGACGAGCAAGCTGGGCGGCATGTGCTCTTCGAGAATCGCGTCGTAGACCCCCACGAGGTGCATGTCGACCTGGCTGAGGTGCGGCAGCGGCGGAATGCCCGTCGGCCGCAGTTGGGCATCGGCGATCGTCAAGGGCAGGCGAAGATCAGCGGACAAACGCACGTCCCGCCGCTTGCGGTAGATTTTCCAGTGGGCGTCGAGATGCTCGAACTCGTCGGTCAGCTCGCCAGGGCTCTCGCTGGGCCCGAGGAAGAGAATCCCTCCGGTCTTCAAACCAAAGTGGAACAGCGACATCGCTTTCTTCTGGGCCAGCGGCTGGAAATAGATCACCAGGTTGCGGCAACTGATCAGGTCCAGCTTGGTGAAGGGGGCGTCCTTGATAATGTTGTGCGGGGCGAAGACCACTGTCTGCCGCAGTTCCTGCGACACCTGGTAGCCGTCGCCCTTGCGGAGGAAGTGCCGGGCGATGCGCTCGGTACTGACGTCGACCAGGGCGGCCTCGCTATAGACGCCCGAACTGGCAAACTCCAGCGACGCCCGATGGACGTCGGTGGCGAAGATCTTGACCTTCACGCGGCGGTGCATGGCCTCGATCCGTTCCAGCAAGAGGATTGCCAGCGAGTAGGCCTCTTCGCCCGTCGCGCAGCCCGCCACCCAGGCCCGGAACTCCCCGTCGGGCGGGATCGCGGCCAAGATCGCGGGGAGGATCTCGATTTCCAGCCGCTGGAAGGCCTCGTGATCGCGGAAAAACCGGGTTACGCCGATCAATAAGTCCTTATAGAGAAGGTTCAGTTCGTCGGGATTCTCCTCCAGTCGCTTTGCGTAGTCGTTTAGGTCGAGCGATTGATTCAAGAGAAGCCGCCGCTCGGTGCGGCGGGCGACCGTGTTTGGCTTGTAGTGGCTGAAGTCGATCCCATAGCGGTCGCGGAGGAGGCGATAGACCGTTTCCATCGCCGTTTCGCGGACGGAATCGGCGACCGGCGGCCGGTTGGTGCCTCGGGCCGCTGGATGGTGAATGTAGCGCAGCAGGGTCCCAGGCATTTCGCCCACGGGAAGCACAAAATCGGCAACGCCCGTTTCCACGGCACTCTTGGGCATGCCGTCAAACTTGGCGGTTTCGGCACTTTGGACCAGGATCAGCCCGCCCGCCTCGTGAATGGCACGGATCCCCCGCGAACCATCGCTACCCGTGCCCGACAAAACAATTCCGATCGCCCCCTCCCCCAGGTCTTGGGCCAGGGAGCGGAAGAAATGGTCGATAGGGAGCGTCAACGTCTGGCTGGGATCCTTGTCGGTGAGCAGCAATTGGCCGCCGGAGATGATCATCTCCTTCTTGGGAGGAATGAGATAGACCGTGTCCTGCTCTACAGCCATACCGTCCTCGACGCGGCGGATCGGGATAACTGTCCGCCGTGCCAGCAGTTCGTCCATGAGGCTGCGGAAGTCCGGCGAGAGGTGCTGAACGACGACGAACGCAAGCCCCGTCTTGGCGGGCATCTTTTCGAAGAACTGTTCTAGGGCTTCTAGCCCGCCGGCCGAGGCTCCAGCGCCAGTTGCGCGATCGCATCCTCCGGCTTTTCCTTAAGCAGCTTTAACGCGCGGTTAAGCTTGCTTTCAACATAGTCCAATTTGACCAGCACAGACGTGTGCAGCAGCTCGGCGTCTGCCAGCCGCACGCCATGTACCGCCGCCTCGCCCTGCTTGGCGTCAGTGATCGGCTCCATCGTGTTGACCGCGACCAAGCCCTCATGGAGCGGAATTGTGTCCTCCTGTACACGGTCGACATATCGGTAGACTTCCTTGCCCTCACTGTCGCGAACGATCGTGGTAACAGTGGTGGTCGGCAATAGCCGGCGCACGATGCCGATCAGGGAAAGTCCGCTTTCCAATTCCTGGCGGGCCTGGTCGTTCTTCTCGCCGCCAAGGTACAAGGCAGCCTTGTTCAGGTGCAGCACGACTCGCGAGGCAAGCAGAGACGCCTGCCGGAAGTCTTCGCCCGCCAGCTCACCCTCGGTTTTCCGGTCCACCGTCGTCTTGTACTGTTTACCACTACCGGTCGAGATACTGGTGGGACTGCTGGCTGTGCTGGCGCTCGTTGCCTTCTTCTCTGCCTGGGTCTCCGAGCCTGCGGCATACAAAGTTACCACCAGAACGCCGGCGCACACGACAGTCGTAAGCACGCCGATTCCAATGGTCCATCGTAAAACCTTCGAGTTGTTGAGTTTCATTTCAATCCTCCTTTCTGTCGGAAAACAAGCCTCTCTTCAGTTTGAAAATAACATTCTTCCGTCTTCTGAGACTGACGCGCGTCACTGACATGCAACCGGGTAAGCAAAACTTGCGCCAAAGCCCGGAGACGCTAGAATCGTGCCTGAGCAACCTTGATCTGCCTTCATAGGCCGATCCAAGCAGACTGACGGATGCCAATTTGTCCGCTTTGACGGGTATCTACGCCGGACAAAGTGGCCGCCCGAATCGTGCCAGTATGTTTGCTGGTCTTCGGGGAGCGGCAGAGTCGCGAGGGAACGCCTCTGAACGCATCCGTCTTCTTGGCCAGTCTGTTACGGCGCCACACAATTGGGCACGATCCTTGCTTACCTTTCATCTCAAGACCGATGCCAGTCAAATGGCTCGTCGGTAGCAAGAGTTTCAAAGGCAAATGAGGCTGATTATACGACAGGAGGCGAAACACATGTCGACAACGCAGACGATGCCCAATATACCCAAGCTCGGGGTCCAGGAAACTGTGCGAGCCCCGCGCGTCGAACAGGTGCGTCAGCCCATTCGCAACCCCAAACCAGCTCTCACCAAGAGCAATCCGTTCTCAGGAGCGCCGGCGGCGATAGAAAACCGTCCAGCCGGAAGGTCGCTTGCTTCCGCACGACGGTCAGTGGCGCGGTCTCTCGTCGCGGGATTCAGCATTGAGAAGGCATTCGTCGGCCTTGGATTCCTCGTCGCTTTCAGCGTAATTGTCCTGTTTGGTCTGGATCTCATCTGCACCTGGCCTTTCGGACGTGACAACCCTACTGCCGAAGCAGTTTTTTGCGGCTGTGGCGCCGTTCTCGGCTATTTGAGTTGGAACACGTACCGGGACCTGCGTTGACGACGGCACTCAAGAGTCAGGGCTGGCCGCATCAAGCGTACGTCGTCCAAGGTGCCGCATCCGCGCTTCGTACTGCCGAACACTAGGCAACAGAATATGGAAACTGGTGCCCCGGCCCACCTGCGACTCGAAACTGATCGTACCACCAAGATCGTCAATGGTTCGTTTGACGACGGCTAGCCCCAGCCCCGAGCCCTCCGACTTCGTCGAAAAGAAAGCTTCAAAAATGCGCGGCTGGTCATTCGGCGAAATGCCGCAGCCAGTGTCCTCAATATCGAGCCAGACCTTCCCACCACCCGCGTGGAGCCGTACGAGAACACTTCCACCGTCGGGCATGGATTGTCGTGCGTTTACCAGCAGGTTCAAGATTGCGCGGCGCAGCTTACCGCGGTCTCCTCTCATTCGAGGCACGCCTGCTTTCGCATCCACCCGCACTTCGACGTGGGATTGTTCGAAGTCGAGCGACAAGAAATCGACCACTTCGTTTACAAGTTCGGTCAGATCGATCTCCTCCAGCTTGTCTTTCAGGGGGCGAGTAAGGGTCAGGAAATCGCTGAGAAGCTCATCGAGGTCAGATACGACATGCTGCAGCTTTTCGATCCGTGCAAGCAAATCGCCATCATATTTTTCCGCGGATTTGCGGAAGAGCGATATGCAGGTCCCCAATCCATTCAGGTAATTGCGGATTTCGTGTGCCAAGCCGCCGGACAGCAGGGCCATATCGGAGAGATGCTCACTTCGCCGCTGCTCACGTTCTGTCTTTGCCGCTTGTCTGGCAAACCGAATGATCACACCGCTGGCGACGGCCAAAATCGCAGCATCGGCAATTGCTTCGATCGCCACATACCTAAAGAAGAACCGCTGGTCCTCTGGTAAGATGCCGAACCAGGCCCAGATGGTAATGATCGTGCGAAGGAGAATGAGCAAGGCAACTGCGCCGCCCAAGACAGCCAGCGGTTGTCTAAGCTTTCTCACAACTGTTCTCCTGATCGGCGTTGCAGTCTCCCGTTGCCAGTAGCCTTCGCTTGCCGTGATACGGCACGCAAGAGCATTGCCAAAGAGATCGGCTTGCGGAGAAAAGCTGACGCCCCTTCGGCCATTGCACGATCCTGAATCGAGGTTTGATCGTCACCGCTGATCATCACCACGGGAGTCACATGGTCTTTTCGCCGGAAATCCCGCAAGAGTTGTAGGCCATCCAGCCCAGGCAAGTGGACGTCGATGATGACAACCGTGGGCGTTTCCCGACCCAACAATACGGCCCCCTGATCGCCGTCATGAGCCAAAAAGACCGTGAAGCCCGCGTCCCGCAATGCCTCGGCTGCCGTTTCAGTCCATGGCACGTCATCGTCAACAATCAGCACGGTGCTGGCAGACATAGCAGGAACCTCTTCGAACCGAAATGGCGTGGCACGATAAACTACCTTTCCGAAACCGCCACGGAATTCCGATCAAGGTCACATCCAATAGTATAGCAAGAACGCCGGATCGGCCGGAGAATAGGTACCTCCCACCTCGCGATGCAACGATTCTCCGGCCGATCACCCACACGACAGGCCATCCGTAGTATTTACGACGCTTTGACTGCGATCCGCCTCCCCCTGGCTTCCTCGCCTTTCGGAACATGGATCTCCAGTACGCCGTTATGGTAGCGGGCGTCGATCTTGTCAGTCTCGACGCCGCGCGGCAACGAAACCGTTCGATACAATCGACCTTCTCGATAATGGCGCCCGTTGCCCTTCTTCTCCTCTTGCTTATGTTCGGCCTTCAACACCAGATTGTTGCCGACGATCTCGATGTTGAAGTCGCCCTGCTCGAAACCGGGCGTATCCGCGCGTACGACGATTTCGTTTTCCCTGTCGTCAACGTTGAAGCCCCACCCCGCCGCTGGCCAGTCGCTTCTCGACAGCGCCGGCCAATCGCCAAAGAACCGATCGAACAGGGAATCGAGGTCCCTGCGCATTTGGATCAGCGCATCTTGAGGCCGCTCGGCCAGCGGAGTGGCGCCGCGATCTTCATCGCGTCGCTTCCAAGGAATCAGGTTCCACATACTTGTACCTCCTTCGTTGAGTGTCGTTTTGGAATTCCTCGTCAAACGGACTCCAGCTCAGGCTAGGTCAAAGCGGCTAATTGCCCGCCTTGACCGCGATCTTTCGCGGCTTGACCGCTTCCGTCTTCGGCAAATGAAGGGTCAACACGCCATTGCGCAGCTCGGCGGAGATCTTCTCCGCGTCGATGGCCTCGGTGATGGTGAAGCTGCGGTGAAAAGCGCCGATGCCATATTCGCCGTAGACGAAGTCGTGTCCGGCGTGCCGAGGCTCCACTTTGCCTTCGATGGACAGGTTGTCGTTCTCGAAATCAATCGCCAGGTTGTCCTTGCTCACGCCCGGCAAATCGCCGTAGAGCAAAAGCTCGCCTTCGGTTTCCACAATGTCGAATCGAGGTGTGTAGGTTGCCGCGTTGCGGGTCCGCTCCGCGACGGCGCCATCGCCTTCGCGCTGCTTCTTGGCAAGTTCTCGTGCCATAATCTTATGCTCCTTTCAAATCGTTGTTGGTTGCCTGTAAACAAATCTGCTCAGCCGAGTCTCGGCAGGGATTCTAATCCGCCTTGATCGCCAACCGGCGGGGCTTTGCGGCTTCGCTCTTCGGCAAGGTAATGGTCAACACCCCGTCCTTGAACTCCGCCTCGACGCCGTCGGTTTTCACGTCGCAAGGCAAGTTGAGCAGCCGACTGAACTGGCCATAACCCCGCTCTTGCCGGTGCCAAGTGCCGCCCTCCACGACCGGCGGTTTCCGCTCCCCGCGGATGCTGAGCTGGTTTCCACCAGTCACGTAGATCTCCAGGTCGCCAACCTCCATCCCAGGCAACTCGGCCTCGACGTAGACCGAGTTCGCGTCCTGCCACATGTCCAAGGCCGGGTACGCTACTGCGGGAGCGAAGGATCGGTCTCCACCGCCAAACCGGCGGAACATGCGGTCCATCTCCGTACTCAATCGATTTAGTTCGGCCAGCGGGTTATCGGGCCAGTCCCAACCAGCGGACCCGAACGGTTCAAAAAGCTCGCCGCCAAACGGCCGCCAAAGAGTGTTTGTCATAAAAGACCTCCTTCCAAGTGTATAAGTGGGGTTCTCTCGCCGACTGAGGCTCCGATCGCTCCAGTGACACGGCGACAACAACGTAAAAGCACGCAAGAAATGTGCCGGACTGACAGGGTTTCCGCGCATGCATGGTCAAGATAGCCTAAGTAGTGCCGGAATAACGACTTGCGTTCACCTTGCACTGGATGGCGATGCCCGTCACGTATTTCGTCAGCAGCGGTTCGGTCAAACTGGCCGATAAGCCGAACGCCAGCAACAGGACACAATGACCGTGTATTGTCACGTCGAAAAGGTCCTTGCCACCGTCGCCAGCGTGACTTACGCCACTTCGGTGGCACATCGTTTGCGAGTTAATCAGGAGCCAAGTCTTGATTGCTGAGAGGATTGAGCCGTGAGGGACTATTACGCCATCCTCGGAGTGCCGAGAACTGCAACCGCCGCAGAGATCGACACGGCGTTCCGCACCCTGGCAAGGAGCTGTCACCCGGACCTTAGGCCCGAGGAGGAGGAAAGAAACGCGACTGCGGAATTCAAACTGGCCACCGAGGCCCACGAAGTGCTTTCCAATATCGAGAAACGCCGGGAGTATGACCGCGTTTCGCACCCAAAAAGACCGGCCTCCGCACCAGGGAGCCCCTTTTCAAGTCGACCGACGAAATCCAAACCAGTCGCCGAGCCAGTGCTGGGACCATTGGACCTCGAGGCGGAGTTGTACTTGGTTCCGGAGGAAGCCAATCGAGGCGGTCTCGTAGAATTGCGGATCTCAGTTCCAGCACCGTGCCATTGCTGTCGGCGGCAGCTTGACCCGACTTGCCAGGTTTGCGGGGGAAAGGGAACAGCCACGGAGAGTCGTATCATTCATCTGCAAGTCCCTGCAGGGCTCCATGACGGCGAAGTTCTCTGCATGCCAGGGCTCGGTCGAGCAGTATCGCTGGGAGGCCCAAAAGGTGACCTTTACCTTCGTATCCGCGTGCGGCCGTGCTGGTGAGGCAAATCAATAGCGCGGTGCCGGCGAGTATGCATGAATTCAGTAAAGTTGACAGTTTGAAATGCGGCATTTAGCTTCTCTTCCTTCCGGCCAATATGTCCGGTGCCATCCGCCTGCTGGAATGACGTTTTGTCCGACGGGTTTGTTTCTCGGCTCTTGGTCCGGGGAACAGCGAACGGAAAATCGCTTAGGTTTGCGCGGGGCTCCGCGGTTCGCGCGTGCTATGCCTGCGTGGCACGGAAATTGCGTTTCCTTCCGTCAAGGAAATTAAGGACACAATTTGCCCAAACCACATTCAAGGAGGTCTTGAACATGCGAGCAAAAACACTCTTGTTGACGACGCTGTTTCTGGCGACCTGGATGCTTTCGTGGTCGTCGGCGCAGGCGGGAGGAATCCGAATCGGCATTGGTATTCCTATTGGGGTCGTAGTGCGTCCGACCTACCCGCCACCGTATTACTACTACGGTTATCCCTACTATCCGGCTCCTGTATACGTTCAACCGGCGCCGGTTTACGTCACACCGCCGGCCTACCTGCCGGGGACACCTGTCTACCAGCAGTCGACGCCTGCACTTCAGCAGTCCTACTATACGCCGTCATCTTCGGCACCGACTACCGGAACAACGGATTCGAAACCCTCGCTCCCGCCACCAGCGCCGCTTCCGGCGCCGCCTACAGCGCCCATTCAGTCCACGGGAACCGGGCTGTAGGCGATACCACCGGGAGAACCAGGCCTGTCTCGCACACAAAGCGGGGCAGGCCTGTTGCTTGTCCGTCATGCTGGCGGCGCGGCTAGAAAGGCAGTTGATATTCCTTGATTTTCCGATGCAGCGTGCGCACGCTCAGACCTAGTAGGGCGGCAGTATTGGCGCGGTGCCCGCTGGTTTGCTCCAGCGTGCGGCGGATCGCTTCTCTCTCGATTTCGGCCATGGTCATTCCCGGCTGGATTGCCAACTGCGGGGCGGGCAACCGGCTGATATAGGCTGGCAGATCGGAAAGCTCGATGGTCTCACGCACCGATAGAACAATGATCCCCTCCAACGTGTTGCGGAGTTCGCGCACGTTGCCCGGCCAGTCGTAGGCCTTCAGGGCTGCCAAGGCCTCGGGCGTAACGGCGAGGGCTGGACGCTGATTCTCGTCGGCGATTTGTTGCATGAAGTGATGGGCCAGCAAAGAAATGTCGTCTCTCCGCTGCCGCAACGGCGGCAGTCGCAGTTCCACCACTTTAAGACGATAGTACAGGTCCTCCCGGAATTGACCTTGCGAAGTCAATTCGGCCAAGTCTTTGTTCGTTGCGGCAATCAGGCGGACATCGACGTCCGTCTCCTTGGTGCTGCCCACGGGCATGATTCTCTTGTACTCGATGGCTCTCAGCAACTTGCTCTGCAACCCCAATTGCAACTCGCCGATTTCGTCGACGAACAGCGTGCCGCCGTTGGCGGCTTGAAACAGCCCGCCGCGGCGTTCGGATGCCCCCGTGAATGCGCCTTTTTCATGCCCGAACAACTCGCTTTCGACCAGCATCTCCGGGATGGCGGCACAATTGACCGGCACGAACGGCTTTGTGCGGCGACCGCTGCTTTCGTGGATCGCCCGGGCCACCATCTCCTTGCCGGTTCCGCTTTCGCCAAGGATCAGGATGGTGCTGCGGGTATCAGCCACCAGGCGTACCCGCTCGAAGACTTCGCGCATCGGGGCACTGTTGCCCACGATGTTCTGAAAGCTGTTGCGCTCGCCAATCTCCGCATGAAGCCGAGCGATCTCGGCCGCCATCGAGCGCCGTTCCAAGGCCATGCGAATGCGGTGCGCCAGTTCCTCCGGTTTGACGGGCTTGCTCAAGAAATCGAAGGCGCCTTCCTTCAACGCAGCCACGGCCGTATCGACGGTCCCGTAGCCGGACACCAGGATCACGGCGGCGTGCGGCAACTCCTGCTTGGCCTTGCGAAGCAGGGCCAGCCCGTCCGTGCGAGGCATCTTGAGGTCAGTAACGATGACCGCCACTCCGTCATGCAGGTGCCGAATGGCCTCGTCGCCATTGGCCACGGATATAACGCCGAAACCTTCGCCCTCCAGCCACTCGGTCATCGCCTCGCGGCTAGTGCGATCATCGTCAACCAGAAGTAGGGTGCAAGTTTCATCAGGCATTGGGATACGGCCGAGCAGCAGGCCTTCATTGTTACGAAGAGTCGGCAGAAATCACCAGGAACCGTGGCAAACAAGCACTACTGTCGATTTCTTCGACGCGTTCTACGGTCAACCCCGATTATACCCAAAAAAGCGGTCGGCAACGATAGGCCGCAAAGCCGGAAGCAACAATGACTTGCGGCTAATTCCACCCCCGATGCTCGTTTGCGGCCCGCGAAAGCTCGGCCGGGTGCTCAATTTCGCCTAGAATGTCCTTGCGCAGGGCCTCCTGGACGCCGCGGATGTCGGTGAGAACTTCCTTCTCGTCACGGTCTTGGATCATGGCGATCTCGGCGCTATCAAACCCATCGAGCATGTGGACGAGCAAAGTTTCCCGCTGATGCAGGGCAAGCCGCGACAAAGCCTGCTCGACGATTCTCCGCTGTTCGCCGGGATCAACTCGCTCTCAGGCTCCGGCCTGCTCTTCGGCCGTCAGGATGGCGGCGAGAGTGTTGTATTCTCAACGGCCGGCGAGTTTTCTGAAATAGCCAATCACTGGTCTCTGAATCGGACAAGGGGCGGACAAAATTACCTGCGGATCGGTCGGCCGCCGGTGACAAAATGGCACGACATTACTGGTCAGCCGGGGTCCATTTGAAAATCCCAGAAGACTTGAGGCTCTGCGGTCTTGGCGAGCAGCCGGGGCGCGTTTGGCACGAGGTGTCCAGTGCCAGCGGAGATAGGCGTCTAGTCAAGGCGTCATGCCGGGCGTTCCCATCAAACATTTATTGTCCGACATAGCCGGAGCCGCAAAGCGGAAGTTCGTCTCTACGCCCGCCAGGACTGCCTCTGTGTCGAGGCAAGAGACTCGGGTGTCGGATTCGATACACAACGTCTCCCGGCGGATCGTGCCGGCTTGCAGGGAATACCGTTCAGGGCTCGGCTGATCGGTGGTCACGCAACAATCAGCAGTGCACCGGGCCAGAGAACCTTAATTTATGTGGAATTGCCGAAAAGTCAAGCATGAGCACAGCCACGAGAAAGAACCGATTCGTGCCGCCAAATGTGCTCCGGCTTGAATGGCGTCGCTTGGCGACCCTTCTTTCCGGCCAAATTGTCCGATACCCTCTGCGCAAGAAAATGCCTTTTTGTCCTCCGGCCTTGCCCCCCGGTCCGGAGCCGGCGGCTAGTAAATGAAACTGTTTCCATTCTCAGGCAGTCTCTCACCTCCACCCTTTCGTGAATTTCAGTAGCTGCACGGCATGTCATTTGCTATCTCGTTGCCGTTCGTGATTCAGGGGCATCGCTGCCAGCCACTGGTTTCGGTATGCCTTACCCCCATTCTCGGAACCTCGGTCGGCTGACTTGCCCACGGCAGTCACCCACCTCCGCATCGAAGGACGTTTCCAGCCTGCGGAGGAGTGCCCCTCCTATATAGCAGAGCAGTCCTCCGGCTGTATAGCCTAAACCCTTTTATGGAAGCTAATGCCGTCGGAAGGACCCTTTTCGCCGTCTTTTGACGGCTTTTAAATGGTTTGAATTACGAGATCTCAATCTCGGAGTCCGCATGGACAGGTAAGTACGGGCTACAGCGAATTGCCGGTCGAGCGTCACCCGCCAACTGTGCATCGGCGTGCTCAATGGACAGGAAGGCTGCGGTAGCGGAAACAATCCCCTCAGGGCCTCAAGGTTCCCGGCTTGTGACTAACTTGCACTAGGTTAAAATAGACGTTTTTATATTCGGCTCGCAACGTGAAGGAGACCGTCTATGCAGGTGGACGTCCAACAGATCAAACATCTCGTCGCGGAAAAGGCGGACCTTATCCATCGTCTTCAAAGCGAACTGGGCAAAACGATTGTCGGGCAGCAGGATATGATTTCCCGCCTTCTGGTGGGAATGCTGACCCACGGGCACATCCTCTTGGAGGGTGTGCCGGGGCTGGCGAAGACCACGGCGATCAAGTCTTTGGCGCAGGCCCTTTCCACCCGCTTCCAGCGAATCCAGTTCACCCCCGACTTGTTGCCGGCAGACCTTGTCGGCACGATGATCTATGTCCCCAGCGAGGGCACGTTTCGGACCCGCAAGGGTCCCATCTTCGCCAACTTCATTCTCGCTGACGAAATCAATCGCGCCCCGTCGAAGGTCCAGTCGGCGTTATTGGAAGCCATGCAGGAGCGGCAGGTGACGATCGGTGAGCAGACCTTTCCGCTGGAAGGTCTGTTCCTGGTCATGGCCACCCAGAACCCGATCGAGCAGGAAGGGACCTATCCCTTGCCCGAGGCCCAGGTGGATCGCTTCATGTTGAAGATCAAGATCACCTACCCGGCGCCGCAGGAAGAGCGGAAGGTCCTCGACATGGCCATGGACGGCACGGCACGGCCGATTCAAGCGGTGCTAACGCCGGACGAAATCTGCGGCATGCAGGAAGTGGTCAAACTGATCTATGTCGACGATCAGGTGAAAAACTACATCCTGGCACTGGTCCAGGCCACGCGAGACCCGGCCAGCTTCGATCTGAAGTCACTGGCGCCGCTGATCGACTACGGGGCCTCGCCCCGGGCATCGATCTACCTGGGGCTGGGCGCCCGCGCGGTGGCCTTTCTGCAGGGACGCGGCTATGTCACGCCCCAGGACGTCAAGGACATCGCCTTCGATGTGCTGCGGCACCGCGTAATCCTTACCTACGAGGCCGAGGCCGAACAGAAGACGCCCGAAGACATAATCCAGACGATCCTCAACACCGTGCCCGTGCCGTAGGAGCCATGCCTCAGCAAGACGTCGCCACAATCCTCAAAAAGGTCCGACGGATCCAGATCGTCGCCAACCGGATGGTCAACAATCTCTTTGCCGGCCAGTATAAGAGCGTGTTCCGTGGCCGGGGCATGGAGTTCGATGAAGTCCGCGAGTATCAGGCGGGCGATGATGTTCGCACGATCGACTGGAACGTCACCGCGCGGACCGGCGCGCCGTTCATCAAACGCTTCTGCGAGGAGCGGGAACTGACCATCCTCTTTGCCGTCGACGCCAGCGCCTCCGGCGCGTTCGGCTCCGGCCAGCGGTCGAAGCTCGAGATGGTGGTGGAAGTGGCAGCCATGATGATGTTCTCGGCCCTGAAGAACAACGACAAGGTCGGACTGGTCACTTTCTGCGATACGGTGCTGGACTACTATCCGCCGCGCAAGGGCAAGAGCCACGTGTTGCACCTGATCCGCGAATTGATCGGCATCGAGCCTGTGGCCCGGCCGACGAGTCTTGTCGCGTCGCTGGAGTTCTTGACGCGCGTACAGAGTCGCCGCGCCGTGGTGTTTTTGTTGAGCGATTTCCAGGCTCCCGAATCTCGGCAGTCGCTCGCGCTGTGCAATTCGCGGCACGATTTGATCGCGGTGAGTGTGGCCGATCCCCGCGAACAGGTTCTGCCCGACGTAGGCTTCATTTCGCTGTTCGACGCCGAGACGGGCCAGGTCGTGGAACTCGACACGCGGCATCCCAAGGTCCGCGAGCTTTTTGCCGGCCGCGCGGCGCAGCGGGCCGAGAAGTTATCGGCTGAACTGCGCAAGGCGGGAGTCGACGAGTTGGCCATCCGTACCGACGAGGACTACCTGAAGAGCTTTCGCCGCTTCTTCCACATGCGAGAACGACGGTTCCGATGAGGCGCCTACCATTACTCATAATCGCGCTGCTCGCCAGTTGCAGTCGACACGCGCCGCCTGCAGCCGAACCAACCGAGCAGAAGCCCAAGGTAGCTACAAGCCGGGTTGACCGTGGACCGGTGCGAATGTCGGTCACGTTCGCTCCGTCTCCGGCGCGGCTTTCCGACGAGCCGACGCTCACGCTGGAAATCGCCTATGCGCAGGGCATTGCCATCCGCAAGCCGGAACGCGGATCGACTCTCGGCGACTTTATCATCCGCGACTTCCGGGAACCACCGCCGCGGATCGAAGGCGATCTGCAGATCCTCCAGCAGATTTATACGCTCGAGCCGACTCGCGCCGGCAAATTCGTGATCGATCCGATCAGCATTGCTTTCACGGATAATCAGGCCGCCGGATCGGACAAGGAGCACACGATTGAGACCGAGCCGATTACCGTCGAGGTGGCGGCCGCCGTTGCCCAGGAATCCCCGTCGTTGGACCAGTTGCGCGCGGCCGCCGAACCGCTGCCCTTGCCGCCGGCGTCGAGCACGGCCCGGTGGTGGATTGCCGCGTTGGCGGCGCTCGCCCTGCTTGCCGCGGGCGCAAGGTGGTGGTTGCTCCGCCGCAAGAGGTTGTTGTCGGCGTCACTTCCCACGCCCGCCGAACTGGCCAATTCGGAGTTGCGGCGCTTGCGGGAGAGCGACCTCGCCACGCGAGATGTGAAGCAGTTCTACGTTGAATTGACGGCCATTGTCCGTCGCTACATCGAGCGGACCAAGGGCATTCGCGCGCCCGAGCAGACGACGCAGGAGTTCTTGCTGGAGATCAGCCGCCGCAAGGACTTCCCTGCCGAGCAGTCGCGGCGGCTGAAGAGCTTTCTGGAAGCCGCCGACCTGGTCAAGTTCGCGGCCCATCAACCGCGCGAAGAGGATATCGAAGAGAGCTTCCGCCGGGCCCGTGCGTTCGCCGATTGCGCCGATCGCGAGGAGGTAGTGGCATGAACTTCCGCTTCCAAAGCCCGTTATGGCTGTCCTTGCTCTTGGCGGTGGCGGCGATCGGTGTGCTCGCGATCCGCCGGCAGCGCCGCTCGGCGGTGTTGTTCTCCGATGTGGGCATCTTGCGGACACTGCCTGTTACACTGGCAATGCGGATCAAGCGCTGGTTGCCCTGGGTTGGTTTTGCCGGATTGGCGTTGGTGATCGCGGCCTTGGCACGGCCGCAACGCGGGATCGAGGAGTTCCGCCTGCAGACCGAGGGGATCGCCATCCAGATGTGCATCGACCACAGCTATTCGATGTCTTCCTTGGACTTCAATATCGACGGCAAGCAGGTCAATCGCCTCGATGTCGTCAAACGCGTATTCCACGATTTCGTGATGGGAAAGGGCAAACTGCCGGGCCGGCCTGACGATCTGATCGGCCTGATCACCTTCGGCGGGTTCGTCGAGCCGAAATGCCCGTTGACGCTCGATCACGGCGCACTGGTCCAGGTATTGGACGCCGTAGAGATTCCGCATTTGATCTTCGACAGTCACGGACGCGTGGTTAACGAGCAGTTGTTCCAAGGCGATTCGGCGACGGCCATCGGCGACGCTTTGGCGGTCGCGGCCAAGCGGCTGAAGGACTGCAAGGCCAAGAGCAAGGTCATCATTCTTCTGACCGACGGCGACCAGACGGCCGGTGTGCTTCCGGCGCTGGAGGGGGCGAAGGTCGCCAAGACTTTTGGAGTCAAGGTCTATACGATCGGCATCGGCACCAACGGCCTGGTGACCTACCCGGATCCCATGCCGGACGCGTTCGGCAAAACGGTGCTCCGCCAGCAAGTCTTTCCCTTGGACGAGCCCACGCTGCGGCAGATCGCCGATGCGACCGGCGGCAAGTATTTTCGCGCCCCGGACGCCGAGCAACTGGCGGACGTTTACGCCGAGATCGACAAGCTGGAAAAAAGCCCCTCGGAGGGCCGGCTTTACTCCGAGTATCGCGAGTTGTATCCATGGTTTCTGCTGCCGGGCCTTGGGCTGATTGTGGTCCAGGTGGTCCTGGCCGGAACGAGGTTCAGGAGTCTGCCGTGAGATAGGATTATCATGTTCTGGGAAACCCCGAGCCTCTTGTTGGTACTTTGGATCGTGCCCATGCTGGCATGGCTGCTGATCCACGCGCATCGCAAACGGATGGCCGCCGCGAAGGCCTTTGTCGATCCGGTCATGGTGGGGCGGCTCATGCCGTCGCTGGGTGGACCGCGGCCTTGGATCAAGGGCATCTTGCTCCTTTCAGGAGTTGCGCTGCTAATTGTTGCTGCAGCCCGCCCGCGGTTCGGCCTCTACACCGAGACTATCACGCAGCGCGGCGTCGACCTCTTCGTGCTCCTGGATGTCTCCCGCTCGATGACCGCGGAGGACGTGGCGCCCAACCGGCTGGAGAGGGCGAAATCCGATATCCGCGACCTTCTGCCGCATCTGGCGGGCGACCGCGTCGGGCTGATCGTCTTTGCCGGCAAGCCGGTAGTCAAGGCCCCGCTGACCAACGACCAGGGCTTCTTCCGCATGGTGCTGGACGAGGTCGACGTTCATAGCGCCCCCCGCGGCGGCACGCTGATCGGTGATGTCATCCGCAAGGCCCTGGAAACGATGCCCCGCAGGCCTAACCGCGACCAGGTCCTGGTGCTCATCACCGACGGCGAAGACCAGGATTCCTACGCCGAGGAGGCGGCGCAACAGGCGGCCGAGCGGGGCGTGAAGATTTTCACCGTGGGACTGGGCGATTCCCGCGAAGGGGCGCGGATTCCCATCCGCGACGATTCCGGCCGGCTGACCTATCTGCAATACGAAGGGCAAGAGCGATGGTCCAAACGCAACGACGATCTGCTCAAAAAGATCGCCCTCACAACCGATGGCGCGTACATCCCCGCCGGAACCCAGGCATACGATTTGGGGCAAGTCTACGCCGATCACCTGGCCGGACTCACGCGCAGCGAGTACCAAGCCGAGAAACGTAAGCGGTATGGTGAGCAGTTCCAGTGGTTCCTCGCTCCCGGCATCCTGCTACTCCTCTTGGAAATCGCAATACCTGGTTATCACAGCATCTTCGCTCGCTCGCGCGCGGGCGAAGGGCCATCGGTGCGGGTCACAAGAGCATCGCGCGGTTCTGAAGCTGGCGTCCTGCTCGTCGCGCTGCTCTTGCTTCCCGCCGTCGCAGCCGCGGCGCCCGGGGACGCGGTAAACAAGGTCCGCGAGGGGATCTCCTCGTACCGTTCTGGCGACTATAAAAAGGCGGCCGAGGTCTTCGGCGAAGCCGAGTCCGGGCAACCGGACGATCCGCGAATCGCCTTCGACCGTGGCACGGCCCTGGCGGCCCAAGGGGCTGACAAGGCGGTCGAGTTATTGCAGAAAGCGGCCCTCTCGCCCGACCTGCAGTTGGCGGTCCGTGCCCGCTACAACCTGGGCTGCCTGGCGGCGGCCAAGGCCAAGAAGCGTTTCGGCCCGCATCCCGAGAATGCCTCGCCCGAGGATCGCAAGAACGGTCTGGCCGACCTGGCCGTAGCGATCGGCCATTTTCGTGACTGCCTGCGGATGGACAAGGATCATGCCGACGCTCGGTACAATCTGGAACTGCTTCGCGTATGGATCAAGTACATGGAATCGCTCTGGGAGCAGACCGATCGGCGGAAGCAGCGCGACGAGAAAGATCTCGCGGCATACTTACAAATGTTGGAAGAAGAGCAACGGGTACTGCGGATTGCGGCCCGAAAATTGGCCGAGGCAGGCGACTCGCCCAAACACCGCGAGGTCCGACGGGCGGCCGAAACGGCCGAGCAAAAGCTGGGCGAAGAGATCCGGCCGCTCAAAGAGAAGATCGAGGCCACGCTGAACAAGGCGGCCCAATCGTCGCCTGGCGGGATGGCCGGCGGCTCACCCGCCCCAAGCGTTTCCACGGACCAACTGAAGAGGGCTGTCGCCGCGCTGCAATCCATGGCCGACGAGGCCGGCATGGCGATCGACGTTGCGGTAGGGAAGCTTCATGCGGGCAAGTCGTCCGAGGCCGTCAAGCCGCAAACCGACGTGGTCGAGAAGTTTAATCAAATGTATCGCAATGTGGTTCCGTATCCGAGCCTGGTGGGCCGCGCGCTGGCCACGCAGCAAGGACAGGTTGACCAAAATCCTACTTCTGCTCCGCGAGAGGGTCAGAGTGACGACAAGGCGAAGTCCGGCCAAGGAGCAAAGCCCCCGCCTGCAACCAATAAGCCCGCACCTTCGGTCGCAGTACCAAAGGGAGAAGGGACTAAGATTCCGGCTCCTCGCCCACTTGCACCAGAAGAGGACAAGGAGGCGGCATGGAATCAAGACTTTATTACGCGCTATAGCGAACTTCTGCCGCCGCTGGCCAAGGAAAGCCTCAGACAGTTGGAAGCGACGCCTACAGCACCGGTCCCGCCAAGCACGCCATCGGCCAAGCCGAACAGTAACGGTTCTTCCACTGACGCCGAGGCGCTGCAGAAACAGCGTGACGGTCTCAAACAATCCATGGAGAAGGCTGTGGAACTAGGACCGAAAATCGAGAAGCTCTCGGGCGAGGCCGTGCAACTGTTTCGCGATCGAAAACCAGCCGAGGCTTTGCCAAAACAGCAGGAGGCGCTGAAACTATTGAAGGAGATTGCCGAGCCGCTTCCCAAGCAGGATCAGATGCAGATGCAGAACCAGAACCAGCCGAATCAAGACAAACAAGACAAAAAGCAGCAAGACAAGCCCGACAAGAAACAACAACCCAAATCGGACCAGAAAGAGCAAAAACAGGACGAGCAACGCGAGGCGGCCCAGCAACAAGCGGAGGCGGAGATTCGGCAAGTCCAGGAACGGCAGCAGAAGCGGCAGGAAATGGAGAAACAATTGCAGCGCTACCTGATTAAACCCGGCAAGGTGGACAAGGATTGGTAAACGTGAAACATTCTCGGCTGCTTCTGCTCGTCTTGTTCTATGTGCCCGCCGCACTCCACGCCGCGGAAGAACCGAAAATCTCGGCGAGCTTGGGCCAGGACGAAATCTACGAGGGGCAATCGGTCGTCTATCGCGTCGTCGCCGACAATGTGGAGAACCCGCAGACACCCGAACTCCGCGGCATGGAGGATTTCGACGTTGCTTTCCTCGGCCAGCAGTCGCTCGATTCGCACCAGGTCACGATCATCAACGGCGTGATGAGCGAGGTCACTCACCGCGGCCGGGAATTCCAATTTCGGCTTACGCCCAAGAAATCGGGCGAGTTCACGATCCCGCCGCCCGAAATCAAGGTCAATGGCAAGACGATTATGGGCGAGAAGCTGCGACTGCTCGTCCAGCCGCCGAGTGCCCAGGACCTCGCAGCAGTGGAACTGACGGCCGATCACACGGAGGTCTATCCCATGCAGCCGTTCAGTGTGACCCTGTCGATCTATGTCAAGGAACTGCCGGCACCACTCTCCGACCGCGATCCTTTATCGGTCCAGAAGCCGAGGCCCGAACTGCGGATTCCCTGGCTCAAGGACCAGGAACTGCCGGCTGGCCTGTCGTCCGCGGAAGACTGGCAGCAATGGGCAAAGGAAATCATCGATCCGGAGGGCGTGGGCTTTGGCCTCAATGACCTGGTGCAGCACACGGCATTCTCGTTCTTCGGCGAGAACAGTGCCATCGCCTTCCGCCCAAAGCCTCGTTCGGCGCTGCGCCGCGATGCGAAAGGGCAGGCGGCCAAGTATCGCCGCTATGACTTCCGGCGGGCCTTCAAGGCCAAGCAGGCCGGCTCGATTACCCTGGGCGCAGTGACGCTCCAGGGCACGTTCGCCAATGCCGTCTCCGATACCGGACAGCTTCGCGGCAAGGAAATCTACGCGACTTCCAAGCCGCTGGCGATCCTGGTGAAGGACGTGCCCCACATCGGCCGGCCCGACAGCTACATCGGAGCGATCGGCCATTACCGCTTGGGAGCCGAATTGACGCCGCGGAAGTCGAAGGTGGGAGACCCGATCACCTTCACGCTCGTCCTCAGCGGATCGGGCTCGCTGGCCGCCGTGAAACCGCCCGACTTGAGTAAGGCGACGGCGGTCGCCGCGCGTTTCAAGGTCTACGAGGCGACTCAGAAGACGGACTCGGATACGGCGAGCTTCGTTTATTCGCTCCGGCCTTTGCGCGAAGGTGACGAGCCGTTTCCCGCCGTGAGCGCATCGTATTTTGATGTCGACGAAGGGCGATACGCGACGTTGCAAAGCGATCCCATCCCCATCAGCATTACCAAGGCCGAGCAGCTTTCCGCTGAGCAGATCGTCGCGGCGCCACGCGTGGCCGGGCAAATGTCCAAGGAACTAGAGGCGCGGCGGGAAGGCATCTTTGCAAACATCACCGACGCCAGCGCGGTCCGGGATCAAAGCGTGCGGCCCGCCGCGTGGTTGGCTGGACTGGGAGGCTGTTTGGGAATATACCTCTTGGCGGCGGTGGTTACGGTGTTCATCCGTCGGCGGACCCAGGACAAGTCGGCCCTGCGGCGTCGAGCGGCCGCCCCGCGCGCACGCCAGCAGCTCCGCGCCGCGACGGACGAGTGGCAGGCACGGCGGGTCCGCCAGGCGGCCGATCTGGTCCAGGACTCGCTTGCGGGACTGGTCGCCGACGTGGCCGGCCTACACGACGCTGGTTTGACCGCCAAGGACGTTTTGTGTCAGTTGCAGGCATGGGCAGTTGACGAATCGCTGATCGCCCGCACCGGGCGTCTTCTGGACGCCTGCGACGCGGCCCGATACGGTGGGGCAGCCGCGTCCAGCGGCCTATGCGAAGAAGCCCGGCAGGTTGTGGAAGCGATGATCGCGGCCCTCCGTAGCCAGAAGAGGTTCCGATGATAAAGACGATCCGTCTCCTACAACTTTTCTGTTGTCTGTTATTGCTCTCCGGTTGCGGCAAACCACTGGACCTGGATTCGGTCCGGATCTTCCAGGAGGCCGAAAGAACTTTCGCACAGGCCAAGTCGCCCGAGGATTATCTGAAGGCCGCCGCCATGTACCAGGAGATTCTCGACCACGGGTATTGTTCCGGCGCAGTGCTTTACAACCAGGGAAACGCCTTGATGCGCGCAGGCCAGCGAGGCCGAGCGATTGCCGCCTATCGTCAAGCGCGGAGATACATGGGACCCGATCCGTTTCTGGAGGCCAATCTGGCCTACGCCGTAGGAGGCCAGCCGCCGCGGCACCGTCCTTTGATCGAGTATCTACTTTTCTGGCAGGACTGGATCAGCTACCCGGCCAAGTTCCAGCTTACGGCTTGCGGCGTGGGAATCACGCTAGCCCTGGCCGTGGCAGCGCTCTTCGTCGACCGGTGGTGGCTGACACGGGTGATGCTCGCGGGGTTGGCCCTCTCGCTCGTGCTCATCGTTTCGGCCGGCTACGACTGGTATCGCTACGCATGGAACGTCCACGGAGTCATCGTTCAGACACAGACGATTGTGCGCAAAGGAAACGCTGAAAGCTACGAACCCGCGTTGACCACCGCGCTGGAAGAAGGCGCCGAATTTGAATTGGTCGAACGCCGCAGCGACTGGATGTTGATCCGCCTGCCCAGTGAACAGGAAGGGTGGGTTCCCGACAGGGCAGCGGTCTTGTATTAATGGTCACTTGCTAGATTCAAGTCGGCCTCTCCGGACCCGACACCATGCGTTTCGCCAAGCTGGGATCAGGCCGCCAGCGCGCCTTAATGTATTGCGTAGGTGATCGCATTACGAGACTTTTTTTGCACATGGCATGGACTCTACGAGAGCCGGATTCCGCTTTTGTGAAACCGCTTTGAATCCAGGGAACGAGTGGTAACGAACAATAAGATGTTCGGAGGCGGATTAACTACCGAGACCCAGTGGTCC
>CAZTPX010000124.1:0-28365 GCA_964615095.1 uncultured Planctomycetaceae bacterium | reverse complement strand
TTGATTAGACTTTCACTCCTCCCCACAAGTCATCCCCTCGGTTTTCAACCCAAGTGGGTTCGGTCCTCCACGCGGTATAACCCGCGGTTCAACCTGCTCATGGGTAGTTCACGCAGTTTCGCGCCTACCGCCAACGACAATCGCCCTATTAAGACTTGGTTTCCCTATGGCTCCGACCCGTAAGGTCTTAACCCACAGCCGCAGACGGTAACTCGCCGGATCATTATGCAAAAGGCACGCCGTCACACATTGTCCTTGCGGACCATAGTGCTCCGACCGCTTGTAGGCACATGGTTTCAGGTTCACTTTCCTCCCCTAGCAGGGGTTCTTCCCATCTTTCCATCGCTGTACTTTTCCACTATCGGTCGTCAGGTAGTATTTAGCCTTACGGAATGGTCTCCGTAGATTCAGTCGGGGTTCCACGTGACCCAACCTACTCAGGTACCTCTCGGGAGGCTGTACGAATGCCGCGTACGGGACTGTCACCCGCTATGGTCCATCTTTCCAAATGGTTCCGCTAATCGACAGCTTGGTAACTCCCATGTGAGAGGCCCTACAACCCCGCAGAGGAAAACCTCCGCGGTTTGGGCTCTTTCCTTTTCGCTCGCCGCTACTGGGGAAATCGATTTTTCTTTCTTTTCCTGCGGCTACTGAGATGTTTCAGTTGACCGCGTTCGCTACATGCACCTATGAATTCAGTGCATGCCAGTTCGGGTATCCCGGGATCAACGTTCGTTTGACAACTTCCCCGGGCTTATCGCAGTCTTCCACGCCCTTCAACGCCTCCTGACGCCAAGACATCCCCCATGTGCCCTTGTTAACTTGGCCACATGAATCGAAGGCTCCTTACGAAACCGAGATCCATGCAACACGTTCGATCTTGAGAAAGTTTGTCACCAGCAGACACCGGCAAGCCGGACATCCGCCGTGACGGGAATCAAGATCAAAGTAACGATCCAAAAATTAATCTCTTGCGCTCTCAAAAACATCGTATGTATTGCGCTCTCGCGAACGCAACGCACGTGATGTGAGATGCCACATCAATTACCATATAACCAAATTGTCAAAGAACAAATGGGCTCGCCGTTCCCAGGGAAATCACGCCCGCAGGAACCGCACTACCCCTCAGCACTCGTCGCTACCCAGTAAGGCCGCTTGAAAGTGAAGAGTCCACTATTGTACCAACTCCTCACCGTCTGTCAACCGCACTTGGTGCGATTTGTGACGAGCCTTTTATTTTACCGCGCCCGGCAGATTCGTCAAGGGGTCTTGAAGGTCTACCCTGGAGCGGAAAGTCTTGGATTATATCAATCGGCCAGGACTTGTCAAAGGGTGGACAATTCTCGGCGAGAAATTTTCGCGGCGGACATTTACGTCCGCAAGAGGTACTGTTTTCCCCAGTGATAAAATTGATTATAGACGGCCCTGAAAAGGCAACAAGGGGGTACCGGCGAGAAAACTTGAAATACGAAGCACGAAATCCGAAACGAATTCAAAATCGAAAGGCAGAAGGAACTTCAAAACGGCCGTTTAGGTCATTTGAATTTGCCTTTTTTGAATTTGTTTCGTATTTCGTGCTTAGAAATTCGTGCTTTGCTTTCTTATGCTGCTTCCCCGCGGACTTCCCGCTCGGCCAGCCAGAGGGTCAGGACAGTCTCGATCCGCTTGTCCAGCTCGTCCAGCTCTTGGAGCAATTTGTCGTGTCGCTCGTCTAATTCCGCCAACAACTTGAGTTCGTCAGGGTATTTTTCCATCCGCTCCCACCCCCGCTTCGCAGCCCAAAGAAAGGCATTCCACGACAATCGGCCATTCGGGCTCCGATTATTGAGCGGCACTGGCCACAACCGTTCAACTCGACCAAACGTCGCCTGACGCAGCCGAGTTATTGATGCTGTGCGCGGGCAGCGTTGGGCTTATTGGAGTCCCAGCTTTGGCCGGTAATCCGCAATAAATTCCGGCTATGGCCGGCACTCCAGCGTGCCATTTCTTTCCGCGGCAACCACAGCACGACCGCTAGGACCGTCATATCAGGCGCAGGCGAAAGAGTCGTGTTGCCGCCGGCCTGGCGTAGTGCCGCCAGATCACGGCCGAGTGGACGTCTCCCAGCCGAACTTGTACTGTCCTACCGCCGGTTCACTTCCAAATGTACAAGGTACGGCAAACCCGCCAGAGAGGCCGTTTTCGAAGTGGACGGCCGCATCGGCGTAGTTCTTCGCCGTGGGGCCTACGTCACTGCTTGCGACTGCCCAACCGGAGCAAGAGTGTACCGACGGGTCTTTCACGGCAGTGTTGAAATGTGTGGTCTTGGTCAAGTCAAGAAGCGGTCGCACTGCGTTTGCACCGGCCACCGGGGGCGCAGACGCCGCAGTCGGGACCGGCGCCGCATTGGGCATGGGGGCCACTTCCAGGCTGTCGATGTCCCGATGGATCGTGCCCTCGGCCTTCTTTTCGACAACGAGATTTCGCTGCCCTGCCCTGGTAAATAGCGCACCGAAATCGTACGCGGAGGCCTTCCGCAGGGGATTTTCCCATATTTCGACACCGGCCGGCTGACCTCCGATTCTCGGCATGAGACCGCGGAGAGGCGTTGTTTCGGCCGGCCGGGTACCGGGTTTGCAGGCGGCAGATTCGCAATTCCCCAACGACGGTGCAATCCTGTCCGCGCTGTCCCCCGTTTGAACTTCCTCGCGCAAACTCGTCAAAAAAGCGGCTATCGAGCCGCGCTGAGGAACAATAAGCGACTGCGGATCGTCTGGCGATGGCGCAATTTGCGATGGCGCCTCGGCCGAGCGCGTCGATTCGGTCTGCGATGAGGCAACGCATCGTTCGTCTGGCGCAGTGTTTCTAGCGAACCGCTGAGGTGAAAACTGGCTACCAGCCATCGAGCAATCCGTGGCAACGATAATCCAAACCGCCAGCCCCAGACCAAGGCCGGCAAACGCGGCAAGCAACAGAATTTGGCAAAAAACCTTCATAATGAGGTGCCCATGACCAGGGAAGATTCTATACCTTCGCTTCCTATATCGGCCGATTGGAATAGATTGCGTAATCCGAATCAACCGAATTATCGGTAAAGTTTCGCTAGTTTAGCCAAACTAGCCAAGAAAAAGACGCAGCGGGGTCCCCTTGAGCTCCCAGCTTCCCCGCTGCGTCAAAACACCGGCGTCTCTCCCCAAGACACCGTTGCCAGGGAACTATAGGTTGAACCGTGCGGCTGTCAAACGATGAGCCAATCCAGGCCGAAATCGAGGGAAACCGCTGAATGCGTAAGCGCGCCCACGCTGATGCGATCGACTCCTGTCTCGGCGATTTGGCGGACCGTGTTCAGGTCGATGCCGCCGGACGCCTCCAGTTCAACTGCCGGCGACCGCGCATCGCGGCGAGCCACGGCCTCGCGAAGCGTGGCGGGCTTCATGTTGTCCAGCAGGACCAGGTCGGGTTCCACGGCCAATACCTCGTCGAGTTGTTCCAGCGTATCGACTTCGACTTCCACGATCGCCTCCCCGGCCGCGTCGCCCAATCGCTCCCGGAAGAACTGCCGTGCCTTGAGCACGGCCTCGGCCGGCGAATAACCGCCCGCGCTTTGCGGCCGCAGTTCGGAGCCCAAGGCCAGATGATTGTCTTTGATCAAGACGGCCTCGAAGAGCCCGGCGCGATGGTTTCGCCCGCCCCCGCAGCGGATCGCGTATTTCTCCAGCGACCGCCAGCCGGGAGTCGTCTTGCGCGTATCGTAGATACCCGCGCGCGTGCCGCTCACGGCATCGACGTACCGTCGCGCCAGCGATGCAATTCCGGAAAGCCGGCCCAACATATTCAGCAACGGCCGCTCCACGGCCAGCAGCGCCTGGGCAGGACCTTCCACCGTTCCGATCGACTGCCGGGCGACCAGCGCATCGCCGTCATGCGCCTGTGGCGACCACTTCAGGCCAGTTTGCCCGGGCGAGATACCAGCGCTGAACCTGGCCAATGTGGCGTCGATTGCCGCCTCGCCCGCCAACACGCCGGCATGCCGCACGGCGATGGCCGCCCTGCCCTGGGCTGATTCCGGCACCAAGGCTTCGGTCGTACAGTCGCCCAGCGTGCCCAGGTCCTCGCGGAAGGCCAGATCGAGGATCCGCAGCCAATCGTGTTCGAGCTCTTCATTCCAAACGCTTTGACGAAATTCTTTGTTCATTCCTTCATCTTACGGATATACTTGTCGGTAGTCACGGGCTTGCAAAAATGCCAACAAGAACGTTCCCATGCCGCCACCCCCTGCACCATTGAAACCGCTGCCCCACTGGCTGCTTCGCCAGGGCGAGCAGGCGACGGTGGCAATCCTGATCGGGGCCGGGCTGCTCTCCCTGATCGGCTGGTGGGCCTGGCAGGGCGGCGCACGCGGGCGGACGGTCGAGATCGAGCAGGCCGGACCACAGACGGCGCGGTATCAGGTTGACATCAACAAGGCCGATTGGCCCGAGTTCGCCAATTTGCCCGGCGTGGGGCGGAAACTGGCCGAGCGGATCGTGCAATCGCGCGAGCAGGCCGGCCCCTTTGCCGACATCGAGGACCTGCGCCGCGTCCGCGGTATCGGCGCTCGCACGCTTCAGACGCTGCGGCCTTACTTTCGACCGATGCCCAAGCAGGAAGCAATAGCGGGAAAGAAGGGCGGGGCGGGGCCGCCGGCAGAACCGGAAAGCTGACCATCCGGGGCAAAGGCAAGGCCGTAGTTAGGACACGGAAACGGGCCGGGACGATTTACGCAATCGTCCTGCCCCGTTGTCCCCGGGCGTTCTCCGGCAGTTGTTGGACTGACGTCGCGGAGACCCAGCACGAACGCTGCGATCGTCGGCATCACCTTAGGACCGGCGAATCAATTAACGTCGTATTGTAGGGGTGACTTTAGTCGCCCTCTTCGGCAATAGGGCGACTAAGCTCACCCCTACAGCGTCGACTTGCGGCAGTTATTGATTCGCCGGTCCTTAGTCGCGATATCTTGCGAGTATTGTCTCCGCCCCACCCAATTTTACTTACAAAACACGCGCTTTCAACTTGCAATTTCACACTACGACCAAGGGAACTCGCCCCCATCGCCCATTTCAAGTCTTTTTCGGGAATAAACAGGCAGCCGGCGGGCGAATCAAGGAATGTAAGGGGGCCGGGCAGAGAACGCGAGGTTTAGGCGGCTTTCCGCAGTCTCGCCGCTTGACATTCCGGCGGGGCCGTAGGATGATTGGAGAATCGGGCTTGCGTTCTTTTGCCGCCGCACAGGAAGGTCTTGCACCCTACCAACTTAGCAACCGCCCGCGAAACGTGCCATGCGCGGTTTGAAGTGATGCCAGACAACTCCACAGGGAAGAAACCGTATCATTTCAGATTGCTGGGAGCCTGTTTCGCTTGGCAGCCACCTCAGCGTAACTGACGGCGGTCACACAGTTTAGTTCATATTATTTCAAGGCGGGCAGCCGCAATAATTTGACTGCACGGACCAGGGCAGATGGGACGGCAGTCACTACCAAGGGAGACTCGTAATGTATTTTGCTCGGCGCTTGGGGCGCAGTTGGTTGGGACGGGGGTTGGTCATCTTCCTCGCGGTCTTGATGTTGGTGAGTTTTGCCACCGTGGCGCTGGCTCAGGAAGGCGGCGGCGATGCCCCGCAAGCTGCCCCGCAGCAAAGCGTCTTTTCTTGGTTCATCGAGTGTTCCGGTTTTATTGGACTGATCATCTTGATCTGTTCCATCTACTTTGTGGCCCTGGTAGCGCGAATGTTCATCGATCTGCGAATGCAGACGGCCATGCCTCCGGAAGTTATCGCCCAATGCGAAGCGATGCTCGAGCAGCGGGATTTCAAGGGCATTTTCAACGTGGTCAAGGAGGACGACTCGTTCTTCAGCCGCGTGCTGGTCACGGGCATTACCGAGTTGCCCAACGGCTTGAGCGAAGCCCGCGAGGCCATGGAGCGGATCGGCGAAATGCTCACGACCGACATGGAAAAGAAGATCAGCCCAATGGCCGTGCTGGGCACGATCGGGCCGATGATCGGACTGCTGGGAACGCTTTCGGGGATGATTCGCAGCTTCGGCGAGATCGCCCGTAGCGCTGGCCAGCAGATCAAGTCGGACCGCGTGGCCAAGGGTATTTCCGAAGCCTTGCTGCTGACGTTCGAAGGGGTGGGGCTGTCGTTGCCCGCCATTTTCTTCTTCTCCTTCTTCAAGAACCGCGCCATGGCGATTTCCGTAACGACCATGACCCGTGCCGACGAATTCCTGCGGCACTTCGCCCAGGCGGCCCGTCCCAAGGCGGGCGGCGCGGCGCCCGCGGCGGCCCGTGCCAAGGCATAAGCAAAGAAAGGGTAATCAGCGATGTCAGGTTCCGTTCCTGGTGGCAGCCAAAGCGCTGAACCGAATCTCACGCCGATTCTGGACATGGTATTCCAGTTGATCACCTTCTTCATGTTGGTGATCAACTTCAAGGCGGCAGAGCTTGATCTGTCGTTGCAGTTGCCCGTCATCGGATCGGCCAAGCCACTGCCCGGCGATACGACAAACATGAAGCTCTTGGTGCTCAACGTGAACATCTGCACGAAGTGCCCCCACGCCGGCTGCGACGCCATGGCCACGTTGCGTCCGAACGTGGACGAGGACAAGAAGGTCAAGGGTTACAGCCTGGTCTGCGAGCATGGGCACGAAACGCCCGAACCGCGCGATTTCGCCATCAACAACGGCAGAACCTGCCTAAGCGTGTACGGGCGATTGCTTTGTAAAGAGAACCGCGGCAAGGATTTGCCCAGCATCGAAGAGTACCTGCGCTCGGAGGCGGACATGAGCCTCCTGGGTGAGAAATTTACGCGCGAGGAAATGATCAGGGAAGGAAAAGAGCTGCCGGACGTAGTCGTAATTCGGGCCGATTCCGGTTGCCGCTTCGGGGCCGTCAACTACGTCGTCACAAAATGCCAAGAACAGGGATACCGCACGTTCGCCTTGAAGACTGGCATGGTCGCCAAGTAGGATCGATTCATTATGGTTAAGAAGCACCGTTCGACCGAAGACGTGACCCTCAACGTGACCGCCATGCTCGACATGGCGTTCCAGTTGCTGGCGTTCTTCATCCTCACCTTCCGGCCACCCCCGGGCGAGGCGCAGATCTACTTGAAGTTGCCCCCGCCACAACCGGTTGCGGGCATGACCGGCACGCAGAAGGCGGGTGCCGACGAGACCAAAGATCCCAAGGACGTCAAGACCACCAAGTCGTTGACGATCAACTTGGACGACCGCAATACGGGCGCCATCAGCAGCGTGCAGATCGGCATTCCTAGCGTGTCGATGAAGCCCGTTCCCTACAACGATCTGGAGAAGGAGCTGCGCGGTTACTTCAAGGCCAAGGAAGACAACGATTCCAGCGGCCAGAAGGGCAATTCGCTGGGCGATTACGAGCAGGTGGTGATCAATGCCTCGCCCACGTTGCGTTGGGACCAAGTCATGAACGTGATGGAGCTTTGCACGAAGTTTACCACCACCGCCAACGGCAAGATTCCCTCGGTGAGTCTTTCGGCGGCAGGACCCGATCCCGGCAATTGACGCCGAGGATGGGTGAAGTCAGGAACGGATTGGCAGGTAATCATGCGCGAGACATTCAAGGAGCGCCGGCGGCGGCTGGGGGCAATGCCTATGCCCCGCCTGGTCACGATGGTGCTGATGTTGGCCATCCTGACGCTGATTTTCACGCGACTGCGCGATCCGAGCACCTGGCGCATGTTCTCCCGCGACGATGACGACAGTCTGGTCGTAACCCACAATGAATCGTCTGCCGACAAGCAGCCAGCCCCCGCAGTGCATACCGCGGCGGCCTCTTCCTCGAAGCCGGTGGCCGCCGCCACCAAGCCCGGTCCCCAGCCATCCGACGATAAGAAGACGGCCGAGGCGGAAAAGGCCCCTGCCGTCAAGCAGCCCGTTGCCGCCAATCAACCCGCCGCCGCCGCTGGGCAAATCAACCCCAAGGCGCCTGTCGGCGGCCCCAACCAGCCCGCTCCCGCGCCGGCCGCGCCACCGCAGACTCCTCCCGAACTGACTGCCACAGGCTCGACGGACGAGGATCCGATGGAATGGGAGGACATGAAAACGTACCTGCCCTTGATCGTCGACGGCAGTTTGGAGATGACCAAGCAAGAGATGCCCGCCTATTTCCAAATCCTCAGTTGGGTCGATCACCAGCCGCTACCGCTCTTGCGGAAGCGGGCGCACAAGGACGTCACCTGGAACGATTTTCACAGGTCTCCCAATTCGATGCGACTGCAACTTGTCGAGTTGCGGTTGAGCGTGCGGCAAATTCTCCGCGCGTTCGGGCCGCCGGTGAATGGCAAGGAAACGCCCACCACCACGCTCGATGGCAAACAGATCTACCAAGTATGCGGATTCACCCAAGAGAGTGGTTCCAACATGTATTTCGGGATCGTGACCGAGCTTCCCGAGGGCATGCCCATCGGCACTTATGTTAACGAAGATTGCAAGCTGGTGGGATATTTCTTCAAGCTCCAGGGATATTTTTCGCAGGCGCAGCAGCTTGCCCAGGAGCAGACGGGGAAGAAGCAGCGAGTACTCAAGGCCCCGGTGATCATGGGTCGCGTCGTCTGGCTTACCGCTGGGGCGGCCGCAGAAGAGCAAAAAACCCCCTTTTGGTTGCTGGTGACGATAGGTTCGGTAGCCACGGTGATCGTTATCGGCTGGGTACTGCTGGCATCGCGCAAGTCACGGCGGCGCACTCCCCCAGTCGTGGTGGCCGGTGGAGACCTCGATTTTGAGGGGCCCGCCGTCGACAATTGGCTCGATCAGGCCCAATCCGGTAGGTTAGCCTTGGAGCCGGTGCCCGAAGTGACTGCCCGCAGTGATGGAGCCGCCCTGGGCGATAGCGTGGGAAACCGATTTTCCGGGAATATTTTTGGGGATAACGGCGAATCTAGTAATGGACGGAGTGCTCATCACGGAGAGGGGACTGACAATGGACACAGTTCCCACAATCCTTACAAAGACACTAACAATGGACTGACTGACAATGGACACGGGGGCACAGACTCCGAAGTTCACGACCAGGAACCCTAGAACTTATTTCAAAAACTGGTAGAATGCGCCAAGCCGACACTCCGGAACTCCGCATCGGCTTGCTGAAAGAAGTTCTCAGAACCATCAGTAAGAGGTAATCGCTCATGGCAGAAACCGCTAACAACCCGTTGCCGTTAGAGGACGAAGATCAGTTTCAGGAAGAAACCCTGTCGGAACGTTTTATGGACTGGGTCCGGACGGACCTGGTCTGGTATGCCGGCAGTTTCAGTTTCCACCTCCTGGCCCTTTCTATGGTGTTGCTGCTGCCGAACTTCAGCAACCAGGACAACCAGGGCGATGCGCCCGTGCTGGAGGCCCAGCGCGAAGAAGAGGCGCAGAAGGAACCCGAGAAGTTCGACAAGGTGGAGATTGGCGAAATCGAGGAAACGCCCCCTGCGGAGTTGAACGTCGACCCCACTTTGGCACCGCCGGCCCAAGCGGCCCAGGACGCGGAATATAACGACGACAGCAAGACCTTCGAGCACAAGGGCGGCGGCACGGCCAGCGGCATCAAGGATGTTGGCTCCGGCGGTGGCGGGGCAGCGGCCTTTGGTCCGGGTCCTAAGTTAGCGGGCGCGGCGGGCATCGGCGTCGGTCTGGGCACGGGCACGCAACCCGGTAGCGGCGGCAACGGCAGCGGTTTTGGCGGGCGCGGCAGCGGCAGTCGCAAGGCGATGTTGGCCCACGGCGGCGGCACGATCCATACCGAGCGTGCGGTGACAGCCGCCCTGGTCTGGCTGGCCAACCACCAGTTGTCCGACGGAAGCTGGAGCCTGAAGAACTATGTGACGCGCTGTAACGATAACGGTCGAAGCTGTACCGGTCCCGGCTCTGTGAACGCGGATAACGGGGCAACGGCCATGGGCGTCCTGCCATTTCTGGCCGCTGGGCAAACGCACCGCTCCAAGGGCCGCTACCAGAACCATATCGGTCGCGCCATCCAGTGGCTGATAAGCCATCAACAGCCCGACGGCAACCTAGCCAAGGGCTGCGATCAAATGATGTATTCGCACGGACTGGCCACGATCGCCTTGTGCGAGGCCTTCGGTCTCAGCGGCGATAAGCAAGTAGGTATGGCGGCACAGGGCGGCGTGAATTTCATCCTTGCCGCCCAGAACGCGGCCGATGGCGGTTGGCGGTACAATCCCAAGGACCCCGGCGACACGTCGGTGGTGGGCTGGCAGTTGATGGCCCTCAAGAGCGCCCACATGGCCGGCCTGAACGTCGGCGCCTCCGGGTCCGGGTCGCCTTTTGCAGGCACTAGCAAGTGGCTTGACTCGGTTGCCGTACACGATGGCACCGAGTATGCCTACCAGCCGGGCAATCCCTCCTCCAACACGATGACCTCAGTGGGTCTGCTCTGCCGGCAGTACCTGGGCGCCAAACGCGACAACCCCATGCTCACCGGCGGCATGGCCTACCTGCTGGCCAACTTGCCCAACGAGGTCGCTCCGAACATTTACTATTGGTACTACGCGACGCAGGTCATGCACAACATGAGCGGCTACGAGTGGGACACGTGGAACCGCAAGATGCGCGATATACTGGTCCATTCCCAGGTCCGCAACGTCGATTCGTGTGCCAACGGAAGCTGGGCGCCGGAGAAGGACGCTTGGGGCAAGACGGGTGGCCGCGTGATGACGACCGCACTTTCCTGCCTGACCTTGGAGATTTACTATCGCTATCTGCCCCTGTTCAAGGCGGAAGCCGGCGATGGCGGCGCTGCGCCGGCCGCGGCACCTGCCAAGGGCGATGATAAGGCCAAGAAGCCGGCCGCGTGAACTGCCCAGGCATTTGAAAACTCGTCCCTTCCGCAAGGCGGCTGCCACACTTTCGGCTAGCCGCCTTGCCGGAGGGATTTTTCGTTCCGGAAATCGTATACCGCGAGCGGGCAGAAATGAGCCGTTGGAGTTCCGGCTTTAGCCGGATTCTTGCCGGGATCGCCGCCTAAAGGCGGAACTCCAACAGCTCATTTCCACCCGCGCAAACTATAGTAGGCAGACGCCGTGTGCCGTCGACAACGCGCGGCACACGGCGTGTGCCTGCTACAATGGAATTGACCGGGTTATTTTTGATCGCGCATTTAGGACTCTTTTCTTCGATATCTGTCTCTACCACCATGAGAACCACCTACCCCCTGTTCATCGTCCTCTCTCTGTTCGCGGCCTTGGTGGCCAGTCCCGCCGCAGCCAAAGAGAATCCGTTGGATTTCCTGCATCTGATGCAAGACGACTATCCGGATATCGCCGTCGACTATCTCGACCAACTCAAGGCCGATCCCGACAATGCCCCCAAGGAGATCATGGATCTCTGGGACCTGGAGATGTCTCGCAGCAAGAAGAAAGCCGCCGCGTTCGCCTACACTCCAGCGCAGGCCCAGCAATTGACGGAGACGTCCAAGGCCCTTTTGGAGAAGTTCATCAAGGCCAATCCCGATCGGCCGGAAGCCATCCAGGAGGCGGCGCGCTGGGCGGAACAGCAAGCTATGGAGGGCCAGTATAAGATCCTGCGTGCCACCTATGTGTCGGACAAGGCCGAGAAGGCCCAACTCCTGGCCGATGCCCGCAAGGTCTTCGAAGATATACGCCCGCAGTTTGAGAAGGCATGGAAGGCTTCGGTCAACCTGTTGAAATCGCTGCCGCGCAATACAAGTCCGAGGAAGGTGTTTGAGGCCAAAACGATGGTGGGCGAGAACCGGTTGACCGTGGCCATGGTCGATTTCTACCTGGCCCAAACCCAGGCGGAGGGCGCTCCGCGCACGGAGGCGCTGAACAAATCGATCAAGGAGTTCGACGGCATCTACCAGGACTTCCGCGAGGTTCAGGACATCCGCCAGGCCTTCATCGGCTGGAAGGCCCACTTCTTCCACGGCCGTATTCTTCAGGAACAAGGGAATTTCAAGGAGGCTAGGGACATCTACGAAGAAGTGGTCTCCTGCGACGAGCGGAATATCGAGGAAGTGGACGAGAGCAAGACAGCCGTACGGACGCGGGCGCTGAGGAAAACCGGCATGGAAGGTTTCTTCGCCGATGTCGAACAGTATTTTCTGCAGACGCTGTACCAACTGGACAAGAAGGAGTACTTGGAGGAGGTCGAAAGGTGGCGGTCCGTTCACAAGGTCAATTCCGAAAAGTGCTTTGGCTTCCAGGCATTGACCTTGGAATACGCCAGGAACGCGCTGGCGATGACCGCGCAATCCAAGGAGGAGACCAAAGAAAAGGCCAAGAAGAAGGCCCTGTCGCTCTTGAACGAAATGGCCAACGTCGCCAGTCCCTACCAGCAGGACGCCATCAAGCTCCGCCGCGAAATTAACCCCAATATCGGCACGGGTGAGGCTGGATTCGAAGACGCCGTGGTGGACGGCAAGGCGGCGTGGGGTGAGCGGAAATGGGCTGAGGCCGCCGAAAGCTTTGAAAAGGCGCTAGCGGCCGCCGCCAAGAACCCCAAGACCGACAAGCAGGGCTTGGCCGAAGCGCAGAATTACCTTGTCGCTTGCTACCACAACATGGCGCTGGAGCTTTACAAGAATAAGAAAATCGACGAAGCCATCGCCATGGCCAAGAAGGCGTTGAAGGGGCCCTTTTTGCAAACCAAGGCCGCCCCGGGCATTGCCGTTTTCATGCTCAACGCACAGTATTACCAGTACCTGGCCGCGGCGGACGGTACCGACACGGGGAAGAGGGACACGTTGTTCGCCAAGGTCGCGACCAGCGCCAAAGCGATCCTCAGCATCAAGGACTGGGCCTCCAAGGAAGAGGGCGACTCTGCCCGTATCATTCTGCTGCGATTGGCGATGGCCAAGGACAACATAACCGAGGCCGACAAGATCCTTAGCGAGATCAACCCGAGTTCGAGGGAGTATCCCAGGGCATTGATGGTGATGGGCTTCGCACATTGGTTCAAGTACAAGACGGCCAAGAAGCAACTTGAAGCCGAAGAAGCCCAGATGAAGGAGGACAAGGCAGCCAAGACCTCCATCGACAAGGCCAAGCTGGCCGCTCTGCAAAAAGCCCAGGACGCCCGCGACGAAGACCGCAAGCAGGCTGTCGACGCCACCGAGAAGGCCGTCAAGGCCCTGGATACGCTACGTACGGCCGACGCGCCCCTGCCCGAGGGCCTCCGCGACTGCCAGTTGTTACTGGCCGAAATCTACAGCGAAGGCCAGGACTTCAAACAGGCCTGGTCGCTCTACAAAGCGCTGATCGACGGCATGCTTAAGGGGTCGAAGAATCCGTTCGGCGACGATGCGCTGCGCGAGACCGCCCTGAAGATCTTCGATGGCGGCAGCCGTGCCTGCCTGCAATTGGGCGAAATGGAGAGCATTGCCGAACTCGGGCCCAAGTTCGTCGAACTGGCGCCCGACCAGGCGCAGGTCAACCTCCGGCTGCTGAGTTTCGCCAAGGGGCTGGACAACTTGCGCAAGCGGGTCATGGAAAGCGAGACCACCGCCCCCGCCAGCGATAGCGCGGGCGGAGCGAAGTTGAAGGCCGTGATCGACCTGGAAGAGAAGATCATGATCAGTCTCTCCAAGCGGGAAAACATCACGTCGGCCTCCCTGATCTGGATCGTGAGGACCGTCAACAACCTGGGCACCGACGACGCCAAGGCCGCCGCCGCGGAAACGATCGAGAAAATCGTCGCGCGGGCGAAGGCCGAAAAGACATTCTACGATGAAGTCAAAAAGGCCCTGCCCAGCCTGCAATCGCTGGGAGCGCTCATCGAGGCCGAGCGCAAACACTATGACAAGGCCCAGGAACTGATCGACGGAGTGATCAAGATCTATCCCCACGCGCTGGATCCGCTCGTGTGCGAGGCGCGGATCCTCACGGAGTGGGCCAGCAAGGAGCCGTCCAAGTACGCCGAAGCCATTGGCAAGTGGGACTCATTGCGAGAAAAGTTGGAACGCATCAGCAAGAACACGGCCGCAGGCAAGCTCGATCCCAAGTACGAGGTGATCCTCAACGAGGCGGAATGCTTCTTCCTCTGGGCGCAGAAGATGAACGACAAAGAGGAAGGGAAGAAGTACGCCAAGAAGGCAATGGGCCTGTTGAACCCCTATCTGAGTCTCGATCCAAACATTCAAGCTCCCAGCGACGAATACAAGGAGCTCAGTATCAAGTACTACCGGCTGGGCGGCAAGTTGGCCGATTTCCTTGGCGTGCAGCGGCCCGTTCGCCCCGCCAAGGCCAAGCGGCCGGCGGGCAAGTAGGTTTTTCGTTCACCCAAGCCGTAGACGGTAGGCCGGAACAAGCGCAGCGCAGTTCCGGCAGGGTTCATGAGACATGCCGGAACTGCGCTGCGGTTGTTCCGGCCTACGGGACGCCACTCCGCCCTACGGAGTTTCACCTTCACGGGCCTTCGCTGAAGCCCCAAGGCTCGCCAGTGCCGACCCAGCGGTACGGATAGAACGGGCAGTTGGAAGTCCAGCCTGCGGCATATTCGCCGTCGTAGGGATCGACGTTGGCCGTGGGCCGCGAGTTGTAAATGCCGAACCAGCGCTGCGATTCCAGCCGCCGCGTGCGTTGTTCGGCGCGCGCGACCGCCGCCCGGTGAATCGACTCGGCTTGGGCCTGGGCCTGCAATAGATGTTGCTCGTGCGCCCGTGCCTCGCGGCTCGATTGGGCCTCGCCCGGCGATGCACTGGGCGAAACGACCGGCAATGGCGGAGGCGGCGCGGGGGGCAAGATTTGCATGCCAGGGCTATATGGTGCGGCCACGCTACTGACGGGCGGCGATTTTCCATCCCCGCCATTGAATGGCGTCTGTGCCGCCGCAATTCCTGTCAGACCAACCCACGTGCAAATCGCAATCGCGAACCGTGTCATGCTCAAACTCCTTCATCAGTAACTGGCTAAAGCTCCCTTCTACTCTTTCGTCCGCCGCACGCTGTGGAAATTAGGCAGAGTTTTACGATTATAACGATTGAACGCAGGCGCGCCCCCGGTGATTCAAGGAAAATCTATGAATCCAAGTGTTACCCGGCCCAGCCAGTACGGCCTTCGCACGATCATGATCTACGGCCGCTCTTTGGGATCGGCGGTCAGCATGAGCCGGTCGATCATCGTGCCGGATTTGCGGGTCTGCAGCACTATCCGGCAAACGCCTTGGGAGAGATCCAAGACAGCAGGAGACTTCGCCCCTTCGAACTGCAACGGCCGCCACCGCCAAACGCCCGGGGAGCGCAAGAGCCAGTTGGCGGCCGGCATGACGGCCCCCTCTTCGCCGATCACCCGAACGGCAAAAGCCCCTTGCCGGTCATCATTGGATCGGACACGTGCCCAAAGCCAGTAACGGCCCGGCCTCTCGATCGCCAGCGACCACGCGACGATGCCGCTAGGTTGCCCCAACGGCGAGGGCCCCTGCCCCACGTAGCGGCCGCCGGACGCCGCAGCGTCTTCCCCAATGTCCATGCCGGGCAAGACCATTCCCGTCTCGGCCTCCCAGAAGAACGCCTTCCCTACCGGCACGCTCATACACTCCAGCGGCCCTGTTCCTGGCGGTAGCGAGCAGAGCGATTCCACGCTTGCCAGCAAGGGGCGGCCGAGTTCCTTTCCATCCACCTCCAGCACGCCTTGATAGGGCTTGGGAACAAGCCGGACCCGGGCGGATTCGTTCCACGGTCGGTCCACGCTGACCGACAGCGGCCCGTTCTTGCCCGGCACTTCGACGCAAACCTCTTCGGCGGGCAGAGCGGCAACACGGCAACTGGCCGCATCGAACGCCTTTCGCCAGGCGTCGAAATCGGCGTCACACGCCAATTGGCTGCCGGCGCGGACCCAGACGGCGGCGCCCGCGGCCAGATCGGCGGAGGCGACCTTGGCCAGATCGGCGATTGGGCCATGGTCCACGGTGAGCCGCAGGCAGTTCCAAGCGTTGCCGTCGTCGACAAGGCGCACCGCTGCCGACTGCCCGCCGTGGCGGAAATCCCACGGCACGCGGACGGCCACTGCGGCGCTGCCATAGCGCAGCACGAGGCTGCTGCCGGTTGGAACCGCTGCCTCGGCCGTTTTCGCAACCGTGCCCGCGGGCAGCGCTAGCCGTTTGCCGTCGAGCCAGATATCCGCCGTGCGGCGCAGCACAAAGTGACTTTGAAGATGGAAGACTTCCGCGGCGTCGAGGTCGCTGCCACGATAGGCCACCAGGCCCAATGTGTCGCAAGACCGTTGCGCCCCGGCCCAAAAGGGCTGCATGTGCAGGGCCTTGGGGTGCCGGGCGGAACCCGTTTCGATTGTCTTCTTTCCGTAGGGGTCCTCGCGGCCGTCAGGAATGAAGTAACAGCGTGAGAGTTCGCGACCGCCAGGCAGATCGACCACCAGCATAGAATCCTGCGAACCGTAGCCCGCGCCGCAACACGAAAGCGCGATATCGCGATAGACCATCTGGCTGCGCGATTCGGCCGGCAGAAGGCCCCAGTGCTGGCGGACCCAGCGGGGAAGCTGCCGGTGCGCCATCTCCGCCAACGACGGCGGCGGAGACCACTCCTCGGCCCACGGTTCGCGGCGCTCGGCGCTGCCGGTCGATGACGGTTGCAGCCAACCCTGGATCCCCAGATGCCAATCCAGCCCGCCTAGCCCTCGCAGGTAATCGTAGCTGCGGCTATGACAGCCGCCCAACCGCTGGGCCGCGGGAAACCAATTGGCCGCAATATCGGTCCAGAAGAGTTGCAACAGGGCCTGGGCCTGCTCGCGCTGCCGTTTTTCTTGCGCGTAGGTGTGAATCATGAGAAGGCCGTTCAGATCGGTGCCGTAGTATGTGGGGCTGCAAAACTCGTGAACCCCCAGCACCGCGGTGCGCACACAGATAGCGTCCAAGCGGCGATAGCCTTCCTTGGCTGCCTCGGGGCGTCCCAATCGCTCGCCCAGCACGATCAGGTTGCCGGCATTGAGGATCGCGATGTTGGTGTAGTCGGTCGGCACGCGGTGCCGCAGGCAACCTTCGACACCCAACCGCAAGATTTCCAGCAACTGATTCTTGGCCGTCGGCGGTAGCCAGCCGCCATGGCGAAGATCGACCAATAAGGCATCCTGCATACTGAATTCCACGGCGTTGGTGTCGGTCACGCCGGCATCGCGCCAACACCAGCGCAGATTACCCCAGGTCTTGCTGTGCGGCTCACGGTCCTGCATCTGTCCGGCCAGCGCCAGCAAGCGTTCCAACCGCTCCGGGTGCAGGCGGGCCTCGCAGAGCGTGAGGCAGTAGCCGAGAATCTGGCGGCAACCAGAAGTGGGCTGCGGCTCAGCCGTGGCGATCTGCCGCCAGAAGGCATCGCCCCGCCGCAGCGCATCTTCCATAGCCGTCTGCCGCAGCGATGCGCCGGCGTCGGCCGCTGCGGCCTGGGATGGCATTGCGACAACAATCGCGAACAATGCCACAAGAAGGCAACATGACTTTACTTTGAGCGCCATATTACTAGTATAATGGACTTGGATCGAAGAAGCGACGTGGCATGTCAACGAAGCTCATTGTAAAATATCGTAAGATGCTTGATAAAGGAGGTGAATATGATTCCGCCCATTGAGATGATTGTGGAGCCAGTGACCAGCGAGGAGATCGCTGAGGCCAGGGGCATACCTACTTGATTCAGCAACGCTGAATGCTCGAATATGGAATCCTACATCGAATTTCCGTTCTGAAGGAGTTCGGATCGGGCTGCGCTACCGCGGCCCCATCAGCTTAGCGCGCACTAGTTCCGGCAGGTACTTCACCGGCACCGATCCCAAATCCAGCACGGCCTCGTGATAACGGGCCAGGTCGAAGCGCTCGCCCATCTCCGTCTGGATACTCTCGCGCAGCCGGCACATCGCTGTGCGGCCCACGAAGTAGGTCGAGAGCTGGCAGGAGCTCTGCTTGGCGCGGATGATCTTCAAACGGGCCTCGCCTTCCGACTGGTAGGCATGGTCGACCATCAGCTCGAGAGCCTCGTCGTCGCTCATCCCGCTGCAATGCATCTTGTGATCGAGGATGCTATTGATCACGGTCCGAAGCTGGAACTTCAACTGCATTAGCCCCAGGCCCAGGTCGCCGTCGCCATAGCCCTGGTCGAGCATCATCTGCTCGCAGTAGACCGCCCAACCTTCGATATAAACGCCCGATCCCAGCACGCGGCGGACCAGCGATGGATTGCGGTTGGCGTACTCCAATTGCACGTAGTGGCCCGGGTAGGCCTCGTGAATTGTCAACACCTGGAGCATGTGGCGGTTGTATTCCTCCAGCAGGCTGCGGACGCGGGCCGCGTCCCAGTCCTTGGGCGGCGGACTGACGGCGTAAAAACTCACCGCGGCAGCGTCCAGCGGCGGTGCCGCGTCCATATAGGCCGTCGAATTCCCCCGCTTGAACTCCGGCATCTCGATCACTTGGCAACGGTCGGGCTCGGGCAGGCGCAGAATCTTGTGCTCGCGAATGAAGCCGCGGATCCGCTCGACCGTGGCCCGGGCGTCGCGGGTGAGGTCCTCGGGCCGGCTGTGCTCCTGCTGCACGGCCTTGACGACCGCCCGAATCGCCGCGCGATGCCCTGCCGCGTTGTCCGGCGGCAAGGGCTGGAGCGGAAAGTAATGCCCCCAGAGCTGCCTTGCGGTTAGATAGAGTTCACGCTCGACGCGGATGAAGTCGGCCTCGGCGGCGGCCAGGACCTGGTCGGCGGTCAGCCCGGCATCGAGTTCTAGTTCGAGCTTCTTGGCAAACTTTTCCTTGCCCAGTCGCCATTGGCCGTCGGCCCGCGGGCGGACCTCCTTTTCGAGGAAGCCTTGATACTCCTTCAAACAAGCAACGACGTCTTCCGCAGCCTTCCGTAAGGCGTCTTTTTGCGGCGTCTCGCCGGCCAGTTGGAAGATCTCCTTTTCGTAGAAATCGATCGAGCCTCGATTCTGCCGGATGGCCGTCTCCAGGACCGACCGCGGCGGGCGGGTCAGCGTCTGCCGGGCGGTTGCCACCAGTTGCGGGATCTGCCGCATGCGTGCGATGGCGTTGGCCAGGTTGGTTTCCTTGGGCAAGGTCGACTGCGTAAGCAGCACATAGACGCTGCCGTTGATGTAGTCGGTATAGGTGCGGGGATCTTCTTCGAAAGGCCGCGTATTCTCGGTCAGCCAGACCGTTTTTTCCAACTCGTGCTTGAAGATCTCGAAATCGACCTGGCCGGCCCGTGTGAGCCGGGTGTAGTCGATCTGCCGCGGCAGGTCGGCCAACGTCCGGCGCGTCCGCTCAAACCACTTCGCGCGAGACTCTGCCGAAAGGTCTTCCAGCCGGGCGTCGAAACGATGGTCGCCCAAGGTCGTCGCGCTGGAGGGCTGCTGCTGGAAGTACTCGTCCAGGTAGCGGCGGAAGAATGCGTCAAGTTTGGCGCCTTCTCCCGCAGCCGCGGAGGCCGATGCGGCAAGTACCATGACCATAAGCGCGCTCCATGAAAAAATGTGCTTCATTTGTTAGGTCCTTTCTCGGAGAAGAAGGGCTACAACGGTCCATTCTACCACGGCGGCCGCCATCGTATCAGGCACACTCGGCGTGCCGTTCGCCAGAAACAAAACTCCAAAATCCTGTCGCTGGGGTGGCAGGGCGAACGGCACACGGAGTGTACCTGCTACTATCCCTGCACGATCGCCAGAACCTCGTCCAGCACGAGGCCGTTCGTGGCAATGGCCTGGCCGGAATGGATCGTGCGACGGCCTTGCCAATCGGTGAACGTGCCACCCGCCTCTTCGAGGATCGGCAACAGAGGGGCCAGGTCCCAGACGGCGGCGACGGGATCGACCATCAATTCGGCCCGGCCGGTTGCTACCATCAAATAGCCGTAGCAATCGCCCCAAGTGCGGCTGAGGCGGGCAGCCGCTTCCAACCGGTTATAGACGTCGCGGCTGTCGACCTCGTCGAAGGTGGCCACTTCACTGGTGAGGAAAAGCCCTTGCGAGAGCGGCGCTTGCCTGGAAACCCTGGCGGGCCGCTTCGACTCCCGCCCCTGGATGTACCAGGCGCCGCCGCCCCGCGAGGCGTATACACATTCGTCCATGGCCGGCATGTGGATCACGCCAGCCACCGGTTCGCCTTCGTGCTCGATGCCGATCAGCGTGCCGTAGAGCGGCACCCCGTGGATGAAAGCCTTGGTGCCGTCAATCGGATCGACGATCCAGCGAAACGGGCTGTTTCCGGGCCGGTCGGCCAGTTCTTCGCCCACAACCGCGTCGTGGGCAAAGGCCTCGGCAATGCGGCTGCGAAGATGCTCCTCCGCGCGGCGGTCTGCCGCCGTCACCGGCGTATCGTCGCCCTTGCGTTCCACCTCCAGGTCTTCGCGGCGAAAATACTCCAGGGTGATCTTGCCGGCCTCGCGGGCGATTTGCAAGGCCAAGACCAGGCGGGCGGTCATCTCGTGGGTATCGACGCTCATGTTGTCGTCTTGCCGTCGTTGATGTCTTTCTGGAAGAAAGCGTGCCACACCAGGAGCAGCGCGCCGCAGACCAATAGACTATCCGCAATGTTGAAGTTCGGCCAGTGGAAGGGCCCGATCATGACGAGGATCCAGTCACGCACGGCAAAGATGGGATCGCCGATCTTGTGCCAATGATTCTCGAAGGTCCACTTCACGCCCGGCAGGCCCAAGCCAAGCCGGTCGTAGAGATTCCCCAGGACTCCCGCCATGATTCCCGCCAAGGCCACCGTCAACAGCCATTGCCGCGCAGCCCCGGTGACAAAGAGCCACCAGCAGATCCCCACTGCCGCGGCGATCGAAAGCAAGGCGAAGAGCCAGACCATCCCCTGCCCCATGCCGAATAAGGCACCCTCGTTCAGGCTCGTTTGAAAGCCGAAGACCTGGTTCAAGATCCAATGGGTCCGCCCGCCCGGCATGCCCAGCCAGCCGAAACACCAGCGCTTGGTGGTCAGATCAGCAGCAAGACCGCCGCCGGCAATCAAAAAGAAGGCGAAATATCGATTGAGGGGAACTGCCCTCATGGCCGTTCCTCAAGGCGATCTAGGTACTTTCCTGCTGCGAAGCGCACTTCACGCACAAGGTGGTATACGGGATGGCGTTCAACCGGGTCTTGGGAATTCTGCCCCCGCATTCTTCGCAAGCCCCGTAAGTCCCCTCTTCGATGCGGTCCAACGAGGCCTGGATTTTCTCCAGGGCAGCCCCTTCGTTTTCCATCAAACTCAGCGAAAACTCCTGCTCGTAGTTGTCGCTGCCGATATCGGCCATGTGGATCGGCATGCTGGAAAGATCGCCATTGGCTTCCGAACGGCTTTTCCTGAGCGAGTTCTCCCGCAGTTGATTCACATCCCCCGTCATCCGGGCCCGGAGGTTCAAGAGTAGATCCCTATACGCATTTAGTTCAGAACGATTCATCGACTCCTCTTACGTTTAGGAACTTGACGATGACACTCATAGCTGCAAGTCACGCAATCCGAGACTTGTCATTGTAAATTACCGAGAAAAACTTGTCAAACTACGGTAGCAAATTGCATTTTGCGATTCCATTTTGCCGCTTCGCCAGCAGGGAATGATGGGACCACCACTGAGAGGGGGCGGCAAATACCCGTAGTGACATCCCCTGGATGAAAGTGCAGCGGGGAGTTATTCTTTCTTGAGAGCTCTACGAAAGGATCTTTCCCATTCATACTACCTCTGCTTTTCAACGCTGCATTTCACCCGCCTGCGGCGCAAGCTACGACGTAGCCGAAGTCCGCGTCGCCTGCGAGCGCTGCGGCAGCCTGTTGGACATCGTCTACGACTGGTCGAAAGTCGCTCCGCCCCGCTCTTGGAAGGTTTTTGAAGACAAATGGGCGCGGCGCGGCGATCCACACTGTTTCAGCGGGGTGTGGCGATTTCACGACCTGTTACCGTTCATGCCAGTCGAACAGTGCGTGACGGTGGGCGAGGGCCAAACACTGCTGCACGCCGCCCCGGCCGTCGGCCGTTACACCGGTCTGAAACCGGATCGCCTGTATCTCCAATACGAAGGCATGAATCCGTCAGGCAGTTTCAAGGACAACGGCATGTCCGCGGCCTTCAGCCACGCGCGATTTGTCGGCGCGAAGAAAGCGGCCTGCGCCTCGACCGGCAACACCAGCGCCTCGCTGGCCCTGTATTCCTCGGTCACCCAGATCATGCAGGCCGTGATCTTCATCGGCTCGGGCAAGATCTCCTACGGCAAGTTGTCGCAGGCCCTGGACTACGGTGCCTTGACGGTGCAGATCCAGGGCGACTTCGACGACGCCATGGCCCGCGTGCAGGAAGTCAGCCGCGAACTGGGCATCTACCTGGTCAACAGCGTCAATCCCTTCCGCCTGGAAGGCCAGAAGACGATCATGTATCGGGTGCTGGAAGCCCTGCGCTGGCAAACGCCCGACTGGATCGTCGTGCCGGGCGGCAATCTGGGCAATTCCAGCGCGTTCGGCAAGGCATTCTCAGAGCTGCACGAACTGGGGCTGATTGATCGCATTCCCCGCCTGGCCGTGATCAACGCCGGCGGGGCGCGGACTCTGTACGACTTGGTCGAGAAGCAGGGCGTCTGCTGGAACGATGGCCGGCCCGACTTGGACCGCATTGAAGGCTACTTCCGCGAAATGGATGCGGCTGGCCGTCGGGCATCGACCATCGCCAGCGCCATCGAAATCAATCGGCCCGTAAACCTGCACAAATGCCTGCGGGCATTGCAATGGTGCAAGGGCGTGGTCCGCCAGGTGAGCGATCAGGAGATCCTCGACGCCAAGGCCCAGGTGGGCGCGGGCGGCCTGGGTTGCGAGCCCGCCAGCGCGGCAAGCGTGGCCGGGACCAAGGTGCTTGTCGAGGAAGGCATCATCTCGCCCGACGAACGCGTCGTTTGTATCCTTACCGGCCACGAGTTGAAGGACCCGACCGCCACGGTCGCCTATCACACGCACGATGCCAAGTATTTCGACGAAGTGCTGCGCAGCCGCGGCGTGGAGCGTGCCCAGTTCGCCAACCGGGCCGTGCAGGTGAAGAACGACCTGGGCGAGATCGTCAGGGTGATTGAGAGCAGAGGCTAAGTACCCAGTACCCAGTGCTCAGTACTTAGTACTCGGTACTGAATACCGGAAAGGAAACGACGATGACTGCCATCCGCATAGCCATTCACGGGGCGGCCGGCCGCATGGGGCGCCGCTTGGTCGCCTTGGGTGCCGCCGATACGCAACTGACGGTCGCCGCCGCATTGGAATCGCCGGGCCACCCGCTCTTGGGCGACGACGCGGGTATTGTGGCCGGGGCCGGGGCCTTGGGCGTACACTTGGCAGCCGAGTTGTTCGTGCCAGTCGACGTAGTCATTGATTTTTCGGTCCCCCAAGCGGCTGCGCGAATCCTGGAGACCTGCCGGCAAAACAGGCTGCCGCTGGTGCTGGCCACAACCAGTTTCGAGCCCGCGCAGATCGAGAAGATCCGGGCAGCCGCGAAAGAGATCCCCTTGCTCTGGTCGCCGAGCATGAGCATGGCGGTGAATCTTGCAATGAAGCTCTGCGAACTGGCCGGCAAGGTCCTGGCCGACAAGGATGCTGACGTGGAGATCCTCGAACGTCATCATCGTTTCAAGGAGGACTCGCCCAGCGGCACGGCCCTGAAGTTCGGCGAGATCATTGCCCGGCAGATGGGGCAAACGCAGCAGGTCCACGGCCGCAGCGGCCGGCCGGGCAAGCGTCCGCACGACCAGATCGGCTATCATGCCATCCGCGTGGGCGACAACCCGGGCGAGCACACGGTCGTCTTCGCCATGCTCGGTGAGACGTTGGAGTTGACCGTGCGGGCCAGCAACCGCGACTGTTATGCGCAAGGGGCGTTGGCCGCCGCCAAGTTCCTCGCTGGGAAACCGGCTGGACTGTATGGGATGAGTGACGTGCTGGGGTTATAAGGCCGAATCACGCATTTCTTGCTACCGCCAGCGCCCCATGAACCACTACGTCCTCGCCCAGCCCAGCCGGCACAATCGAATAGGCATGCGCCAGCGGCGGGAAGACGTAGCGCGCGACCTGGATTCGTAGCGGCGCAAAGAACACCGCCTCGCCCGCCAGCGGCACGCCGCCGCCAACCACCACAACCTGCGGAGCAACCAAGGTGATCATCTGGGCAATCGCCCAACCAAACGTTTGCAGAGCGCGAGCGAAGATCCGCAGCGCGGCCGCATTGCCGGCCGTGGCGGCATCCACGACCATGCGGCCGCTGAGCTGTCCGATGTGGCCGCCGCAACGGGCCAACAGATCGGCGGCCGACGCGTCCTTGAGATTCTCTCCAGCCAACCAGACCCGGCCAGCCGCGGCGATGCCGAAACCGCTGGCCAGCGACTCGACCGTCGCATGCGGATCGTCGGCAGCCAAGCCGGGGCGCAAGTGGCCGATCTCCGAGGCCACGCCATGGCCGCCGGAGTAGACGTGGCCGTCGATTACCAGGGCGCCGCCGATGCCACTACCCACGTTGGTATAGAAGACTACGCGATGGCCGCGGCCCGCCCCGAACAGAGCCTCGGCCAGGCCCGCGGCGTCGGAATCGTTCGCCAGCGCGGCCGGCAGTCCCAACGTCTCACGACACCATTGGGCCAACGCGAAATCGGTCCAGCCCTCGACCTGGTGGCTGGTGATCGTACGGCCCGCCTCCGCATCAACCGGTCCGCCAAAGCCGATGCCCATAGCCCGCGGCCGGTGGCGACCGATCAGTTCCTTGCCAACAGACTCGATCTGGCGGAGGATCCCCCCTGCCCCTTCGTCCAGACGGATGCCCTCGCGGCGGAAGTCGACAAACGGCGAGCCGTCTCCCAAGCCAACCGCCAATTGCAGCTTCGAGGCGCCGATTTCGATACCGAGATACATGATCACTTTCCTTTGAGCAAGAGTTCCAGATAGCTGCGTCGTTCGCCTTGGGTCAGGCCAAACGACTGGGCCAGCGATTGGATGCAGGTCCTTGCCGATTCGACCTCGCATTCATCCACCACCAACTCGAATTCCACGAACGTGCCGACCCCAGCGACGTCGTCCAGGGAGGTCTCGACCGCGCGCCCTTGCCAGGCAACAGTCGCCTTGCGGCGAAACTTCCGTACCTCGCCCACCGGGCGAAACCCGACCGCTTCCAGCAGGGCGGTCCAAGCAGCCAGCGACTCCGAGCCTGGTCCCAGTGGCAGCTCGATTTCCCGCCGCGTCTTGGTTGTGGCGTCGATCTTGGGGCCCTTGTACGTGATATGGTTCGTATCGCCCTTGCGGCGCAACCGCAGGGCTTCGTCCGTCTGCGCGAAATCCCGCGCCGGATGAGCGAAGTAGAGATCAATTTCCTCTTGCGGAGCAGAGATGGAATGCGTCTGATCCGCTAGTTTCTGGGAAAAGCCCGGCAAATCGGGCACGGGAAATTTGAGTTCGACTTCGTAGGGCATATTGACGGAAGATTGAAATGAGAAAAAGGTGGCGGACAGAAAAATCGGGAACAGAAATATGGAAATACAGATCTTTTCAGGAGAGGGTCCTCAAATGCACATGAGATCGGGTCAAGTTGATCCATGCGATGGAGCAAAGAGAAGTGTGCTCGAGGAAACGACGAAGATGCTGCTCGAATTCTACCAAGTTATCGGATGAAAGGGCGCTGACGCGAAGTGCAAGGTCGGCGGCTAGAAGATGAAACTCCTGTGTGCCGATAATCCGTCCCATACGGTTGCGAATGTCGAGCCGTGTGATCGAACTGTTTGGGGCGCAATAATGAACCGCAGCCTCTTCATAAAGTGATAGGTCCAATCCCACGCCGATGTCCCGTAGAAAGGAAACGATCCATTCTTTCAAGCCCGGTACGACGCCTTCGTCCCAATCGCGATCTTCAATGGAAAAACAGGTCCTGTCGGCATGAGTCAAAGTGGTATTGAGGAATTCATGCTCGACCCAGTCGGGCCGCATGTTGATAAGCTTGCCGTGATTGACGTTTGCCAACAGTAAGTAGTGCAATAACTGGGCGCGATGCCGCGGAGCGATCGCCTCCGCTGCTTTTAGCTCGAAGATCGCTTTATTCTCAACAAGCAAGTCGACAAGGTAGGTCTTCGCGAAAGAATCGAACGTCACGTCAATAGGACTTTCCAATCTCGCGTTCGGAAGCCGCTCGGCTATTTCCCGCTGATAGATTCTCTCATCAAAGAGCCGCCCAAGATCCCGATGAACCTCGAATACCACGCCCATCACTCGGTAGGCGATTTCACTGAATTCCTTCTGCGAAGTACATGCAATAGGATCGCGCGTAGAAATTGGCATGGTCAAACTCCTCAATCTCCGGCAAAACTGCAAATCACCTCATAATACCGATTTGATTCTGCTTTATGAATCCTCTCTTCTTCCATTTTTCTGTTCCTTATTTTTCTGTCGAAAGCGCGACCTTGATATTTTTCACGACTCGAAGAGGATCATCCGCCCCGGTAATCGCGCCGCCTATCGCTACCCGTTTGAACCCGGCAGCCAGGACTTCCCCTACATTCTCCTTCGCTATGCCCCCGATGGCAAAGGCAGGCAAGCCAATCTCCCCAGCCACGGCCCGCAGCAGTTCCACGCCGGGAAAATGATCGAACTGCTTCGTCCCCGAGGGAAATGTCGGCCCCACGCCGATATAGTTGGCCCCGTCGAGAACAGCTTGCCGCGCCTGCTGGAGCGAATGCGTCGAGACGCCAATCAGCGCGTCCGGTCCGACCACCGTGCGGGCATCCTTCACCGACAACTCGTCTTGCCCCACGTGTACGCCATCGGCTTCGGCCAACACGGCCAGGTCCGGCCGGTCATTGATAATCAACTGCGTCGCGGTCCCCGTGGTCAGTCGCCGCAACCGCCGGGCACGGTCGATTAGCTCCCGGTCGGCCAGTCGCTTGTCGCGAAGCTGCAGAACGTCCACCCCGGCTTCGATGAGCGAAACGGCCATCCGCTCGAACTCTGCAACCGACGAGCGCCCGTCCAGCAAAACGTACAGCCTCGCCGTTGCCAATCGTTCCCCCCCCCTGCGAGTTGCGTCGACCGCCCGCTGGACCGTGTAGACCCGGTAGCGGAGTTGCTCAATCGCCATACCGACGGAAGGGTCAATAATTTTCCCGTATTCTTCCAGGCTGCGAAGGCTTTCTTCCAGCCGCAGGAAGTTCGCCGTCAGGACTTCATTTGGCCCGTTCCGCTGGCTTTCGGAGGCGGTGCCGATCTGCGTACCCACGTCGGCCCGGGTCTCGCGGGCGGCCAATCGCTGGTCCAGGGGAATTCCGGCCAAGCTGGCGGCCAAATCATGCCGAATCTCCTTCAAGTGGGCAGTAAGATGGGGATCATCCAAGCCGAAGCGGACCCAATCTTCCAGCACGCGCAGCCCTTCCCGGGCACGATTTGCGGCGGCATCTAAGATACGAAGCAGGGAAATTCGCTGAGAAAAGCACGTGGAATTCATGTTGTGACGATTATTCTGGAATTTTGCCGTCGGACCATTTGGTCCAGTCTCGCAAATCCGGCTTATGTATGCAATCCGGGCGACAGCCGTTCGAATTTGGCCGTTAAAGCGGTCCTGTGAAACCACTTCCGCATGGTTCTAAGTCCCGTTGTCTCTTTCCTTTAGTTGCCTTGATTCAATGCGTTTCCGAAGCTACAATTCGGTGGCTAATTGGGAATCGGAACACGGGTTATTGTCAAGGACGCAAGAACCGATGCGCAGGATGCCTTGGCCGGTCTATTTGTGGCCGGGATTGCCGCAGTTGGCGCGTGACGGGAACTGGGCCGCGCTGGCCTTTGCCGTCGCCGCGGCGGCGATTTTGAACGTGGTGCTGCTGGGAACTTGGTTTTGGACCGACTTGTTCGCCCCGGCGCCGCGTATAATTGTGTGGGTTCTCTTGACGATAGCCTGGAGTATCTCCGCAGGATATTGGGCATGGACAGACCGGCCGGGGCACGCGCGCAGCGGGTCGGCGGCGGCCACCGAGAAGAACGGTGAAGATATTTTTCAAGAAGCCCTGAAAGATTACTTGAAAGGGAACTGGTTCGACGCCGAGCGAAAGTTGAACGTCTTGTTGCGCCGCGAGGAGCACGACTTGGAGGCGAGGCTGCTGCTGGCCACGCTTTTGCGGCACAGGAAACGGTTCGACGAAGCGACCCACCAACTTAACCTTCTCGTGCGGCTGGACGGCGCCTATCGTTGGGCGCTGGAAATCCGGCGCGAGGGAGAGTTGCTCGGGGAGGCCCGCAAGCATAACATTACATCCGTGAATTCGGAGCATGAGAGCAAGGGAGATAATTGAATGTACGAACGATTCACTGACCGCGCCCGAAAGGTGATGCAACTGGCAAACCAGGAGGCCCAGCGGTTCAATCACGAATA
>CAZTPX010000123.1:0-28462 GCA_964615095.1 uncultured Planctomycetaceae bacterium | reverse complement strand
TGGAATGATAACGAGGCCCTCGCCCGACACCTCTGCTTAAGCTAGTGCCATTCGACCATGCATCCTACAAAGAAAGTAAGATTGCCACAGAGAGCACAGAGGTCACCGAGAGATCGTGGTTCGGTTCATGTCGATTCCCTAGCCTGTTCCTATCTTCCCTTCCTCTGTGAACTCTGTGCCCTCTGTGGCAACTCTTGGATTATTTTCTCCACTGCCAATGCCGGACCTGTCCCCCGACCCCGCCTGATGGCCACGGCAGAACTTCAGCGTTTCGCGATGTGAAGCCCGCTAGCACAACTACGCCCGCAACGGCGCGCGGGCCTTGTGGGCAGCCAGACCCTGCCCGGCACAGCCAATCTGGGTCTGGCAGAGGCGGCGGGCTGTGCGAAATCCTGTACGCCGGGGTCGGCTTCCTGCACGTCCGCCGCAAGGTCTATCAGAACATCCCAGCGAAGTTGGCCATTGGTAAACAACTTGGGATGGTAAGGTATGCTACAACGGTGGGGGGAAAGGGAAAACGGCGGCGGAAATTTGCCCCGATTCTTGCTATATGGTGCTTGCCCGGCGGCTGATGCGGTAATACGATATCTCGTGGTTCTGTCGGTCTGGCGGAAATTGAGACGGATCGGCCATTGTGGTCGCCGCCCTCCGGATCGTGCGGAAATCAAGTAGGAGAAATTCGATGAACTTTGCGAAGCTATCTGTTCTTGGCTTGGTCGTGGCGTTGGTGGTAACCCTTGGAGCCCAGTCTGTTTGGGCCGGTGACGCGGCAGTCACGGTCAGCGGCAAGGCAAGTTGCGGCGGCTGTTCGGGCGTGGTGGAGGGTTGCTGCCTGATGCTGACCGATACCGACGGTGGACGTTGGATCCTCCGCGGCGAATCCAAGAGCGTCAAGGCAGCCTTTGCCGCCCGGCACGGTGGCAAGACCATGACCGCCACGTACGAGGGCAAGCCTGCCTCCAAGAAAGACAAGGATGGCAAAGAGTACAAGGAAGTGACGGTTAAGGACGTTAAGATAGCGTCCTAAAACGTCCTGGGTCAATTATCGACATGCTGCCAGGCGCCGTCCATTACGCGCGGCCTGTGAACCGGTGCGGAGATGGTTTGCGCCGGAACCGAGGGCGGCGACGACGGCAAGAGTTGGAAGTACGAAGCCTGCAAGATCGCTCGCGAGGTTGTACGCTCGTTTTCCGGACGCGTGCTGGGCGTGGGGCCTAGTTGCGGACCGCTGGGAAGGGGCGGCATATTCTGGATCTTCACCGGCTCGGTGCTGCCGTTGCCCCCGTCCATAGTAGTCGGTGGACGATAGGACGTGCCCGAGGCGCCGCCGCTAGAGTTGGGCGGGATGGGAACGGGGGTGGCGCTGGGGGCGAAAGTCTTGGCCGGCAGCGGGGAGATAGCGGGAATTGCGGGCGGCGCCGTCGGCGCGCCGATTGTTACAGGCGCTGGTTGAGTGATCGTGGTCGATGGCATGAGCGGCGACCGGCTCATGTCGGCAGGGCCGGGCAAGGCCGTACCGGCCAGTGGGGCGCTGCCGGCCGCGCACGACGAGCAGCCGCTGGGCGGCACATAGGTGTTGGACGCGCCCGCATTGCAGGACGAGCAACCGCTGGACGGCACATAAGCGCCCGACACACCAGCATTGCACGACGAGCAGCCAGAGTAGGTCGTACCACACGACGAACATCCGCCGTAACTGGCCCCACAGGTCGAGCAACCGCAGGAACTCGAATAGCCGCTGCACGGAGCGCAGCCACAACCGCCGGCGTAGCCAACAGTAGCGGCAGCGGGCGCGTAGTAGCCGACGCGGTAATAGGCCGGCGACGGCTGCAACGAGGCCTGGTAGCTCCAGGTCTGGACTGGACGATAGCTGGTCACAGAACAGCCACTGCAAGGATCAACGCCCACGACCGGCATATAGGCCACGGTAGGCACGGGACGGTAGGAAATACGATAAGTGGCCGTTGGTGTACAGCGGGCAGGAGCACAGCCGCAGGCTGGTGCGGCGGGGGCACACCCGCACGCTGGGGCGGCCGGAGCGCATCCGCATGCTGGCGCGGAAACCGTGGGCGGGCAGTAAGGTGGAGCGTAGGTCGTCTGGCCGTGGCCGAAGAGCCAGTCGGTCAAGGCGCACTCAGCGCGGATTTGGCCTGGCGCGGCCAGCAAGAGGGCCGCTGCGCAACAGATCGTCATCACTCGGCAAATACTGATCCGGCTCATGTTTTCATCTCCTTCGGCGGTTGAAAATTGTGTCCGCCACTTCATCAAATCCGCTTTTAGGGAAAGCGTCAAGGTACGGCCGCGATGGGCCGCGCGTTTGGTTCCGTTTCTTGGTAACGATCGTAGCGGTTGTTGCGCCTGCGCAATCTGGCCGGCCGGGATCGTGTTGGAATCCCGGTGCGCAACGTCACCTAGTGCAAATGTAGACTACGATTTGCGCCGCGGGAGGAGAAAATCTTTAACAATTCAGGGCAAGATTGCAGCAGGCACACGCCGTGTTCCTGTTACGTTGGCGAAACGCAGCCGGTTCGCGATCGCTCTTCGTAAAGGTCGTAAAGATCGAATAGCGCTTCGCGGAGATTGCCCGCATGCCGGGCCAGGCGCTCGACGAGGTCGTCGCTGCGGACATGGGGTGGAAAGCCGTCTTGCAGGCGTTGCACGACGCTCCAGGCCCTGGAATCATCCATGGCCGTTTCGTAAAGTCGCGGCAAACGCGCCGAACGATGCGATGCTACAACGAGGCCCACGCGGCGTGTCTGGGAGAGTCGTTTCAGGAGCAGGCGATTCCAGACATGGAGTTGTTCGACACCGTCGATTGCCGCGACCCCCAGGCCGGCAGCCCGCGCCAGTGAGCGGAGGAACCGCCGCGGCAGATGCCGATGCCCGGCCGCCAAGGTGATCGATAGGACCAGCCGGCCGCGTCCCTCGATGGCCGGCGTCAAGGCCGCCAGAAGAGTCGACTTGCCCGTACCGTGGCCGCCGGTGATCTGGCCGCGCCAGCCGTTGGCCGCCAGGGAATCGACAAGTTGTTCGAGGCTCTTGCCCTGCTCGAACACGAAGTCGATCGTGCCGGGCCGTAACCGCGCGGCACAAAAAGGATTGCTCTTGTCGAGATTGGGCTGTACGCGCATGGGCGACTCCGTTCAACCCGTTCGCTCAGGCTGGTTAGGTCGCGGCGGTTTGGGCGGCGCGACGTTTCCCAGCCGAAAGAGCTTTTGACAGACGAGATCGCGGCCGCGTCTGAAAATCACGCGCACGCGCACGCACCAGCGAATCTTCACAATCTGGCCGTCGTAGCTCAGGGGACTTTGCGGCAGGACCGTGCTGAAACGATCGGGACGGCGCAGATCGCCCAACTCGCGGGACTCGGCATCCTTCCGCCAGAACTCGTGGACGCCCAAGTCTTCGTCGCCCTTGCCTTCGCTATACCACAGGACCGAGACCTCGATGGCTTGCAGCTTCTGGCTTTCCAAGGCGTCGATGCGATACTCGCCGGAAAGAGTTGCCCCGGGCCAGTACGTGCGGCCATTGTCGTCCAGGCGGATAGTGATTTCCGGATTGTTCATGGCGCCGCGCCCCCGCCAGCGTGAGCAACGGTCGCCGGCCGGACGACGACCGGGAACGATCGTTGGAAACTCGGCCAGCCGACGATCTCGCCGCGCACGATCAGCTTCCACTCCACCTGGTTGTGGCGCGCACGGAAGGAGTGCATGGCCTCGGCCGGAATCGGTAGATCACACTCGGCTTCCAGCGGCTCACCCGGGCGGATGATCGTACCGCCGCCGACGTGCAGCGGTTGCCAAAAGACGCCACGACTCTCGGTACGAGCGTTCGTCCCCTGCAGAAAAACCGCCTCCTCCTCGCAAATGAGCAAGACCTCGATGGACTTGAGCGTCAAATTCCCCGACTGCGACAAGAAGAGGCGATAGCGATTGCCGGGCAACAAGGGATGATCGCTGATCTCGACCAGCGTCGGCCCGATGCCGGCCGCGCGCCGCAGCAGCCGCGCAAAGACGACCACCAGGGCGATGCCCACGGCAAGGAAAGGCAGAACGAACAACGTCATGGGCCAGTCGGGAGTTCCCGCCAAGAAACAGCGCACGACCGTCACCACAAACACCGATACTGCACCGTTCCAGGCGATACAAGCCGCCAGCAGACCGAACAACGTCCAGCCGGGCGAGTGAGTCAGCGGCAAGCGATAGGCCAGTCGCGTGCCCGGACTACTGGTGATCTCGGCGCCGTCGGGGATGTAGGGGTACTTGGCATCGGTGGCCGCGGGACGGTCGAACAATTCCGCAGCAGACACGCTCTGCACCGTGGCGGCGCGGCGCTCGGCCGACTTGCCCCAATGCAGAGCCGTGTAGACCAGTCCGCCCGCGCCGATGACGACGAACGAAGCCGGAATCAACAGCGCCGGCCAGATCCACCACTGATAGCCGCGCACCAGCACGGCGCTGTTGGGGTCGACCGGATCGTACCAGCAGGGACAGGCCTGTTGCTCGGCAAAGCGCTCAATGGCGGCCTGGGCTTCCTCGCGAGTGCTTCGCGTCAGGTGATGAATGTCGTAGACGTAGGGAGAGTAGGTAACCCCTTGAACTTCGTAGTCGATCTTGACCTCAGGCCGGAAAAAGACGCCTTTTTCACTCTTGACCTCGACCACCCGCTTTTCCACGACCTTGCAGGTATTCTCGACAAAACCGTGGTTGACTCGCCATTCGGGAACGATCAGCCAAACGATGCCCAGAATGATCGCCACGCAGCCGGCCAAGAGCAGAGCGGCGAAAAAAATGGCCTCGCCCAGGCTGCCGAACAGCCGCGATCCGGTACGCCGGTTCCCCCGTTTTTTTTCGTAATAACGAAAGTTCCGAGCCACAAGCGTTTTTTCCGAGTCTTCCAGACAGTTGGGCGTTTCGATCGTAAGAGTATACCAATATTGCCAGCGTTCAACAATCATCGCCCCAGCCGGCTTTGGGGGCGACCGACGAATAACTTCCGGATTTGGGTGGCATGCCTTAAGGCTCGCAGAAACAAGGAAGTTATTTATGGTTCGGTCCTTTGCGACTCCCTTGGCCTCTCCCGGAAACTGCCGGAATTGCTATATTCTATTAGTTGGCTGGCGCTGTAGTCTCACCCTATTAGGAAGGCATTTTGGAACATCTGTTGAAAGACTTGACGGAAGCCCAGCGCGAGGCCGTGTTGCATCACGATGGGCCGCTCTTGATTCTTGCCGGTCCGGGCAGCGGCAAGACGCGGGTGGTTACCCATCGTATTGCGCGGCTGCTGGCCGACGGCGTTCCCGGCCAGCAGATCCTGGCCTTGACGTTTACGAACAAGGCGGCCGACGAGATGCGCCTCCGCATCGAGCGGCTTGCCCCCGGCAGCCAGGTCTGGCTCGGCACCTTCCACCGTTTTTGCGCGCGCTTGTTGCGAAAATATGCGCCGATCGTGGGCCTTGAAGAGAACTATACGATTTACGATACGGGCGATAGCGCCCAGGCCCTCCGCCGCGCCATGAGCCAGTTGCAGATCGACGCTGCCTTCGCGTCCCCCGAGTCGGTCGCCCGAGCCATAAGCTGGGCCAAGAATAACCTCATTACGCCCGATCAGTACCCGCCCAACTCCGGCAATCCTTTGAGCGGCGTCGTACCGCCGATCTACGCCGCTTATCAGGCGAAGTTGACGAGTTCCAACGCCGTGGATTTCGACGATCTGCTCTTGCACGTGGCCACGATGCTGCGACAAAACCCCGACCTGCGGGCGGGCCTCGACCAGCGCTATCGCTATATCCTCGTCGACGAGTACCAGGACACGAACCTGGCTCAATATGCCATCGTGCGGGCGATGTCGAACGACTATCCGAATCTGGCCGTGACGGGCGATCCGGACCAGTCGATTTACGGTTGGCGGGGGGCCAACCTCAGCAACATTCTGGACTTCGAGAAGGATTTCCCCGCGGTCCGCGTCGTTCGTTTAGAACAGAACTATCGCAGCACGAAGCGCATCCTGCGGGTGGCCGACGAACTGATTTCGCACAATCTACGGCGGAAGAAGAAGGCCCTTTTCACTGAGAACGACGCGGGCGAACCTGTCCGCCTCGTGACGTATCGCACCCACAAGGAGGAGGCCGATTCCATCGCCGCCGAGATCGCGGGCGAGATCGCCGCCGGCCGCCGCCGAGCACGCGATTTCGCCATCTTCTACCGCACCAACGCCCTCAGCCGCTCCTTCGAGTTGGCGCTCCGCGAGGCGGGTGTGCCGTATCAGATGGTCAACGGCGTCGAGTTCTTCCAGCGAAAGGAGATCAAAGACGTCCTGGCGTTTCTGCAACTTGTCAACAATCCACACGACGAGGTGGCCTTGTTGCGCGTGATCAACACGCCGCCGCGGGGTATCGGCAAGACCACGATCGAACGGCTTTCGAATCATGCCGGCCAGCGCGGCATATCCCTGCTGGATGCTGCCCGTGGCGTCCGCGGCGTAGAGACGGTATCGGCCAGGGCGGCCAAGTTGGTCGTCGCTTTCGTGCGGATCGTCGATCGCCTGATCGCCGCCGCCCAAGGGCCGATCGAGGAATTGCTGGGCCTGGTGTTGAACGAGAGCGGTTATCAGGCGATGCTCAAGGCATCTGGCGATGAAGAGGACGAAGAGCGGCTGGCCAACATCCAGGAACTGTTGACAGTCGCCCGCGAGTTCGACGAACGGCATCCCGGCGCCGGCGAATTGCCCCCGGGCGGAAATCTCGAGGCCTTTCTTGAAGAGACGGCGCTGGTGAACGACACGGACGAGTGGGAGACGCAGCTCGATCGCGTCACGCTGATGACGTTGCACGCATCCAAGGGCCTGGAGTTTCCCTGCGTTTACCTGGTCGCCGTGGAAGAAGGGCTGCTCCCACACCAGCGCAGCCAGGGCCGGGCCGAGCAATTGGAGGAGGAACGGAGGCTGATGTTCGTGGGCATCACCCGGGCGCAGCAGCGCATGCAGATCAGCCTGGCCGAATATCGCGATTTCCGCGGCGAGCGGAAGCCGGTGGTTCCGAGTTCCTTTCTCATGGAGTTGCCGCGCGGCGAAATGGCGGTCGAAAGTCCAGAAAGGGCGCGCGTGGTGGAAATCGACGACTTGCCGCCCGAGGACCACGAGCCGGTCTTCCGTCACGACGAGCCGCGCGAGGCCCCGCCTGCGAAGTTCGGCGCCGCGCTGCGGACGGCGGCGGACATGCTCGGCGCCGGGCTGCGGCCGCAGGGTATCGACCCCGATGTCTTCCGCCAGGGGATGGTTGTCTTGCACCCGGAGCATGGTATCGGCAAAGTTGTGGCAATCGGCGGCAGCGGCAGCCAGCGGACGGCGACGATCGATTTTGCTTCGTCGGCCGGACGAAAAAAACTTGCGCTCGCCGACAGTAGCCTCAGACCGGTAAAATGATTGTGCAAGGACAGCTTCACCATGCTAAACCAGCGTTCAATTTTCGGGCTTGGAATTGACCCATGCCCACTTTCCGCCCTATTGCTGAAACCCACAGACGCGAAGTAGAATTGAATAAGGTTAGTTGAATACTCATCGAAACGTGCCACGGGTTGCCCTGTACCAAGCGGGGGGGTGGCCGCGAACTGTTGAGATGCTTCCTTACGGAATTTGCTGGTGAAAGGGCCATATAATGCCATTCGTTCAGTGGTCGTGCGGAGTTTTGCCCAAGGTTCACATCACGTCGAACCGCCAAAAGACCTTCTGCGGCAAGGAAATCCCTAGTCACGCCGCAGAAACCGCGCGCCGTCCCCGTGACAAGACCAAGATCTGTAAGTTCTGTCAGCAGGCCGAGCAGTATGAGAAGGAAGCCATCGAACTGCTGCGTTGAACGACGATTCGCCAGTCAGAAGCCTCAGTCTACGTAGCACGGAATTTGTTCCGTGAATCTGCAAGTTGGTAGGGCCAAGTCGTGGACGAGGACGATTGGGATGACGATGAGGAGGGCGAGGAACCGACAATTCCTTGTCCCTATTGCCGACGCCAAATCCACGAGGAGTCGCAACGCTGCCCCTATTGCGGCAACTACATCTCGGACGAGGATACCGTTCCGAGCCGCAAGCCATGGTGGATCGTCATCGGAGCATTACTGGTGCTCTATATCGTGTATCGATGGGTGGCGGGGTAAGGAGACAATAGGACCTACGAATCAATAACTGTCGCACGTCGACGCCGTAGGGGTGACTTTAGTCGCCCTATAGCCGAAGAGGACGACTAAATTCACCCCTACAACACGACATTTATTGATTCGCCGGTCCTTAACTCCTCTTGTCCTCTTCGGCCTGAATTGTAGGGTATCTTTGTAATATCGAATTTACGGCAATCCTTCGCGGAGGGACGATGAAAAAACCCATACGAATCTTGGTCGGCGTGCTGGGGGTCTTGGGCAGGATCTTGCTCTGCACCGTTTTTGTGGCTTCGGCGGTGGGATACGCGGCCCCCGATGTCAATGGTCTGGCCCTGACGATTGGAGCGAAGGCCGCAGTGGCCCCGATGTGGGTACTGATGGCCGCCATCATCCTTCTGGCGGTCGGCAGCGTATCGGTCGTCGTTGGCTACAAGGCCCGCTTCGGGGCAATGGCCCTTCTGCTGTTCCTCGTGCTGGTGACCTATCTGTTCCACGGCTTCACGTTCTGGAATACCGTAAACAGTCAGGCCCGGCATGAACATGTTGCCTATCTGGTTACGAATCTGTCGATCATGGGGGCAATGCTCTTTATCGTCGCCAACGGGCCGGGTCCGATGAGCCTTGATGCCAGACGGTGAGGAAGGGTACGGGATAGGTGAATCAGTGGGCCTGGTACATTGTGCGCAGCGACCGCCGACGTATCTGCCCGCGGCCGACGGTGTCGGGCAAAAATGATCGTTTAACTTATTTTCTTACGGCTCCTAACCCTTGGCGTAGATTGCTTTCAAGGCGGCCAGCGAGGCACCGCAAAGTGTCGAGACCGTAGCGGCCACCGCGCAGCCGAGGACTAACAGTGCGACAAGCTCCAGAATCGCCGGAACGACGTGCATCATCGCCAGGATCCCCAGGACCACGCTGCCCAGCCCCACGACGAAGTCGCGCGGCGGCGCCAGGGAGAGCGCGTTGATGGCAAAGGGCCCGCTGGGCCGTTGCCCTCCTCTGCCCTGGTAGGTAACGCAATGCGTGAACTGGCTAACGCCCCGCATCACGCCGCTGTGGCAGAGCAGGCCGAGTCCCAGGGCGATCACCGCTATGGCCCCAAACCGCGTGTCGCTCAGGAAGACGAAGGTCAAAAGGCCCAAGACGATGGCGGCGAGTCCCGCAATTACCATCGCCGCCACGCCGACGGAAAAAATGGCCCGTTCCCGGGAATTCTCCTGTTCCGTAAATCGCAGCGTGCGCGCCCAGCATGCGCCGACCGCGCCGACCGCTACGAAACTCAAGCCGAGCGTAATGGCGGCCACGGGCAATACGTATGCCGCGTAAACGCCCGCAAGTCCCAAAATTGCCAGGACCGACGTCGCAAGTCCCCACGTCGAGCCGATCGTCGCTCCCGCCACGACCAGGCTCAGGAACCAAAATGGCTCGCGTATGGAAATCGGTGAGCCTGCAGACCGCTCTTCAACCTGTGCCTGTTCCGCCACGGACTCTGCCCCAGACGGAAGTCCTTGCACAGGGCGCTCATACGGCGGTATGGCCGTCACTTGCGCCCGATTCGTATCTGAAGTGACCATGATCACTCTACCTTCTGAAGACTGCCGCCCGCCTCTGCGCGAAACAGCGGCGGCAGCATGATTGATTATTGAAATCGCGCCGCTGGACAACGCAAACCATGCGCCGTCTCTTCCAGGAACTGGTTTCAAAAACGACTTGTGCGGCGGCTTTTGTCGTTAGCCGCTGACGCGTCTGGAAACTCATTCCTTATGAATTCTAGCGGCCTGCGCCCCGCGTCCAATGAGCAAATCGGGGCATTGCTCAAAAGAAAATAGTATTTTCCTCAGTTCCCTTCGCCGCGATTGCGGGAAAGAATTCCTTGTAGCGTCCGACGCAAGGGAAGGACGAACCCTGCCGGCCCGGCAGGAAAAAAATCTGTTGTCTTGTACAAGGAAGAGAGTTATGAAAGCACATGGAACAAACGCGGCTCGCGCCGCAACGATATTGATGTTTTGTTTGGGCTTGGGTAGTCTGGCGGCAGTCGCTCGCGGAGACGACAAACCGGCGCCAAATCCAGGAGCGGAAAAACCGGCCGCCAGTCAAGGCAGCGAGAAATCGGCGCCCACCGCCCAAACGATGGAACGTCCTTTTTTGGGCATTGCGGTAGGGTTGATCAATCCGGCACTGATGAGCCACTTGCCCGAGGCGTCATCCAACGGACAAGGACTGCTGGTAATCGGAGTCTTGAAAGGTTCCCCTGCGGAAAAGGCGGGGCTGAAGGTTCACGACATCCTGATGAATTACGGCGACCAGAAACTCTTCTCGCCTCGGCAGTTGATCGGTCTCGTTCGGCAGGACAAGGCCGGACATGAGGTCGACCTGAACGTCGTACACGGGGGCAAGCCGGAAACGGTAAAGGTGACCCTCGCGGCGCGGCCCGGTGGTCGTGTCGGCGGGGAGATGAAGCCCCAAGGGCAGCTTCCGCGCCAGTCGGCGGATCAGGAACGCGGTCTTTCAATGCCCAGCGATTGGGAAAGCTTCGATTCCATGACCCTCAAGAAGCTCGGCAAGGACCGTTTCCACGTGGAGATCGACTACCTGAACAAGCAGGGCACGATCGATCACAAGACCTTCGACGGCAGCCGTGAAGAGATCCACAAGGCGATTCACTCGCAGAAGGATCTTCCGACTCAGGAGGCCCGGCAACTGCTCCGCAGCCTGGACCTGCCGATCGCCGAGATCGGATCGCTGGGCATGCCGCCGGCGGAGAAGGTACCGTCGCAATATCGTTGAGCCCTTGTTTGAGGATGTCTTCCCATGGAAACGCCAGAGTTTGTCGCGACAATTGAAGCCATGCTGCAGCCCGGCAAGGGGCTGCTGGCCATGGACGAGAGCAACCCGACCTGCAACCGGCGGTTTGCCAAACTGGGAATCCCGCAAACGGTGGAAGCCCGCAGGGCGTGGCGCGAGTTGATCGTCACCACGCCCCGCTTGGGCGAATTCATCAGTGGCGCGATTCTCTTCGATGAAACCATCCGCCAGTCCACAAGCGGCGGCGTCCCCTTCGTGCAAGTCCTGAAGGAGGCTGAAATTGTCCCGGGCATCAAAGTGGACGCCGGCGCTATCGACCTGGCCGGGTATCCCGGAGAAAAAGTGACCGAAGGCCTGGGCGGCCTACGGCAGCGACTGGTGGAATATCGACAGATGGGCGCCCGCTTTGCGAAGTGGCGGGCGGTCATCGCCATCGGCCCGCACATTCCCAGCCGTGCCTGCCTGGAGGCCAACGCCCACGCCCTGGCGCTATACGCGGCCCTTTGTCAGGAGGCAGGGCTGGTTCCCATCGTCGAGCCGGAAGTGCTCATGGATGGCAGCCACACTCTGGAACGTTGCGCGGAAGTCACGGAAGCGGCTTTGCATGTCGTGTTCAGCCAACTCGATCGGCAAGGGGTGGTGCTGGAGTTCCTGATCTTGAAGCCCAACATGGTGCTGCCCGGCAAAGAATGTCCCGTGCAGTCAGCCGTGGAAGAGGTGGCGGACGCCACCCTGCGCTGCCTGCTGCGGGCGGTGCCGGCGGCAGTTCCCGGCATCGTATTTCTTTCCGGCGGCCAAGACCCGGAGCAGGCTGCGGCCCACTTGAATGCCATGCACGTGCGCTGGGAAACACGAATGCCTTGGGTGTTGACGTTTTCCTTTTCCCGCGCCATCCAGCAGCCGGCCTTGGACCTTTGGAAAGGCGACGAGCGGAACATCGGCCCTGCCCAAGAGGCCCTTTATTACTGGGCCAAGTGCAACGGTCTGGCCCGCCAGGGACGGTATCGCCCTGAGATGGAACCGGCAGAAGTATTGTACGTGTAGCGGTCACAGGCATCCCGTATCCGCGGCCGCCGCCGGTGGCCATTGGCCGCGCAGCGAGGCCTATCGGCCAGGGCCGATAGGCGACCCCGGAAGCTTGCCGGGCCGTTCAGAACTCGTCAAAGGCGATCAGGCTCCTGTCCACGTCGAGGCCGGCCAGCATCTTGAGGGCGGCTTGGACCATGGCAGGCGGACCGCAGAGGTAGTATTCGATGCCGGCGGGATCGGGATGCTGGGCGAGATAGTTTTCTCGCAAAACCTCGTGAATGAAGCCGGTGTAGGATTGCCAGTTGTCCTCGGGCGCGGGCTCGGAGAGCGCGAGGCGGAAGCTGAAGTTGGGGAATTGCCGGGCCAAACTCTCGAAGTAGTCCTGGTAGAAACTCTCCCGCAACGAGCGGGCGCCATACCAGAAGCTGACGCGGCGTGCGGTCCTTTCGCTTTCAAAGAGATGGGCGAGGTGCGAACGGAGGGGGGCCATGCCGGCCCCGCCGCCAAGATACACCATTTCTTTGTCGGTAGGCTTGATGTGGAAAACGCCAAACGGGCCGACGGCGGTGATTCCGTCGCCCGGTTTGAGACGGTGGAGGTAGGTGGAGCCGGCTCCGGCACTGCATTCCAAGCCGCGCGGGGGCGTGCTGATGCGGACGTTGAATCGCAACTGCCGGCCTGCAGCGGGGTTGGTGGCCATTGAGAAGTTGCGGCGGATGGGCAGCGCGTTTTCGGCATGAAAGTCGAAAATGCCTCCTGCCTTCCAGATCTCGGCGAAGGGTGCGTTCACCGAGATTTCGTGGAACGATATTTCGTCGTAGGCGGGGATCTCGAACTGAAGGTAGTCGCCCGGCTGGTAATCGGGCGACGGCGAGCCAGGCTCGGGTTCCAGGACGAGTTCCTTGATGAAGGTGGCGACGTTGTCGTTGCTGACGACACGGAATTGGTAGGTGGTGGCGAGTTGCGTGAGGCCGCAACCGCCCGCGGAAGCGAGGTCGAGGAAAATCTTCCCGTCGTGTTCGCGGGTCTTGTAAGTCTTGAGGCCGACACAGACTGGTTGACGCCGGGGCGAACCGTCGGTGACATCGAATCGCCCGTTGTGCTTGGCACATTCGAGGAGCGTGCCCGAAACAAAACCATCGGCCAAATGGGCGTTACCGTGGGTGCAAATGCCGTCGGTGGCGTAAAGATTGCCGTCGGCGGCGCGGCAGATGGCGTAGGTCTTGTCTGCGTGGTCGAAGCGGAGTACGTCTTCTTTCCGCAGGAAGCTGCTGGCACAGATCTCGACCCAGCCGTTAACGGGCTTCCCCTTGGCGGTGAAGACGTGCGAAGCGGGCAGGGCGCCGGCGCGGAGGGTCGGCGTGGGCAGTTCCCGTTTGATATAATAGGTGGGGTCCTTTGCCTGCCGCAGAACGGCCGAAATGATTTCGCGCCACGCTTCGAGCAGACCGTTGTACGGCTTGGGCATGTCCGCTTTGACCAGCTCGTGGAGTTTCGCCAGGTTGTGGTAGGGGACCATCGGGAACATGTGGTGCTCCACGTGGTAGTTCATGTTCCAGTAGAGGTAGCGGTGAATGGCGTTCATATAGATCGTCCGGCTGTCGAGACGATGGTCGAGTACGTTCTCGGCAAGACCCGCGTGCTGGGTATGGCCGTAGATGAACTGAAGCCAACTGCCGTAAAGGGCCGGCAGCCCGATGTACATCAACGGAAGGATGCTGCCTGTGTAGAGCGAAAGACCGACGACGCTCGCGTAGATGGCGATGTAGATGCGGGCCCGGATGACGACTTTGTCATACTCCGATTCCGGAATGAAGGTCTTTTCTTCCGGGCTAAGCCATCCGGTGCTATGGAGGAGGACATTGCGAAAGAACATGAGCGTGGTATTGATGCCGAAGAATCTCAAGAACAGGGCGAAGAAATTCGGCGGTCGGGTGACGGCGATCTCCGGGTCGCGTCCGACAATAATCGTATCGCTATGGTGGCGGGCGTGGCTCCAACGCCAACGGGTGGATTCCCGGAGGACCATGAAGGAGGCGATCTCGTAGAGGGCGTTGTTCATCCAGTCCGTCTTGAACGCCGTGCCGTGTCCCGGTTCGTGCCAGCGGGAGTCGGAGGTTGAGGCGTAGAGGACTCCGTACGCCATGAAGGGGAGGATAGCCCACCAAGTGCCCCAGAGCATAAAACCGCAGACCCCGGAGCCGACGATCAGCGCGAACCAAAGGAGCGTGTCACGGATGGCAGGACCGTCCCTCCGTTCGAGAAGCTCGCGGATTTTGTGTCTAGGTATTGGCGAGGCATACCATGTGGCTTCGGCCAAGCCTTTTTCAATGGCCAATTTGGTGTCTTCGCCTACGAGGCTGTAGTCGTTGAGCCGAATTCTGTTCATAGGGAGAAAGATGCGAGGTTGCCGGCGTGACCGCTGGCCACAAACTAGAACTTATCTCAAAACCGGTTTCGAGCCGGCTTTTCCTCGTGCCGGCAAGAGGTTTTGAAATAAGTTCTTCGGGAAGCATGTCGGGTCTATGACTATTGTAGCCGAAGAATCGTTCGTTGCCGAGAAGACCTTCACCCTGCGGAGCGGGTCGGGAGCGGGGTCGGTCGGGAGCGGGGTCCGGGGTCGGGAGCGGGGTCGGAGTGGGGTCGGAGTGGGGTCGGAGTGGGGTCTGGCTTGAAATATCAATTATTCCGGCTGCGCTTCCGTCGGAGCGGCGACGCGAGTGTGTCCACCACCGGCAAAACTCCCTGCCAGCCATTTGCCACTTTGCGATGCATAGCGCTGACTGCCCCCGCGCCCACGCCATCGTGTTCCCCGATCCCGCGGCCGTTTGAGTCGGCCAGCCGGCAGGCCAACTCCACGGCCACGGCCTTCACCGCTCCGGCACGATGGCCGTGCGCCACCAAGGCGGCCGGTTCGATGCCGTAATGCCGGGCCACCGCGCCGTCAATCTCCTTCAGCCTCACCGTCCACCACGGCAGGTCCAGGTCTTCGTCCCGGACACGCCCGCCACGGCCTTGTTCGATGCGGGCCTCGGTCCGCTCCACAAACGCCGCGCCCCCGATCGCGTACCGTATTCAACCGCGCGAACTGGAACCGGCAATATGAAAGAGCGTGTCAATCGCGATTCGTAGCGACCCGATCGCGACGGACTGCAACTCCGTGCCTGTTACGAATTCCCGTACCTCCTGATAGCCAGCCTCGGCAGGCTCGGAGTAGCGGACGACTGCTTGCCCATTGATATCGACAAACCATGCCTCGGGAATCCGCATTTGGCCATATCTGGGGATTTTCTCATCGCGGTCGTATTCCAGGCTCGAATCGGCCACCTCGATCACCAGCAAGCTGTCCTCCGGTCCTGCGAGGGAGTCCGCGTAAAAGTCGTCTCGCGGCCGCAGAACGACCAAATCCGGCTGCGGCTCGGTAAAGTCATTGAGAACGACCCGATTCTGCACGCTGACAATGACCCGATCCGAGAGCTGGCTCGTCAACAGGGCAGTAAGGCGATTAACAATGGCGACATGGCGCGAACCGACCGCACTCATCTGAACGACCTCTCCATCGATCAACTCCACACGATCGTCCTCGCCAAAGATACCCGACTGGCGCATGCGGGCAAAATCGTTTCGAGAAAATTGGAAACGCCGGATCTGGACAGACATGGCAACTCGCTACGCGAAATGAGAAGAGGTTAGTTTCTCTGCCCCATACGAATTATACCAAGACTGCCTGCCGAATGCCACAAGTTCCGAGCCCTGGTTAGGGCAAGTGGCCAGTATTGCCGGAACTGCGCTGCGCTTGTTCCGGCCTACTCACTCAGACCTTGGCGACGGTGGAAACGGCCTTGACCACGGCAACTGGCTTGGCAGCGGCGTCGGCAGGCGGGGCGGTGGGAGCGCCCATCGGCTCTTCCAAGACCGGCTCCGGCGCGATCGCTTCCAGATAGCGGCGAATGAACTGCACGGTCTCGTCGACCGTGTCGGCCTGAACTAGCAGCAGGTCGCCCGGCTTGGCCCCACGGAGGGCAAACGCGACGGCCGCATCGGCGCCGCGAATCTCGTCGATTTGCTGCACCCGCTGGCCCTTCTCCACGCCTTCGCGGAAAAGGCGGATGATCTCGCCCTCGGCGCGGCCGCGAAGATAGTGGTCCTCGTACAGGATTACCTGGTCGAAGGCATTGCCCAGCAACTCGCCCTGCCGCGTCATGTCGGCGTCGCGGCGGTCGCCCGCCGTGCTGTAGACGCACGTCCGCCGCTGGTGCGGGAACTTGTCCATCACGGGGATCAGGGCTGCCAAAGCGTCGGCGTTATGGCCGTAGTCGACGATCACCGTCGCCCCCTGGATCTCCAGCACGTTGAAGCGGGCCGGCACCTTGTCCATGTCGGCAGCGAACGATTCGGCGCGGGCCCGGATCACGTCGGCCGGCACCTTCAGGGCCAGGGCGGCGGCAATCGCGGCCAGCGTGTTCTCCACATGGAAAGAAACCGTCCCGCCGCGAGTCAACGGCACACGGTTCAAGGACATGAATGCCTCTTCCCGCGGACCTTCAGCCACAATGATCGTATTGTCGCGAACAAAGATCGCCTGTCCCCCCACGTTGCGGTGCCGCACAATCACCGGATGATTTCCGTCCAAGGCGAAGTAGCGGATCTTGCCGGCCGAATAAGGCGCCATGGCCACGCAGTGTGGATCGTTGGCGTTCAAAACGGAAGTGCCGTTGGGCGGCACCACGTCGACGATACAGCGTTTCACCTTGGCCAGGGCCTCGGCCGTATGTATTTCATTCAAACCAAGGTGGTCGCCCTCGCCGATATTGGTCACGACCGCCACGTCGCAGGCGTCGAAGGCCAGGCCCTCGCGGAGGACGCCACCGCGCGCCGTTTCGAACACGGCGGCCTCGACCGCAGGGTTCATGAGCACCGCGCCGGCGCTCCGCGGACCGGAACAGTCGCCCGTGTCGATGCGGCGGCTATCGACGTAAATACCGTCGGTGCAGGTCATGCCGACCCGCAGCCCCTTGCCGCGGAGAATATGCGCGATGAAACGTGTAGTAGTGGTCTTGCCGTTGGTTCCCGTCACCGCGGCGATGGGGATCCGCCCGTCGTCGCCGTCGGGGAAAAGCGTGGCGACGATCGCTTCGCCCACGGGTCGGGAAATGCCTACCGAGGGCTGCAAGTGCATCCGCAACCCCGGGGCGGCGTTGATTTCCACGATCACTCCGCCCTGCTCTTCCAGCGGCGCGCTGATGTCCGTGGCCACGACGTCCACGCCGGCGATGTCCAGGCCGATGACCTGCACGGCCTCCACGGCCCGGGCCGCCACTTGGGGATGGACCCGCTCGGTCACGTCGATCGCCGTGCCACCGGTGCTCAGGTTGCCGTTGCGGCGAATAAGGACGACGGTGCCGGCGGGCGGAACCGAATCCGCCGTGTAGCCTTGATCGCCCAGCACGCCCAGGGCCACGGGGTCGAGCTTGATCTTGCTCAGCACCGTGGCGTGGTGCTCGCCGCGGCGCGGGTCGAGATTGACGAGATCGACCAGTTCACGAATCGTGCGGATGCCGTCGCCCAGCACCTGGGCCGGCTCGCGGCGGGCGGCGGCCACGACCTTGCCGCCCACGATCAATACGCGATAATCGTGCCCGGGGGCAAAGCGTTCCACGACCACTTGCTTGCTCTCGGCCAGGGCCGCTTGATAGGCGGCCACGATCTGCTCGCGCGTGGTAAGATTGGTTGCCACGCCGCGGCCCTGGTTGCCGTCGCGCGGCTTGACGACCACGGGCACGCCGATATCGCAGGCCGCCGCCCAGGCATCGTCCGCATCGCTCACCGGCCGGCCTTCCGGCACCGGCACGCCGACAGCCTTCAGCAAGATGCGTGTCAACTCCTTGTCCTGGGCGATCGTCTCCGCGATGGCGCTGCTGCGGTCGGTCTCGGCAGCCTGGATGCGGCGAAGTTTCGCGCTGTAACCGAACTGCACCATGCTGTGGGCGTTCAAACGCCGCATGGGAATGTTGCGGGCCTTGGCCGCGTCGACAATCGCGCTGGTGCTGGGGCCCAGGCAGGCCTCCTGGGAAAAATCTCGCAAACGCTCGATCTCGCCCCTGACGTCGAAGGGCCGATCGTGAATCGCCGCCAGCACAAGTTCCCGCGCCGTATGCAGGCAGGCCAGGGCCAATTGCTCCTCGTGATAGGCGATGACTACGCGATAGACACCTGGCTCCGAGGTCTCGCGGGCGCGCCCGAACCCGACCTCCCGGCCGGTAAGCGACTGCAATTCCAGCGTAACGTGTTCGAGAATGTGCCCGGGATACGTGCCGGTCCGCAGCCTCTGGAAAAACCCGCCCCGCTCGCCGATGCTACAGCGGTGCTCGATCATCGTGGGCATCCAGCTTATCAGGCGATCGACGAACCCGGGGAAGTCCGTGGAGGGATGGTCAAGATCCTTTAGATCCACCCAGGCTTCGATCACAGGAGCGTTGGTCCAGATGTTCGGACCCCGCAAGGCCAGCACTTTACGAAATTCCATAATAATTCATTCTTACCGCAGGGAAATGAAGGCGTCGCTGTTGACAAGAGCCGCAGCCTTCAAAAGATTCCTTGTCTTACGCCGCTAGCGGCGTAAAGGTTTCATCGGCATTCGCAAAAATCTTGAGTACCCCTCCAATTTCGGTCTTCGATCAGCTCCCGCCGTTGACATTTCTTTACCACACGCGGCGTAGGGCGATTGGAAACGAGATTGAGAGGAATCTATGCCATTGTTGTCGGTCTTTGTTGCAGAATTGTTGGATGCCGATGATCGCCGCCCCGTCACAAGCGTGCCGAATCACCTCTTCAATACTAGGTTGTGCCTGGGTACTTGTCCCAAAACCGGTTCCGTGCCTGCTTTTTCTTACACCAACAGCAGGCTTTTGCGATGAGCTTTTAGGGCAATGCCGACATACACTCTCCGGACCTTCGCTACGGCGACCACAATGACGCAGATATTACCTTTGTGGTCACCGTTCAGGCAGGAAGTTTAGCAAAAGGCCTTCTGGAGGAAAGGACTTGGAGAACGTTCCGTTGATCTTCAAGCTTCCCAATCCCATTGATTGAAGCCTCATGGAGTAGGAAAAGCAAGGGGGAATCATGCAGTTTTCTGGATATTGCCTAATTTTCCCATTCGCCACCATCTTCGCAATTTCTCTCTAAACCTTTTTGAACAAAAGACTTCCGGCGACCCGCTTCTTGTTTTCCAAATAATGCTCGTCATGCGCATGAATAGCTCAATTTTACGACACTTTACGGGAAAAGAGAGCGGAAGCCGGCGGATTCCATACTGCTGGCGGTTGGGATCGTCCAAGTCAATACCAACCCGAAGCGCCAGCGAGAAAACGACTTAGGCTCTCGCTGGCGCTTCGGGTTAGTGTCGGTCTCAACCGCGGGCGGTATACGTCCGCCGGCCTTTACAACTCCTAGAACCGTGCAAGACTGCCAATGGGACTTTTATGCGGCCTTCCACGAACCGATTAGCCGATGTTACAATTTACGTCGCCCGTGCAACCTTACCATCGCAAGCGGTCAAACCCGCTTCCCGCTCCTGCCTGACCTGAAGTTCCTGTGTCTGCTTGTTCCCCTGAGATCCTCGATGTACGCCAGGAACTCCCCCTGCGCTTGCGTGCCAAGGCCGAATCCGTGCTCGACGCCAACGAGACGCTTCTGGCCTGGTTCGAGCCTGACTTGGATGCCCAACTGAATTTCTCCCAGGGGCTGCTGCTCCTCACCGACAGGCGCATCGTCAGTTTGGCGGAGAGTGATCAAGAGCTGGAATCGGCTCCCGGCAACAACGGCCAATCGACCGGCAAGGCGTGGCCTCATTCCGCGGAGACGACGTTGGCTGCGAAGGAGAAGGGTGGCGCCTCCGCCTTGCAACTGGCCGGCGGTCGGGGACTGTTGGCGCAATGGCGACATACTCACGCCCGCAGCAAGGCCGCGCACCATTTTGTCGACCGTTGGAAGCTACTTCGCAGCGGTCAGCCGGTGGACACGGGACTGCTTGAATCGAGCGAAGCGCTCTGCCCTAGTTGCGGGTCGCCGATCAAGGGGGAACAAGGTTTTTGCGAGGTCTGCGCCTCGCTTCCGGCCACCAAGCCGGTGGGATCGCTGTTGCGATTGCTGCGTTTTGCCCGCAAACGCGCTGGCGTAGTCACGTTAGGCATCGTCTTGACTGTCGCCGGCACGGCGGCCAGTTTGGTGCCGCCGTATCTGACGAAGCCTATGCTGGACGACGTGCTGATCCCCTACCAAAGCCCGCAACACGAGGGCGCCAAGTTATATCTCATTCCCTGGCTGCTGGGCGGGCTTGCCGTGGCGTCCGTCTTGTCCTGGATATTGAGTTGGGCGAGGACTTACGTGGTGGCCTGGGTCAGCGAACGGATCGCCTCCGATCTGCGCAATCAGACCTATGCCCACTTGCAGAAGCTCTCGCTGGAGTTCTTTGGCGGAAAGCGCACGGGCGACCTGATCTCGCGGGTGAGCACCGATACGGACCGCATTTGCTACTTCCTCTCGGTCAACCTGCTGGATTTTGTCAACGACGTGTTGATGATCGTGATGATCGCGGCCTTCTTGCTTTGGACCGACGTGCGTCTGGCACTGGCGACCCTGGTGCCCTTGCCAGTGATCACGTACCTCGTCCACGAGGTCCGCAGCCGCTTGCGGAACGGCTTTCAGTTGGGCAGCCGGGCCTGGGCCGACATGACCAGCGTCTTGGCCGACACCATCCCCGGCATCCGCGTGGTCAAGGCCTTCGCCCAGGAGCACCGCGAAGTCGATCGCTTTCGCCATGCCAACGACCGCGTGTTGCACGCCAACGACCGCGTCAACCGCCTCTGGTCGTTCTTCGGGCCGATGATCACCTTGTTGACCGACGGTGGCTTGCTTATCGTCTGGATCGTAGGCGTTTGGCAAATCTACAACAACAACCTCAAGATCGGCACGCTGACGGTGTTCCTGGCCTACATCAACCGCTTCTACATGCGCCTGGATTCCATGAGCCGCATGCTCTCCGCCACACAGCGGGCGGCCGCCTCGGCGCAGCGGGTCTTCGGCGTCATGGATCGCGAGGCGACCGTGGCCGAGCCGGTCCACCCAGTGCATCCCGGCCGGCTTCGCGGGCGGATCGAGTTCCGCGACGTCGCTTTCCGTTACGGTACGCGGCCTGTCGTGGAAGGCATCAACCTCACGATCGAACCGGGCGAAATGATCGGGCTGGTCGGGCCGAGCGGGTCGGGCAAGACGACCATGGTGAATCTTGCCTGCCGCTTCTATGACGTGGCCGAAGGGGCCATCCTCGTAGACAGTACCGACGTCCGCTCGTTCGTCATCGAGGAATTTCGCAAGCATATCGGCCTGGTTTTGCAGGAGCCGTTCCTGTTCTACGGCACCATCGCCGAGAACATCGCCTACGGCCGCCCGGAAGCTCGGCGGGAAGAAATCATAGCCGCCGCCAAGGCCGCCCGCGCGCACGAGTTCATCCTTCGCCTGCCGGACGGCTACGATTCGCTGGTCGGCGAGCGGGGGCAATCGCTTTCCGGCGGCGAGCGGCAGCGGGTCAGCATCGCCCGGGCGCTGTTGATCGATCCCCGCATCCTGATCCTCGACGAAGCCACGTCGTCGGTCGATACGGAGACCGAGCGCGAGATCCAGTTGGCCCTGGACAACCTGATTTGCGGCCGCACGACGATCGCTATCGCCCACCGCCTGAGCACGCTGAGCCGCGCCAATCGCCTGGTCGTCATGGAGCGCGGCCAGATCGTGGAGGTCGGTCCGCACCAGGAATTGCTCGACCGTAACGGCCTGTACGCCCGGCTCTATCGGGCCCAGTCGGAATCGCCGGAGGACCGCCAGCTATGACGCCGCTGCCAGCCGCAGGCCTGCGCCCCGTTCGCCTGGAACGCGATCCCTGGGACCGGCTCCTCATGGAGACCGACGATGGGCAGCAATTCTCCGGCGTCGCGCCGGTGCGGGCCTTTCCCGTCAGCGATCCCGATCACTGGATCTCGATCTGCGACCCGCATGGGCAGGAGATCCTCCGCATCGACGACATCCACGACTTGTCGCTGGAACTGCGCAGAACGATCGAGTTGGAACTCTCGCAGCGCGAATTCACGCCCGTGATTCACAAGATCCTCTCCGCCACGCATCACGAGCCTTCGGAATGGTTTGTGGAGACGGACCGCGGCCGGACAACTTTCCAACTCAACAGCGAGGACGACGTGCGACGTCTGGGGCCCGATCAGGCCTCGATCGTCGACGTACACGGCATCCGCTACCTGATCTTGAGTGTGCGGGCCCTTGACGGCGCTAGCCGGCGCATCCTGGATCATTTCCTGTAGGGAATTGACTGTATCCGGCACACTCCGTGTGCCGCTTGGCAACGGCACGCGGAGCGTGCCGGATACGTGGGCTAACGAAAATGGCTGGGGGTTGCAGATGCAGCGCCCCAGCCATCGATTCCAATTGATTCATTTCGCCTGGCGAAACCGCTCCAAGGGAACGAATCGCCAAAGAGTAGGCTTACTTCGAGGTCGACGGGGTCGCCCCCGAAGTCTTCGGGGCGGGCTTGACATCCGGACCGCAGCCAACCACAAACAGGCACACCAACAACAAACACGCAACCAACTTCTTCATCGCAAAACTCCTTCGCAATTGTGAATTACCGTTCGTACACAACCGACTCACCATGAGATCGGTCTGGCACGGCGTCGAACTTTGACTGCCTTGGCAAGGCGACCGATATGCCTGCCGCGCAACGCACAGCGATTGTGCGGTTCAAGCCCATCGATCCGCGTCTCGGCGGCGACTTGCCGGCTATCTTGACCGTCAAAGTTTGCAACCAGGGGACCTCCGAATCCACCGTGCGCTCGTACTTTTGGTCTCTACCTTTTATCCGCCAAAATCGATTCGTCAAGGGGGTGTGTGGCGGGCGGCGTGGCGGCGGCTGGCTTGCATTCCCCTCTTTAGTATGGTTCATACATAAGAGTTCAAGCCCAAGTTGCCCGTTTATCCGGGAAAAACACGAGTTCGGCCAACGGTTTGCGTTGGCCCCCCTCCGGTGATGCGCGATAACTGTATTCCCCCAATAATTCGAAAAAAAGATGCAAATTCCGCGCATTTCCAAGAGACCACCAATACTTGGACCGCGAACACAAAACGGCGGGGGTTTTCTTCTCGCCCGGTAACGGGCATAATAATGTAGGCCCTAGTGAACAATATTGGGCCATTGTGCGTAGCAAATACGTCCGCTAAGCGTCGCAAGGGCAGGCGTTGTGAGTTGCCGGTCTTATCATTTCGGCAAAATGCGTGGCGGGCAGGAACAGTCGGTCAACCGTGAACTTCCGCCACGGAGGTCGTTTTCGAAGGACGCCCTGCGGAATCCGGGGCTGGCCCGTGTGGCCTTGCTCTCCGCGATTTCCTGGCGCGTCCCAAGGAGGCAGCAATGGAAGAATATGAGCCTGGTTCTATTCGCACCTACTTGATGCAGATGGGCGACATCCCCCTGCTCAGCCGTCGTGAGGAAGTTGCCACGGCGAAGCGTATCGAGCGGGCGCGGCGGAAGTTGCGGCGCGCGATCCTGGAAAGCGATTACGTCTTGCGAGCGGCCCTGGGCGTGATGGACGAGGTGCTCACCGGCCGCATGCGGTTGGAGCAGGCCGTCGACGTTTCGCTTACCGATCCCAGCATGGCCGGAGGTCTCTTACGACGGATCGAAGCCAACCGGCGGACGCTGGAGCATCTCTTGGACCGGAACCAGCGAGACTTTCGGGCCGCCATGAATCGGCAGCGGCCGCCTGACGAGCGGCAGCGGTTCCGCCGCTGCTTGGCCTTCCGCCGTCGCCGGGCTGCACAACTCGTGGACGAGGTCGGCTTGCGGTTGCAGCTTTTGCAAACTAGCCACCACGCCGTGTGCGAAATGAGCAAGCAAATGGCGGCTCTCAGCCGCGATTCCTCGCAAGCCCTTAACAACCCCTTGTTGGCCTACACCGCGCCGGCAAAGTCGCCGCCGCCCGATGAATCGCTAGGAAATCTGCACAGCCTGGTGCGCATGACCTTGGAAACGCCCCGCAAGCTCCAACGCCGGCTGGCGCACATCACGCAGTTGAGCCGCGCACACGAGGCCGCCCGTCGCGACCTGGTCTCCGGCAACCTCCGCCTCGTGGTTTCCATCGCCAAACGCTACCGTAACCGCGGCATGAGCTTCCTGGACTTGATCCAGGAGGGTAATACGGGCTTGATGCGAGCGGTGGACAAATTCGAGTGCGCCCGTGGTTTCCGCTTTTCGACCTATGCCACCTGGTGGATCCGCCAGGCGATCAGCCGCGCTATCGCCGACCAGAGCCGCACCATTCGTGTGCCCGTGCACATGATCGAAAAAATGGGCAAGGTCCGCGACATCAATCGCGACCTGGTGCATGTCGAAGGCCGCGAGCCGACCGTGGAAGAAGTGGCCGAACTCAGCGGGCTGTCGGTCGACGATGCGCAGCGGGCCATGAAGATGAGCCGGCAGCCGCTTTCCTTGGACCAGCCGGTGGGCCATCAGGAAGAGAATTTCCTAGGCGACCTGCTCTACGATCATCGCGAGAACGATCCCTTGGCCGGCATGAACGCCGCCATGCTCCGTTCCAGCATCGCCGACGTCTTGCAGACGCTCGACTATCGGGAGCGGGAGATCCTGCGGTTGCGCTATGGCCTGGCCGATGGCTACGCTTATACGCTGCAGGAGATCGGCCGCATTTTCTCCGTCACGCGGGAACGAGTGCGGCAGATCGAGGCCGAGGCCATTCGCAAGCTCCAGTATCCCGGCCCCACGCGCAAGTTGGCTGCCTTTGTCGATCACCGCCTGCCGGCCCTCGACCCCGTCAACTTCGACACGGGCGCGGCCGTGATGTAGCGAGCCGGCTTGATTCCCTCGCTCGTTTCAGGTAAGATTTCGGTCACAATGCAAGCGAACCTCATGGATCGAAGTCGGCTTCCTATTCTGACGCGCATCTTCTTTGTGCCGGTGGCTTTGTTGCTCCTGGGGTTGGCCATTGCGCCAAGCCGAGCCAAGGAACAGTCGCCCGGCCTTTCGCTGGCCGTTGCACCGCGGGGCGGTCCGTCCACTTCTCGACCCGGCGGCGGTTCCACGCCCGCGCAGACCCCGGCGGCCAATCCGCGCCCCCTGCCGGTTGGCCAGGGGATGCCGATCTTCGACGACATCATGAACGAGGCCCTGAGAGTCCGCGGCATTCCGGGCGGCGCCCTGGCGATCGCTAAAGACGGCAAGCTGCTTGTTGCCCGCGGCTACGGCCTTGCCAATCTGCAAACGCGCGAGCCGGTGACGCTCGACACGCTCTTCTCCACTGCCAGCGTCACGAAGACGATCACGGCCGTGGCGGTGCTACACCTGATGGACCAGGGAAAGCTATCGCTGGACGACCCCATCTATTCGCTGCTGGGCAAGCCGCGTTCCTTGGGCCGGGCCGTCATCGATCCCCAGGTGCAAAAAATAACGGTTAGGCAACTGTTGTTGCATGCCGGCGGCTGGAATTCGAGGTATCATAGCGACGTGCTTCGTCAGACGCACAAGATATCTCGCTCCTCTGGAGAGAAATTGCCCCTCTCGGCCAAGACCGTGATGCGCTATGGACTGGGCCAGCCGTTGGATTTCGCCCCCGGCACGGAGAGCCATTTCTCTAACTTCGGCTACTTCCTCGTCAAGATGGCTGCCGAGGCAGCCGCGCGTGAGCCCTATGAGACCTACGTGCGGCAGCAGGTCCTGCGGCCGATGGGCATCGGCGAAATGCGGATGGAGCAACTGGCGCCGGCCTACGCAGCCCGCGAAGCACGTCGCTACGGCGCCGGCGGCCGCGAACTTGCTGGCGGTCGTGAGCCGATCGCCGCTCCGGCGGGCAACTGGCTGGCCTCGGTCGTCGATCTGGCCCGCTTTCTCACCGGCGTGAGTAGTACTCGCGGCAAGGCATTCCTCAGTTCCAACGCGCGGCGGCAAATGCTCGCCGTTCCTCCGGCCCCGCTCCTGCCGCGGCACAACGGCTCGCACCTCGGTTTGGGCTGGGACTCGGTTACGGACGGCCTCGACGGCATCCAGTTTCACAAGACCGGCTCGGCAGCCGGCGTGCGCCTCTTGATCGAGCACCGGGCCGACGGGGTCGATTGGGTCCTGATGCTGAACTCCGAAGGTCAATCGCAAGACCGGCCGCCCGCCGCCGGCGAGATCGGCGACCGGATCCGCCAGGCGATCGATGCCACGCACGACTGGCCCGACCGTAATCTTTTCGAAAATCCCGCGGCTCCTGCCCAGCGGCCCAAGTCCCCAGGCTCGGTCGTGCTGTAATCCGCGCATCTCGCATGTCCGACCTTCCTGCCGATCTCGCCGAACTAGAAGTCCGCCCGCAGGAACAGCTTCTTATCGACGCGCTGGATACCTTCACGCCAGGCCGCATGCTCAGTACGTCGCAAGGCGTAGCCCAGTTGGCTGCCGCGGCCGCGAGGCGATGGCCGGGCGCGACGGTCTACTGCCATTACTTGGATCTTTATCGCGCCGAGTTGGCGCGGCGGCACGTCGGCAACAGCCTGGCAAATCTCACCCTCGGCTGTTCGCCGGACTTCCCGCCCGCGGTGATCGATCTGGCCGCACTGCCTTTGAGCGCGCAGGGCGAGGCGGAATTGGCCCGGGAATGGTTGCAAGAGGCGTGCCAGCGTTTGGAGCCCGGCGGCGTCTTGCTGGCCAGCACCGACAACCCGCGCGATCGCTGGTTGCACGGCGAGATGCGGAAACTGTTTGCCGCCGTGAGCCGCCGTGAGTCGCCTCAGGGCGCGCTCTATATCGCGCGGCGAGATCGGCCGCTGAAACGCCTGAAGAACTTCCGCTGCGAGTTCGTCTTCCGCGATCGCGGCCGTTTGATTCGCGCCGTCAGCCGGCCGGGCGTCTTCTCGCACCGCGAAGTGGACCCGGGGGCTAGGCAACTCATGGCTGCCATGGGGATTCAACCCGGAGACCGCGTCCTAGACATGGGTTGCGGCAGCGGCACGGTGTCCTTGGCGGCGGCCCTGCGGGCGGAAGGCGTTAGCGTGTTGGCGGTCGATTCGCACGCCAGGGCCGTGGAGTCTACGCTCCTGGGCGCCCGCCTCAACGAGCTGCCAAACGTCGACGTCGAGCACAGCCATTGCGGGCCTAGTTGTGGGCCGGAGGCCGTCGACGTCGTTGTGGCGAACCCACCGTATTATGCTGGCCTGCGCATTGCCCGTTTCTTCCTGGCGACAGGGCATGCGGCCCTGCGCCGCGGGGGGCGGATCTTTGTCGTCACCAAGCAGCCCGAGTGGTATGCCCAGTACATGCCGGAGTGGTTCGACGACGTTGCGATCGAGCCATGGAAGAACTATTGGATCGCCCGCGGCCGGCGGCCTTCCGTTTCGACGAGTTGGCAAGCGACTGCGGGGAGGGTAGACTAGGCGCTAGATCATACGTTCGATTCCTTTCCTTCTGACCCTACCGAGGATTCCGCCATGCCTGCCACACTTGCCAAGTTGACTCGCCGCGCCCTGCTGCGGCATACGGCCGAAGCGGCCGCGTTCACCCTGGGTTGTTCCGCCTTCGCCCCCCTGTTGGCTGCACCGACAAGCCGGGGATTCAAAATCGGGGCCTGCGACTGGTCGCTGGGAAAACGCGGCGATCCGAAGGCCCTCGAGGTTGCCCGCGAGATCGGACTGGACGGCGTGCAGATCGATTTCGGCACCGCCGCAAACAACATGCGGCTGCGGACGCCCGAGCACCAGGCCGCCTACCGTGAGGCAATGAAAAAGACGGGCCTCGTGGTTTCCTCGCTGGCCCTGTGCGAGATGAACGACGTGCCCTTGAAGAGCGATCCCCGCGCCGCGAAGTGGCTTGACCAGAGCCTGGACGTCTGCCACACGATGGGCCTGCCGCTGGTGATGACGGCGTCGTTCGGCCGCGGCGATCTCGACATGTCGCATACGCAGGAAATCGACCACTTTGTCCAGGTCCTCCGCGACGTAGCCCCCAAGGCCCAGAAGCTCAACATCATCATCGGCCTGGAAAACTACCTCAGCGCCGACGACAACCGCAAGATCATCGACCGTGTCGAGTCGCCCATGGTCAAGGTCTATTACGACGTGGGCAATTCGACCGATAAGGGCCGCGACGTGGCCAAGGAAATCCGCGCTCTGGGCAAACTCATTTGCGAGTTCCATGCCAAGGACGGCCAGTATATGCTCGGCAAGGGACGCATCGATTTCCGCAAGGTCCGCAGCGCCATGGACGACGTGGAATACAGCGGCTGGCTCCAACTGGAAGCCGCCCAGCCGCATGGGCTGATCCCCGACTACACGACCGACGCGAAGTACCTCAAGAGTATCTTCCCGGCGAAAGTTTAGCGTGTGCGTCAAAATTACTTGTACAAATTGACATTGGCTAGTTTGATG
>CAZTPX010000122.1:0-28760 GCA_964615095.1 uncultured Planctomycetaceae bacterium | reverse complement strand
CCGCAGGCCCGATTGCCCTCGCAGAAAAGATTTTTCACGCTTGCCGGAACGACACCCCATTGCCGCCAAGGCCAGGGAAATGTGGTGGGCGGCATGGCAGCAGTCCAACACTTCGTGGATTGGTACCCGCTCTAGTTTTGCCAGCCGCACGATGGTCGGAATGCGATCCCAAATCCATGGCGCGCCGTCGCCACCGAATGTGACACTCGCCGCCCGCGCGGCTCCTAGGCGGTGCAGGTGCATGGCAACCAGTTCCGCGGTCGCGTCCGGTCCCAGGAAGGTCCCATCCACCACTGCCCGCGACTGCTTCTCCATGCGGCCATGCTCATCGTGGACGAAAATCGTTACCAACTTCGGTTCGCGCCACTCCGCATCAAATGTCTGCCGCGGGCGTTTCCTCGATCGCCCCGGAGCGTTCTCCACCAGCAGGCCGTCTTCGTCTGTCTTTTCCGCCTTTGCCGCCACCGGACGCAAATCCCCGCGGATTCTCGCTCGTCCACCATCGATCTGCACGCTGATGCGTTTTCCCTCGAACTCCTTGCCGGCCGGCAATTTGCCCTCCCGCCATTGAGTTAGTTCGTCGGTCCGCAAGGCCAACATTCCCCGGCCGCATTGGTAGGTGATGCGGGCGATCGCCTTGACATCCATCTCCAGCCCCTCGCGTGTCAGTTCCTCTTGAGCAAACTGCAACGACGGACATAGGGCCGCTTGCCGACTCACCCGACTTTCCAACGCTGGCGAGCAGCCTTTGCCAAAGCCAAACTGTGCCAATTCGACGTGCAATCCCGGCACGTTTTCGTCCCGCTTCCGAAACCAACCGCGGCGCGGTTCGCAGTACAACGAATTGACCCAAACCAGCAAGCCACCCAACAACCGAATCCGCAGAGACCGAGTTCGCCCACGGGAAAGCGGAAAGCGGTAGTTCTGTCGCGTTTGCTCGCAGGTTTCCTCGAAGCCCCGCTGCTTCATCACCAGTGCAATCAAACCTGCGACCACTAGGTCGGCGCCGCGACTAAAGGCTTCATGCACATCGTGTTCCAACTCCGTCAACGTGGATGGATCTTCGCGCAGTCGCCGTTTCCAGTCGGGCATTGCCCCGATCAGCTCGCCATGAAATCGCCCAGCCATTTCTTCCGGAGAAACAACCGGCGGTGAATTCCGCTCGTCCACGTGTAGGTCTCCCATCGGCGTCGCCTCCTTGCGACCAAGAATCGCCCCCCGGGACAAAAGATAACCGACACACTCTACCTACACCAGTGCATCTTGCTGCGCCCATGCCCTGCCTACGGACTGCTAACATCCACAACGGCAAAATGGGATTGCACCCTATTCAGGTTTGGGAGCCGCCTTCTTCTTGGGCTTGCTCTTCAGCGCATCGACCGTCTGGCGAAGCTCGTCGATCTGCTTCTGCATCTCGCCCAGACGCTTCTCGACATTGGGGAGAACCGCCATCGGACCGGGAAGTCCCGCGCCCATGCCGCCACCGAAAAAGGTCACGTTGCCGCCCGCCGGCAGACCGGTCGAGGGAACGACTCGCATGTGCTCGAACGTCGTATGCAGTAGTTTCTCGACTTCCGGGCGGATGTTTTCGGGTATCTTGCTCAAGTCGGCAGACGTGCCTTCCCACTTCTGCTTGCCATGCGTAACCACGACCTGCGCCGGTTCCGCGCCGCGGCGCGTGATTTCAACCTTCGAACCATCGGCCAAGGTGCTCTTGGTGACGACCATAACTTCAACGCTTGTTGCTTCGCCGCCCGCAGCATTTGTCATCGGGCCGCCCGGCGAGAGAATTTGCCCGGGATGAAAGATGCGGAATTCCATGGGCCGGCCTTCAAACCCGCCAAATCCGCCGAAAAAGTCGCGGGCCGCTGCGCCCTCCCCGGGAGTATATGGTCTACCCAACATGCCCGCTTCGCCCGCGGGTCGCTTGGTGGGTGTTACCGTCACTGTTTCATGCTTCCCGGCGCGAAGGAGGTCCAATGTCAACTTGCCATCCTTCACCTGTTCGATCAAACGCAGCAGGCTGGCGACATCGGTCAAGGGTTTGTCGTTGCCCTTCAGCAGAATGTCGTACTGCGCGACGCCGGCCTTGGCCGCAGGGCTTTCCGGCTGCAAAGCTTCCACAAGCAGCCCTTGGTCCTTGGGCAATTTCAGTTGGGCTTGCAAGGCGGGGGCAGGACGCGATGCGAAGACGCCGATCCAATACTCTCCCTGCGCTGTCGCTTCATCTGTTACCAGTATGCCGCCAGGCGTTAGCACGAGCTGTTCCGAATCGGCAACGACCACCTTCGCCGTTTCATCCGCACGGGCGGTCGCTACGGCCAACGAAGCGGCCGCTAGAACCGCGGCGCATTGTTGCCAGAAAGACATGATTTCCTCCTTTGAGAAAAGGCGATTGGGATCTAAAACAAGCCGTTCAGCCCCGCCACTTGTGCCGGTGGTGAGAGGGAAGGGGGGGTTGAAGAGGACACCTCGCGGCACAAGTGCCAGGGCTGAACGTAAAACCTATTTATCCTTATCCGGCACATGGCGTGTGCCGAATGCATTTATAGCGACCGGCCGACGTAATGGACCTGCACGCGGTCGACGGGGACCACGAGGCAGCGGCCGTCCTTCATCGGCACCGGGACGATCTCACGCTGCTGCACGGCCCGATACCCGGATTGTTGGAAGGCCTGCTGCATCTCGGGCGGAATGGCATCGGGGATTTGCTGCCACAGGTCTTGATCCAGGGCCTCGCGACGCTGAGCCGGCACGCAAACGGTCTGATCGTGCCCGTCCGACGAATTGCCCACGCTCAGCGTGACCATCTCCAAGCCATTGGACTGGGACTTGGGAAAATCGGCCACGGTAGGCAGCAGATCCGACGAACCAGGCGTGTGCGGCAGGTTTCCGCTCAAACCCATGCCCACCACCAACGCCAGGAGGAAACTGGCCGATATGGTCAACACGGTCGCCGCATATTGACGCCAATTTTGCCGCCACCTCTTGGTGCTCGGCGACGACGACGGTTCCGGCCTCGCCGCTTCTGGGGGAGACAATTCCCGTACCGCACGCGGGGCGATCTGACCCAATTCCGTTTTCCAACACTGGGCTTCCAGGAACGCCAGGGCACAACGCCGCCAGCCGTCAGGCTCGTGCTCCAACTGCAAGAGCAATGCGCGGCGGTCGGCTTCGCTCATTTCTCCATCGACCAGCAAATCCAACTGCTGCTCCGGACTTGCCGGCTGGATGTCTCTCTCAAAAAAGCTCATTGTTTGACCTCAATGACTTCCAAGTTGACCAATTCGGCCCGCAACCGCGAGCGGGCACGGTGCAAGCGGGCTTCAATCGCGCTTTCCGTAATGCCCAAACGGTTGGCCAACTGGCGGTAACTCCAATCTTCGGTGTATTTCAAGAGCAGGATTTCCGCGTCGCGCCGCGGCATCCGCCGCATGGCTTTACGAATTTGCTCCTTACGTTCTTTGGCCAGCAGCCACTCCAGCGGGTCAGTCCCCCGATCGTATTCGGTGGGCTGGGTCCGCTGTACGAAACGATCGATCAACTTGCGGCGGCGCCCCTGCTTGCGGCGGTAGAGCAGTGACTGCATGACTGCTAACCGATAAAGCCAGGGGGTGACCTTCTCCACGTCGTTGATCGGCGCCTGCTGCCGGACGGCGGCCAAGGAGACTTCCTGCATAACTTCGTCCACGGCTTGAAATTCGCCAACGCGAGCGTAGACCACGGTTCGCAACCAGCGATCGTGCGCTGCAAGCACGGCTGGCCAATTGATCCTTGGTTCGTCGTCGGCGTCATTCGTGGGGCGAGAATTGGGCTGCCTCATGGCCATAAGAATTGTTACCGCAGTCCCGAAATACCTTGCAGAAAAGACGGAAGTTATTATTTCGCAACGGCTTGCGGAAAGCAAGTCGGAGTCGAAAGCTTCCGTCCTTTTAGTTCCGTGGCTTTCCTGGTAGAATAATCCTTCAAGGAAGCTCCCTGGAAGCATTCCCTCCCCTCTGGAGTGGTGTATATGGCGAATAAAGAAGAAGCAATCGAGGTCGAGGGTGTCGTAACTGAAGCCCTGGCCAACACCCGATTTCGGGTACAATTGGATAGTGGCCACAAGGTCATTGCCCACGTTGCCGGCCGGATGCGGAAGAATTTCATCCGTATCGTGCCCGGCGATAAGGTGCGTGTCGAACTTTCACCCTACGATTTGACCAAAGGCCGAATCACTTTCCGCGAACGATAAGCCGCCGGCCGGTTGTAGTGTGCGCGGGCAGAAATGCACTTGTTGGAGTCCCGGCTTTAGCCGGTAATCTGGCTTAAATTCCGGCTAGAGCCGGGACTCCAACGTGCCATTTCTATCTGCGCGAGCTATGGGCCCGCTGACTCCTTCTAGTTGCCCGGCTAGTAGGACCAGAGGCCGCGACGACGGCAAAGCTAGGATTCTCGCTCGCGGTGGACTTTTCGGTGCTTCGGACTTGCCCTCGTCCAAGATTGCTGTGCGGTTGGCGAATAATCACTTGTTGGCCATTTCACCCCTTTTTCAGGAAAGATGTAATGAAGACGATCGTATCCATTCTCGTGAGTGCCGCCCTAGCGTTGGGGATGGGCCTTTCTCCCTCGCAGGCTGCAGAAACCAAGCCCATCGCCGCCTTGACGGTGGCCAGCTACAACGACCTCGTGGGCGACGTGAATTTTGTGGGCAGCCTGGTCGATCGGCCGGAGATGGGCACCGGCTTGGAAGGCTTTCTGGCCATTGTTACCCAAGGCAAGGGGCTGGCAGGCATCGACAAGACGCGCAACTGGGGCCTGATCGTGCAGGCCAGCAACGAAAAGGACGTCACTGCCTACGGCTTCCTGCCCGTCACCGACTTCAAAGAAGCGTTGGGGCTGTTGAAATTGTATTTCAAGGTCAGCGCCGCAGGTGACGCCTTCAAGCTGACTCCCAAGGACGACAAGGGAGAAGGCGGCTACGTCAAGCAGCAGGGCGACTGGGCCCTGTTTGCCCAAAAGGCGGAAGTGCTGGCCCAAGGCGATGCCAATCCGACCGCCTTGCTGGGTAACCTAAAGAAGGAATACATCGTGGCTGGCCGCGTTTTCCTGGCCAACGTGCCCCAGGAACTCCGCGAGAAGATCTTGAACCAAGTCAAAGCGAATTTTCAAAAGGATTCCGCGCAGCATGGCGACGAGTCGAGCGAGGCCTTTGCTAGCCGTAAGAAGCTAATCGGCCAGATGGAAACATATGTGCCCCGCGTGTTGGGCGAACTGGATCAGGTCATTTTCGGTTGGGGATTGAATCGCACGACAGAGAAGGCATTCGTCGACGTGAGCGTGATTGCCAAGCCCGGCACGACGACGGCCGAGGAAATGGGCCTGGCCGCCACAGCTACAACGATGTTCTCGGGGTTCCGTGATCCGGCTGCCGCGCTCAATGTCGCTTGGGCCGGCACGATGCCGGCGCCCAAGCAAGAAATTGCCGGTAGCGTCGTTGAGATCGCGCGTGGTAATATTCTCGCGGAAATCGCCAAGAAGACGGATCAATCGGAGAGTGCACGCACGGCAGGCAAAGCCGTGGCTAACGGCGCGGCCGACCTCTTGCAGAAGATCGTCAAGAGCGGCCGTGTGGACGGAGTGGCCAGCGTGCAGGTTGGGCCTGACGCCGCCACCGGCTTGTTGGCCGGCTACATTGCCGACGGGGCGCTGCTAGACAAAATTCTGCACACCGCCGCCAAGGCCCTGCTCGACGAGCACCCGGAACTTAGTCAGTTCATCGCGCTCGATGCTGAAAAGAGCGGTTCGATCAACATCCACAAGATCTCCATTCCCCTTCCGGCAGGCTCCGACGACAACCAGAAACTGATCAAGATGGTTGGCGAAAAGCTGGACATCATCATCGGCGTGGGCAAGGAAGACGCCTATCTGGCCGCCGGCCGCGATGCCATGGCGAGATTGAAGAAGGCAGTCGATGCTTCGGCCCAGGCCGGCAGCAAGGCCGTGCTGCCGCTGGAAGCGTCCGTGGGTGCCCAATCGGTGGCCACTTTCGTCGCCGCAGTGGGCAAGCCGGACGAGCAACCGAAAGCGGCCCTGGCCGAGTCCGAGTTGAAGAAGACGCCCGGCAAGGACCATGTCTTGCTGACGGTGCGACCGATTACCAACGGCGTTCGCGTCCGCTTGGAGATCGAGCAGGGCCTGCTTCGCCTGGTCGGCCGCTTGGCGGCAATGGCCGCGCAGGGGCAGTAAACGGCCTGTGAAGACACACATCCCGGAGTGCAGACGCGCAATGCCCTGCACTCCATTTTCTTTTCTTGGGCAAAAAAAGACGGCTGGCCGCCGAGGCAGATCCAAGCTCCACAAACGCGGTATGCCGGTCCTGGGTAAACCGGTTGGGTGTGAGAATGCGTTGTATCTGCTCCCTGCCTCGGCGTCCAGCCAGAGCGAAGAGTGAATCGATAGACGCATTCTCGCGGATGAATGTATGAGAGTTGTGAATCTCCTGCAAACGATTGGTTAGCAATCGATTGGAGTTTTGTTAGACGTGATTTCTCAGGCCGGCGCGGCCAAGCGGACGATCAGCCGCTCAAGAATCAGCCGCGGGGGCATTTGGCTCTCACCCTTGAGGTCGAGATCGGCCTCCAGCAGCCAGCGGTAGAGTTGGCGGCCGCGTTGCCGTGTGAGACGGCGGAGTTGCCCCGCAACCTTCTTGACGAAGAACTTGTTGACGCGGGCCTGGTCCAGGGCGGAATCGACGTCCAAGCGGCGGCCGGCGGCCTCGGCCTGCAGGATCAAGCGGGTGGCGGTGGCCAGGCGGCGCAGCGAGGCAGAAATCTGGGCCAACAGCCCTACCGGGGCCTCGCCCCCGGCCAAGAGCCGATCGATCTGCCGCAGGGCCTCAGCTGCCTTGCCCTCCAGGGCCAGATCGAGCATGTCCCAGGTCGTTTTCGCCCGCCAACCACCCACCAGCTTCTGCACCATTTCGGACGTGATCTTTTTGTCGCCGGCCGCCGACAAGGCCAGCTTGGCCAATTCCTGATCGAGCAGGCCCAGTTCCGGGCCGATCATTTCCACGAGCAGTGCCGCCGCGCCCGGGGCGAGTTGGCACTTGTGGGTATGCGTGGCCCAATCGCTAAGCCAGCGGCTTAGCTGAGCGCCGCTCGGGGCGTTACAATCGACAGCCAGTCCTTGGGCGTCGACCGCCTTGTAGAGCCGCGTGTTGGCCGGCCAACTCTTCACGTCCAGCACCAGCACGCCGCTACGGCCGGGCCGGGCAACATAGTCTTCAAGTTGCGACCGATAGCGGGCGAGGAAGCCACGTCCCTCTTCAGCCGGTTGCGATGCCCCGCCCTTCGGCGACTCTTCCGCGGGTTGGATCATTCCGACTTTCATTTTCGGGCCATCGTCGGCATTTTCGACGATGACGAGCCGTTGGCCGCCGAACATGGCCATAGTGGTCAGTTCCTCGACCACGTCGCGGAATTCCGCCGTGGGACCTTCGAAACTCGACAGCGAGAAATCGCCCTCGTCGCCCTTGAGCACGGCATGACGAATGCCCAGCAACACTTGTCGGCGAAGGAACAGTTCGTCGCCAAACACCACGCAGACCGGCTTGGGCGGATGTTTGTCGGGCTGCTTCAGATAGTCGATTGCGGACAGTTTAGCCATGCCGCAAGTATACCCGAAAAAGCAATCGCCTGCCACACGATCAAGTAGGTCCCTTCTGCCGAAAGGGACTAATGTCCGCTGCCAACTGGGAAGATCCAAAGTTCACTGGCGGCGCGGAGCACATGAGTCTTTCTCGGCAAGACGGACCTGCTGTCCCTTCTGCCGGAAAGGACTATCGTGCGCCGACCTGTCGAGCAAGGCGGCGTCTTTCTCCTGGTTCGGAGCACATTGGTCCCTCGCGGCAAGAGGGACCTACTGAAAACACCCGCCTACCACTGGCGCGGCTGCTCACTCGCCGGAGCGTCGAGGCGGCCTACGGGCCGCAGATCGCGAAGTTGCGCGGCAGGACTGGATAGATCCAACGGCACCGGCTGCGGCGTCTCGTACACGCCGATATTGCCGGCGGCGTCGTGAATCTCCAGCCGCAAGTACATCCGTTGGGGCAAGCTACCACTGAGTTGCCACGCGTACCGTCCCGTATTTTCCAGGCCGGTGGCCATCGAGGTCCAGGGCCCGCCTTGCCGTTCGCTGTAGGAGAGAGAGATGGGCTTTGCCGCCAATTCGTGGTTGTCGCGGGCCTCCCAGGCGATGAAGAGTTTGCCGCCGTCGGGGCCGGCGCCCTGTTGCGCCGAGGTAATGCGTCCCACCGGCCGGGTCAGATCGACACCGACCCAGTAGTTGGGCGCATCGCCGGGCAAGGGTGGTCTTCCCGCCATGCCGTTAGCGCTCTGGATGGCCATGCGAAAGCCGTAAACTCCCTCTCCGGGCACGGTTACCAGCATCGGGCTCTGGCCTTTGGGATCCTTGCCGAAACTCTGCCACGACTTGCCGCCGTCTTGCGTTCCCCAAAGTTCAACCGCTTCGCTGCCCGCGCCGCCCATGATGCGGGTGTCGTAGTCGAGTTGGAAAACCCGCATGTTGATCCAGCGAACCTTCGCACCCGGCGGCGGAACGCCGTTGCCGTCATTCGCTGCCGCCGTCGCCGGTTCAGCGCGATGGCTGATGGTGAATGCCTCAAACGGATTCGTCGCCGACGTCGCGGGTGCGACGGGCGTCTGATTGGCAACCAACTGGTTTGTGGCCGGCGGATTGACGCGAATGTCAATCGACCCGCCGCTCGCATCGCGGGGTGGCGTCTCCGGCTTGGTCAATACGATGGAGGCCGGACCGGCACTCTCGGCCGGCCATGCCGTCGCCCCCGTCGGTGGACCGAGCGGTTGCCATGCCCTGCCTGGTTGGGATGTCGCGCCGGGTGAGGAAGCGGATGTTACAGCGGACGAGGCCGCCACAGCCGGCGTTCCAGGCAAGGTCGGCGACCACGGACCAAGCGGGTTCGTATCGCTCTGAGTTGTCGTAAGATCGCCGAACAGGGGTCGCACGGGATTTACGGTCGCCGCGGCACCGGTTGCCGTGGGCAGCATGATGTGCGTGTGGCTTTCCGCCGGATTGCCCGCCATGTCGCTGATGCGCAGGCGAATCTCCATGTTGCCCGCAGCATTCTGCGGATACCAGGTGACCTGGCCCGTATGTTCGGCGTTATTGCTGTGGATGTCCTTGGGACCAACGGGAACGGCCTGCCAGGCGGACGTTGAGGCCAGACGATATTCAATAACCAAGCTGTCGAGCTTGGGATAAAGCTCCTTGATGCGGAAGGCGGCCGTGATCTGGCCGGCATCGCCGCGGACGGCGGCAAGCTGAATCGTGGGCGCAACGGTATCGACGATCACGATCAGCTTGGGTGTATGGGGGCCTTCCGGCCGGAGTTTGCCGGAACGGTCCAGCGTGCGGACGTCGAACCAGTATTCCGCGTCAACTCCCGCCTTGAAGAGAAAGTAGCCTTTTTCTGGCGGGGCCTGCCGCCAATTGTCCCAACGCACCCCTCGATCAGGTGAAACGTACAACTGTACCTGTACGGGCTCCTGGGCAGGCTGATTGGAGCGTTCCACGTGGAATGGGATGGAGAACAGCGTTTGTCGCGAGTAGATAGGCGCGGGGGCGGAAAAGGCAGCCAGCGGCGCCGCCGGATCGGCCGCACCAAGGGCCAAGACCTGGAGGATCGAGGCAATCCACATGATCTCACCGTTCCCAAGCCGTATTATGTATGCGTAACAACCGCGGTCGATGTCGCCTACCGCGCGGCGCAAGAAACCATCGGCCAAATCTTCGTATGTTCTGTATCGGTCGTGCGGGTTAGCGGACTTCAAGCGAAAAATTCGGATGCAGCGAAGATCGTGATTATATGGATACATTCTTAACATTGTGCACAAATCACCCGAAAGTAGCAAATTGCCCCGGACGCGTATTTCTGCTGGACACCCTCGGCATAGGCGAACATAATGAATGTGGGCGCGGTTCTTCAGAGGCTTGGGCAAGAAGCGTCTGTCGGAACAGGAACATGGTTTGCTGGAACAGAATCTATCGCAAGGTTGCCACGGTGCCCCAATCCGGTCTGGCCCCGCAATCGGATCGCTTTACTCGCTCATTGTCCGTTTGCGCATCCATTTCCGGTTAATGACGGCGGGCGCACGTAATGTACCCTTATGCGAACAAGTATGACGAGAGAATGAAGGTAACTCTTGGCGTCAATGGAACATGGCCGCGGTAGACTGGCTAGGAATTCGACAACTCGTCGTGGGAGCCGCCGCACTGGCGATTCTTGTGGCGATTGGCATCTACGTGGCCGAGAAAATCCGTGCCAAGACGCTACAACAGGAACCTTCGGCTAGCGAATTACTGACAAAATTTCGGGAAATGCATTCCGGGGGTGTGCTCAGCGACGAAGAATTCCGAACAATAAAAACTACGTTGACGGAGCGACTGCAGACAGAGTCACAAGATAACGAGGAAACGGGTTAAGACGTGTTGGGAACACTTAAGGCCCGTATACCGTAGTACACTTACGATCCGCAAACAGAGGAAACAGAGAAAGCAACCGTGGTGAAAGGACCAGACGACATGCAGTCGGGACGTGATTTTGGGGCTGGCCGGCGAGGCAGCGGCACAACAAAAAAGAACGCATTTTGCTCATTTTGCCGCAAGAGCTATCGCGACGTCGGCCCCTTGGTGGAAGGGCCGGGCGACGTTTACATCTGCGGCGAATGTATCGATCTTTGCCAATCGATCCTGGAGCAAGAGCGGCGGCGGCGGGGGACCAGCAAGCCCCTCTTCAGCAAGATTCCCACACCCCGGGAATTGGTCGAACACCTGGACCAATACGTGATCGGGCAAGAGCGGGCCAAGAAGGTCCTGGCCGTGGCCGTACACAGCCACTACAAGCGGCTCATGCACAGTGTCGAGCCGGGCGAGATCGAGATCGACAAGTCGAACATTCTCATGATCGGCCCGACCGGCTCCGGCAAGACCTTGCTGGCGCAAACGCTGGCCCGCATCCTCGACGTGCCCTTTGCCATCGGCGACGCTACCACGCTGACTGAGGCAGGTTACGTGGGCGAAGACGTGGAAAACCTGTTGCTGAAGCTCTTGCACGCGGCCGACTTCGATGTGGAAACCGCCCAGCGCGGCATCCTTTACATCGACGAAATCGACAAGATCGGCAAGACCAGCCAGAATGTCTCAATCACCCGCGACGTTTCCGGCGAGGGCGTGCAGCAGGCCCTGCTCAAGATGCTTGAAGGTACCGTGGCCAACGTGCCGCCTCAAGGCGGACGCAAGCATCCCGAGCAGCAGTACATCCAGATGGACACGTCGAATATCCTCTTCATCTGCGGCGGCACGTTCGTGGGCCTGGAAGATATCATCGGCAAACGCCTGGGCAAGCGCTCGATCGGCTTCGGCCAGGAGCCGATGGTGCATAGCGATCTGGAGACGGGCGATCTGCTGGCCCGGGTCACCAGTGACGACATCCTGCAGTTCGGCATGATCCCCGAGCTGATCGGTCGTCTGCCGGTCGTGACACCGTTGCGCCCGCTGGACGAAGGTGCCCTGATCCGCGTGCTGACCGAGCCTAAGAACGCCCTGGTCAAGCAGTACCAGGCCCTCTTCTCGATGGAGAATGCCGAAGTGAATTTCACCGAGGGAGCGTTGAAGCTCATCGCCCACAAGGCCCACGAAAAGGACGTCGGCGCCCGCGGATTGCGGGCGATCATCGAAGAAGTCATGCTCGATATCCTGTACGAGTTGCCCGACCAACCGCCGGCGAGCAAGTTTGTGATCACCGAAGAAGTGGTTTCGGGACGGCAATCGCTGTTCAGTGGCCCGGTAAAAAAGAGCGCATAACGCGCCAGCGTTCTCGCGACTGATATAATAGCCAGGGGTGGCTGCCACCCCTGGCTATTTTCGTTAACCTAAGGTGTAGCATGCAATTTACTGACGTGATTGTCATCGGCGGCGGACCGGCCGGCTCGACATGCGCGGGCAAACTACGGGCCGGCGGCCTCGGCGTGCTAATCGTCGACAAGGCGGAGTTTCCCCGCAGCAAGCTCTGTTCCGGCTGGATCACGCCGGGGGTTATCGATGACCTGAAGCTCGACGTGGCAGATTATTGCCAGGGCCGCGTCTTTCAGCCCATGTCGGGCTTCCGCATCGGGCGAATCGGCGGGGCGAGCGTGACGGTCGACTATGGCCGCACCGTGAGCTACGGCATCCTCCGCCGCCAGTTTGACGATTACCTCCTGCGGCGCTGCGGGGCACGGCTGGCCTTGGGCGAGGCCGTGGACTCGATCCAGCGAAGCGCTGACGGCTGGGTTGTTAACGGTCAATACGGCGCACCGATGCTGGTGGCCGCCGGCGGTCATTTTTGTCCCGTGGCGCGGCTGCTGGGCAACCCTGGCGAGCGCGGCCCGGCCATTTCGGCCCAAGAGATGGAAATCGAACTCCGCCCCGACCAAGAGGCCGCCTGCCGTGTAATGCGGGAATCGCCCGAACTCTATTTTTGCGACGACCTGCTGGGTTACGGTTGGTGTTTCCGCAAGGGCAATCACCTCAACATCGGGTTGGGCCGCGTCGATCCCAAGCAACTTCCCCAACGTGTCAGCGACTTCTACGCCTGGCTGAAGCAACAGGGCCGCCTGCCGGACGACCTGCCCTCGAAGTTTCCCGGGCATGCCTATTTGACTTTCGAGCAGGCGGCCCGGCCGTTGGCTGCCGCGGGCGTGCTCTGGATTGGCGACTCGGCCGGGCTGGCTTTTGGCGAGAGCGGCGAGGGGATCCGTCCGGCCGTGCAATCGGCCCTGATGGCCGCCGAGACCATCGCGGCCGCGCGGGGCGATTATCGTTTGGAAACGCTGAGCGACTACTGCCGCCGCATGGAGGCACATTTCGGCCCTCGCTCGACGCGCGTGCCACCGCCGCGCGCCACTTCCGGCCTGCGCCGCCGCCTGGCCCACTGGCTGCTCGGCCGACGCTGGTTCGTGCGCCGCGTGGTCCTGGACCGCTGGTTCTTGCGAAGATAGGGTTTGGCCACTGCTGCGCCTCCCGCGTGCGGACATCTCCTTCGCTACAGCGACACACGCTTTCAGTTGGGCAAGTAAAGAAGCACGGTTCCTGGCAAGGGTGTGTACCAGCCGGTGCGAATGCCGGTGGCTTGCATAGCGCGGCCCGTCCAGCAGTTACATGTGTTGAAGCAATGATAACGGCCCTGGGCCTCGAAAAACGCATCGTTCGGGCCATAGGCCGCATGGGGAATGAGAGTCGTCGAACCGTCGGCCTGATGGCGAAAGCTGTTGTTGATGAATTCCACTAGGCGTTGATATTGAGCGGCAGAGATTTTGACCGAGCAGGCGTCTTGCGCTAAGTTCTCGGCCGTACATAACGACACGTGCATGCATGAAGCGGACGGCGAGAACAGGGCTTTGACCACGGTCGAGAACTGCAAATCGGCCCAGGTCGGCGTGTTGACATAAAAGTCCTTGTTCCCCCAGCCAATGGCGACGTGCGTGGCGCGCCACGGGTCAACTGCGAACGAGCCCGGCGGAAAGCGCCCGCGCCAATCGATCACCTCGGTGCGAATCGGCAGGACGATGTCCGTATGAATGGCATTGGAGACGAGCCAGATCTCGATTCCATCCGCAGTCGGTTGGAAATCGTTGTTGACTGGAATCAATCCGACAAGCGCGATAGAGAGATAGAAGGCAAGGCACGAGAGGACGAGCCATGCGAGCCGTTTCAGCCAGCGAAGGCAGCGTTTACCGATGCGAAGCGGTTGCGGCGGATCATGCTTGGATGTGTTCACCGGGGCTTTCTCCCTTTTTGGGACTATTGTCTCCAACTGCTCAGCTTATCAGGCGATCGCTGCCTGTCAATGTAAACTCTATCACGAGTACCAGAAGTCACACGCCGGGCCAGCGCCGGATGAAGTCTGGACCGGAATTGCAGCCGAACAGCAATGCATGAAGCACCAATTGTCGGTCATGGAGCACATCGGCGCGCCCAAGCCGGAAATCGATTACACAAAGCAGCAGGCAGACGGGCACTACATCAAAGAAAATGAGAACTGGCAGGACTACGAGAAGCGAAACTGGTAGCTCGGCCGCTTGCCGGGGCAGAAGTAACATGATGGACATTGGGACTATGGTCTTCAACTTTTGGTGGTATAATCAATAAAGGTGCGGGGGAGTGTGCCTCGCCTGAATTACATTCGATTCCCGTTTCGAAAGGACAACAACCATGTTCCGATTCCTCCCTGGCGTTGCGGCTCTACTGGCCCTGTCGTGCCTCTCTCCGACAACCGTACAAGCTCAAATGGGCGGGAGCCGCGCGGGCAACGAGGCTGCGGAACAGGTCGCGGAACAGTCCCTCGGCCTGCCGTCGCTGGACCCGAAAGTCGCCATAAGTTATATCGTGCTCGATGGCCGGGCGGAGACCCGTGTGCAGCCGAGCGAGATGCGCATCGTGTTGGCCGTGACCGCCGAGGCCGAAACAGCCGCCAAGTGTCAGGAGTCGGTGGCGGCCACGGTCGAGCATCTCAAGGCGGCCTGGTCGAAGATCAAAATCGCGCCGGAGAACATAGTCGTCGATTTCATCGCCGTTCTGCCGCGCTACACATGGAACCTGGAGAAGCGCGACGGTGTCGAGGTGGGCGTGGAGAAAAAGGTCGGCTACCGCATGCAGAGCAACGTCCATCTGGCCGTGCCCGACGGACCGCAAGCGCAAGCCGCACTGGCCCAGTCCTTTGCCCAGGGCGTCACGGACATCATTGCCTTCGACTATTGGAGCCGAGACCTGGACGCGGTCAAGGTGCAGGTCCGCCAGGATGCCTTGAAGGCGGCGGGGGCCAAGGCCGACGCCCTGCTGGTTCCACTCTTCGGCAAGCGGCCGCCGGTCATCAATGTGCAGGAGAAGACCATCGTTCGTTACCCCGAGTCGATGTACTCTTCGTTCCGCGCCAGCTACGAGGAGATGATGACACCGGCATGGCGGCGCGACGTCACGCTGATCCACGCCGACCGCCCCCGCAACACCTATTATCGCGGCCTCTCCACCGACGGCGACGTCCAACCCCGCGAGTTGCCCATGCGTCCGGAAATCTCCGTCGTCTCGACCGTCCGCCTGTACTTCCGGTCGCCGGCGGCGGAAACGGCCAAGGAAAAAGCCTCGCCCGCCAAGAAGGGCAAAATCAGCGAGTGATCTCCAATAGCGGATCGGCGACGCTGGTAACTCGGCCGCTTGTCGGACAGCCGTGAACCGACCGACTTGCCGCGTCGGTCGATGCGCGAATCTTTCGCAGATAGGTGGCCATCAAGTCGTCGGCCTGTGCCTCCGTGATCCGGCGACTGTCGTACTGCATGCAAAGCCGCAAGCCGCCCGCGTAGTAAACCAGCGCCATGCTGACTGCCGTGCCGCTACGGACCGGGGCGAAGAAATCGACGCCGTCGAGCACCACGTTGCCGGCTACGATCCTCTCGTTGCAACGCGGCAAGGGCGAAGCGGCCATGACCCTGCCCAGATTGGAGAGAACGCAGGTCGTTTCACAGCAGTTCCTGTTGACCCATTTTGCCAGTCCGCCCGGCAGCAAGCGTACGCCCCACAGCGCCACGATGAAGATCAGACCCAACCGTCGCCGACGGATCGAGTCCATTTCCGCATGGATGCTGCGAAGCAAGCCCGCGGGGTCGCCGATATGTTTCGGAGTGCGATCGAGAAACACCATGCTCACCACATTGGCCGCCGGCATGCGGTTACCCGCTTCATGACGGAGATCCATCGGAACGGCAATGCGGATCCACTCACCACAGGTTGTGGTTGCGTGCCGCGCGCGGAAATCATCGATCGCCACAAAGAAGTCGCGGACCAGCCAGTCGTTTACGGTCACTTTGGCATCCGCGGCCGCCGCCGAAAGCTTCCGTACCTCTTCCACGTCCAGGCTGGCCGCCTTGACCTCCGGGAAGCCTGCCGGCAACGCGCGGGGAATTGCCGCAATTCGTTCCAATAAGGGAACCGGCCGCTGCAGGAAAAACATCCCGACGCGGGAAAGGCCCAACAGTTGGAGGGGAAGCATCCGCAGATACTTCCCTACGGTCAGGCCAAAGCTCCCGCGCCCAGGCAAACATTGCGGATCGAAAGGCGACAGTTGAGTCGTGGACTGCTTGCCTGCGGAGATGCGGGCATAGCTTCGCACGAAGTCGTCGAGGATCTGGAACACCGCCTTGCCATCGCAAGTGGCGTGGTGTATCTGCATCACAAGCGAGCTCTGTTGCCAATCCGCTGTGGCCCAGAACTTCGATCCCGCTTCCAAGAACAGGTCGATCGGCTGCATCGCAGGCAAGCGATCGTGTCCCATGCCGTCGAACCACGAAATTACCGGAGGACTATCTGCCGCCGCGATCCATTTCAGTCGGCCCGCCGGAGTCTTGTGGACCTTGGCTCGCAGCAGGGTGTGGCTTGCCACGACTGTCGCCAGGGCTTCCATCGTCACCTCGCGGTCCAACTCCCCGGCGAACCTGAGACGCGCAATGATGCTCATCGGATACTCCGGGCGGTCGTCCCGGAGCATATATTCTTCAAACGCCGTCAAGGGAAGCGGCGACGGAAAAGTCGGCATGCGTTCCTCGCAGTGGCCTTGGGGAGAAGGGAATCCACGCTCGCAAGCCGACTCCGCGCGGAATTGCTCCATTCCGCGCGGGCAGCCTGCGATTCTCAACCCATTATATCGCAATCGAGCTGCGGCGGAGAGCCCAAGTTAGTGGCCCAGCACGGAGAAATAATCCGCGGCGGCGGCATCCAAGGCGGCTGCACTCATCGCCAGCGGGGATCCGCGGAAGCGGCAGAAGATCCCCACTTGGTGCAAGAGGTCGCGGGGGTGGCAGAATCGCATCGGCCGCCCCGTGGAATCGTAGTGTCGGCCGATCAGGTGGTCCAGCGCGGCCGCATCGAAGGCGATCCCTTGCTGCCGGCACGTCCGCTGGAAGAGGTCGCGGAATTGCTCGACCGTGGGATTCTCAATCTCGATCTTGTAGGGAATCCGCCGTAAGAATGCCTCGTCGACCAGGTCCTTTGGTTCCAGGTTGGTGGAAAAGACGATGAACTGATCGAAGGGCACGCAGATTTTCCGCCCGCTGGGCAGCCCCACATGGTCGTGTCGCGCCTCCAAGGGCACAATCCAGCGGTTCAACAGTTTCCGCGGCGGCACGCGCTGGCGGCCGAAATCGTCGATCACCAGCGTGCCGCAATTGCTTTTCATCTGCAGCGGCGCTTCGCACGTGCCCGTTTCCTTGTGGACGGTGATGTCCAGGCTTTCCATCTTCAACTCGCCGCCGACGACGATGGTGGGCCGGCGGATCCGCACCCAGCGGTGGTCGATCTTCTCGTCGGCAACGATCCGCTCGCCGCTGGCCAAGGGCAGTTCCTCGTGGCAACTTGGATCGAACAGGCGGATGACCTCGCCCCACACGCTGATGGCGCGGGGCACCCAGATGCTCGTGCCGTAGGCGGCCCCAATTCGTTCGGCGATGCTGGTCTTGCCGTTGCCCGGAGGGCCGTGCAAGAAGAGCCCTTGCCCGGCAGTGATGGCGCGGGCCAGGCGACTGAACATCTCGCCGCTGATGGTCAGGTCAGCGAAGGCGCGGCGGAGGCTTTCCATTCGCGGCTTGACCCTGTTCAACGACTGTGCGGCGACACTGGCAGTATAGTCGGCCAGGGAAACGGGCACGGCGCCGCAGTAGCTGCAATGGGCGGCCAATTGGCGGGTACGTTGCAGGCCCTGGTCGGTGATCTCGTAGACATAGTCGTTCAAGGTCGCAGCCCGCTTGAAAACCAGCAGTCGCTGGGCCTTCAGCGCATGGAGCAGTTTCTCCGTCAAGGGAAATGGTAGGCCGATCCGCTCGGAGATTTCTACGCCGGCCGACGTGCCACGGTACATCAGTATACGGAGGATGATGCCCTCGATCTCGCCTTCAGTGATCTGCGTGTCCGCCAGGCTCCGCGGGGCGGTGGGAAAGAAAGCTCTCTCGCCTGGGACGGCGGCGGCCAGGGCGAGCGGAGCGGGCAATTCATCTTCCCGCGCCGGCGCGCGGCGCGACAAGTCGGCGGAAGCGGCCGGGGCAGAGCTAGCCGCCCCTTCGGCCGGCTGGGAATCTCCAGCCAGCGAGGCCAACTGCGCCAACAGTCCTGCCAAATCGACGTCTGATTCCAGCGGACTTACGGACATCGTTTCACTCCCCTACCGCCGGCGGCGCCGGGCTTTCGACGAACCGCGCGCCGACCACATAACAGTTTTTGCCCAAGCGCCGACACCAGGCCACCTCGATCATCCGCTGGCTGCCCGTCAGCAGGATCAGCGGCAGCCTCTCGCCCGGATAGAGAATGGCGCTGTGCAGAAAGCCGCAGCCTTGCTTGGAGAAATCGCCCGTGTAGATTCCCTGCCAGGCCGACAGCCGGGCCAGTGCGGGCAGGCTCTGCTTGAGCCCCAGCGCGGCGCGATGCTTCTCCCCCCGACAATACACGCGGCGGTGCCGCCGTACGTCGGCGGCGGGCACCGACCCCGCGCCGGTCTTTTCGAAATCGTCGCGGAGCTTCTCGGGAATCTGCACGTGGCAGGGTAGCGAGAAGATCCAGCGGGCTATGTCTGCCTGGCGACTACCGACATCCAGCATCGCATCATCTCCTCGTCAAAGGCCCGCCCGGACTGGCGGTCGAGATATTCCAGGGCGTCGCACCGCCGCGATGCCCGCCGATAGGGCCGATCGCGGCAAATCGCTTCATACACGTCGGCGATGGCGCAAAGCCGGGCGTACTCGTGAATTTCCGACTGGACCAGGCCGACCGGGTATCCGCGACCATCGCACCGCTCGTGATGGCCGTAGACCATCATCAGTTGACCCCAAGTCATGTCCTCGCGGCGGCAAAGCTCCTTGAAGCCGATCGTGGGGTGTTCCTGCACGACCCGCCGCTCGTAGTCGGTCAGTTTCGCCGCTTTCTCCGGAATGTGCCGCGGCACACCCTGCATGCCGATATCGTGCAACAGCCCGCCCTGTCCGATCCGCAGCAATTCTTGCCGATCGCGGATCCCCAACTGCCCGGCCAACAACAGGCAGTTGGTGGCGACGTTTATGGCGTGGGTAAAGAGGCTGTAGTCATAGGACATCACGCGCAGCATGTCGCCCAGCGCGACTTGCGAGTCGCACACCGCCTGCACCATGCCCTCGCTGAGTTCGCCCGTGATCTTCACCGCCGCGTCCTGGTCGCCCTTGACCAGGGCCTCGGTGAGCATGGCCCGCGTGGCCTCGCGCAGCACCTGGTAGCGCTCGAGCGGGGGAATGTCGTCGTTCTTCAGGAGCGTCTCGCGGAGATACTCGCGATAGGCGGTCGAATCGCCCGCGGCAATATAGAGCGTACGGACCCCGCGCTCGATCAGTCGTCGCAGATCCACCTCGGCAATGGGGTGCTCCCGCTGCCGATACAGTACCGGGTGGCGGGGCTCTTGCGGCGGCAAGTACAGGTCGAAAGACAGTAGAGTGGAAGCGCGGAGCGTCTCCACGCTGATCGCCATCAACTCGCAGTCCTCGAAATCGGTTTCCAACGCGTTCATCATTGGAAGCGTAGAACACTTTTTCCATCACCGATGGCGGGGGTGATTATCTCAACAACGCCGCGCAGAGAACGAGCGTGCCGGTTGCGACGATCGTGCCGAGATTGGCGGCCTTGCAGTCCACCGGCGCGCCAACAAGAAAGTTGACCAATCGTAACCCGAAGCGTAAGCGAGGCATCCTCGCTTACGCTTCGGGTTTCTGTGAGGATCTTCATGCCGCTGGGCTATAGCTCCCGCCGACGGCGATTGATCTTCTGGATCGAAACTCGGGCCGCCAAGCGAACTGCGCGATTACGGCTCGATTGCGCCCGATGGAGAAATGCGATGCGCTTGGCCCATGTTGCCCAGCAATTCGATGGCTTGGGCGATCTTCTTTATTGGGGTTGCAACTTCCTCGCCCTCGCGTTAAGCTCTCCCCACCCGCGGTTTAGTGCCTATTCCAGTCCTCGGCGCCAACTTGTCGCTTGGCTCATCCAACCTGGCCGACGTGTATGATTAAACCGTTCGAAAAACCCGTCTACGTCACCCGGCCTTTCTTGCCTCCTTTGGAGGAATTTTGCGAAGGACTGCGGGAGATTTGGGCCAATGCCTGGCTCACCAACAACGGCCCGCTAGTGCAGCGCTACACGAGGCAGTTGTGCCACTACTTCCAGACGGAGAATATCTGCCTGTTCAACAACGGCACCTTGGCCTTGCAGATCGGCTTGGAGGGGATGGGCATCGGCGGCGAGGTGATCACCACGCCGTTTTCATTTGTGGCCACCACGCACGCCCTGTTCTGGAACAAGCTTCGGCCCGTCTTTGTCGATATCGAACCTGACTACTACACGCTCGACCCCGAAAAGGTGGAGGCGGCGATCACGCCCTGGACCACGGCGATCTTGGCGGTTCACGTCTTCGGCTACCCCTGTCGGCTTCACGCCCTGGCCGATATTGCCCGCCGCCGCAACCTGCGTTTGATCTACGACGCGGCACACGCCTTCGGCGTCACCGTGGGCAACCGCTCGATCGCGCATTTCGGCGACCTGAGCATGTTCAGCTTCCACGCCACAAAGCTCTATCACTCGATCGAGGGCGGACTGCTGACCTTCCAGGATTCAGGGCTGAAGACCACCTTCGACTACCTCAAGAATTTCGGATTCAAGAACGAGGTCGAGGTGGTCACACCGGGCACCAACGCCAAGATGAACGAGATGCAGGCCCTCATGGGTCTCCAGGTGCTGCGTTACTTCGACGAGATCATCGCCAAACGCCGCCGCATCAGCGAGTTGTATCGCGAGCGGTTGAAGGACATCCGGGGCATCCGCATCTGCCCGCCGTTGCCATCCGATATCCAGTGGAACTACGGCTATATGCCCATCGAGGTCGAGGAGAAGGAATTCGGGTTCAGCCGCGATGGGTTGTACCAGAAGCTCGGAGAATACAACGTCCACGCGCGACGCTACTTCTACCCGATCATTCCCGATTTCGCCTGTTACCGGGCCATCGCCATCAAGGATCCGCTTACTGTTGCGCGGCGCGTGGCCAACCAGATCCTGACGCTCCCGATCCACGACGGCCTGGACCTGCAAAGCGTTGACACGATCTGTGAAATAATCAGGACCAAGGGAAACGTGTCGGGGGTCTATTATACGCTGCACGACCACCAACAAACCGTTTTCGCCGAACCAACCGCTTACTTCGGTGAGTGCCAAGCGCCAGATCCTGCTTGAGAGCCCAGACCACTCCTCGCTTCCTCGACCAGGCGGTCAAATACCCGCTGATATTCCCGCACTGCCCGCATGTCTTCAAACAATGCCTCGCTGGCGGCCAGGATCTCCCGCTCGGTGGCCCGCCGGTAATCCGCATCCGTCCCCAAGGCCACGGCCATCCGCACGTACTCGGCCGCGTCGTTGGCCACAAAACCGGTAATCCCCATCTTCCGGTAACTGGCCAGCACGCCCCGGCCAATCTGGAACCGCGAAGGCCAGGTGACGATCGCCTTGCCCAGCGAAAGCGCCTCCAGAGTCGTCGTCCCCCCGCTGTAATATAAGGGGTCCAAGATCACGTCCGCTGCCGATGTCAGGCACAAGTAATCCGCATAGGATTGATGGGGCAGAAAGACCACGCGATCCAACACTTCGGCAAGCGTCTTGGCGAACCGTCGGCGGAGCATGGGAGTGACGCACAGACTGCGGTCCTCAACGATCACGACGACGGCCGCCGGGTCCGCTTGCAGGATGCCGGCCAAGAGCGAATCGAACTCCGGATGGAACTTGCGCAAGTTCTGCGGGCAGACGTAGAGGTGTTGCTCCGTGCGGAAACCAAAGGCCTCGCGGGGTTTGAGTGCCACCGGCAGTGGCGGGCGGATGTGGTAGCCCAGGAGGCTGCGGGCACGGAGCAGCTTCTCGCTGTAATGCGACTCAGCCCCGTCCACTTCAATGAACTCGCTGGAGAGGTAATAGTCCATCTGCGGGATGCCGGAAGTTACCTGCATGCCTAACAGGTTGCACTGTACCGGCGCCAGGCGAAAGTAGGGCAGGAAATAGTTGACCGAATCCGTTCCCGTTTCCCAGTGACATAGCACGTCGAAGCGCGCCTCGCGCACGGTCTTCACAATCTGGTCCAGCGGCCCGCAAACCGGCAGCAGTTGGATGCCATTCAGGGCTGCCCGGAACTGTCGTTCTCCGGCGCGCGAGCAAACGACGACGATTTCCCAGCCTTTGGGCTGCAGCCGCCGCAGCAATTCGGTACACCAGCGGAGGAAGATCCCTTCATGGCTCTGGGTCACCACTAGGCCGAGCTTGGGACGCGGGGAACTGCCGGCACGCACTGTTTCCTGCATCGGCAGCTTGCGGAACAACCTGGCCCATGCCTCCTTGATCGGCCGGTCGTTTCTGCCGTGGTACAGCAGGCTAAAGGGCGGTTCGGCGCCCGAGCCGGCTAATTGCGAGACCTCGACGTTGAACTTCCCTTGCGCCAGGTTTTCGACCTGCGCTAGCAATCCGGCCCGGTACTCGTCGATCGCCGTGCCGCTTTCGAAGACCGCCGGACAGATGGCCGCAATGCTCAGCCGCAACAGGTCTCGATCGGGATTCGATCGCAGCGCATTCTCATAGGTCTCCCGCGCTTCCGCATACCGTTCCTGCTGCTTCCAAAGGCTCCCCAGGTGGTTGTAGGCCTCAGCATAATTCGGTTTCAGCTCCAGCGCGTGGCGGTAACCGGCGACTGCTTCCTCAGGCTTCTCCTGTTCTCTTAAGGCATTGGCCAGGTTGTTGTGGGCCTCGGCATAGTCCGGTTTCAACTTCAAGGCCCGGCGGTAGCCAGCCACCGCTTCATCCAACTTTCCCTGCTCCTTGAACACAGCCGCGAGGTTGTTGTGGGCCTCGGCATACTCCGACTTCAGTTCCAGGGCCCGGCGATAACAGGCGGCCGCTTCATCCAGCTTTCCCTGGTCTTTCAATGCATTGCCCAGATTGTTATGGTAGGCAGCCACGTTGCCATTCAGCCGGATGGCCCGTCCAATCGTTTCAACCGCAACCTCGTACTTGCCCATTTGACGGGCGATCACGCCCAAGAGATGAATCGCGTCGGCGTGATTCGGCTCGACCGCGATGATCTGGAGGTAGATCTGCTCGGCCAGTTGCATTTGGCCAAGCCGATGGTGTTGAAGGCCAATCGCCAATGCTTCAGGAATCGTTGCCATAGCAAAATACCCGGTTAACCACAGCGGGCTTCCTCGACCAGGCGGTCAAATACCCGCTGATATTCCCGCACCGCGCCTAAGTCTTCGAACAACGCCCCGCTGGCCGCCAGGATCTCCCCTTCCGCGTCTCGCCGGTAATCCGCATCCGTCCCCAAACCCACTGCCATCCGCACGTACTCGGCCGCGTCGTTGGCCACAAAACCGGTAATCCCCATCTTCCGGTAACTGGCCAGCACGCCCCGGCCAATCTGGAACTGCGAAGGCCAGGTGACGATCGCCTTGCCCAGCGACAACGCCTCCAGCGTCGTTGTCCCCCCACTGTAATAGAGCGGGTCCAAGATCACGTCCGCCGCCGATACCAGGCACAGGTAGTCCGCATAGGATTGATGGGGCAGAAAGACCACGCGATCCAGCACTTCGGAAAGCGTCTTGGCAAACCGTCGGCGGAGCATGGGAGCGACGCACATGCCGCGGTCCTCCACGATCACGACGACGGCCGCCGGGTCGGCTTGCAGGATGCCAGCCAAGAGCGGATCGAACTCCGGATGGAACTTGCGCAAATTCTGCGGGCAGACATAGAGATGTTGTTCCGTGCGAAAACCAAAAGCCTCGCGGGGCTTGGCCGCCGCCGGCAGTGGCGGGCGGATGTGGTAGCCCAGGAGGCTGCGGGCGCGGAGCAGCTTCTCGCTGTAATGCGACTCAGCCCAGTCCACTTCAATGAACTCGCTGGAGAGGTAATAGTCCATCTGCGGGATGCCGGAAGTTACCTGCATGCCCGCCAAGTTGCACTGTACCGGCGCCAAACGAAAGTGCGGCAGAAAATAGTTGGTCGAGTCCGACCCGGTTTCCCAGTGGCAGAGCACGTCGAATCGCGCCTCGCGCACGGTGTTGACGATCTGGTTGAACCGTCCTGAAATCGGCAACAGTTGGATGCTACTCCCACTCAGGGCAGATCGGATTCGCCCAGCGCCGGAGAGCCAACAGACAACGACGATTTCCCATCCGCGAGGCTTCATCCGCCGCAACAACTCAGTCCACCATCGCAGAAAGATTCCTTCGTGCCCTTGGGTCACCACCAGGCCGAGTTTGGGATGCGGGGAAACGCCGTGCGTTGTTTCCTGGATTGGCAGGTTACGGAACAACCTGGCCCAGGCCTCCTTGATGGGACGGTCGTCTCTGCCGTGACAGAGCAGGTCAAAGGGTGGTTCGGCAGCCGAGTCCCCAAGTTGCGAGACATCCACGTTGAATCCTCCCCGCGCCAGGTCTTCGACTTGTGCAAGCAATCCGGCCCGGTACTCGTCGATCGCTGCGCTACTCTCGAACACCGCCGGGCAGATCGCGGCGATGCTCAGACGCAGCAAATCCCGGCCGGGGCTCAATCGCAAGAGATTCTCGTAGGCCTCCCGCGCCTCGGCATATCGGCCTCGCAATCTCAAGACGTTGCCCAGGTTGCCGTACGCAGCGGTAAACTCCGGCTTCAGCTCCAGGGCCCGGCGAAAGCAGGCAACCGCTTCGTCGGAATCCCCCATGTCCCGAAAGGCAATGGCAAGATTGTTGTGCGCCTGGGCAAAATCCGGCTTCAACTCGATGGCCCGGCGGCAAGAGGCGACCGCCTCCTCCAAGTTCCCCAGGTCCTTCAAGGCTATGCCCAGATTATTATGCGATTCGGCACAACCCGGTTTCAATTCGATGGCCCGGCGGCAAGAGGCGGCCGCCTCCTCCAAGTTCCCCAGGTCCTTTAAGGCAAGACCCAGGTTGGCGTGCGCCTCGGCATAGTCCGGCTTCAGCTCCAGGGCACGGCGGTAACAGGCGATCGCTTCGGCCGGCTCGTCTTGATTTCTCCAGGCATTTCCCAGGTTATACGCTGCCTCGGTATAATCCGGCTTCAACTCCAACGCACGGCGATAGCAGGCGATCGCTTCGTCCGGCTTTCCCTGGTACTCCAGTACAATCGCCAGGTTGTTGTGCGCGTCGGCCAGGTCAGGCTTCAGTTCCATTGCCCGGCGGAAGCAGGCGGCCGCTTCTTCTAGATCCCCCTGGTCGCGGAGCGCCGCGCCCAGATTGTTGTGGGCCTCGCCATAGCCCGGGTCCAACTCCAAGGCCCGGCGATAGCAAACGGCCGCTTCGCGCAAGTTTCCCTGGTAGCGCAACGCATTGCCCAAGCTGTTATGGAAAGCGGCTACGTTGCCGTTCGCGCGGATGGCCCGCCCGATGTGTTCGACGGCCAGCGCCTGTTTGCCCACTTGGGCGGCAATCACGCCGAGCAGATGCAGCGCGTCGGCATGATTCGGTTCAACCTGCAAGATCTGCCGATAGATCTGCTCAGCGGCTTGTAGCCGACCGCGCTGATGGTGCTGGGTCGCGATGGCCAATGCTTCAGGAACCGTTGCCATGCCGCCTAGTATGGCGGAATTTCCTGCCTGCCGCAATGCGAACTATGCGCCGGCCTTTGACGTGCGTCAATTGTCAGAATCTGTTACATACACCATCCACAACACGCCAAAACGATCGGCGACCATGCCGAATTGCGAAGAGAAGAAGGTCTTGGTCAACGGCATCTGAGCCTGCCCGCCGTCGCTGAGGGCCGCGAACAACCGTTCCGCTTCGGCATCGCTGGGCACGGTGAGCGACAAGGCGAATCCCTGAAAGCTCGCCTTCCCGCCACAGCGGCCGTCGGACACCGCCACGATGGTTTCCCCAATCCGCAGGCTGGCATGACAGACTTTCTCTTCGGTACCGGGAGTGCAGGTCATTTGCGGGGCCTCCTTGAACCGCATGATCATCAGTACTTCGGCCCCCAGCGCGGTACGATAGAAATCGATTGCCTCTTGGCAGCAACCTTCAAAGAACAAGTAGGGTTGGATTTGCATGGTATGGATCTTTCTCCGTCAAGTGAAATACCGCACGGCGTTGATGAACACCTGCAGACCGTCGCCCACGGGGCCGGCCTCGCCGCGGGTCCAGCGCGGATGATGCGTCGGATCGAGATGCCGCTCGGGGTGTGGCATCAGCCCCAATACGCGGCCGCTAGTGTCGCACACACCCGCCACGTCGGCCATCGAACCGTTGGGGTTGTCGGGAAAGGGAAGGTGTGAAGTGGCTGTCGAGCACTGGGTACTGAGTACTGAGTACTGAGTCCTAAGTACCGGCGACGTTCCGCTCACCGACTCCTGCGATCTAGCGGCTCCTCCGCCATCAGCCCCGCCCCCGTTCGCCCCCAGCGGCACATAGCGCAAGGCCAATTGCCCGGCCGCTTCCAAACGGGCCAGCGCGGCCGCGTCGCGGGCGATGAACTTGCCTTCGCCGTGCGCCACGGGAAGATACATCCGCTCGATGCCGCGGAGAAATACGCACTTCTCGCCGTGTACACCCAGGCGCACCCAACGGTCTTCATACTTGCCGGAGTCGTTATACGTCAGCGTTGCCGGCGGACCGGGGCACGCGCCTGTGGGTCGCGGCTCGTCGTCCAGCAGAATGCCCGACTTGATGATTACCTGAAAGCCGTTGCAGATGCCAAGGATCAGTTTCCCAGCGGCCTTGAACTCAGCTAGCCGGCCGGCCAGGTGATGCCGCATCTGCACGGCCAGGATCTGCCCCGCGGCCACATCGTCGCCGAAACTGAATCCGCCGGGAATGCAAAGGACCTGGAATCGATCGAGCAACGCGGGCGATTCCAGCAGGCGGTTGACGTGGAGCGTCTCGGTCGATGCGCCGGCCGTTTCAAAGGCAAAGGCCGTTTCCTTGTCACAGTTCGTGCCGGGTGCTCGGAGGATCAGAACGTTGGGGCGGGGCATGGTCGAGGCGAGCCGGAGACGTGAGCCTCCGTCAGGGTCCGGGGTTAGGTATTTTTTCCTCTGCCAACATGAAAGCCGATGGCGCGGTGCGGCGCGGTGGGCGGAGTCATCAGTTCACGAATCACTTGGAACAGAGACTTGATGGCTTCATCATGGCCTTCTAGACGTTCCTCCAGTTCGGCGAGTTTGCGGGCGAGGGTCTCGTTGGCACCCAGCATCCTGCGCAGGCTGACGAACGCCCGCATGATCGCAACGTTGACCTGCATGGCCCGCTCTGTCCGAAGTACGCTGGAGAGCATTGCCACGCCCTGCTCGGTGAAGGCGTAGGGGTTGTGCCGACGGCCGCCATGCAGGCTTGATCTTCCAGATTGGAATATCAAGGCCGCGGTCTCCTCATCGGAGACTTGAAACATGAAATCCGGCGGAAATCGTTGCTGATTACGTTTGACGGCTTTGTTCAGGTTGCCCGTCGTCACTCCGTAAAGCATCGCCCAATCGGAATCCAAGAGGACCTTCTCTCCGCGCGCAAGACAAATAAGCCTCTCGACCTGCTCGACGGGAACGGGTTGAGTTGCTAGCGGATTATTCACAGGCGAAATTCCTCTTAACTACTTTCACCATCTTAGCGGATGTTGCCAGGCTTCTTTCAATGTGGCTAAATCGCTTTCCACGACCGTCGTATTACCGAAGTGAATCACAAGTCGGTTAAGATCTTTTACGAAACCAATCAACGCGTGAGTCGTCCCGGCAATGGCCGCTTCGAATTTCGCGACATTTTCGGCAAGCACTTCACAGAGGAACCGCGTGTTCGACTCGCTGAACAATCGCGTGGCCACATCCAAGTCACCATCGCACGGCATGGCCTTCACATCAATTCTCGCGCCACAGCCGCCGGCAAAAGCCATCTCGGCTACGGCCACCGCCAGCCCGCCCTCGCTCAAGTCGTGGCAGGCACGGACTAGGCCGGCTTGGATCGCGCGGTGCATCGCAGCGAAGGTATTCTTGGCGATGTGCGGATCGAGTTGGGGGACCTGCCCAGCCCTCACCCCCTGCCCCTCTCCCGGAGGGAGAGGGGAGCCTTCGGCTCCCTGCGTCTCCGCGAACAACCGATAATGCGACCCTCCCAACTCATCGCGAGTCACACCGACAACGTAAAGCAAATTGCCCGGCTCCTTGAGATCCATCGTCACACACCGCGCCACGTCGTCGACCTGGCCGATGGCGCTAATCAAGAGCGAAGGCGGAATGGCGATCGGCTCCGCGCCGCCTTGGGGACGGAACTCGTTGTTGAGGCTGTCTTTACCGCTGATGAACGGCGTGCCCAGCACGGTGGCCACGTCGTAACAGGCCAGGGCCGCGCGGACCAGTGAACCGAGCGTCTCGGGCCGATCGGTATTGCCCCAGCAGAAATTGTCCAGAACGGCAATCCGCTGCGGATCGGCCCCTACCGCCACGCAGTTCCGCACCGCCTCGTCGATGGCCGCTGCCGCCATCCAGTAGGGATCGAGATCGCCATAGCAGGGATTCATGCCGCAAGCGACGACAATGCCGCGCCGGCTCGTCAGCACAGGCCGTAGTACCGCCGCATCGCTGGGGCCGTCGTTGACCACGCCCACCAGCGGCTTGATCACGCTGCCGGCCTGCACCTCGT
>CAZTPX010000121.1:0-28901 GCA_964615095.1 uncultured Planctomycetaceae bacterium | reverse complement strand
CGCCGATCTCGGCAAAGAGTTGAGCCTTCTTGATGCTGTCGATGCCCAAGTCGGCCTCCAGGTCGGCGTCCAGGCTGACGATCTCGGGCGGGTAGCCGGTCTGCTCCACCACGAAATTGACAAGGAACAATTGCAGTTCGACGGCGTCGATTGCGGCGACTGCCGCTGCTGTTGCCATCGGCACCGCGGACGATGAAGGCGCGGCGGCCGGAACTGCCACCGCCGCGTGCGGCTCGCCGATCCGCTCGATCAAGTAGTCCGAGACGTGGCGAAGCGTGGCGAACTGGTCGAGCGTCAAGCCGGCGTCGGCCGCCACCTGGAAGTGCTCGCCGATCTCGGCAAAGAGTTGAGCCTTCTTGATGCTGTCGATGCCCAAGTCGGCTTCCAGGTCGGCATCCAGGCTGACGATCTCGGGCGGGTAGCCGGTTTGCTCGACGACGAAGTTCACCAGGAACAACTGTAGTTCTGCGACATCGATCGGCGGCGGCGCGGCGGGCGGCGAAGGAAACGCCGGCGCCGACATCGCCTCAACGGGCAAGCCCGCCCGCAGGTTCGCGGCACGCGGCGGCTCTCCCGGCAGGAAATGCGTGGCCGCCGGTCCCGCATTGCCCGCTTGCGCGGCGTTACCCACTTCGGCGGCCGCGGAACCATTCGAGCGATGCTTGCCAACCGTCTCCGCAGGCTGCCGTTCGGCCGGCTGCACGCCTTTCTGCCGCATCTTTTCCCGGCGGCGGGCCGTTGCATCGAACTCGACGATCCGTGCCGCGCCCCGCGCCGCCTGGCATGCGTGCGACAAGGAATCGCCGTTCTTCGCCGGTTTGTTCAGTGGTTGCACCATCTCCGTACCCCTCTCCATCACGACGTGATAAACTAGCTCCAACTCGCCGCAGGAGGTCACTCCCGCGAGCAATCGCGACTGCTGATCGTCAAGCGGCAGGTTGCATTCGGCTGCCGGCAATTGAAGCCGGCGGGCGTCCTGCGACACGACGGGCGGCGGCGCGACAAGTCCGGCGACTGCCGGCAGCTTCTGCTCATCGAGCGCCAAACTGGCCTTGAGCACCGATACCATGCCGGATGCGCCGCCGGCGTGGCCAATCTGGCCGACAACCGTGCTCAGCAACACGGGCACGCGCCGTCCCGTCGCGCCGTAGCTTTCGCTCACGGCCTGCGCTTCCTGCACGTCCGGAGCGGCCAAGCCGGTCCCCGACGTTTCGACGAACGAAACTTCCGCAGGCCTCGCCTTGGCATCGTCGATGGCGCGGCGGATAGCAATGCCAATCGCCTCGCGATGCGTCGGCCCCGTGCCGCCGCCGACGCCGCGAATGATTCCGAACACGCGGTTCCCGTGCTCTCGCGCCTCCGACAATCGCTTCAGCAGGAGCACGCCGCAACCCTCCGCGGGGAAGGTGCCGCGGGCCTGGGCGTCAAATGGCGCCCGCCCGTTGCCGCGAGCCAGTTTGCCCGAGAGTGAAGCGGCTTCGAAGGCGTTCGGCGTCATGTCCTGTTGCGCGCCCACGCAGGCCACCATGCCGACCGTGCGCGTGAGCAGCAGATCGACGGCACAATTCAGCGCGGCCAGCGACGAGGCCGCGCTCGCGTCCACGGCGAAGGCCCCTCCCATGAAGTCGAAAACACTCGTCACGCGCGAGGCCAACGCGCTGGCCGTGAAACTGCCCGTCTCGTCCACCAGGGCCGGCATGTGCTTCAACAGCACGGCGGCGTAGGACTTGCTCAACTGCTCGACAAGGGCGCCGGGCACGCCGTGCGCGCGGAGCGTCTCGGCCAGCGTCCGCCGGAATTCCGGCAAGCGAAGGCCCATCACGAGTTGGGAGGAGAAATCGCCGCCAAAAACCGTGCCCACGACAACCGCCGTCTGCTTGCGATCGAACTGCTCCGCCGACAATCCGGCCTCGGCCAAGGCCTGATCGACCGCATCCAGAATCATGAACTGCAATGGGCTGGCGCTGGCGATTTGCTTGGGAGGAATGCGATGCTTCCGCCAGTCGTAGGCGTAGTCGGTGATGAAGCCGCCGCGGAGACGTTGCTCCGGGACGGCGCTCTCGGGCTCGAAGAAGAGGCCGGTTTGCCAGCGCTGGGGCGGAACGTCGACTTTCGCATCGCGACCCGAATGTAGCAACTCGCCGAAGGCGGCCACGGTCCGCGCCCCCGGCAGGATGGTGCCGCGTCCGACGATGGCCACGGCATCCTCTGCAACGCTTGCCGACACGACCCGCGGGATGCGGGCGCTTGGCGCCACGACGTTCCTGGGCGGCAAGTACTCGTCGACGACCACGTGCGCGTTCAAGCCGCCGATGCCGAACGAATCGACCGCCGCACGCCGCGGTCGTCCGCCGGCCCCTTCAGGCCAGGCGATAGCGGAACTTGGCACGAAGAACGGCGCCTGGTCCCAGTCGATCCCCGGGTTGAGCGGACTGCCGTCGTTGGACGGAGGCACGGTCTTGTTTTGCAAGCAGAGCACGGTTTTGAGCAAACCGACCAGGCCAGCGGCTTCCAACGAATGCCCCACGTTGAACTTGACACTGCCGATCGGAATTTGTTCACCGGGCGGGAGCAGGCCTTGCAAGGCCGTCTGCAGCGAGCGGATCTCGGTCAAGTCGCCGACAGGCGTCGACGTGGCGTGGGCCTCGATATACTGAAGGTGTTGCGCGGAAACGTGCAGGCCATAGGCGCGGCGAATCGCTTCCACTTGTCCCTCGCTGCGCGGTGCCCAAAGGCTGCGCCCGTGCCCGTCGGAGGAAATCCCCACGCTGGGAATTACGGCCAGGATGCGGTCGCCGTCGTCCTGCGCGCGGGGCAGGGCCTTGAGAAGCATGACCACGTTTCCTTCGCCGACGACCATGCCGTCGGCCCGCGATGTGAACGGCCGCGAACCACTGACGCTGAGCGACTGGGCCTGCGAAAACAGAACCAAGGTGTCGGATGTGAAGTACGACGCGCCTCCCACGATTGCCATGTCCACCCGGCCAAGCTGCAAAGCACGGACGGCCTCCGTCAGGGCGTACAGTGACGACGCGCAGGCGGCGTTGAACGACATGCACGGTCCGCTGAGGCCCAGCGTCCTGGCAATCAGCGCCGAGGCGACCGATGCGCCCAGGAAAGGACTGCCGTCGGCGTTGCGTTTGGCCTTGCCCTGGCGGGCGCGAGCGACGGTCCCACGGATGACCTCCTCGCCCGCGCGTCCCAACTCTGAAAAACCGGCCGCTTCGCGGAGATAGCCGGCGGTTTCCGCGACGTAACTGGCGTAGGTCAGGTCGCTGGCGAGCCTGCTGGCCGAGGCGTGCCCCACGTACACGCCAGCGTTCCGCCGGGGAATCGCCGCGGGGTCAAGACCCGCGTGGCGGCAGGCGGCAATGGCTGTCTCGCACAGCGCCACGTGGGCCACGTCGAATTTGACGGCCAATTCATCGGGGAGCAATTTCCAGCCGCGTTCGACCCGGGCATAAGAAATCTGGCCCGCCAGATCGGTGTACGATTTGCCCGGCACGCCTCGCTGACGGTCCAAGTAGAGTGAGCGATCGAAGCGGTCAGCCGCCGCGGGGCCCAGCGCATTGTGCCCCGAACTCAGCATGCTCCAGAAATCGTCGAGATTCGCGGCGCCGGGCAGCCGGCATGCCATGCCGATGATCGCAATAGGTGTCAATTCGGGAGCAGGCATGGTAAACCGGTCAAGCGTTGAGGACCGCGGGTTCGATCGGATCTGCCGCACGGTCGCCCGCCCGGCAAGGTGGAAAACAAACGGATTGCAGGATCGAGGGCAACCGCTCCGTCTCTTCGGTCCTGCCCTGCACGTAGACGGCCCCGCTGGCAATTGCCGCGGCGATCGATACTTCCCGTCGAACTAGTCGCCCGAACATGAAGGAATTCAGCGAGCAAATCGCCGAACAATCGGGCAGAAGGCCCGGTTCGACCGCCACCACTTGCCCGCGCTCCGTAAAAAGGCTCCATTGCCCACCACCGGCGCCGCCCACCTGGAGGCCGACCTTCCCGCATCCGCTGGAGTCGAGGAACTCCCGATCGCAACGGAAGGAAGAACGCAAGTGTTCACACACGTCGAATTCCGGCACGACCGGCTTGGGACGCGGCCAGCCGAAGTTCCAGCGCAAGGCGTAACGGCCGGTTCTCAGCAAGGCCGACTCGTCGGTCTCCGGACAGGGCAGATGCGGAAGCGCCTGGCGCGTGTTCGTGCAATCAAACATTGGATCATCGCGCCAATACGGTCGATAGACTTCCATCTGTTCGACAAACACGGGCAGGAGCTGATTTAGGTCGACGGCCGGCTTGGGCTTGCCGGCAGTGGCGGTCGCATGTTCGGCGAGGACTCGTTCCATCGCCTTACAGACCACGGCCAGGGTCACCGGCCGCGGCGTCGTGAGGTGATAAGTCTTGCCGTGCGCGGCAGGCCTGGCGGCGAGTTCCACGATCGCCGCCGAAACCCAATCGACGGGCACGAGATTCTTGTGCTCCTGACCGGTCAGGCCGAGGACTTCCAGAAGCGGTTGGCCGTCGATCCACCGTGGGTCGAGGCTGCCGAGAAAGGTGTAAACGATCTTCAGTGGCGTATAAAACCCGTGGAACGTGCTCGTGTGGCCCGTGATGGAATCACCGACGATGATCGAGGGACGGTAAATGGTCCGCGAGGTCAGGAACTCGGCCTGATGGACGAGCTTCTCGGCGGCCATTTTGCTCTTTTCGTAATCGTTGGAACATTGATGTCCGACGTCCAACTCGTCCTCCTTGACGGTTCCCGTGCGCAGACCGCAAACGTAGGCCGTCGAGACGTGATGGTACTGCCGGATACCCAGGCCGTGACAGAGATCCAGGACGTGGCGTGTGCCCTCGACATTGGAGCAGTAAGGCTCGCCGCTTTCCTCCTGGCCCTGAAAAGAAAGGCTGGCGGCGCTGTGAAACACGGCATGGCAGTGACGGCCCACCCAGCGCTGTTGCTGCCCGTCGAGACCCAACCCAGGTTGCCGCATATCTCCTTCCAGGACGACCGGGCGCGGAAGGACGTGGCCGGCCTCTCGTTCCCAACGGGCGAGGATCGAATCGATCCGCTGCCGGGCGGATTCGGCCGGGCTGGATCGCGCCAACACCGCCACCCGCCAGCCGGCGCAAAGCGCCCCTCGGAGGATATAGGATCCCAGCAGGCCAGTTGCACCCGTTAGCAAATAATATTCCATTACCCTCAATTGGCCGTCCGGGGATGGCCGCCCACAATAAATCCAATCGGTTTTGGCCAATGTTGGCATCTCGTGGCGCGACGGATTACTTACCGCCAAGGCCTCACTTTTCCCCTGCAACGATCACTGCGGAAGTGCGATAGGCGTTCCAACTCCACCCGCAAAACCAACACCGTCAGTTTAGTTTGAGAGAATTGACCTGTCAACAAGGACAGCTTGCCCATTCCCCTTCCTTTGAGGCCCTGACATAACCTGGATATTTCCTATGTTGCCCAGCGTTTGTAGGGTTCGGCCTCCGCGCCGATCCGGCCTTGGTGTTCCGCCACGAAAGAAAGAAGAAACGCCATCGACCCGCTATGCGGGTACCCCGGCGTTCCCTACAGGGGTTCGGCGGCAATCGATTGACGCACGTGTCGCACGAAGAGCGACAGGAATTCCTCGCTCCGCTGCGGCGTGAACTGCTTCCGATCGGAGGCCAAGCAGAGCAGGAGCCGATTGGAACAAGCGAAGAGCGCCATGGCGACGTGTGTACCCGGTCGTAACGGCGGTGCGCCGAGGACCTTTTCCACCGTGAGATTGCCGCTGATCATTTTCCGCGTCTCCGTAGGGAGCACCGTGGTGAAATGGCGGGAGACTTCCCCGAGGTTGGACAAGATCACCGAGGCAAGACACGACCGCCCGGCCAAGATGAGTTTCAACAGGCCAGGCACGCACTGGCCGAATTGCAGCGCGTTGAGGAATAGGTGGCCCAGGCTCCAGCGCTGGATCATCTTGGTCTCCCAGCGGATGCCTGCCAGGAAGGTGTCGCCATGATCGCAATCCCGCTCATTGCGAGTGAGAAAGGCAAAACTCATGCGGTTAGCCGCGGGCATCGAGGTCTCGTTGTGGCCGCGCAGACTCGTCGGCATGTTGATCCGCAGCCATTCGGCCTTGGCATGGGGACGATATCTCGTGTTCCAAGCCTTGACCGTCAGAAACATGTCGCGCAGCAGCAGATCGTTGACGGTCACCGAGTGACGCATCGCCGTTTCACGAATCCGCCGCGATTCCTCCTCGCTGAATTGGTAATGACAATACTCCGGAAAGGCGTTTTCGCGGGCAGTGAACTTCTCCGGGGCCGCAACCGAGACCGGACGATGTCGGAACCACTTCACGGCTTCCAGCACACTTGACCGTACCACTTCCCAGCGACTCACCGGCGCGGGCAAACGGACTGCAAAAACACCTCGTCCGCGCAGCCGCAAGGGATCCAGCGACGAGAATTCGATTTTCGTAGACGGATTCATTTGCTGCTCATAACTGGCGAGCAAGTCGCCTAGAAATTGCACGCTGCCTAGGCCGTCCAGACAACAATGGTGAAATTCCAAGGCAATCGCCGCCCGTCGCTCGTCGTGGCGAACCCACACTCGCAACCCCAATGACTTGCGAAGATCGATCGGCTCACGCCCCCTCGGCGCGGGAGAATCAAAGGGCGTCCAGTCGATCGCCGGCCGCAATTCTCCCGCTTCGGTCCACATCGGCCGCCGGAACCGGCGGGCATCGATCCGGGCATGCAGCATTGGGTGGCGGCCCCTGGCAACTTCAACGGCGGTCTCCAGCGCCTCGCGGCAAATTTTGCCCGTCACGTGCGCTTCCAGTACAAAAGTCATGGGATAACCGCGACGGACATCGGCAAACATGTATTGCTCGAATGTCGTCAACGGCAAAGGAAACAGGGCGTTCGGATCAGAATTGGGCACGGAAATCGAGGCGTGAGTTCTAGCGATTCCAGGGGATCATATCGTCCGGCGGCCTTCATGTCCAGTACAGCGGTGCGGGAGATAGGTTGATCGCTTGCCCCTACAGGGTTTTAGCCACTACACCCGCCAACCCAATGCTATCGCTGCCGGCCCGTCCGGGCTTGACGCAGGAACTTTCTGCCGTAAAACTGAACAGTAGGTATTGCGGGACTCGGAAGCTATTTCAATAACTGCGAGGACATCCCGAGAACTGCGGTTCAGACCCGTTATTGAAATAAGTTATAGGTTTTGACGAGAGGGCCCTTGATACCTGTGTCAACCGTAGCCACGCCGTTGAGACTTCCAAACTCTTTCGAGGTGCATCAGTTGTGCCGCGAGAACACCCTCATTACCTACGGCGACATCTTCGAAGATGGGATCTACGACGAGTCCACGTCTTCTCTCGCAGACGGAGACGTCGTTTTTGACATCGACGACAGTTGTTCCCAAACCTTCTTCCGCGCATTTATCTCATTTATGCCCAACGCCTGTAGTTCGTAGCAGGGGCAGCGAATGGTATCTCTGGGGAAGAACGCCGCATGACTGACAAACCGATGGGGAACGGCACGAGTTTCGAGACGTTTCATACTCCCTGCGGGCTGACGATCGCCCACCTGAACCGGGCGGAAACAGAGTTCGTTTACGGAGAAGTTTTCCGAGATGAGGCCTATCTGCGGCACGGGATCCGGTTGGCCCCCGGCGATTGCGTGTTCGACGTGGGAGCGAATATCGGTTTGTTCACCTTGTTTGTGAAGGAACGCTTTACGGAGACCCGGGTATGGGCCTTCGAGCCGTCGCCCGAGATCTTTGCCGTGTTGAAAACCAATGTCGAGCGTTATGGCAATAGCGTACACGTCTACCCGTTTGGCATCGCGCACGAACCGGGACAGGCAAAATTCACATACTACCCCGCCTACTCGATCATCAGCGGCTTCCATCCCAGCGCCGAGGCTGATGCCGATGCCGTGCGTGCGGGTTTCCTGAACGATTGGCACGCGCGGTTTCCGGAAGAAGGCGACCCTCCGGCCTTCCTAGTCGACGCGTTGGTAAGGAAGACCCTGGGTGGGAAACGGGAGTACGACTGTGCTCTGCGAACGATTTCCGGAATGCTCCGCGATACGGGCGTCAGTCGCCTCGCGCTGCTGAAAATCGACGCGGAAGGGAGCGAGTTGCAGATTCTCACCGGCGTCGAACCCGGCGATTGGCCTAAGATCCGCCAGATCGTCATGGAGATCCACGACGCCGACGGCACACGCTTGCCGCAGATCCGCCAGATCCTCGAGCGACAGCGGTTTGCCTGCGTATTCCAGTCGCGGGGAAAACTCGAGACGGCTGGCATCGTCAATTGTTACGCGTGCCAGGTCGGATAGCGTCTATCCCCAATGGGCCGGAATCGCGGCGTGTCGCGGCGTGTCGCGCGTATTGACAGGAAAACTCGCCTCAACTACCATAAACTGTTTATTTTACACTCCATGGAGGGGAGTAGCCATTGTCCGTTCATTTGCCTCGATCGACTGTGAAATCGAGTCCGGCTTGTTGGGGCCAGGACGGCCCGCTCTTATCCGGCGAGCCCTACCAGCGCGGAACGGCACATGGACAGTGTTGGGCGCCCGAGATCCGCAGCATCGTGCAGATCTTCGATTCGGCGGGTACAACATGGGTCAACGGTGAGTGTTGATGGTAGACTGGAAACACGTGCCGCTGGCGATTGTGGGTCTGGCATGCCGCCTTCCAGGGGCCAGCCATCTCGACGAGTACTGGAACCTGCTCGTGCGCGGCGGCTGCGCCATTCGCGAAATTCCCCCGGAGCGGTTCTCGCGCGAGCTGTACTACGATCCGCGCAAGGGCGTCGATGGCAAGTCCTATTCGTTGTTGGCCGGCACGATTGACTATTCGCCTTTTGATCCGCAGGTTTGCCCTCGGCCCAAGCGACTGGCGTCGTTTGCCGAGTCGGGTCAGATGACGTTCTGCCAGGTCGCGGCCGAGGCATGCCGGCACGCGGGTCTCGATCCGTTCAACCTTCCGCAGCGAAGCGTCGGCGTCTATGTGGGGAGCAACGTGCAGGGCGACCGGGAGATCGATCAGGCCCGCGCGGCGCTGATCGACGAGGCCGCCGCGCGACTGGAGGATGTCGAACCGTTCCGCGAACTGCCTGCCGCCGTGCGGCAGCACGTGAGCGACCGCCTCGTGCATTCGGTCCGCAGCCGGCACGAAGTGACGCCCGCGCCTGTCGGCGATGCGCACTACACTGCGGCGATTGTCGCCGACGCGCTGGGGCTGGTTGGTCCCGCCATGACGTTCGATTCCGCTTGCGCGTCGTCGATGTACGTTTTGGCGGCTGCCGGATGGGCCTTGCGGCAGAATCGCATCGAGGCCGCCATCGTGGGCGGCGCCACCTTCTTTCTGCCCGACAATCTCGTCTACTTCTCCAAATGCCAGGCGCTGTCGGCGACCGGCTCGCGGCCCTTTTCTGCGGCTGCCGACGGTCTCGTGCTCGGCGAAGGATACGTGGCGGTCGTGGTCAAGACGCTCCCGCGGGCGCTGGCCGAGCGGGACCGCATCCTGGCGGTCGTCAAGGGCGTGGGACTCTCCTGCGACGGTCGGGGCAAGGGTCTTTGGGCGCCGGTCAAAGAGGGGCAGGTCCAAGCCCTGCGCCGCGCCTATCCGAACGTTGACGCCATGCGGCGACTCCAGTACATCGAGGCCCATGCCACTGCGACTCCGTTGGGAGACAGCGTAGAACTGTCGTCGTTGGCCGAGGTCTTGCAAGACGTGTTCCCCTCGGGCTGCAAGATTCCTATCGGGTCTGTGAAGGCCAACATCGGCCATGTTCTTGAATCGGCCGGGTTTGCGGGACTGGTCAAGGTGGTCATGGCGATACAGCACCGGCTGATTCCGCGGCAAATTGCCGCCGAACCGCTGACCGCGGCGGTCTGCTGGGATAAGATTCCCCTCTTCGTTCCTAAGGAGAACTTGGAATGGGCCGCTCCCGACGATGGCGGACCGCGGCGGGCCGCCCTCAGCGCGTTCGGGGTCGGCGGCGCAAATGGTCACCTCGTGGTCGATGAGTACCTGCCCGTGCCGTCGCACACGTCGGTGCGCGTGCCGTCGTCCGCCGGCGCCAATGGCGTGCCGCTGCTTTCCACGGCTGCCCCAGCCGTAGCGGAACCGGTGGCCGTGCTGGGGATCGGTTGCGTGTTGCCCGGCGCCACCTCGGTCGAGGCCTTTTGGAAGCTGCGTCTCTCCGGCCTGGACGCGACCAGCGAAGGTCCCGCGGCGCGTTGGGACCAGCGGAGCGCAGGTCACCGGCACGGTGGATTCATCCACGATTTTGTCTACGATTGGCGGACGTGCAAGGTCCCGCCCAAGCAGATCGCCCAGGCCGATCCGCTTCAATACATGCTGCTGCAAGCGGCCGAGACCGCGCTGGCTGAAGGTGGTTACGCCCTGAATTCCCCGAAATTTCTCGCCGCCAGGCGGTGTATTGCCACCTTCGTTGGGCTGGCGTATCCCACCGAGTTCTGGCACATGTTGCGGCTGGTCATTCGTGCGCCGGAGTATGAACGCGAAATCATGGCTGCGCTCCGCGAACAAGGCGTCGCCGCAGCGCAGATCGCGACCATCCGCCGATTGTTCCGCACGCGGCTGGACGACCAGCTTCCCGCCTTCCAGGATAGCACGGCGAGTTTCGTGCCCAGCACGTTTGCGTCGCGGATCGCGCGCGTCTTCGACTTGAACGGAGGAGTTGCCACGATCTGCGCCGGCTGGTGCTCGTCGTCTGCCGCCTTGATGTGCGCGGCGGACGCCCTGGGTGCGGGCGACTGCGACATGGTTCTCTGTGCAGCCGGACAGCGCTCGCTCGATCGCGTGGCCTACGACAATCTCCAGCAGCGCGGCCTGCTCTCCGCCGCGGCACGGGACGACGTGCCTGATGCCTCGCCGGGAGGCATCGTGCCTGCCGAAGGGGCTGCCGTGCTGCTCCTGAAACGTCTCTCCGACGCCCTGCGCCACGGCGACCCGATTCGCGGCATCCTGCACCGCGTCGAAGGCGGCTTCGGCCAGAACGTACACGACGCCGCCGGCCGGGCTATCCGCACAGCATGGCGATCGGCTGCGATCTGCCGCCAGGATGTCCTGCTGGCCGGCGTGCCGGGGACCGGCAGGCCCGACTGGGAGCGCAGCTTGCACCTGCTCCATACGCTCTCGCTGGGCGCCAAGCGGCAGGAACAAGCCTTGCCGATTGCCTCGTCCAGCGCGCAGTTCGGACACCTCCAGGGGGCGGCGGGAATGGTGGCGACGATCGACGTCCTGCTGGCCCTCGAGCACGGCTGCGGACCGGGCGGGAAATTCCCGCCGGCTGGCGAGTCGGGACGCATGCTCGGCGTAGCAACCGACTGCGATCCGGCGGGCGAGGCCTATCACGTGGTCGTGGAGCGGGCAGCGCCGGTGTGCCCGGCAGAGAGGTCTCCGCTGGAAACAGACGCGGAGCAGCCGGCGGCACAAGCGAAGAAAGTCGTGAAGGCCTTGTGGGGCGCGGGCGGAAGCCCCATGCTCAACGCGCGGATCGAAGGCGTCCGCATCGCGGCCGTTGCCGCGGCGGTGCCGGAGCAGATTGCCGGTGTGGCCGACCTGGCCGCTGTCTTCGGGCGCGCGGAAGCGGAGCGTTTGTCGGTATCGACGGGCGTCGTCGAGCGCCGCCTGGCCGGCAACCTGTGCGCGTCGGATCTCTGCGTCCCGGCCGTCGAGTCGGTCCTGGCGATGACTGGCTGCCCGCGCGAGGAGATCGGCGTGCTCGTGATGGTCACGCAAACGCCGGATTACTTGTGCCCCGCCACGGCCTGTGTGTTGCACGGCAAACTGGGGCTGGAGAAATCGTGCGGCGCATTCGACGTCAACCTCGGCTGTTCGGGCTACGTGTACGGTCTCTGGCTCGTAGGGTCGCTCATGGCGGCGTCGCGGATCCGCCGCGGTTTGCTCTTGTGCAGCGACACGCTCAGCCGGATCATTTCGCCCGAGGACCGCAACGTGGTCCCGCTCTTCGGCGATGCCGGCAGCGCAACCCTTTTGGAGTTGGATCCTGCCGCGGCGGCGATGAACATCATGCTGGCCACCGACGGCGCTCGCATGTCGTGCCTGATCAATCCGGCCGGCGGATTCCGTAATCCGCGCACGCCGGAGACGGCGGTCCGCAACATGCGGCCGGACCGCAACGTGCGGAGCGATGAGGACTTGCACATGAACGGGGCGCTGGTCTTCGACTTTGTCATTCGCGAAGTGCCCCCCATGATCCGGCGGACCCTGGAAACGGCCGGCTGGACGCAGGATGAAGTCGACGTCTACTTCCTGCACCAGGCGAACCGCTACATGCTCGACTACCTGGTCAAGCGGATGCGGCTCCTGCCCGCCAAAGTGCCTTATTCGCTGGAAATGCTGGGCAACACGAGTTCGGCTACGATCCCCTTGACGATGGCGGTGCATTACGAGAATCGCCTGTGGCCGCGGTCGGAAAAGTGCGTCATGGCCGGTTTCGGTGTCGGCCTCTCGTGGGCCAGTGCGACCTGCGAACTGGATGGCCTGCGGGTGGCGCCGTTGCTCGTGGTACACAATGCCGGGGAAGTCGCGCAGCCGTCGGTGCTGCCGCGCGAAACCGTGATTACCTGATCGGGAGGAGAGTTGTCGATGGACGCCATGTCCCTGGTGGAACGCATTTTCAGCGAGTTGTTCGGCACCGCCGCGGGCACGTTGCGGCCCGACACGTCCCGAGAGCAGGTGGACGGCTGGGACTCCGTGGCCCACATCAAGCTGCTGTTGATGCTGGAGAACGAGGGCATTTCGCTCGAGCCGGACGAGGCCGTGTCGATGCACACCGTGGGTGACGTGGTGGCGGCGGTCCAACAGCAGGCCGCGGGAGAGTGAGTCGAGAGCATGACGTCGCCGATCGAGGAGATAAGCGCTCATATCGCCCGCGGCGACTGGACCGCCGCCGGCCAGTCGTTGCGCCGCGCGCTGGAGAGTTTCCCGCCCTACGTCTTCTACCTCAAGGCCGAGCGGCCCTTCGAGCAGTTCGCAGGCTCGGGGGCCTGGCAGCCACAGCGCGCACTGCGGCTGGCCGTCTTGGCATCGTCCACGTCCGCACTCCTGGCGCCGGTCCTGCGCATGAGCGCCTTCCGCTTCGGCTTGCAATTGGAGCTTTACGCCGCGCAGTATGGCGCCTGGCGTCAAGAGATCTTGGATCCGGCGTCGCCCCTGTATGCCTTCCGGCCGGAAGCGGTCCTGCTGTTGCCGAACCACGAGGATCTCCCGCCGGGCCCGCGCGGATCTCGCGGCCACATGGACGCCGCAGTGGCCGAAATCCGCCTGGCGTGGCAGACTCTCGCCGAGGGGGTCCCTTGCCGCATCGTGCAGGCCGGATTCGACTTGCCGCCGGCTGGTCCCTGGGGCAGCCTGGAGACAGTCTTGCCCGACGGGCGACGGCGGCTCGTACACCAGGCCAATCTGGCCCTGGCCGCCGATCTGCCGCCGCACGTTTCCTTCCTCGACATGGAAGCCCTGGCTGCCGAGAGCGGGACGCCGCTGTGGTCGGAGATCGACTGGCTGCGGGCGCGTCAGTACCCGTCGCCTGCGGCCCTGCCGGCCTTTGCCGACGCCGCCTGCGCGCAACTTGCCGCCGGCTTCGGGCTGGCGAAGAAGGTCCTCGTGCTCGACCTGGACGACACCCTCTGGGGCGGCATCGTGGGCGAGGAGGGTGTGCATGGAATCAAGGTCGGGCCGCCCTCGGCTGAAGGCGAAGGGTACCTCTCCCTGCAACGCTACTGCCAAGACCTGCGTGCCCGCGGAGTGCTCCTGGCCGCCTGTTCCAAGAACGACATCGATGATGCTCAACGCCCCTTCCGCGAGCACGACGCCATGTTGCTGCGTCTGGAGGATTTCGCGGTCTTCACGGCCAACTGGAACGACAAGGCCGCCAATCTTCGCGACATGGCCGCGGCTCTTTCCCTGGGGCTGGACAGCTTCGTATTCCTCGACGACAGCCCGCTGGAACGCGAATGGGTCCGCCGCGAGTTGCCGCAGGTGACCGTGCCGGAATGCGGCAGCCACCCGTGGGAAATGCTCGCCGCCCTGCGGCGCGGCCGCTGGTTTGAGGCGGTGACGTTGACCCAAGAGGATCTCAACCGTCACGGCATGTACCGGGTCGAGGTCTCGCGCCGCGACCTGCTGCGTCAAGCCGGCTCGGTGGAAGAGTTCCTGGCCGGCCTGGAAATGGTCGCCGCGCACGGTCCGGTCGACGAGAAAACCGTGACCCGCGTGGCCCAGTTGGTGAACAAGACCAACCAGTTCAATCTTACCTCCCGCCGACATAGCGAGGCCCAGATCCGCAGCAAGATGGCTTCGCCCGAGTGGTGGTGCCGCTGGTTCCGCCTCCGCGACCGCTTTGGCGACCACGGGTTGATCGGCGTGATCTTCGCATGTGCAACGACAGACTCGCGCCGCGAGTGGACCGTCGATACCTGGCTCATGAGTTGCCGCGTCTTGGGACGGCATGTGGAGCAAGTCATGGCCCGCACGCTCGTCGAATCGCTCCGCGGACTGGGAGCTGAGCGGATCGTGGGCGAGTTCCTGCCGACGGCTAAGAACGCCTTGGTGGCCGATCTCTACCCGCGATTGGGATTTGCCGCGGTGGACAACGCCCGGGGAACCTACTGCGCCGACCTGTCCGGTCCTTACGCCACGCCCGAGTGCCCATTCATCCGGGTCGCCACACCCGGCCCCACGTGAGCTGAATAGCCTTGCCTGATTCCAGGAGGCGCAACCCGCAGTTGGCGATATCAATCTAATGGGTGGTTTTTGCCCGAACTGGCCCAAAATCAATTTTTTGGGTTCGTCGGTCGCCCCTTACTTGGCCCTGCGACGCCCGCGTGGGGCAGCCCGCACCACCTTTGCACCGAACAGATCGAGGCAGGGACCAGGGCTAAGCTGCCTGATGGCTTTGAAAACCGCGTCACGCGTCAGGCGACGCGTGGTCACGGCGTTCCGGAGACCGTCGCTGCGAAATGCCAAAGTGCCTCGCACGCCTATGAGAAGGAGCGTATGCGGGCGACACAGGTCGGCGAAACCTTTCACCGCCGTTGCCCAGGCCAGATTCCCCGAATAGGCAAAGCCCCAGGCCTTCAGAAGCTTGACGCCCTCATCCAAGTCGTCGGCTGGAATCAGGAGGTGCAAGTGGGCATCGGGCGCTGTGATCCGCTTCACAGGCAGCGCGGCCAGATGCAGCCGGTGCTTCCTAATGGGTGTTTCCTCAGGCGGGGCAGCGTAGATGCAGCGAAATCGCTTGCCCTGACGGGCCAACGCGCGCAGCGTGGCGGCAAGTTCAATCCACGGATCACCCTTGACCCTATTCCGACGAGGCTCGGCAAGATCGAGGAGACCGCGACAGGTTGCAGGGCTTTGCTGCTTAGCTGCCTGCCGCAGATACCGGTGAAACTCGCTTTGGCTGACCGACGCTTCACGTTGCCAGCGGGCTGATTGTATCCTGGATATGCCAAGGGATGCAAGTGTCAACGGCTTTGACTTGGCGAACTCCTGGGACTTGTGATCGCCGCCCACGAGCGACAACGCTGTCAGGAGTTTGCCTAATTTGCGTTCCGCGAGAAGCCTGACTTCCGCGGCAAGCACCATCAGCTTGCGGTTTGACGCGGCTTTCGCACCAAACTGGATCACCCCAGCTTGGGTCCGTATCCCTTTGATCTGCTCGATGTCCTCGCATGTTGCCAGGGATTTTCGCGCCTTCAGGAGTACCTGTGAATCTCTCGTCGGGGTCGCCATAGGATCGTTCGGGAAATTGGGTAGGATAGCACGACAAGTCATTCTAACATCGGCGAAGCCGGATGCAACCGGTCGGCAGTCGAACTTCACTATCGATCTCCGCGTCTGACCGTAGGACGCTTCGGCGGGCACAAGACCGTCATTGCATTTTGATCTTCACCGCGGGAGAACTTTGGCCGCTGTTTGCGGCTTTCGCCGCACAATTAAGCGTGTTCTGGATCAAAGTAACATCGTGCGCACGTGGTCGTTCGAGTGTCCGCCGGAGCAATCTTCTGAGTCCACGACCACTTCTGTCACCCATCTTTAGGCCGGTTGGATAACACAATCCTAGCGAAAATATGGCGTTCGGGGAATAAAACGTAGCGTCGTCACCGATTAGGTCCTGTGATTCCACAAATTTTTCGATTTTTGGGTTCGATCCTCTTGTCGGAGCTTGGGCAGGCGAGTAAGCTGATGAAAGTTGCGTTCTGTTGGTTCGTCTTGGCTTCGAGTGAGCAGAGGTGACCATGGGTGCGATTGTTCTCAACGTGTTCGCGCAGGGTGTTAGGGCCTTGTTTGTCCGTGGCATCAGATTGCGCTGGGGCGTAGACGCTCCCCCGTGGCTCGGCCTTCTTTCGAGCAGTTCCTTCCCGCTCTGTTCTTTCGTAAGAGGTAGGCCATGATCGCCACGGCAAAAAGTTCCCCGGCAAGCAGTTCCGCGATCGCCATGATTGCCAAGGCCCAGCGGATGCTGGAGCAGGCAACGACCATCAAGGAAATCCGCAATGTGGAGAACCTTGCCCAGCGGGCCCGTGAGTACGCCCAGGCGGCCGGACTGGGGCGAGATTCCGTCAACACCGCCGCGCGCTACGCCCTGGACGCCCGCCGCAAGACGGGGGCCACCCTCAAGGCTATGCGGGAGCGGGGAGAACTTGCAGAACGCGGGGAAAAGCAAATATACCAGCATGGTATATTTACTCTCAAGGACCTCGGTTTGACCGGAAACCAGTCCTCTCGCTATCAGCAGGAAGCGAGCGTGCCCCCGGACGTCTATGAACATTGGGCGCGGGAAGTGATGGCGAGCGACGACCGGATGCTGAGCGCCGCCGGCCTGCGTGCGCTGGCGCGGCAGGATGGCGAATCGCCGGTCCCTCTGGCCGCGGCGGGAAGGCGAGTGCGGCGGTTGCTCACGAAGCTGTGGAACCGGATGAGCGCTAAAGACAGGGCATACCTGCCGGACTTGCTGGCCTCCCTGTCCTATCAGTTGAAGGGGATAATGGTCGCCCATTGCGATAGGCCCGGGCGCCGTGCAGCGGGCCAGCATAAGTCTCGATTGCCAAAACAGGGCACAACAACGGCAAAAACCGCAAGCAACGTCGCCGATCCCCAGCCTATCGGTGGTAAAATCGTTGTTACACGTAAGAAGTTGCGGTAACGGAGAGATGCCATGAGTACGATATGCGGAATTGTCCTATCGATTTTGCTGACTTCCCAGGCGGAGCCGGTGCCGATCGTCCCGCCGGTGAATCCGGAACCCGCCGAAGCGCGGCTCCCGGCGGTAGAGCCCGAGCTACCCCCGGGGCCACCTGGGCCTCCCGGCCCGGCGCCTAACGAGCCGCCGCTCGCCCCGGAGGAGAAGGAGACAATCCAGGCGGCACGCGCGCTGGGGGCGGATATCGGCGTGTGGAAGGACGGACGCGCCAAAGATGTCTACCTGAACACCTGGACCGCCTCGGTCGCCTCCCCGGCCGATACGGACAAGCTTTTGGATACCGTGTCGCACCTGTCGCACGTCGAGATGCTCAGATCCCGTCCGACCTTGCTCCGCTACTCCGACCGCGGGCTGGCCTGCCTGGCGCGACTACGAAACCTCAAGGCGGCGGAAATTTGCGCCCCCAAAATCACGGATGATGGATTGAAGGCCCTGGCCGCGCTCGAAAAGTTGGAATCCCTTACGCTCGGAGGCAACGTCCGCGGTCCGGGACTGAAATATCTGGCCGGCCTGCAAAACCTCCGGGAACTGAACATCATTTCGACCTACGTCGACAATGAGGGTCTGAAGTACATGCCCGCTTTGACGGCGCTGACCACCTTGTGGCTAGGAGACAAAATCAATTCAGAGGGTCTGGCGCCTCTCGGCAAACTGGCCGGTCTTGAATCGCTTCATCTACGGGCCGACATCAACGACACGGGGCTGAAGCATCTCGCGCCGCTGAAGAACCTGCGAAGCGTCGGTCTTTGCGGGGCAACCGACGCGGGCATGCGATTCCTGCGGGAAATGACCTCACTTCAACGTGTCGGCTTCACGGACTGTAAAATCAGCGACGCGGGGCTCGCCGAGCTTGCAAGATGCCCAAACCTTATTGCGATAGATCTTTGCAAGCACCCGGTCGGCGACCAGGGCCTAGCGAACCTTAGCGGTTTGCCCCACTTGCAGCGCCTCGATCTTGGGAGCACGAAGATAACGGACGCGGGACTTGCAAGCCTTGAGAGGATGACGCAACTCGACCAGCTCAGGCTCGACGACACCGCCGTGGGCGACGCGGGGCTCGCGCACGTCGCAGCGCTCCCTCGGCTTTGCGACCTCGGGCTCTGCTCAACTCGCGTCACCGACGACGGGCTCCGACACCTTGAGAAGATGCGGGGGCTCACTCGCCTTCAGCTTGGCGGCACCCGAATTACCGACGCCGGGCTTCGACATTTGGGGAACATGCCACAACTCGCTTGCCTCCTGCTTAACGGTACGCGAATTACCGACGCCGGGCTGAAAGAACTCGCGGGGCTGCCCGAGCTTCAAGACCTTTGTTTGGAGAGAACGGCGGTTACCGACGATGGCCTTTGGCATTTGAAGGGAATGGCGAAACTAAGCTCTCTTGATCTCGGAAACACCGGTATTACGGACCAAGGACTCAAGAACCTCCCCAAAACATTGCGATGGGTTTCCTTGACCGGTACGAAAGTGACTCCTTTCGGCGCTAAACGCTTGAAAAAACGCATAAGAGGCTGTTCTGTGCAGATTGAATTCCGCGGCGGCTCCCCCGAGGAGCCGGCTGGACCGCCCGTCCCTTGAGTCGTCAGGTGGTTCGTTCCACAATAACACCGGTAATCCTCGCGCGCTTTTCTACTAGATATCGCCAAGGAACCACGAAATACACGCAATACACGAAAGGGGAGGGAAGAAGAAATGAGCCACGGATGAAACACAGATCGAACGCGGAAATGAAAATCCGTGTTCCATCCGTGGCCGGAATTCCCCCGCCTTCGTTCGTGTATTTCGTGGTTCCTCCCATTTTCTGTCCCGTTGTTCTTCTGTCTAGATCAGGACACATTACTGATTTTACAGATGCCGAAAGTGCAACTCGCGATTGGGCTTGCGACGCAAGTTCGCTTGCCTCGCGAAATGGGACGAGGTTCGTTGCGTATTATGTGGGTATAAAGCGCGCTGAAGAAGATGCAGGCCAGGCCTGAATACTCTGCGCGTGCATTTGTTCATTGACAATTTGACCGGCCCCCGGCGTAGCGAACCGGGGGCCATAACTTTCGCGCGGCGCCGACCTGCCCAAGTCGGCGTCCGCGCCGGCGGCTGCGCGGAAGCTGTGGCGCGTGGGTCTCGTACCTCGACCCACCCCACGGCCCGGGCAACGGTCGCGAACTGCCGCACTTGCCGTGCCAAAAACTAATTATTTTTATGACTCTGCACTTAAATGGCTTCAAGAAAGTGCCGCGTGCCCTACTCCGATATACTGTACACTTGAATACTCTTAGCACAAAATGGCACAAAATGATACAGAATGGTACAAAGTGGCTAAAAAATGGTACAGAATGGCACAAAAATGGCAACGGCCTTTGGCTGTGCCAAAACTACCGTTAGAGTGTCAAGCGATCATATTCCCGCAGTTTCCGTTGTGCGAGCAACACCTTTAGCGAAAGCAAAACATACATATGGACGTAGGAAATGGACACAAAAACGCCAAAAAGCCCCTTTTCTCGATGTGGTCACACCACTGCCTTACCCGAAACGGCGGGTTGCTCGCGGCGGCCAAGCCTGAAGGAATGCCGCGGGAAGCAGTTTTTTCTGACCCGCGGAACAAAAATGAGATAAACCGCACGGCCTCTGCCAGATCAATCTGCTTAAGGCATGCCACCCTGCCGCTAATGAGCCGCCGTCTTCACTGGCCGGCGGAGATCGAGGGTCATCGGATAATCGGGATTGTGTTCGGCCTTGGGCAGCGGGATTGGCCCGGCCGTGTGACCCATGGCCTGGAACCGCGCGGCGCGGCGGCTCTCGGCTTCCAGGGCGTTTACGGGGAAATTCGCCGAATTCACCCCACCGGGATGCGAGACGTGCCACGTGCAGCCGCCGATCGATCGATCCGACCAGCGATCGTAAAGATCGAAGATCAGGGGCACATGAACGCCGATCATGGGGTGCAGGCAATTCGGCGGTTGCCAGGCCCGGAATCGCACACCGGCCACATACTCGCCAGGCGTGCCCGTGGGATGCAGCGGCACACGGCGGCCGTTGCACACGACGACGTGCCGGCGGCCGGTCAGGCCGTGGACCTTGACTTCCAAGCGTTCGACGGATGAATCGACGTAACGGGCGGTGGCAGCGGCGACCACCTCTTCGCCCAGGACGTGCCAAGGCTCGATGGCCTGGCGAAATTCGAGCTTGATGCCGTCGTAGTTGGCCTCGCCCAGCAGGGGAAAACGGAATTCGAAGTGCGGCACGAACCACTCCGGCTGGAAGGCCACGCCCCACTCACGCATTTCGCGGAGCACCTCGCTGAAGTCCTGCATGATGAAATGCGGCAGCATGAAGCGGTCGTGCAGGGCCGTGCCCCAGCGGACCAGCGGCTGGCGATAGGGCACTTCCCAGAAACGGGCGACCAGGGCCCGCACGAGCAATTGTTGTGTGAGGCTCATTCGCGCATGGGGCGGCATCTCAAAGCTTCGCAACTCGACCAGCCCCAGGCGGCCGGTAGCCGTGTCCGGCGAATACAGCTTGTCGATGCAGAACTCCGTACGGTGCGTGTTGCCGGTCACGTCGACCAGCAAATTGCGGAAGAGGCGATCGACGGTCCAGGGCGGCACGCTCCCTTCCGGCAGGTGCGCCATCGCCGTTTCCAGTTCATAAAGGCTCTCGTGGCGGGCCTCGTCCACGCGCGGCGCCTGGCTGGTGGGACCGACAAACAGGCCGGAGAACAAATACGAAAGCGATGGCCGGTTGTTCCAGTAGGCCACCAGGCTGGAAAGCAGATCGGGACGGCGGAGGAACGGACTGTCAATGGGCTTGGCGCCGCCCAGGACGACGTGATTGCCACCGCCCGTGCCCGCGTGCCGGCCGTCGATCATGAATTTCTCGGTCCCCAGTCGCGCGCGGCGGGCCTCGTCGTAGAGCGTGGTGGTATTGCCCACCAGTTCCGCCCAGTTGGCCGACGGTTGCAAATTGACCTCGATCACGCCGGGGTCGGGCGTCACTTTGAAATGCTGGAGGCGGTAATCCCAAGGTGGCGTGTAACCCTCGATCGCGACGGGCATGGCAAGCTCTTCGGCGGTGTCTTCCACGGCGGCGACGAGGTTCAGGTAATCTTCCAGCCGCGTCAGCGGCGGCATGAAAACGTACAAGCGGCCGGCGCGGGCTTCCACGCACAACGCCGTGCGGATGGTTTGCGAGGTTGGCTGCGCGATGAGCGTTTCGGTGGCGGGTTCGGCGGCTTCCTGCGCGGCAATATCGGCCGGACCGTGGCCGGACCCAATCAGCATCGCAGGCGCAACGCCCGGCACTTGATGAATTTCGGTTGCCAGGATCGCCGAAGATCCCCAGGACATGGCGGGATCGTACGTCGATGACAACGGCCCGTGACCGTCCGGACGGGCATGGCCGTTGTCGTTCGCCTGGTCCCAACCGCGCGCGGGCAGCGGGCCGCGCGGGGCCAATGGATCGAGTTCCTGCCAGAGGGCCGTGTCGTCGCTGGCGTACCAAGGAAGGCTGTCCAGCGGCAGGCGGAGGCCCATGGGCGAATCGCCGGGCAGGAGGAACAGGTTCCCCTGTCGCAGCAGCCAGCGCTTACTCTCCCAACGCGTAGTCGTTCCATCGCTATAAATCGGGCGAATCGGCAGGGCGTAGCCCACCACCTGGCTCAGGCCCTGTTCGAAGATCTGCGCCAGGCGTTTTCGCTCCTCCTCGTTTTCCAGATTGGACTTGAGGGGATCGACATTGGCCGGCAAACGCCGCTCCTTCCAGAGGTAATACCAAGTGTCTTCGTAGCCCGGCATGGCGTGATCGGGAGAGAGTTCGAGCCTTTCGGCAAGATTCGTGATGAAGGCCAAGGCCGCGGCGGCGTTGGCGCGCGGGTCGGGGACCTCGGCGGCGATCAGTTCCGGCTTGCGCCAAATGGGTTCGCCGTCTTTGCGCCAATAGCAACCCAGCGCCCAGCGGGGAAGCGACTCGCCCGGATACCATTTGCCCTGGCCGAAGTGCAAGAGTGTGCCGTGGCCGTAGCAGTGCGCCAAACGCCGCAGCAGCGTGCCGGCGAGGCGGCGCTTTTGCGGACTGTCGGCGGTCGTGTTCCACTCGGGGCCCTCCATGTCGTCGATCGACACGAAGGTCGGTTCGCCACCCATGGTCAGCCGGACGTCCAACGCCTCCAGGCGGGTGTCGACCTGGTGGCCGAGCTGTTCCACGGCGGCCCATTGCTCTTCGGTGTACGGCTTTGTGACCCGCGGGGCATCGGCCACGCGAGTCACCGACATCTCGAACGAGAACTTATCCTCGCAGGGATCGAAACTGCCGCTGATCGGCGCGGCCGAGATGGGGCTGGGAGTGGCGGCCAGCGGCAGGTGGCCTTCGCCCGCCAGCAGGCCCGACGTGGGGTCGAGGCCCACCCAACCGGCGCCGGGCAGGAAGACCTCCGTCCATGCGTGCAAATCGGTGAAGTCGCTGCCCGGCCCGGGGGGCCCGTCCAAGGGCTTCAAGTCCGGCTTCAATTGGATCAAGTAGCCGGAAACGAAGCGTGCGGCCAGGCCCAGGCTGCGGAGCAGTTGCACCAGCAACCAGGCGGAATCGCGACACGAACCGCTTCCCAGCGCGAGCGTTTCCTCGCACGTCTGCACGCCCGGCTCCTTGCGGATCACGTACTTTACCGCGTTGTGCGCGTAGCGGTTCAGATCGACAAGGAAATCGACCGTCTTTTCGTTCTGGCAGGGGATGCCGGCCAGGAGTTCCTTGAAACGCGCGCCGTGAGGGAGCGTTTCCAGGTAAGGCAGCAGTTCTGTGCGCACGGCATCTTCATAAAGGAACGGATACTTGATGACCTCGTCCTGGAGGAAGAAAGCGAAGGGGTTGATAACCGTCATCTCGGCCACCAGATCGACGGTTACACTCAGCTCGCGAGTCTTTTCCAGAAACACCAGCCGGGCGAGGAAGTTGCCGTGGGGATCCTGCTGCCAATTGATGAAATGCTTCTCAGGGAGGACCTTCAGCGAATAGCTCAGGATCGGAGTGCGGCAGTGCGGCGCAGGACGCAGGCGCACGACCTGTGGCCCCAGTTGTATCAATCGGTCGTAGGTGTAGCCGGTACGGTGGTGAAGGGCAACGCGAATGGGCATAGTTCTTTTGGATGACGATAGGTGAGTTTTCGGGCAGGAATAACCAAGTCAGGCGCCTTGATGCCGTTCGTGGGCCGAAATACGCTGGCTGGAGTCCCGGCTTTAGCCGGTAATCCGGCATAAACTCCGGCTAAAGCCAGCACTCCAACGTGCCATTTCTACCCGCGCAAACTATAAAACATAGGTCGCTCTAGGGATGCTCGCTCGGCAGGCCGGCTGCTTTTTCCCCGCCGGCGCCTGCGGCTGCACGATACAATCGGACAAGTCCTTGTTTAGCGGCTCCCTGGCGTCCACGGCAGGACCCGTCAGGCGGTCGTCCCGCCTGTGAGCGTCTGGAATTGTTTCTGCGATTGCCCGTTGGACGGCGCGAACTCGTGCGCGGGCGGGAGGGCGAAAAAGGCCTCGTAAATCGCCTCGCCCACTAGGTTCAATCGCGTCTGAAAGCCGTCGACGAATTCGTGAATGCCGCTGCTGATAACCTCCTCGATGTTGCCATAGTCGAGTTCCGACCGCAGCTTTCCCAACCGCTGCTCGGCGGTCGTGCGGTAAGTGCCCGGTCGGCTGCCCGTGATCGCCAGGAGCGAGTCCTCCGCGCGGATCAGGCAGAAGTGCAGCGAGCGCGGGAAGTCGCGGTCGAAGATCAGGAACTCGGCCACCTGCGTGGGCGTGGTCCGGCCATGCCGCTTGCGGTACATCTCCAGCGCGCTGACGCTCTTCAACAAGGCAACCCACTGGTTGGTGTCGATCGGCGTGCCCACGTCGGCCACGTTGGGCAACAGCAGGTAGTACTTGACGTCGAGGATCCGCGACGTCTTGTCGGCCCGCTCGATGGCCACGGCCAGGCGGCGGAAGTGCCAGGCCTCGCCCCGCGACATCGTCGACTCGGCCACGCCCTCCAGCAGCGATCCGCCCAGCTTGACCTTGCCGAAAAACTCGAACGGCGAGGCCAGAATGCTCTCGTCCTTACGGGCGTCGCGGACCATGAGATAGAACTTGTTGAGTTCCTCCCACATCTGCGAGCTGATCATGTCGCGCACCGTGCGGGCGTTCTCGCGGGCGCCCGCCAGGCAAGAGAGGATCGAATTGGGGTTCTCTTCGTCGAACGTCAGAAACCAGATCACGTTGCGCTCCGAGGCCACCTTGTGCCGCGCGTAAAACGCGTCATGGTCGCCGGTTGTAGAGATCAGCGGACTCCAGTGGTTGCCCACCTCCGGCCCCAGGTCCAGCGCCAAATTGTAGTTCACGTCGATAGCGCGGGCGATGTTCTCCGCCCGCTCGACGTAACGGCTCATCCAGTAGATCGAATCGGCTACGCGACTCAACATCAGCGTTCTCCTAGCAACCGCGCGTGGCGGCGTGCGGTTTGCGGTTCGTGGCGTTCTTCAGCACCCAGGTGTCCTTGCTCCCGCCGCCTTGCGACGAGTTGACCACCAGCGAGCCTTTGACCAGGGCCACGCGAGTCAGTCCGCCGGGCAGAATATAAATGTCCTCGCCGTAGAGGATATACGGGCGCAGATCGACGTGGCGACCTTCGAGGTGGTCGCCCACGATTGTCGGCACGCGCGAGAGGGCTAGCATCGGCTGGGCCACGTAGTTCCGCGGGTTGGCTTCGATCAGTGCGCGGCATTCCTCGCGGTCCGCCTGGCTGGCCCGCGGACCGAGCATGATGCCGTATCCGCCCGACTCGTTGGTCGGCTTGACCACGAGCTTGTCGAGATTGGCCAGCACGTGTGCCCGCTGCTTCTCTTCGGCGCAAATGAAGGTCGGCACGTTAGGCAGCTTGATCTCTTCGCCCAGGTAGTACTTGATGATCTTGGGCACGTAGGCGTAAACGGCCTTGTCGTCGGCGATGCCCGTTCCTGGGGCATTGGCCAGGGCCACGCGGCCCGCGCGGTAGACGTCCATCAACCCCGGCACGCCCAACGCCGAATCGGGGCGAAAGGTAAGTGGATCGAGGAAGTCGTCGTCGATGCGGCGGTAGATTACGTCGACCCGCTTCAGGCCCTGCGTCGTCCGCATGCACACATAGCCGTCCTTCACAATCAGGTCGCGGCCTTGCACCAATTCCACGCCCATCTGCTGGGCCAGGAAACAGTGCTCGAAATAGGCCGAGTTATAGATTCCCGGCGTCAACACCACGACCGTAGGCTCGCGGGCGGAATCCGGGGCAATATACTGCAGCATCTTGAGGAGTTGTTCTGGGTAGTCTTCCACCGGCAGGATCGACAGGCCGTCAAACATCTGCGGGAAAGTCCGTTTCATGACTTCCCGGTTCTCCAGCACATAAGAGACGCCGGATGGGCAGCGGAGATTGTCCTCCAACACATAGACCGTGCCGTCGGCGTCGCGCACCAGGTCAGTACCGGTGATGTGGCACCACACGCCCTTGGGCGGTTTCAAGCCCGCGCAGCGGTTGAGAAAACACTTGCTCGACTGCGCCATGTACTCCGGGAAAACACCGTCGCGGATGATGCGCCGCTCATGGTACATGTCGTCGATGAACAGGTTCAGCGCGCGAATTCGCTGCTTCAAGCCGTCCTCGATGCAACGCCATTCCTGGTACTCCATGATCCGGGGAATGAGGTCGAAGGGCCAGATTTTCTCCGTGCCGGCCTCGTGGCCGTAAACGTTGAAGGTGATGCCCATATTCAATAGTGCCGTGTCGGCCGCTTTCTGGCGACGGTTCAATTCGCCGGCGGCGAGCAATTTCAGTCGGCCGGCCAGCAGCGATGCCGACGGTCTCGGCGTCCCGGACGCGTCAAACATTTCGTCGAAAAAGCCATCGCTGTCGTAATCGGAAAAGATCGTTTCCTCGGAGCGCACGGGAGGGGCAGTCAGTGTGTTCATCATAGAAACAAAGTTACTTTCGCTGAAAGCGTTCCAAATTTGTTGCTGTTGCCTTACTTTTTTGTAACGGCACAGCAAGCTCTTCTGGTAAATTGGCATCGCACGCCCATTCATTGAGCGGTGTGTGCAAGTTTTCTAGGCTCAAGAAACAGAATTGCTCTTGAAAACATCGCGTTTCAGCATCTGTGCAGAAAACGTGCCGACTTCCCCGGGTGGCTGGCATTTTTCACAGGAATTGGGTCCTGGACGACCGATCCGGCGATGAGGATGTTTTCCAGCCAGCAAGGGCATCAATCGCTGGCCATTTTACGCATGACGGTGGACGCAGGCAAGTCTGACGCCGTCAAAGAGCGGGAATTGCTGCGGATTTTTGGGCTGGACACATTGATTTCACGCCGCTCGTTCGCTGAACGTCTCGATCTCCAGTCGCACCAGTTCTGCCACCAATTCGGCCGGCGATTGGGGACGCCGCAGGGGATCTTTTGCCAGCATCCGCTGCACCAGTTCGGCCACTCGCCGCGGCACGTGCGGCGCTACGCGGCGAAGGCTGCGGGGGGCGGTCTGCTTGTGGGCAATTGCCATTTCCTCCAACGACTGCCCCTCCAGCGGCAACCGCCCGGCAAGCAACTGGTAGAGCACCACGCCCAGGCTGTAGATATCACTACGAATGTCGGGGCGGTAGCTCGAAGTGAAATGCTCCGGGGCAAGATAGTATCCGGTGCCGACAATCGCCGCTGTGCTCTCCCTTGTTTCGTCGCGATGCCGCGCCAGACCAAGGTCTAGGAGCGTCACGTGTCCCTGGGGCGAAAGAAAGATGTTGCTGGGCTTGAGGTCGCCATGTCTCCAGCCGAAGCGGTCCAAGGCAAGCAAGGCTTCGGCCGTTTGCCGCGCGATCCACAGCACGGCCGGCGGATCGAGCAAGCGGTGTGCCGCCGTGTATGCCTGTAGAGTCGCGCCTTCCAGCCAGGGCATGACCAGGAATTGCGGTATCCGCTTGAGTTGCGCGTCGAGGATCGCGATCAAATGCGGATGCGAAATCTGGCGGCCCAATCGGGCCTCGCGGGCGAGCATCTCGACCGCGATGGGGTCGTGCTGGCGACAGTCCTGCAAGACTTTCACTGCGTAGCCAGCCGCCTGGGCAGCGGGCGTATTTACGGGACGAGCACGATAGACGTCGGCCCACTGCCCGCGTCCGACCCGCGCAATCAACTGCCATGCGCCGACGCACGGCTCCGGCGTGTCAATCGATTGGACTGCTGCCGCCGTTTCCGGGCGGTCGCCGACCAAGGCATCGCTTTGGAACATGTTAATTTCGCCGAGGCTGCGCGGGAAGAGTCGTTAGGGCGTTTGGAAAGGAAGTCGGGAAAACCGCGTTTTGGAGGAGTTCCCGGCCATTCTATGCGAGCGCCCTTAACGATTTCATCGGGTTTTCCGGTACGAGACATGAAGCCGGTCTTCGGGAAGGGGAAAACAGGGAAACTGCGGTGGCTTTTCCGACGCAAACGGCTAGAAACCGCCAGACTCCTGTTTCTTTAGAAATCTTCCGGGGTGCCCCTTGTATGCTTTTGGAATGCTGGCATAATGAGGCACATCAACGCTGCGGCTGAGACCTGGGTAATTCAAGTTTCTTAGCGCAGTTGGCCGATCATTGAAATCTTGCGAATTGGTGGCTTTGCTCGGGAGAAATAATTCCGAAACCACTTGACGCCGATTCCAGACTTGATACAATGACTAGTCTCGACTGAAACGACCAGTTTTTGTCGAGTAGTTGATTTGTTCTTTGACAATTTGGTTGTGATAACCTCAATTCTGATTTTTCAGCCAGTTTAGAACTGGAATGAGAACGGTATTCGGTTCTCGATTGATTTCGGGGGCCGGTGCCAAAAAAGTTTGTTTGCCAGATAAGCTTTTCAAGAAAAAGCGCTAATAAAGCTGTGGGGAGTAATTCCTGCGGCAAAGCGAATAATAAATTGAAGGGTTTGATCCTGGCTCAGAATGAACGTTGGCGGCGTGGATTAGGCATGCAAGTCGAGCGAGAATTCCCCGCAAGGGGAAGGACAGCGGCGAAAGGGAGAGCAACACGTAGTTACCTACCCTCAGGACTGGGATAGCTCCGGGAAACCGGAGGTAATACCAGATGACGTCTTTGGACCAAAGGTGTGATTCCGCCTGAGGAGGGGACTGCGTCCTATTAGCTTGTTGGCGAGGTAACGGCTCACCAAGGCATTGATGGGTACGGGGTGTGAGAGCATGCCCCCGCTCACTGGGACTGAGACACTGCCCAGACACCTACGGGTGGCTGCAGTCGAGGATCTTCGGCAATGGGCGCAAGCCTGACCGAGCGACGCCGCGTGCGGGATGAAGGCCTTCGGGTTGTAAACCGCCGTCGGAGTGGAGGAAATTCCAAGGGGTACTCCCTTTGGATTGACCTATACTCAGAGGAAGGACGGGCTAAGTTCGTGCCAGCAGCCGCGGTAAGACGAACCGTCCAAACGTTATTCGGAATCACTGGGCTTAAAGGGTGCGTAGGCGGCCCGGAAAGTTGGGTGTGAAAGCCCTCGGCTCAACCGAGGAACTGCGCCCAAAACTACCGGGCTTGAGGGAGACAGAGGTGAGCGGAACTTAGGGTGGAGCGGTGAAATGCGTTGATATCCTAAGGAAC
>CAZTPX010000120.1:0-29343 GCA_964615095.1 uncultured Planctomycetaceae bacterium | reverse complement strand
TTGGGCTGGCTCGACACTCTTCGTGGCGAAGCACCGTCCTCCTACCGTGTCTGCTAGAACTCTTCCTACCTATGTTCTGTAACAACTTACAACGAACTTAGTTTATCATCTCTCAATTATTTTGCAATAAGGGGTGGAGGCAAGGATCAAAAGAAATCGCAGCACCCCCCTCTGTGGATAAAAGGCTCGTTTTGCGAGTAATGCAGGGTGAGGATTGTAATGGGATGGGACTGGCCTGCGCAAAAGTCGGTGGCTGGGGAAAATTTGCATCATGCCAAAATCTTGACAGGCACGTCGGTGTGCCGATAGAATAGGGGCGGGCAAGGCTGGAACAGGAGTGATCGGATCATGCGCACACGGCATACCACCCTAGCGGCGGGGCTTCTAGCTCTTCTGGCGGTCGCGGCACCCAGTCAGGCCCAACAATTCACTGCGACCACCCCCTTCCACACTCTGCACGACAGTTTCTTCGAGAACCAAACCATCACCTGGGCCGGAAATTACCGCGGCGTTAATTTCTCCTTTGGTAGCGCTGCATTGGCAACGCCTCAGTTTGGCACGCCTAGCAATAACGCGGGATTGACTACGAATTTTGGTTACTTCAGCAAGTACGGCCAGATCGGTTTCGGGCTCAACTTCGGCCAAGGCGTCAATCAGACGGCGGTCACGCAGACACCCTCCGTGACTTTGATGAATGGTCAGCAGGCTTTCGTCTCCGACACGTCGCAGACGCCGTTCGTGGTTAGTGTGGTTCCCGTCGTGGGAGGCTTCCCCATCGCCCCGCAACAGTTTCAGCCGAATCCGGGTGTTGACCCCAACCCCCTCGACATGAGGATGCAGCAGATGTTGCAAGCCCGGGCTGACGCCCAGGCCCAGGATCAACAACAACCGGCCGGTCAAGCGCGGGCCGCGCAACCGCAAAAGGCCAATAATGCCGCCCCGCAGGGCAAGAAGCAGGCCGATCCTGTTCCCGATCCGCCTACCCCGGCCGAGGCCGCCGCGCAGCGTTTGAATGCCGCCCAAGAGAGTACTGCCGGCCGGCCGGCACCGAGTGTTGCCGAGGCCAAACGCCTGCATCAGCAGGAAGTGGCCGCCGGCGACGGTGAGATGGCCGCCCTCATGGTGCGGGCCCGCGCCCTGGAAGAAGATGGCCAACCCAATGTCGCCAAGATCTACTACCAGCGGATCGTCAAGCACGCAACCGGCGAATTGCAACAACAGGCAACTACCCGGCTCTACGAGCTGCAAAGGCAGGCAAAACCGTAGTTTATTGACCTACGTGAGGATCTCTCATGTCGGGGCAATAGCCTTTGTGGGGGTCCTGGGCTGCACTCGGCTCGAATATCTTTCGGGCCCTGCGGCATCGCTTACTTGCTTTACCCAGGCTACCCAATTATGATCAATGGAGGAGCCTGCAAGGCTTTTTCTCTGCACGGCACGAATTGACCGTAAGCTTGGTGGGGTAGTGTCCCCGTTGGCTGTCTTTTCTCGGCCGTTCGCAGTATATATGTTCCAGTCGGCAAGCAGGAGAAAGTAGCGATGTTGTCTCGAGGCCTCGTACTGCGAAGGGTTGTGTTGTTGGCGGTGCTGACCACGGCCATGGCGGCGCCACGAATCGTCTTTGGCCAGGCCGCGGGCGTGGCCATTGATGCGGCGGGTGTCGTGCAATTGAAATCGACCGCCGATCAGAGTGGCCGGCTCAGCAAGGAGCAGCAGGCGGCCGTCCGCGCGGGCCTGAACACGCAAGCGGCCAAACCCAGCGCCATGCGCTACATCTCGCTGAAGCATCTGGAAAATGCCATTCGCGACAAGAACGGTGTGATCACCGACGAGATGCGTTACCTGGCCGGTCTGCTCCGCATCCATTATGTCTTCTTCTATCCCGACAGCGGCGATATCGTGATTGCCGGACCTGCCGACGGCTGGACCACCGATCCGGCCGGCCGTACCGTGGGCATCACCAAGGGTCGGCCCGTGATTCGGCTCGACGATTTGTGTGTCGCCTTGCGTGCCTTTCCGCCCAGCGGCTCGCCCACGCGACTCATTGGCTGTTCGATCGATCCCACCAAGGCGGGCCTAGCGGCCATGCAGGCGTTTCTCCGCAACATCGGCTCCAGCGCCGATCCGCGCGACGCGCGGCGGACGCAGTTCATTGTCGAGGGCTTGCAGAGCAATCTGGGCTTGCAGCGCGTATCGGTCAACGGCGTGTCGGCCAAGACGCACTTCGCCGTCGTGATGGTGGAGGCCGATTACCGCATGAAGTTGATCGGCATTGGGCTGGAGAAGCCGCCGGTGAAACTTGTCAGTTGGGTCGATCGGCCGAACGCTGCGCAAAGTATCAGCCGCAACGCCCTGGCCCGCTGGTTCTTCACGCCCGATTACGAGTGCGTGCGGACCAGCACCGACAGCAACGCGATGGAGCTTGTGGGCGACGGCGTGAAGGTCGTGGGCGAGGACGAGATGGTCTCCTCCAGCGGTCAGCGCAGCGGCGGCGCCCAGGCTAACGCCGCCAGCCACGCTTTCGTGCAGGCCTTTACCAAGGTCTATTCCGACTTGGCCGAGCGCTCGGCCGTCTATGCCGAGTTGCGGAACCTGATCGACCTTTCGGTGGCGGCCGCCTACATCCAGCAGCACGATTTCTATGGCAAGGCCAACTGGAAGATGGACGTGCTGGGCGATGAGAAGGTGATCGCTACGGAAACCTGCAACGCGCCCAAGCAAGTGGCCTCAGCCGTGAACGCGATCTGGAAAGGCACCCGCTTGCTAACGCCCATTGGCGGCGGCGTGGAGATCAATCCGCTGATTGCCCTGACCCCGGAGAAGATCCTCAACGACAAGGATTCCAAGGTCTCCGACGCCCGCGCCAAGGTCAAGATCGAGCTGGCCAAGGGCCGCTGGTGGTGGGACTAAGGATTCGGCGAAAAACGGCTTCCGGACTTGAGTAGCATGCGTTTTCAACGCGGCCCCGACACCATGCCGGGCACCACGCGGTCTGTCGATTTGCCAGCCGCGAAGCGGCGACACTCTGGTACGTAGTCGGTGTCGCCGCTTCGCGGCTGGGAGTCCATTTGCCTCTCCAGTCCCGGGGCTCCTCACGCCCCGGGCTATTTCATGCCGCCGCTTCGCGGCTAAAGAGATCCCGCTTGCCACACCAGAAACAATGCGAGACCAAATCCTGGTATCATTGTCCGTCCACGGGCTATTGTCCTCCCGGTACTGCTTCTTGCGTCTTCGCAAACCGATAACTTGCAATTTGCGCTCGTAGCGACTATTGTGCTGTTTGACGGCAACCACTCCGCGGCAACGGCACGCCCGACAAAAAGAGAGATGCTCTCATGCACCCACTCCCCTACGATACCGCTCCCGGCCACGCGCACCCGCTGGGCGCGGCGCCCGACAAGGACGGCGTGAACTTCTCCGTCTTTTCGCGAAACGCCACCGCGGTCGAACTGCTGTTGTTCGACGCGCACGACGACCGGGAGCCGGTCCAGGTCGTGACCTTGGACCCCGCCGCCAACAAGACGTTTTTCTTCTGGCACGTGTACGTCCAAGGTCTTCGCCCCGGCGCGCATTACGCGTACCGCGTCGATGGCCCCGCCGACCTGCACGGCCAAGGGTTTCGCTACAACCGCAACAAGGTTCTCATCGACCCCTACGCCCTGGGCAACACCAACGCGCTCTGGGACCGCGCCGAGGCCTGCGGACCCGGCGACAACCTGGCCACGTCGCTGCGCAGCGTGGTGATCGACGTCGCCGATTACGACTGGCAGGGCGACCGCCCGCTGGACCAGCCCATGAATGAACTGGTCATCTACGAGATGCACGTCGGCGGCTTCACCCGGCACCCCGCAGCGGGAGTCTCGCACCCGGGCACGTTCTCCGCCGTCGTCGAGAAGATCCCGTACCTCAAGGAACTGGGAATCACGGCCGTGGAGCTTCTCCCCGTGATGGAGTTCGACAACAAGGAAGTACTGCGGATGAAGCCCGACGGCAGCGGCCCGCTGCTGAACTACTGGGGCTACAGCACGGTCAGTTTCTTCGCCCCGGAATCCAGTTACTGCGTCTCGCCCGAGCAGGGGGCGCACATTCGCGAGTTCCGCGACATGGTCAGGGCACTGCACGGGGCCGGGATCGCGGTGATCCTCGACACCGTCTTCAACCACACTAGCGAAGGCAACCACCTCGGTCCCACGATCAACTTCAAAGGCCTCTGCAACGAGCTGGCCTACCACCTTGTGCCCTCCGACCGGCAGTACTACATGGACTACTCGGGCTGCGGCAACACGGTGAACTGCAACCACCCCGTCGTGCAGAAGTTCATTGTGGAATGCCTGGAGTTCTGGGTCAAGCAGATGCACGTGGACGGCTTCCGCTTCGACGAGGGCTCGATCCTCTCGCGGGGCGAAGACGGAGTGCCGATGGTTCATCCGCCCGTGGTCTGGAGCATCGAGCTTTCCGAGTCGCTGCTGGACGCCAAGGTGATTGCCGAGGCCTGGGACGCGGCGGGCCTGTACCAGATCGGCTACTTTCCCGGCTACCGCTGGGCCGAGTGGAACGGCCGCTTCCGCGACGACGTCCGCCGTTTCGTCCGCGGCGATGCGGGCCTGGTGGGGGCGATCGCCTCGCGCATCGGCGGCAGCTCCGATATCTACCAGACCAGCGGCCACCTACCCATCAACAGCGTGAACTTCGTGACCTGCCACGACGGTTTCACGCTCAACGACCTGGTCTCGTACAACTTCAAGCACAACGAGGCCAACGGCGAGGGGAACCGCGACGGCATCAACGACAACTTGAGCTGGAACTGCGGCGTGGAAGGGGCCAGCGACGACCCAAACGTCGAGTCCCAGCGCAGCCGCCAGCTTCGCAACTATGCGGCCATTTTGCTGCTGGCCCGGGGCGTGCCCATGATCCTGGCCGGCGATGAACTGCGGCAGACCCAGAGGGGCAACAACAATGCCTACTGCCAGGACAACGAGATCAGTTGGTTCGACTGGAACTTGCTGAAGAAGCACGGCGACCTGTTTCGTTTCTGGAAGCTGATGATCGACTTCCGCAAGCGCCATCCGGCGCTTTGCCGTTCGCGCTTCTTCGACGGCCAGGTAAACGAGCGCGGCTTGCCGGACGTGAGTTGGCACGGCTGCCAGCTCTTGCACCCGGGCTGGGACGACCCCAACGCCCGCGCCCTGGCATTCACCTTGGCCGGCGCCGGCGCGCAGGCCGATATCCACGTCATGCTCAACATGGATGGCGGCAGCCTGGATTTCGAGATCCCGGTCGTAAAAGGCCGGCGCTGGCATCTGGCCGTGGACACCGCCCAGCAGGCCCCCTGCGACATTGCCGAGCCGGGTCAGGAGCGGCCGGTGCTCGCCGAGCGACTTCGCGTTCAGGGACGCAGCGTGATGGTCTTGGTATCGCGGTAAGCATGACGAGTGTCATTGTGCAAAGCGATACTTAGAATAGCACGAGATTACGACGCAAGGCAACTGTTTAGCGGAATTTGGAAGACGACCCCTGCCAGCTTGCCTGGCAGGTGAGAGAGTCTTGTGAGCGAAGAGGCGACGACCACAAAATACTTCGTAGACCCCTGCCGGCTTGTCCGGCAGGTGAATGAGTCTTGCAAGCGATGCGGGCCGCGGGCATTGCCAAAAGAACTTCTTTACCTGCCAGGGGTCGCGGATCGATTGGCGTAGGTTGTACTCGCTAAAAAGACTCGTTCACCAGCCCGGCAAGCGGGCTGGGGTCTGGTCCTCCATTCTGTTGAACAGTTACCTTACGCCTTAATCTCGTGCCATCAGGGACAGGCCCCGTTGTAGCATTTACGGTGACTCTACATCAATTGCCACGACCGGCGTCGGCCGTGACGACCCGCAGTCGGCCCTAGCGGACATGAGCTACGGACTCTATAATCTCCCCTAGCGTGTCGGAAGTCAACCACACGTTTAGCTTACTTATTTGAACAAGAGAGAATACCCCCATGACCCTGCGCATCTCCCGCTCGTTATTCGCCGTTGCCATCTGCCTCGCGCTCCCAGCCGTTTCTATTGGTCAGGAGCTCCTTGTCATCCCCGACAGCGCCCAAGGCGTCTATGAACCGGGCCAAATCATTCACTGGAAAGTCCAGCTCAAGGGCGCCGACGCCTCCGAGGCCGGCTTCGTCCTCAAGAAAGGCGGCTTGACGGAATTGGCCAAGGGCAAGGTCCCGCTCTCCGCCGGCCAGGGACAGATCGAAGCCAAGGCTGAGGAGCCGGGCTGGCTCTTGGTGGAAGCCAGCGTCAAGCCCGGCAAGGACAAGAAGCTCACGGCATTGGGAGGCGCCCTGGTCTCGCCGCAGAAGATCCAGCCGGCCTTGCCGCGCCCGCAGGACTTCGACACGTTTTGGGAGGCCAAACTCAAGGAACTTGCGGCCGTGGCGGTGAATACGAAACTGGAATCCGCCGCCAGCGGCAAGCCCAACGTGGATTACTTCAAGATCACAATGGACAACATCCGCGGTTCCCACATCCGCGGCCAACTCGCTCGCCCCAAGCAGGGCGACAAGTTCCCAGCGATGCTCATTGTCCAATGGGCCGGTGTCTATCCGCTGCCAAAGGGCTGGGTCAGCGATCGGGCCGCCGAGGGCTGGCTGGCGCTGAACATCAACGCCCACGATCTGCCCATCGACGAGCCTCCCCAGTTCTACACTGACCAGGCCGCGGGACCGCTCAAGGACTATCCGGCCATCGGCAACGACGATCGCGAGACCAGCTACTTCCTGCGGATGTACCTGTCGTGTTTCCGCGCCGCACAGTACCTGACCGAACGCCCCGACTGGGACGGCCACACGCTGGTCGTAGCCGGCGGCAGCCAAGGTGGCTTGCAGTCGCTCGTCACGGCCGGGCTGCACCCGAAAATCTCGGCGGCACTGGCCGAGGTGCCCGCCGGCTGCGATCTGAACGGTCCCCTGGCCGGCCGCCTGCCGGGCTGGCCAATGTGGTACTGGAAGACCCAGGGCAAGGACGAGGCCAAGGTCCGCCGCGCTGCGGGCTACTACGATGTCGTCAACTTCGCCTCGCGGGTGAAGTGCCCAGTGCTCATCGGCGTTGGCCTGATCGACACGGTATGCCCTTCGCCCGGCGTGTTTGCCGCTTACAATCAGATTCCGGGTCCCAAGGAAATCGTCGTGCTGCCCCAAGGCGAACATGGCGAGAAGAACGGTTCGCATGCCCTTTACCGTACCCGATCCAACGCCTGGAGCCGGGCCTTGGTTCAGGGCAAGCCTGTGCCGAAAGAATAGGTTCTGGCTTTTGCACGCACACGAGTACGAACCGGCGGCCCTGCTGGAGTTGTTGCCGCAACCGGCCATCCGGCAAGCCACGGAGACGCTCGCCCGAATTGCAGAAATAACGGAGGACAAAGCGATGTACGACGCACGAGAGAAAGCGATTCGCGATCGGCAATGGCAACTCAACGCCGCCTTTCGCGAGGGCGAGGCCAAAGGCGAGGCCAAAGGCAAGATCGAAGGTCAGCGCGAAGGCGAAATCAATGACCGAATCGAGAGGATCCAGTCGCTGCAAGGCATCCTTCGCGTTCCCGTCAGCGACGAGCAGCAACTGCGCGCCATGACCTTCGAGCAGCTTCAGTCGCTTACGCGCAGCTTGCAGGAGGACATTCGCAACCGCCTGTCGCCGTAGCCACGGCGTGGCTTCAAGTCAGGCGTCAGATTTCCACGACAATCGTCATGCCGCGCGGCGTGTTGCTTCTGTGCGGCGAGAAGGGAAGGATAAGGTGCCCGGGGCATCCTCACTGAATGCGGCGGGCGCTGCTGCATTCCGACCTGCTCTTTGCCTCCAAGATCCATACCCGACAAGCCCAAGTGCGCCGATGGCGAGCAGCGCGAGCGTGGAAGGCTCCGGCACGACGGCGAAATCGCCATCGTGGTTCACCACGGCCCAAACCGTCTGGTTCGCCGTGTTCACGCCCCAATCGCCCAGCGTTGTATCGCCATTGGGATAAGCCGCCACTTCGAAATTGCCCGAGTTGGTTCCGACATTGCCGTCCACGGCATTCACCCACAGGCCGGTGGCCGGATCGAGCCACGCCAGGTAGAGCGGATCGTCGGCAGCCGACGTGCCGGGCGATACGTCGGAGTCGTAGCTCATCTGCAGGACAAAGGGAGCGGTCTGTCCGCCGCCGCCGTTCAGGGCAATGCCGCTCAACGTCGAAGCGGCTTGGGGAAATTGGCCATTGCTGCCGTTGAACGAGCCGCGCGTCGTAAGAGTTTGGGCGTCGGCTCGACCTGCTACCAGATAGAGCAAGACCAAAATTCCGACCTGTGCGACATCATGACGGACGTTCGACTTTCCACAACCGCGAGAACCAACCAGAATGGCAAGCAACTTTCTCATCGGACGTCTCCTCCAAAGCGTGCAACCGAGATCTCTCAAGGCCGAACGATCCCTAGCGGTCAGGGTGCAGCCGTTATTGTGCCAGAGTTTTTCAAATAAAGCAAGAGAGCGATACTTTCTACGGGGGGGGTGGCACAGAACGGGATGTGGCTCGGGACAAAAAAGGCCCATGCGGTCGATGCGCGGCGGTGATTGGCCGAGAGTCTGTTCCGAAAGGCTGGGGACGACGGGTGTTGGATTCCCGGCTTTAGCCGGCTAAAGCCGGGACTCCAACAGCTTTCGGAACAGGCTCGATATGTTGAAACGGCTGGGCCTCCCGCATGGGATTCTTCCGACAAGTTTTTCCATCGCCCGCCCCGAAGGGGCCATAACATACCAGCCCAGGGCAACGCCCTGGGACCGGGTGCCGCATCATCGATTAGCCCTGAAAGGGCGAGACAATCGGTGGCTCGGTGCGCCGCCTATCCATTTGTTACGCCCTTTCAGGGCTGGTTGATTCTGCGACGGTTTCCTGACACCAAGGCGTTGCCCTGGGCTGATTTGTTGCCACCCCTTCGCGGCAAATACATCACCAACTTTATTACCAGGTGGCGACGGGCAAGTATCTGTAGTGAACGCCCTGCGCGGCGTTTCGGATCACTGTCCCAAGACTCGCAGGAGATCCAGCGGCTTCTTCAAGAGCACCTTGGCGCCGTTGGCGGTCAGCTCGTCGGCGGAACGGAAACCCCATAACACACCCACGGCAAACATGCCCGCGGCGACGGCCGTCTGCATGTCGGTGTTGGTATCCCCGAGGTAGAGGAATTCGCCCGGCGCCACCGCTAGGCGGCGAGCAACTTCCCGCGCGCCGGCCGGGTCGGGCTTCTTGGGCAACGAGGGTCCGGCCCCCAGCACCGTCGCGAACCGCCAATTGGCCAATAGCTGGGCCACGCACAGCCTGGTGAACTCGTCAGGCTTGTTCGAAAGAACTGCCAGGCGGATGCCGCGTGCCGTCAGCTCGTCCAACAGCTCGGGGATTCCCTCATAGGCCCGCGTCGTTGCCGCCCAGCATTGGCCGTACTCTTTCCGCATCAGCCGGGCGCACTCGGCCAGCGTTGCAGCATCACAACGGTCTTTGGGCAATACGCGTTGGATCAGGGTCTCGACACCGTCGCCTATGAAGTACCTGAAACTCTCTTGCGGGTGTTCGGGGAAACTCAGACTGCGCAGGGCGCGGTTCGTCGCATCGGCAAGGTCCCTCAGCGTATCGAGCAAGGTTCCGTCAAGATCGAAGAGGACTGCTTGGCAATTCATCAGGATGGTTGAACTACCTGGCCGCCACGTGCATATCTTCCAACCCCAGCCGCTTCATCTTCTTGTAGAGCGTGGTGCGGTTGATGCCCAGGGCCTCGGCGGTGGCCTGGCGATTCCACTGGTTGGATTCCAGCACGTTCAAGATGATCTGCCGCTCGGGGGCCGCCATGGCCTCCTTGAGCTTGCGCGCGGCGGAGGTTTCCACCGCCACGGGACTGTCGGCCAGGAAGTGCGAAGGCAAGTCCTCCAGACCGATCACGGGGCTCTTGCCCAGCAACACGGCCCGCTCGATCACGTTCTGCAACTCGCGGACGTTGCCGGGCCAGCGGAAGCGCTGCAAGGCGGCCATGGTCTCCTCGCTGAAGCCGCGGACCTGCTTGCCGGATTCGTTGCAGATCTGCTGCAGAAAATGTGCGGCCAGCAAGGGGATGTCGGAAATGCGGTCCCGCAGCGCGGGCAGTTCGATGTTGATCACGTTGACGCGATAGTAGAGGTCCTGGCGGAAACGGCCCTCGGCTACCGCGCAGGCGAGGTCCTCGTTGGTGGCCAGGATCACGCGCGTATCGATCTTGAAGGTCTTCGTACCACCCACCTGCTCGAACTCCAGGTCCTGCAAGACACGCAGCAACTTGACCTGCATGGCGGGACTGGCCGTGGAGATTTCGTCGAGGAAGATCGTGCCCGAGTCGGCCTGCTTGAACTTGCCGAGCTTGTCGCCGATGGCCCCGGTGAACGCGCCGGCAACGTGGCCGAACAACTCGCTCTCCAAGAGCGTCTCCGGCAGCGCCCCGCAAGCCACCTCGACAAAGGCCTTGTCGCGGCGGCTGCTGCGGCGGTGGATCGCCCGGGCGATCATCGACTTGCCGGTGCCACTCTCGCCGGTAATGAGCACGGTGGCCCGGGTATCGGCCACGCTGTCGATCATGTCGTAGATCTTCAGCATGCGATGGTCGTGGCCCACGACGTTCTCCATGCCGAAACGGAGATCGAGCTGGGCCTTCAGAACCTTGTTCTCTTCAAGCACCTCGCGCTGGTTCAAGGCCCGCTGGATGGCGAGTTCCAACTCTTCGTCGATCAGGGGCTTGGTGAGGAAATCGAAGGCCCCCTGGCGAATGGCCTCGACGGCCGCTTCGACGGAGCCGTAGCCGGTGAGCATGATGACGGAGGTTTCCGGCCGCGTCTTGCGGATATGGCCCAGCAACTCGAAGCCGTCGCAATCGGCCAGGCGGATATCGACCAGGGCCAGATCGTAGGGCTTGCGATTGACCGCCTCGGTCCCTTCGCCCAGGCTGGCGACCGCATCGGTCTTGTAGCCTTGCTCGCGCAACCAATCGGCCATCGAGGCCAACAGGTGGCGATCATCGTCTACCAACAGGAGTGTGGCTTGCTTCTTCATGATGTTACTCTTGGGGCGAGTCGAACTTCGTGCTTTTCGCGCAGTCTGTCGCCAAATATCTACGTTATGGGTGACGAAAGTCAACAAGTTTCCCCAAAAGAGTAGTTGCCCCTCGACTAGGCGGGTATTTTTTCAAAAAACCCGCTAGGACGGGGGGTAAATTTTGTTTCTTTGGGGGATTACGCCACGCTCTAAAGTGGACTATGATTGATAAAGTCAGAACTTGTTTGAACGACTGCAAGATCAATGCGAGATGAACTCTCGCAGGCGCGTTATTGAAACAAGTTGTTCGTCATCCGCGATTGCGGCGGAGTCATCCCCTATTGGAGACATTCTATGAGCGTCAAAGTCCTTGTTTGCGATGACCATCAGGTCATTCGCACTGGTCTGGCAAGCCTGTTCGCAGGCACGGAAATTGAGATCGTCGGCGAGGCCGACAGCGGCAAAGAGACCCTGAAGCAGGCCAAGAAACTCAAGCCTGACGTGGTCCTTCTGGACATCCGCATGCCGGATGGCGATGGCCTGGCGACCCTGGAGAAGCTACAGGCGCAGGTGCCGGAATCGAAGGTCGTGATGTTGTCGACCTACGACAATCCCACTTACATTGCTCGGGCCGTTGCCCTGGGAGCGTCGGACTACGTTCTCAAAGGCTCGTCGCGCGACGACATTGTCGCCACGATAGTGGCCGCGGCGCGTGGCGAGGCGCCCAGTCGCACGGGCGAATTGAAGAAGATCGCGGCGACGATGAAGGTCCGTCAGGTCGTCGATGACGACGACGTGCCCTTGACGCAGCGCGAGACCCAGGTCTTGCGGCACGTGGCCTTGGGCCTGAGCAACCGCGAGATCGGCCGCTCGCTGGAGATCAGCGTGGAAACGGTGAAGGAGCACGTGCAGAACATTCTCCGCAAGATCGCCGTCAGCGACCGCACGCAAGCCGCCGTATGGGCCGTGCGGAAGGGACTCGTATAAGTCCCCCGTTCCGCCGCGCGGCAAAATGGCCGCGTCATTCTTGCAGAAGTCATGCAGGACCCCGTTCAGCCGAATGGGGTTTTGCGTTTCTTGCTCGTGGCCGGCGCAAGTATTGGGGCGAAACCTGGGCCTTTGCGTTAGATTTGCGCTAGGGCAAGCTGGACGCTGATTATTTCAGCGCGGCCGCAATGTGCCGTGCCAGAAGCCGTGCCCGGAGAGTATACTAACACTTGTAACGGGGCAAGTTTGGCTGCTTGGAATTGGAACAGAGTCTTGTTGGCGCTCCCAGAGAAAGATGTGCCTGCCGTTTTGGGCACAGCCCCGCGGCCGGCGATTCACTTGGTTTTTTCGCGCTGGGTCATTCTGTTGTTGGCGACGGCGATCGTCTTGCCTTGGATTGTGGTCGTCTTCGTATTGGCCGCGCGGAATACGGCATCCAAGCGCGCAGCAGCGCCGGCGGTTGATACCGACGATTCAGCGCTCGTGGCGACGTCGACCGACCCGCCGCCGCAAAAGTGGACGGCGGGCAAAGCAGGGCCTTGGGGCCGGATCGAGTCGATGCTTTTCGCCATCGACGTGCCCGACGAGTTCATCCCCCCGCCCCCCACCGGCCAGCCGCCAATTCGTTGGTTCTTTCCCGACCACACGAAGGACAAAGTTCTGGCGGCCTTGCGCGCGGCGGGCGTTTCGGAAGATGAAGTCAAGAAGTTGGATAGCAGCGCCAAGTGGAGCAGCGAAAACGGCATGACGACCGTCGAACCGGGCGATCGGCTGATTGTGAGCCTCGCGCCCGAGGTCCGCGCGAAACTCTACGCGGTTCTGCTTGCTTTTCCCCAGAACGCGCAGCAGATCGACCCCATCTGGTTTCGGTCCGACAAGATCGATTGGCGCTTGGAAGACTGCGGCCTGGCGGCGGATTCGATTGCCCTCTTGAAGCGGTTGCTGTACCCGCAGGGCGAGAATAGGCTCTTGTTCGCCGACTTCGGACCGGCCCTGCGGAGTTTGCCCAGCGACGCCGAGCGGAAGCGTTTCCTCAAGGCCGTTTTGCGCAAGCGGGCCGTCCTGGCCCACGTAAAGCTCGATCCCGAAACCGACGTGGTGAAACTGTCGCAATACTGGGGAATCGGCGGGCGGCGAAAAGACCTCCTGCCGTTCCTCAGCGCGCTGCATCGGGTGGAGAAGGGGTACAAGGTCAACGTAGTTTACCTCCTGCCCGATTTCGCCAGAGACCGCGTCTACCGTTATCCCTTCGCCCCCGCTGACGCCAAGTCCGTGAAGCAGGATTGTTTCTGGTCGAGCTTCAATTTCTTCAACGATCAGCCCGACAACCGCTTCAACGACATGGACTATCTCCATGCGGCGATCGAGCGGGACTACTACAAGATCCAGCAGCCGTCCCAGTTAGGCGACATCGTGTTCTTGACGACGGCGAACGAAACGGTCGTCCACGCAGCGGTCTTTTTGGCCGACGACCTGGTGTTCACCAAGAACAGCGAGGACTTCCGCCAGCCGTGGATCCTCATGCACATGGCCGACATGGTGGAGACCTTTGCGGTCAAGTATCCCGGCCGCGACGCGTTGAAGACGCAGTTCTACCGCAAGCGGAACCTGTAGACGACCCGCTACAGCGACTTCCGTAGGCCGGAACGAGCTTGCGCAGTTCCGGCATTGGTGCGAGACCTCGCCGGAACTGCGCAAGCTTGTTCCGGCCTGCAACTTGCTCACCTCGCTACAGTTCCACCGTAGCCAACTCGTGATAGACCGATTCGACGACGTTGGCATCGATGGTCTGCAGGTGGCGTCCTGCCCCGGCGACCAGGGACAGATCGGCGAGCAAGCGGACCTGCCGCGGAATGCCGTGCGACAGCTCGCATAGCCGCGCGATGGCCGGTTCCTGGAACACGCCGTCCGCCGCGCCGGCCTCGCGCAGCGAACGTTCGAGGTAATCGTGGATGTCATCGGGCTGCCAGGCCTGCAGATCGATCCGCAACTCCGACAGGCCCAGCAGCGTTTCGCCCAAGCGGCCCATCGTCGCACGCTCGCCGGCCAGGATGAGCGTCAACCGCAACTGGGGCGCGGGCTCCAGCTTAGCCAGACGGATCAGGTGCGGGACAACGCTGTTCCCCGCCCGATCGGCATCGTCGAAGAGGATCACGGCATCGACCTGTTGATAGGCAAAGGCCGCCAGGCGGTCGCTCACGGCGCGCCAAAGTGCGGGTGTCGAATCGCAGCGGTCGAGGTTGCGACCGAATTGGGCAGCCAGCGACCAGAGCAATTCATCGCCGCTGATGCCCGTGAGGTTGACCCGCGCAACCGCCGGTCCGTGGCGACGGAGCTGATTGGCGAGAATTTCCAGCAAGAGCGACTTGCCGCTGCCTTCCGGTCCCAAGAGCAGGCCCAAGCGGCGGTGCTGTTCGACCAGGAAGTGCAGCCTCGCCAAGGCCTCCTCATGGGTGGGACTTTGGTAGAAACATTGCGGATTTTGCCCTTCATGAAAAGGCGATTCCCGCAAACCCCAATGCGACTGGTACATGACGATTTCTCCCTCTTGCTGACACGGTTTCTCAGGGCGACGCCCGGCGTCATCGGAATTATCGGCAAATTTTGCCGGAAGACTTTACCTAGATTATTTCCGCGTCACGCCGGCAGGGCGGCGGCGAGTTCCTCAAGCCCCACGCGGAAACAGAAATCGCCCAGCGTTTCGCCCGCCCGGCGCTGCTGCTTGAAATAACTCAGCACGGCCGTCAGCGTACCCACAAGCTGTTCCAAGGGCACGCCGTCGCGAAATAGAAAGCCCAGCCGGTCGCCAATGCGACGGCCGCCCAGATAGATGGCGTACCGGCCGGCGGAACGGCCGACAATGCCGATGTCCACGTTAAAGGGCCGCGAACAGCCGTTCGTACACCCCGTCATCCGCAAGGCGAAAGCTTCCTGTTCCAGGCCCAGCCGCGCAACCTCGACTTCCAATTCCCGCAGGATGTCAGGCAAGGCCCGTTCGCTTTCCGTCAGGGCCAGCGGACAAGTGGGCAGCGATACGCAAGCCCCGGCCCAGCGACGGAGTTGACCCAGTTCGCCCACCAGGCGGAGGCCGAAACGGCGGAGATGGTCTTCGACGTGCAGTCGGTCATCCCAATAGATGTCGCCCAGCAGCAGGCTCTGGCCGGGGGTCAGGTAGACGGCCGGGGCATGGCCTTCGCAGATGTCGCGCAAGGCCGATTTCAGCCGCGCTTCGCCCGTGTCCTGGATCCGTCCGCTGGGCACGTGCAAGCCGTAGAACCAGCGACCGTCGCCCTGCTCGCGCCAACCGAGGTGGTCGTCGATGTCCCACACGTCGTCGGCCTCCGGCGGCGGCAGTTCGTAGCCCAAGTACTGCTCGACTTGCCTCTTGAAACGTTCCAGTCCCCAGTCGGCAATCAGGTACTTCAGCCTCGCCCGCTTGCGGTCGCTGCGATTGCCGAAGTCGCGAAAAACGCCGACGATCGCCTGGACCAGCGCAACGACCTGGTCGGCCCGCGCATAGGCCATTCGCTGGGCCAGGGCGGCGAACGTACGGGGCAGGGCAGGCGTCATGCCCATGCCGCCGCCGACCAGCACGTTATAACCGATCACGTCGTAGTTGCGGCTCACCGCCAAGAGGCCGACATCCTGGCAATAGACGTCCGCGCAGTTGTCGCCGGGCAGGCCGATGCCCACCTTGAACTTGCGCGGCAGATAGGTTTTGCCGTACAGCGGTTCGAGCGTTTCGGGCAGGGGAGAAACGTCCGGCGCTTCGTCCAGCCAGATCTCGCCATAGGCCGGCGTTTGCGGAAAAAGGACCCCGGCAATTTGCCCGGCCATCCATTGAATCTGCCCATGCACGGGATCTCGGCGGTAGGGGGCGGGGCAGCAGACGACGTTGCGAGACACGTCGCCGCAGGCGCCCATTGTGGTCAGGCCGACTTCGTGAATCCGCTTGAGCACCGCGCGAAGATCGCGCTTGGCCACACCGTGCATCTGTAGATCTTGCCGGCTCGTAATCCGCAAGTTGCCGTTGCCATAGCGCTCGGCAAGCTCGATCTGGGCCAGGAGTTGCTGGCTCGTTAAGCGGCCGCCGGGCAATCCCACGCGGACCATGAACTGGTAGTTTCTCCGCTTCTTGGCAGCCGGATCGCCCAGGTCGCCCAGCAGCAGGCGGCGGTCGCGATCGTCCTGTTGGTAGATGCCGTGATGCTTCAGCAGTTGGGTCGTATCCGTGCTGAAGTGGTCCGTCGGCTGCGCCAATTCTTCGGCGATCTGTCCGCGCAGATACTCACTCTGCGATTTGATCTTTTCGATCAAGCTCGGCTTGCCGTTGACCGTCTGCCGCGGATCGCTGCTCATAAGTGCAAATACCTAGTCGATATGGATTCTAAGTCTAGTCCGCCGTAGGCGGAAAACAATAACCAAGTATACTATGGGATGCCAGATACCGTGTTCCCGCACCTCGTCACAAATCTGATTTTGCCGGCTTTGCTGCGTAGGCCCGCAAGACCGATTGTATTACCCCGGCATGGAAGATCCTCAGGTAGGTCGGCCTGACCTACTTTCGTGCCGGGGGTAATACTGCCGCCGCGGGACATTTGAAAAAGGTGGCGTTGAAGGCTATAATACGTTCCCTTACCTATTTCATTGTACGGAGACTTTCCTCCATGGGCATCACCGTTTCCTACCGTGGCGTTCTGGCAAACTTGGACCGCATCGACGATTTCGAAGACCGCGTCCTCGATTTGGCCTTGGAACTGGGCGGCCAGGCGCACCTCTGGCGAACTTCCGCCGACAACGATCCGTCGCGCGTGGTCCGCGGCGTGATCCTCGATCTTTGCCCGGGACAGGAAACTACGAGCCTGCTGGTCTCGCCGGAAGGTTGGCTGATCGGCCTGGTCGACATCGAAGACGCCGAGAACGGCAAGCTGACGGAAATGCCCTGGTGCTTCGTGAAGACGCAGTACGGCACGCTCGAAGGCCACGTGGCCCTGGTGGAAATGTTCGCCGCCCTAAAGGCCGAGTTCTTCCCCGCCTTGGAAATCAGCGACGAAGGCGGCTACTGGGAAACTCGCGATGTCAACAATTTGGCCAGGAAAAGGGAATTCCTGCAGACGGCCATCCAGCGATTCAGCGAGGGCCTCGCCCAACATGGCCTGACCGCGGAGGCGGCCGAAGACCCCGAGATCCTCGCCACCCGCCTGGTGCGGATCGCCGAATTGGTTTACAAGACCGTGAAACGTCCGTCCGAGCATCCACCCGTCCACTGGGAAGACGATGACGCGGCGCGGGACTTTGACGGACGACTCACGCCCGAGGAGGAGGCCCGCTGGGACGCTTCCTTCAAGGAGAACCGCCGCATGCAAGAGCGTGTGCAGCGGGCCATGGAGAAGCATCTATCCGAAGGCGATCGGCCGGAGGATGCCTTCGACGCGGCGCTCCACGAGGAAACGGCCGCCGGCCTGCCACAAGACGAGTCAGCCGACGATGAAGATGGCGAGGATTGGCGGGACAGCCTGCCCGAGGAATTCTCTGACGATGCCTCTACGGACGAGGACGAGGAATTCGGCGAGGACCGCGAATTGCCTGACGATGATTTCCGGGCGCCGGAACGCCACCCACTGCAACGCCGCGCCTCGGACCTCTTGATGCGGCTGCACGACCTGGTTCCCGATAAGATGAACTCGCGTGTCGGCAGCCTGATGGGCGGGGCCTTCGACATCGCCGGCGGCCTGGCCCAAGCGCTGAGCTTCGAGGACGACGACGAATTTGCCATTGGACTTTGCGTCGTGCAACTCAAGCGGGCTCTGCGCGGGGCGGCGTTCGCCCTGGGCGCGCTATTCCCCCTCCGCGCCGACGGCCTGATCGACGAACCCATTTTCGAGGAGCTTCACGGTACGCTTCAAGGACTGCAAAACGACATCTACGATGAGCTTCGCCGCCGCCGCGAAGGAAAAGATACCTGAACTATGCTGCCCATCACTATCATTCTCGCTCTCGTCGCCGCCAAGCCCGCGACGGTCATTGAACCTAAAGGCTTCGACTCCCCCAGCATCGCCGCCGCGATTTCGCAAGCCCAAGCGGGCGATACGGTTCGCCTGCCCGAGGGCACGTTCTCGCTGACGGAGCCGGTGCGGCCCAAATCGGGGATAAAACTCCTGGGCGCGGGGCAGGAAAAAACCCGGCTGGTTTATCGCGGCACAAACCCCGCCGTGCTGATCGGCCTCAACACTTGCCTGGACGTGGAACTCGCCCACATGACACTCGACGGGCGGAACAACCCGCTCGTGCAGCAGGGGATCACGGGCGGCGATTCGCGACGGCTGTGGCTCCATCACCTGACCATCCGCAACCTCAAGGCCAAGACCTGGGGCCCGCACGCCATCCTCTTCTCGGGCCGCAATCCGAGCATGGAGGGCGGCGTCACCGACAGCCGCATCAGCGATTGCCGCATCGAAGACATCGGCCTGGAGGCCGAGTACGGCGGCGGAATTCGCATGGCCTGGGGCTCTGTGCGGAATCAGGTGCTCGGCAACGTCATCCACAACACCGGCCGGGGCGGCATCTTCGGCGACCATTCGCCCGAATTGATCATTCGCAACAACCGCGTGAGCGGCTCCCACGGCGAGGGGCTGGGAATCGAGATCTGGGGCGGCTGCCGCCGCTCGCTCATCGAGGACAACGTCATCGACCACTGGCTGAGCGTGGACGGGGGGACGCAATCGGCCGTACGGCGGAACGTGATCGGCAGCGACGACGGCACGCTGAAATTCCTGGGGATCGAAATCATCGCCCAGGATGTCGTGGTGACGGACAATTGCGTCCAACGCGGCGCGCACATCGGCCTGTCGGTCTCGAACGTGCCGGTCAAGAACAACGTCTACTGGGGCTACAATACCGTCCGCGACTGCGCTCAGTGGGGCGCCCAATTGCAAGGCGACAGCGGCGGAATCGCCCATCAATACTTCTACCATTGCACGTTCGAGAACACGGTCCGAGGACATGCGAAAGCCGCCTATCCCCAAGACAGTGGCCACGGCTTTCGCACCAACGGCGCCTGCCGGGGATTGGTCTTCGAGGATTGCAGTTTTCGCAACAATGGCGGCTATGGTGTGCAACTCGGCGGCCAGGGCGTGGATGCCTTGGACTTTTTCCGTTCGGCGATCACCGGCAACCGCCTGGCCGCCGTGAGCGGGCCTTCGCAGTATACGGCGCTGGTCTTTCGCGATTGCAAGGTCGAAGGAAACCAAGATAATCGCCTGCCGCCGGCCAAGCCCTTCCGTAATTCTCCGCCCCTTGCCGATTTCCTCGTGAGCGGGCCGATCCGCGTCGGGGAAGCGGTGCAGTTCCAATGTCGCTCGCAGCCGGCCGCCGGCATCGTCGATCGACTCTGGGACCTAGGCGATGGCATTCCCGAAGTGGCGGCCGGACCCAAGCACACGTTCAGCCGGCCCGGCAAATACCGGGTGACGCTCGTCGTTTGGGACAAGGACGGGCGCGGCGCGCAGGCCGAGAGAACGATCGAAGTGCTGCCCCGTTTGTGAACTGCTGGCCCCTGTCTTGGAGGCACTTGCAGGTGCGCCAACCTAGGGAGGATCAGACCCCAGCCCGCTTGCCGGGCTGGTGAAAGAGTCTTTTTAGCGAGAAAAACTTAGGCCAGTCGATCTACGACCCCTGCCGGCTTGTCCGGCAGGTGAAGAAGTCTTTTTAGCGATGGGCGCGGCCCACATCGCTCGCAAGACTCATTAACCTGCCGGACAAGCCGGCAGGGGTCTACGAGGTTTTTTGGCGGCCGTCTCTTCGCTACCAAGACTCTCTCACCTGCCAGGCAAGCTGGCAGGGGTCGTCTTCTTCATTCCGCTAAACGGTTAGCGATATTCGTAGTATTTCGGATTTTGACGAAGATCGTGATTCGCGTGTTGCTCGGCCGGTCCTACGGCGCTGCCGGCGGCGCAGGCGAGCGCACGAACATCTTCAGCGTCGTTACGTATAGATCGTACTTCTTGTCGATCGTCGTGGGCGGCAGCTTGACCTCGTACTCGACGTTATTGACGTCGATCCGCTTCACGGTGAACAAGTCGGCGTAGGGAATCTCCTTCTCCTTCTGCTCGTTCCGCTCACCCAGGATCTCCTTGAGCACCACCTTCTCCACGATCCACTGGCCGTCCACGTGCTCCTTGATCGTCAGAGGCACGGTGATGGGATCGCCCTTTTCCGTCTTGAAGTTCTGCAAGCGATAGCGCATGCGGGAGCGAACGTTGCGGAACAGCGGCTTGGTCACTCCCTCCTTGCCGTCGATCGTGTAGCGCGGGGCGGTCAACTCGTCAAAGGCGTTCCGCACACCGCCCTCAGGGTCCATCTGGAACCGTTCGACCTTGACATCCTGGGCCACACCCACATAGAGATCCAAGGGGGCGAACAGCGGCGTGTACTGTGCCCAATCTTCGCCCAGGAAGGCCTGGCTGCGGGCCACGTCGCCGTCGGCCTTGGGCTCCTTGATGAACAGGCGGACCTTGCCGTAGGGCAGCGGGAAACCGCCCATCTGGTTCTCCTTGTCGTTGGTCAGACGATAGTACATCCGCGTCTTCTCCTGGTCCACGGCGGCGTCGAACACGTAGCGCTTGGCGACCGGCACCTCGGCGAACTTGGCGGCCAGCATCCGTTTCCGCTCGCCGTCGTTGAAGTAGCGGACCGTGGTCTTGCCCACGCCGGGCTGCACGGCGCACTCGCCGAAGCTCTCGCCCGAGGTGTTGGTGACCGTCATGTAGACCTGCAAGAGCAGCTTCTTTTCGTCGTTCTCCACCACGCCCTGGTAGCTCGGCTCGGCGGCCATGTTGGCGATCAGGTAGGAGATCCGCACCACGGCCGGCCCGGCCTTTTCGGCGCTGACCGTCCAGTACAAGGCGTTCTCGTTGGGCGGATAGTTGGTGTTCAGCACATTTACTTCCCCGTCGGCACGGATGATGCGGAAGACGATCGAATCCTTGTCGATGTTGATGTTCGCCCAGGAGAAATCGACCTGGTTCCGCCCCGCCTGGAGGTTCACCGTCCGCTCCTCCTCGACCAGCGTGTAACGGCCGTTCTGGATGTCGATCCGCACGCTCTCCCGTTCCGGCAGGGTCGTGAGTTTGATGCGGGCCTGGGCCGGCAAGGCAACCGCGAGTAGAACGAAAATGCCCAAAAATGCGCTAACAAATGTTCTCATGATTCGTATCCCTGTTTTTTCCTATTTCATGTTTCCACAACCATTTTTCTGTCAAAAGCTTACAGCGGTTCCCGCTTCCGCTCCGTATTCAACTCCGGACCCACCTTGCGACGTTTGTAGGTCACGCTGTACTGCACGAGTTGCTTCTTCCCGGGCTTGAGATCGAGAAAGTACTTGACGTCCTGCTGATCGACCCGTTCCACGCGGCCGGCGATCGTGTGCAGATCGACATAGGCCCCGGGGGCGTTGCCGTTCCAGCCGGCGGGCTGATCGCCCTCGCCCCAGAGCACCACGTCGGCCTCGAAATGCCGCTCGACCTCGGTCTTCACCGGGACCGGCTTGCCGGAAACGACTTCCTCCTCGAAGTAGAAGGTCTCGTCGTAGTCCACCAGATCATAATACTGGACGAACTGGTCGTCCACCCGCCGCTTGTATTGCCGCACGGCGACATTGCCGATCTTCTGGTCTTTCAAGTGGCGCTGGATGGTGATGTCCTTATCCGCTCCGACATTCACTTCCACGCGGTCACCGATAGGCACGTACTTCGTTTGCGTGCCGCCCACGTAGGCCAGATCCTTGTTCTTGTATTCCGAGAAGAGCCGCACCATGCCGTTGGGCAGCGGCGAGAGGCCCAGGTTCTCCATGGCCGAAAGTTTCTTCTCCTTGCCGTTCTCGTCCAGTAATTTGACGTTCTTGAAGCGGTAGTACTTGGTGAACTGGGTCTCGCCGGCCCGATCGGAGAGCTTGTAGATCGACTCCAGCGGGACCTCGGCCACCTTCATGGCCACCAGGCGCTTGGGTTCCTTGTCCTTGATGTCCTCGCGGCCTTCGATGGTGAAGAGGAAGTACTCCGAAAGGCCCTCCTTGACCACGGCCTTGGGCTTTTGCGGCTGGGCGAAGCCCATGCCGCCGCCCATGCCACCCATGCCGCCCATCGGCCCCGGGACGGCCATGCCCTCGGCCTTGGCCAGGCTGTTGGCGAAGGCCTGTTGGGCCAGGTTGCTTTGCGGCGCGGCCGGGCCCGGCGGTGGACGGCGAGCCAACTCCGCGATCTTCTCCACCAGGTTGATGTTGCCCACCACCATCCGCGTCTGGGCGTTGTCGTAAAGCTCGCCCGAGTTGTTGAACACCCGCACGTAGCCGGTGACGGCCAGTTTCGTTTCGTCTTCGTTGGCGATACCCACGTAGTCGGCCGCCCAAGTGATGCCGCTGGTGAAGTAGCGGATTTCGACGGCTATCTTGCCGGCCATCTGGCTCTTGATATTCCACTGCAAGGCATCGTTGCGGCCCGCGGGGAACGTGGTATCGACCAGATCAACCTTGTCCTGCTGGTCGAGGATGCGGAACTCGATCGACGTGGGATCGATGAGCGTATTGGCCCAGGCGAACTGGATGCGATTGACACCTTCCTTGACCGTCAGCAGGCGGTGCTCGCGGACCATGGTGATGTCTTCGGAGTTGTAGATCGTCAGTTGTGTCCCTTCGCGCGTGGGGAGGGTGACGACGTCCACGGCGGCGCCTGCCGGCCCGGCGGCCAGAAGCAGCGCGGCGAAAAACAGAACTCGAGGCGATCGATTCATAATGAACTTCCTAAAAAGCCCCTTGCCAGCCCCTATCTTAACTTGCCGCCAGTGGCAACGCAAAACAAGAGCGGTCCTTGGCGACGACTGACGGCGGACAGAACAAGGGTAAGACGCACGGCGGCAAAGAAAAGTTCCTCAATGTATCCGGCACACTCCCTGTGCCGTTGGCGGGGGCTACCGATCGCTGGCAAGCAAAGTCTATGCATTTGGGTATCGCCCGCACGATCGCAGGCCCAAGGCAGGTGTGAATTCTACTAGTTTACTCCACAAAACGGCACGCCCCCCTGGAAGAAGGGCTTTTGTCGCGTTTTCTGCATGTCATAATAGCAAAACCGTCTAAAACCTGTTTTCTTTTTATTTATATCTATTGCCAAGGGGCGGTGATTTGGGATAGGCTACGGAAGAGTGACGGTGGCTATCGGGGCCACCGGCGGGAAGCGAGGTCAAACTCACGGATCCCCGTTTTGTCAGAGAGCGTGCGCTGAGGACTCGAAAGCGCCAGATTAGGAGTTCCTGAAGGGATGTCGAAAAAACTGTTTGTGGGTGGATTGAGTTGGAATACGACAGATGAGGGTTTGCACGGCGCATTCTCGCGGTTTGGCGAGGTGGCCGAGGCGAAAGTAATAACTGACCGCGAAACGGGCCGGTCTCGGGGATTCGGGTTCGTAACCTTTGCGAACGACGAACACGCGGCAAGCGCCATTAACGAAATGAATGGCACGGAATTGGATGGCCGCGCCATCAAGGTCAACGAGGCCGAAGACCGCGGTTTTCGGTCCGGTGGCGGTGGCGGCGGCGGACACGCGTCCGGCGGTCGCGGCGGCTACAAGAGCAGCGGTGCGCGAAGTGGCGGACGTGGCGGTTACGATCGCGACCGATCGTAGCGCGATTCGACAGCCTCCTGCCTTATCTCCGCGATGTTCAATGTCGTAGGGTCGGACTGGCATGCGCAAAATCGACTTGACTGAGGCCGTGCGGTTCATCCCGTTCTCGTTCCATTCGTTGTTGGGCTGACTTGGGCGCGTGCGACCGCCGACTTCTTCGTCGGCGGCAAATACGGAACAAGTCAGAAAAAAGTGCTTCCAGCGGCATTTCTCCCGCTTGGCCGCCGAGACCAACCAACCGTTTTGTGTTATGCAGTGGTGTAGCCACATGGAAAAAAGGTGCTTTTTGGCGTTTTTGTGTCGATTTTCTACGTCCATGTGTATATTTTGCTTTCGCTAAAGGTGTTGATCGCACAGCGGAAACTGCGGGAATACGAACGCTTGACACTCTAATGGTTGTTTTGGCACAGCCGAAGGCCGTATCCAATTTTGTGCCATTCTGTACCATTTTTTGGGCATTTTGTGCCATTCTGTACCACTTTGTACCATTCTGCGCCAAGTGTGTTCATGCGTACAGTATATAGGAGTAGGACACATGGCGCTTTCTTTCAGATATTTGAGTGCAGAGTCAGAAAAATAATTAATTGTCATCATGGCGGGTGCGGCGGTTCGCGAGCGCTGCCTGGGCCGTAGGTGGGGCGAGGCGCGAGACCCACATGCCACTGTTTCCGCGCAGCCGCCGGCGCGGACGCCGACTTGGCCAAAGTCGGCGCCGCGCATTACTAATGGCCCCCGGTTCGCTGCGCCGGGAGCCGGTTAAATTTTCAAAGAACAAATGCACGCGCCGAGTATTCAGGCCTGGCTGAATTTCAGCGCGCTTTATACCCACATAATACGCAAGAACGTTTCGGCCCATTTGCACGCGGCGCGGATTTTGCGCCGCAAACCCAAGCGGTTGAGGCGTTTCCGCTTTCCGCTGCGGCCATACTTGAGAATCCGTCTTCACTGGTGTAGGTCTCTCTTGCCGAGAGAGACCAATATGCTTCGCACCGCCGGAGAACTTGGGGTCCGCCCCGAGATTCCTGGAATTGCCTTCTGCCGCACTGCCACGTTTTCCAGGTGCCACCCGCTCGACCGCCGAGACGTACAAATTGCGGCGGATCACGATTGATCCCTCGACGTTTTGAGGCTAGAATGGTCGCAGAGGAGGTTAAGATGGAAGAAAATCGAATTGTGATTGAGCTTGAGAGCTCGGACACTCCGGAGGAAGTCGCTGCCGCACGAAAACAGCGAGAGCAGTTTGACCGGAACAGTGCGTGGCTGCAAACGCACATCTTGGAGATTGGCGACAAGTACCGGGGAAAAGTCATTTGTATCGCCGGGCAGGAACTCTTCGTAGGCGATACCACGCGCGAAGCGGTCGCGCAGGCAACTGCTGCGCATCCAGAGGATAGCGGCTGGTTCACGCAGTACATTCCCAAGGAAAAGGTGGCACGGATCTATGCTCTGCCGAGGTGAGTGGTTGCTGTGCGACGACGGGATTGTCCGGCCGATCATGCGAGGGACAATTCTGGACGGTAATGGCCTGTGGCAGGACATCAAATTCTTGTTGGATACCGGCGCGGACAGGACTGTGATCAGCGCCAGCGTGCTGGAGGCATTGAATCAGAAAGGCGTTCAACCTAAGGACCGAATCGGCGGAGTTGGCGGCCTTGCCGAATCGGTTGATGTTACGACACAGATTCGCTTGGTGCGCGACGACGGTCAATGGGTTACGCTGCGCGGCACCTATGCAGCGTGTTTGGAACACGAAATACTGGACATCAGCGTGCTTGGTCGCGACATCTTGAATCTCTTTGCCGTTATCGTCGACCGCGCGGCGGATCGCGTGGTGCTGCTGCATGGCGCCGATCGTTATTCGATTCTGCCCCGCGCGTGAACGGTGTCAAACCGGCGCGACTTGCCTCTGGGAATCCCACCGGCGAGGCGCCCTCCGGGTCCGGTGGTTCGCTTGGGTCATACGTCCCCCGAATTCCCGGCGAACCAGTGAAAAGCGTTAACCACCCTGCTCGAAATGGCCACGGACAGCCGCGAGCATGCCGGCCGCACCCTTACCCGCCGGAATGAGAGTTGGCTTTGCAGTCGGTCGATTCGCGCGGACACGATCGGTGGCCGCGTGTTTCGCCGAAGTAGTTACGAGCACGAACAAGTCCGCTTGCCGAGCGTGCTGTTCCAACCGCTTGCTCGCATCGTGGTCGTGGAGAAACGAGACCTTTGCCCCAGAACCGCCGGCCGGTTGCCGTCGGGTTCCCAGAAGACGGGTCGGGGTCGTAGAGGTTCAGACGCACTGCCTCCAACAACGGCAGTCGCGTTCGTAGTCCCGCCGCGCCCAGGCTGGCGACCGGCGCCTTCCACACCTGCACCCCGCGCTGGCGGTCTACGTACCGGTAGGTGAAAGTTGCGGGCACGAGCAGCGCGAAGACAAGGCTTGCGGGCTCGCTCCCGAGTTCCCATCGTCGGCTTCCGCGTTCCTCGAAGACCGAGACGTAGAAATTGCTGACCGGCGCGAACAGGTTGTCCCGTGTTCAGCACACCGGGCACGTGTTCGTGCGCAGGCACCGCTCGGCACGAAAATGGCTGCTTCCGGCAAGACACAAGACGTCCGTTTGCGTATTTCTTCGGCAAGCGAGGCATGGCCCATGCTTTTTCGATGCGTGACCGGTACTCCCGGCAGGCGGAGCCTGACAAGCCGCTCGGCATCGGACGGCTTGTCCGGCCCGTAGCAGAGTGGCACGAAGAATCCTCTTCAGTGCCCCCCAAGGCGTATAAATCGCCCACCTGAGGTTGCGAGATAGCTGAAGCGGCCCTAGGCCCGCGATGGGCCCATGAGTTCTCAGATTGCAAGCCACCCTTTTTCCGTATAGAATGCATCGGAAACTTCGAACCTCTCGGCGAGTCAACATCCATGTATATTGTGAACAAGGTAGCCTTGAACAACTTCAAGTGCTTCACGACCTCGGTTGGGCCGAACGACGTGGAACTCCGTCCGCTTACGCTCTTCTACGGGTACAACAATGCTGGAAAGAGCGCGTTTCTTCGTGGCATCTGCATGATCCTTAACTCCCTTGCCGACGAGCGCACGGAGCCGCTCGCGATCGCTCCGCCAGTCTTTTCGCCGGAAATGACGCTGAGCGACGTAATCACCCAAGACAAAGGCGGGCGACTGGAAGTCAGGGTCGGACTCCATCAAGATGCGCCGCCGTCGACGGTTGACCTTAATTGGCGAATCGTCGCTCTCCCGGATCGCGGCACCCATGTCGTGGAGCACTTCGATGCAACCGACGAACACGGGACGCGGATGCTCGACGCGACATGGCTGGCTGGTGAAGAGAACGACGGAACCCTGTCCCGTTCTTACGAAGTCACGTTCGGGCATTCCACACCGATCGCCATTGCTTTCCAGTTCCACGGACTGTTGCCAACGACGCCCGCCCCCGCAGCGCCGGAGGAACTGCGACGGTTTCTCGAAGGCATCCGCCAAGTCTCGCCCAACACCGCTTTCTGGCTGAGTTCCCATCGTACTCACAGTCGGCGTTCTTTTCCGAAACAACCTTCTCGGCTGCGAATGGACGCCGATGGCAATGGCTTCGAAGCGATTCTGTTCCAGTCCTGGCGCCAGCCGGCCAAGGCACGCCTTTTTGAGTCCGTTTCCTCATGGTACGAACGGAATCTGGGTCAAAAACTGACCATTGTCGAGCACGCCAGGGAATTTGAACTCGCATTTGTCCCCCAGGGCTCGGCCTACCGTGTCAATATCTGTGACGTTGGCCAGGGACTCCAAGAGACACTGCCCTTGTTGACGGCGATACACGCGTTTAGAGGAGATGAGTTCTCGATAGCACAAGTCGCCGTCGAAGAGCCAGAGTCGCACTTGCACCCGAGTCTTCACGGTCCCTTAGGACGCGAGTTCTGTTCCTTGCTTGGACAGTCCGGAACTCCTCGGGTGCTACTGGAAACGCACTCGCAGAATCTGCTGCTTTCCGTCCAGCTTGAGATCGCCAGAAACTCGATTGCCCCCGAAGACGTACTGCTCTATTGGTTCCGGCCGCTAGGCGACGGATCCTCGCGCGCAGAACGAGTGGAGTTTGACTCGCTCGGCCAACCCACAGGCAGCTTGCCGCCGGGAGTCTTTGCGGACGACGTCCGACTGGCTCGGGAGCTGATCCTTCTGCAGGAAGCACATTTGAAACCATGAAGGTCTTCCTTGTTCCACCGCTGTTTTCTGATGAAGACGTCGATGCCGCGGATCTGATCGAAGTGATCTCACATGGCTTCGACGGCAGGCACGACGTTCTTGCAACCACTCCCACGAACTGTGACCCGATCAGGAGTTGGCTCGCTCAACAAGGAGAGTCGGTCCAGACTAAGTGTCGGCTTGCGCTTGACGAGAGCGCCGTGCGCGCCGCTACGCAGCCGAGCCTTTCGACGATCCGGATTGACGTTGGGTCCGAGGATAACTGGGGTTCTGTTCCCGTGCTTTCGCTGGGCACGGCGAAGTTGCTGCTACGGCGGGCATTTAGGATCTGGCTGGAGAATGACGTCAACGACGGAAACTTCCTTCTGGCCGTGGCCAAGGAAGAGGTTCGGCGGCGGCTGCTGGACGCGCTCCAACAGCAATGGATTTCAACCCACGGTTCGCGGTTGCGCAAGTCCTTTTTCGTCGCGTAGCGACGGCTCAATCGTCGCTACGCGACGGAGGGATGCCTGGGGACCGACGTCCGTGGGTTGAAACCCACGGCTACCATCGTGGCGTCGCTACGCGACGGACGGAACCGTGCTGCCCAAGCCCGCGCCAATCGCCCGGCCTGGATTGTCGACGGCCAACAGCGGATGGCTGCGATTTGTTCGGCCAAGATCAAGTCGTTTCCGATTTCCGTCTTCATTTTTCTTTCCTCCATCTTCCTTTCTTCATTATTTTGTTGTTCCTCTCCTGCGGCCTTCCAATTGACAGGGCGAGTGCCAGTCGCCATACTGCCTTCAGAATCTTCGAGACCGCGCAGGCAGGTGCGCGACGGCTCGCAACGAGTGAGAGTCTGTTCCAGAAGGCCTTGCGGCAGAGCTGGAGCTCCGGCTTTGGACGGCTAAAGCCGGAACTCCAGCCCAGGGCAGTGCCCCTTCTGGAACAGGCACTGGATGTTTCTGATGAATTCGCAACAAGTCACAACCCGAAGGAGATTGAACGTGCGAAGAGTCTTGATATGCCTAGTCGCCCTGCTGTACTGCGCTCTTGCGCAGGCAGCGGGAATCGATTCCCTCAAGTCCTTGGACCTGGGGAATTTCGAAATCACGCGAATCCGCGAAGTAAAGTCCCCCGCGGACCTCGGATTAAAGAATACGGGGGCTTGGGTGACGGGCAAGCCGGTGGTCTGCGTGGAGGTTTCCGCCAAGAAGGGTTCGGACAGCCGCGTGAAAATGAACATCGCTCTTCCGCTTCGTGAGGACTGGAATAAAATCTACCTCGCTAAGGGCAACGGCGGACTCGGCAACAACACGTCTGCGGACCAAGCATACTATGATGCACTCCTCGGCTACGCGGCATCGCACAACGACCTTGGAACCGATGACTGGCAGCACAGCCCCGATTTGAAGTCCGTTATCGCCGACTTCGGGCACCGCGCGATTTACC
>CAZTPX010000119.1:9871-29351 GCA_964615095.1 uncultured Planctomycetaceae bacterium | reverse complement strand
ACGGCCAGGTGGCAGACCGAGCCGTTGCGGACGTAGGTGCGGCCGCGGGGCAGGCGGTTGGCGAAGTCGCTGAAGGACTCCATGTGGTCGCACCAGCCCTCGCCCCAGAAGCTGGTGGCGATCTTGCGGCCCTCGATCGTGACCGGTTGGATATCGACGCCTTTTTTGCGCAAGGCGGCCATTTTCTTGGCGGCGTTCGCCCGCCGTTGTGCCACGGAAACGTACGGTGCCCAGCCGCCGTATCCGCCGCCATATCCATATCTATCCCATGCCACGGTAGTTCCTCCTTATTCGAACGCGGATGTTGTTAGTTCCCAGACTGTAAACGTTGCCACCGACCCGTGAGACCGCTGAAAAGTCTCGTGGCAACACAACGCATAGTACTGAGTACTGTGTACTCAGTACTACCGGTAGTCGCCTCAAGTTCTACAGCAGTCTCAAGGGGTCGGCATGGGCGTTTACAGTTGCAGTACTAATTGTTTACACGCTGGCCCGCGCCACGTCAAGCGATACGAAGCGGATCAGCTCGGCATCGCTCATCTCGGTGAGCATTTTTTCCGCCCCGCCCTCCAGCAGGTCGGTCGCCAGTTGCCGTTTTTCGTCGATCAGGGCGTCGATGCGTTCCTCGACCGTGCCGCGGCAAACGAATTTGTGGACGAGCACATTCCGCTGCTGGCCGATGCGGAAGGCTCGGTCCGTGGCCTGGTTCTCCACGGCCGGGTTCCACCAGCGATCGAAATGGACCACGTGCGAGGCGGCGGTCAGGTTCAACCCCGTACCGCCGGCCTTCAGTGAGAGCACGAAGAAGGGGGGGCCGTCGTCGCGCTGGAACTGGTCGACAATGGCCTTGCGATGCTTGACGGCCGTGCCGCCGTGCAGCACCAGCCCCGGGCGGCCGAAGACCTCCGCCAGGAATCCCGCCAGGGGGTCGGTCATTTCGCGGAACTGTGTGAAGACCAGCGCCCGCTGCTGTCGCGAGGCGATCTCTTCGCAAATCTCGGCTAGCCGGGCGAACTTGCCGCTGTCGTCGGCCAGGTACTGGCCGTCGCCCAGCATCTGGCTGGGATGGTTGCAGAGTTGCTTGAAGCGCATGAGGTAGGCCAGCACCAGCCCCCGCCGCTGCATGCCGTCGACTTTCTTCAGCGTCTCGCTCAGCTCGTGGACCAGTTTGGCGTAGAGCGCCGCCTGCCGTTTGCTCAACCCGCAGAACGCCCGCATTTCGACCTTGTCGGGCAGATCGGCGATGATGCGGCGGTCCGTCTTGAGCCGCCGCAGAATGTACGGCTGCACCAGGCTCCGCAGTGGGGCATAGCGGTTCTCCTGCCGCTCGCCCAGTTGCTTGGCAAACTCCTTGAACTTGGCCTGCGTACCCAGCAGGCCCGGACAGAGGAAATCGAAAAGCGACCAGAGATCGCTCAGGCGGTTTTCTACGGGCGTGCCGGTCAGGGCGATGCGGGCCTCGGCCTGCAGCCGCTTGACGGCTTTCGTCTGCCGGGCGGCCGGGTTCTTGATGGCCTGCGCCTCGTCCAACACGGCCAACTGCCAGCGGTGGGCCAGCAGCCAGTCCTGACGCAAGAGCATGCCATAACTGGTCACCACGACGTCCACGCCGGCCAGTCCGCGGGCGGGATTTGCCGCAATCCGGTCGAGTTCGTCTTTGGCCGTTTCCGCCGCGTGCAGGAATACGGCCCGCAGCGAGGGCGCGAAGCGGGCCATCTCCGCCTTCCAGTTGCCCAACAGCGAGGCGGGCAGCACCAGGAGCGAGGGTTTGGCCGCCTTCTGGCCTCTTAAGCCCAGCAGCAACGCCAGGACTTGGATCGTCTTGCCCAGCCCCATGTCGTCGGCCAGGCAGGCCCCCAGCCCCAGGCTGGACAAGAACCGCAGCCAATTGACTCCCGTCGCCTGGTACTGCCGCAAAGTGGCTTTCAGGGCCTCGCCCGTGGCGGCCGGTTGCAGGTTTTCCGGGCTGCGCATCTTGGCCAAGACGTCGCCCAGCCACTGGCCGGCGTGTACGAACGACCATTGGCGGTCATCCTCGCCGCGGGCATCTTGGCCCAGATCGGCGGGAACGCCCGCCAGCAGCCGCATGCCCGCCAGGAACGAGACGCCATCCTGCGCTTGCTCTTCGACCTGTTTCCAATGATCGAGTGCTTGCTGAAGTTTCTCGCGGTTGACCTCGACCCACTGCCCACGGAGCATGACCAGACCGTCGTTGGCGGCCATCAGTTCCCGCCACTCGGCTTCGCTGAGTTGCTGGTCGCCCAAGGCCAGTTGCACCTTGAAATCGAGCATCGAGTCCATGTCGAACTTCTTCCGCCCGGCGTCGCCGATGGTCACGCTGACGCGGGGCCGCGGGCGTTTCTTCCACCAGTCGGGCATGCGCACGAGGATGCCGCTCTCCTCCATGACGGGCACGTCCTTGAGGAACTGATAGGCCTGCCCTGGCTTCCACACCAACGATTGGAAGATGTCGCCCGAATCGAGCAGTTCCTTGACGAGCTCGCTGCGCTGCTTGGCCGCTTCCACGGGCGCGAGCAGGCGTTGCAGCACCTTGTTGTTCCTCGTGCCCACCGACTCGTTGAGTGCCAAACCGAGCAGTTGATACTTGACCCGCCCGCCCGTGGCCACGCTGGGCGCGTAGGTTGCCATGAAGGCGAAGGGGTACTCCTCGTTGCGACGGTTCTCGGCCAGGTGGAAGCAGACCCGTCCCACCTGGTGCCAGAGCGGCGCGCGGCGATTCAAGAAGCCGGTCAGCCCCTCGCCACCGGCGGCAATCGCCCCGCGGGTCCACTCGTCCAGGTCGTTCCATGCCCCCAGCAGGGTCGCCTCGCTGAGATACTCGGCCCCTTGCATGGGCGGGACGCTGAGGATGAGCGTGGCCAATTCGCCCGAAGTGGGCGGCGGGATGGCCGCCAGTTCCAGGCCGGCGACGTCCGGCGTATGGCAGAGGGCCGTGAGGTAGGCGGCGGCGAAATCCCGCCAGTAGGAAAACGCGGGCGCAGGCGGGGCGTTGAAGCGCTCAGCCGCCAGCAGGAAAAGCCCTTCCCCTTGGCTGCTCTCGAAGGCCTTGGCCAGGCGGGCCAGTTGCGCATTCGCCTCCGTGGTCGGCGCGTCGAGCGACGGGTGCAAGGTGATCCGCCCGGCGGGAGTTAGCGTAAATTCCATGCTCGTAGTTGAAACCGCTCTCTTGCTGCGCAGTGCCTTCCATCTTTGGCTGGCGCTGAAGCAAGGGGATACGTGAAGATCAAGGGTTCTACCGCACGAGGCAAAACAACCACCACCCAAGGCCGGCGCTAAACCGTCTTGTCCGCCAGTTCCTGCCCCACCACTTCCAGATCGTTCTGGTAATAGCGAATGGCTTCGTGGGGGCTCTTATTAAGGATCACGCGGCCATCGGTCACCCAATGGTCCTTCTCAAAGCGGAATACCGCCGTGCCGGCCTGAAGATTGTTCATCAAATCGGTCGCCGACGTGGTGGAATGACCGATGCCTTCCAAGGCCATGGTCACCTCGACGAACGCCGATAACTCGCGCGTGGCGCGATGCCGCACGTAACAGATAGAGTCGTCAAACTCGCAGTTCGACCAGCGGGGAGCATCCGGCTTGCCCTGCATCCCGGCCAAAGAAATGAAGCGTACCTCAAGCCACTCCCGTTGCTTGTGGAATTCCTTGCGGGCTTGCGTAAAACGAGCCTCGCGCGCGGCAGCCTGAAAAGGACGCCACAACGCCAAGACAACCACAGCGACCGTCGCACATGCGACTGGAATCCACACCCAAGGCTCGGGCATATTACCCTCCCTCGCGATCGATCGATCCATCAGAACCGGTATATTCATTGTATCCTGAAATTGCAAGCGAATGCAAGCGGGCGTCGTGCCTTCGGCTGTAGAATTTACAGCCGCATTGCAGTATACTGCCTGCTGTTCCCCTCCATTCCCCTGAAAACCTATTTCACAACTAGTTTCCCGGCCGCATTTCCTCTGCTGCCAGAAGGTTGGAAATAAGGTCGCAGGTGGTTCACTAGAAAAGCATGTTCAAATTCCTTCACGCCGCCGACATCCACTTGGATAGCCCCTTGCGAGGCCTGCAACGCTACGAGGGCGCCCCGGTCGACGAAATCCGTCAGGCCAGTCGCCGGGCACTGGAAAACCTCGTGCAACTGGCCATCGACCAGTCGGTGGCCTTTGTCCTGATTGCCGGCGACCTGTACGACGGCGACTGGAAAGATCACCGCACAGGCCTGTATTTCGTGTCGCAAATGGTCCGCCTCCGCGAGGCCGGCATCCCCGTGATTGCTATCGCCGGAAACCACGACGCGGCCAACAAGATGACGCGCACATTACCCCTTCCGGAGAATGTACACCTCCTCGACCACAAGCGGCCGGAGACCTTTCCCTTGCAAGACTGGGGCGTGGCCATTCATGGCCAGAGTTTTGCCACGGCAGCCGTCCTGGATGACATCTCGGCGGCCTACCCTCCGGCCGTAAGCGGTATGTTGAATATCGGCTTGCTGCACACCTGTGCGACGGGCCGCGAGGGGCATCGACCTTATGCCCCTTGCACAATCCCCGGCCTGATCTCCAAACACTACGATTATTGGGCCTTGGGGCACGCCCACCGACACGAGGTGCTCAACCGCGAGCCGGAGATCATTTTCTCCGGCAACGTGCAGGGACGCCATATCCATGAGTATGGTCCCAAAGGCTGTATGCTCGTGCATGTGGACGACCAGCAGCGATTGCGGCCGGAACTTCAACCGCTGGATGTGTTCCGTTGGCAGACCTGTTGGGTCGATGCCACGGCCGCGGCCACCAAGGATGACCTTTTGGATCGATTCCGCCAACGGCTCGCCAAGCTCATGGCCGAGAGCGACGGCCTGTCGCTGGCCGTGCGCGTTGAGACGGGCGGCCCATGCGGGGCGCATCCGGAGATCGCCGCCCGGCCGGAGCAATGGGTCAACGAGATCCGCGCGGCCGCGCTCGACCTGGGAGGCGGCCGAGTGTGGGTGGAAAAGGTCCACACGACCACTACGCTGCCGGTGAATCTTGACGAAGCGGCCCTTTCCGACGGCCCCGTGGGTGAATTGGCCCGCTTGATCGAGGAACTGCGAGGCGATCCCGAGGCCGTGCTGCGGCTGCTGGCTGATGATCTGGGCGAACTGCGCAAGAAGCTTCCGCCGGAGTTGACCGAAGGCCCCGACGCCATCGATCTCGCCAAGCCTGATACGACCGGAGAACTGCTCGATCAGGTCCGCGAGATGCTTGTGGGGCAGCTTGTTTCCAGGGAGGTGGCAAAGTGAGACTTCTCCGGCTCGATCTGCGTGCCTTCGGGCCTTTCAGCGGTGTATCGCTCGACCTGTCGGCCGGGCGCGAGGGTTTCCATCTAATCTATGGTCCCAACGAGGCCGGCAAGAGCTCGGCCTTGCGTGCCCTACGGAACCTGCTGTACGGCATCCCCAATAACACATCCGATCATTTCCTGCACGACTTCCGCAATCTGCGGATCGGCGCGGCGCTAGCCCGTCGCGACGGTCAGCAGTTGGAGATCGTGCGTCGAAAGGGGAACAAGGCCACGCTGCTTCCGCCCGATGAAAAGGAACCGCTGGACGAGTCGGTTCTGCACGGGTTCCTGGGCGGCTGCGACCAGGCCCAATTCGAGACCATGTTCGGCATCGACCACCCGGGGTTGGTGGCCGGCGGCCATGACATCGTTCACGGGCAGGGCGACATCGGCCACGTACTCTTCGCCGCCGGGGCGGGAATCTCCGACTTGCGTACGATCCGCAACAACCTGGAAGAACAGGCCGAAGAGCTCTTTCAGCCTCGCGGGCACAAACCGGCGGTGAACGAGGCCCTTGCCGATCTAAGCAAGGCACGGAAGTCAATTCGCGACAGTCAGCTTCCCAGCAGCGAATGGCAGAAGCACAAGGCGGCCCTGGACGAAAAGACCACACAACTGGCTGAAATCGAAGAGAAGCTGGGTGAGTTGTTTGGCCAGAAGGCGCGTTTGCAGCGGCTCGCCGGGGCACTGCCGGCAATCGGACGGTTCAGGGCCTGCGACGAGAAGTTGAGCGGGTTGAGTGACGTGCCGGTGTTGCCGGCCAGTTTTGCCGAGAATCGCCGCGAAACCATCTCACGGTTGGAAACGGCCCGGCAGGCCGAGCACGACGCGACGGCCGAAATCGCTCGGCTCGACGGCCAAATCGCCGCCTTGGCCGTGCCGCGGGGCCTGGTTTCCCGCGCGGCCGAAATCGAAGCCGTCTACAAGGAATTGAGCGTCCACCGCAAGGCCCAGGGCGATCTGCCGGGGCTGGTCGCCAAGCGTGAACACCTTGAAAAAGAAGCCGCCACGCTGTTCCACGAACTGCGGCCGGAACTGCCGCTGGCCGACGCCGACCGGATCAAACTGTCGCGGCGGCAGCAAGTCGAGATCCAGAACCTGGGCAACCGCAAGGAGGCCCTGGAAAGACAATTGCTCCAGGCCCGCGGCGAATTTGCCGACAGCCGCCAACGCCTGGCCGAAAACACCGAACTATTGGCCCAACTGCCGCCGCCGTACGACCCGGCCCCGCTGGCCGAGGCGGTCCAGCGCGCCCGCGGACAAGGCAACCTTGCGCAACAGGCGGCCAACCTGCAAGCCGAGATCGCCGCGCTTGCCGTGCAGGCGGAGATCGACCTGCACAAGCTGGGGCTATGGAGCGGCCCACTGGAAGTCTTGGAGCGGCTGCCCTTGCCCGCGGCCGAAACGATCGCTCGTTTCGAGCGCAGCTTCTCCGAGTGTCAAGCGGCCATTGCCCGCTTTCAAGGACAATTGGAAAAGGCCCGTTCCGACGCCACTGACATCGAGCGCGACTTGGAACGCTTGCGGCTGGAGGGCGAGGTGCCCTCGGAAGCCACCTTGGACGCGGCCCGCAAGTTCCGCGATGCCGGCTGGCAGCTCGTTCTGCACGATTGGCGGAAGGAGGATGCCGATGCCGCCGCCCTGGCGGAATTCCTGGCCGCCACGGGCGAAAGCAGCGATCTGGCGGCGGCCTACGAGCAGGCTGTCCGCCGGGCCGACGATTTGTCCGATCGGCTCCGCCGTGAAGCAAATCGCGTGGCCAGTCGGGCAACGCTTCAGGCCCAGCGACTTTCTTTGCAGCAGAAGACCGCCGAACTCGACCATCAACAGGTTTCCGCCTTGGAGCAGCTCCAGCAGGTCGACGCCCAGTGGCGGCAGGTTTGGAATTCCGCCGGCATCGATCCGCTGCCGCCGCGGGAGATGCTGGCCTGGACACAGCGGCAGCAGGGACTAGTCCAACAGGCCCAAACGCTCCGCCAACGAACAGCGTCGTTGGCACGACTGGAAGAGCAGATCGCCACCCACTGCCAAACTGTAGGGAACGCCCTCCGTGGCGTTCCGAATAGCCTCCGTGGCGGTCCGGAGGGAACGTATTCATCGGGTTCCCGGAACAGCACGGAGGGCGTTGCCTACAGTCCGGAAATGCATTCCGCAACGCCGTTATCGCTTGACACCCTGTTGCTGCAAAGCGATGGGTTTTTGGAGCAGATCAAGGACGCGGTTGAATCGCGGCGGCAGTTGGAGCGAGAGAAGAACCGTCTGGCAAAGGCCGTGACGCAGGCCGAGGCCAAGGCGATGCAGGCGGAGGCCGATCTGACAGATTGGCAAGCCCAATGGACCGCAGCCATCCAGCCGCTCGGTCTGCCCGGCGACTCTACCCCCGCCGTGGTCAACGAGGTCGTGGCCCAGACGGCGGAACTGTCGGGACGCATCAAGGACGCGGTCGGTCTATCCGAGCGGATCGAAGACATCGGGCGAGAATCGCTGCGTTTCCATGAGGATCTGCAACGGTTGTTGCAAAGCGTCGATGCGGACCGCCCCGTGCCTGGCGACAGCTCCGAAGAAGCCTTGGAGGATCTCATTCGGCGGCTGCGCAAGGCAATCGCCGATCAAAAGAATCTCGACCTCTTGCAATCGCAACGGCAGGCACAAGAGGAAAAACGCCAACAGGCCCGGGCCACGGCCGAGACCTTGCAAGCCAGACTGAACGTGCTCTGCCAGGAGGCCCGCTGCGCAAGCTGCGAGCAGCTTCCCGTGGCCGAGGCGGCCTCGGCCGAGGTCGTGCGGCTGCGGCAAGAGCAGCAGGCCTGCCAAGCGCAACTGCTGGAGTTGGCCGCGGGGGCGACCATCGAGACATTGATGGCCGAGGCCGCCGCGATTTCCGCCGATCTGGTGCCCGGCCAGTTGCAGCAGATTACCGGCGAAATCGTGGATCTGGAGCGCACGCGGGACGAGCGGCGCGAAGCGATCGGCGGCGAAAAGACCGTCCTGGCCGGCATGGACGCCAGCGCCGCCGCGGCCGAAGCGGCCGAAGACGCGCAAGACATCCTCGCCCGCCTGGAACCCGACGTGCAGCACTATCTGCGCTTGCGGCTGGCCGCCGCCGTATTGCGCGAGGGGATCGAACGCTATCGCAAAAAGAACGAAGGCCCCGTGCTCGGCCGGGCGAGCGATCTGTTTCGGCGACTCACGCTCCGATCCTTCGAGGCCTTGCGGATCGACTTCGACGACCGCGGCGAGCAGGTCCTGGCCGGCGTGCGGCCCGACGGCAATAGCGTGTTGCCCACCGCCATGAGCGAAGGGACCTGCGATCAGCTTTACCTGGCCCTGCGGCTGGCCAGCCTGGAAACCTGGCTGCAGCGCGGCGAGCCGATGCCGTTCATCGTTGACGACATTCTGGTGAGCTTCGACAACCAGCGGGCCGTGGCGACGCTGGAAGTTCTGGCCGAATTGTCCGCACAAACGCAAGTGATCTTCTTCACCCACCACGAGCATCTCTTGGACTTGGCCTCGCGCTGCATGTCGGCTGAAGTGCTCTGCGTACATCGGTTGTGACAAATATCCTCAAGACGATCAACCCTCGGAGTTGCTGCGGATGCTGCCTTGTTCGTTTGGCTCGCTTACGGTACGTTCGGCCCATCTGGGCGATTTGCCGGTTATCGCCCGCCTGATGGCGCCGTTCGTCGCCCGGCGCGAACTGCTGGCGCGGACCGAGGGCGAAATGTGGGACCTCCTGCCGCAGTCGTTCCTGGCCGAGGTGGAGGGTCGGGCCGTGGGATTCGCTGCCTTGGAGGTCTACTCCCAGAAGCTCTCGGAAATCCAGTGTCTTGCGTACGAGGAATCAGCGCTCGCTGCGGAGATCATTGCGGCGCTGCTGCGCGTATGCCTGGGGCAGGCGCGTGAGCACCGCATCATCGAGGTGATGGCGTTGGTGCCGCCCCGCCTGGAAGCGATGCTTACCGGATGCGGCTTCCACGTCATCCTACCGGGCCAAAAAAAGGCGATGTTTGTCCGCACTGGCCGCGGCTCGCGCGGCAGGAAAGAGTCAACCCCGCAGGCTCCGCGACCCGCAAGGGGCTGCCCCGACGTCGCCATACGGCCAGCCTGTATCGGCGATGTAACGAGCGTGGCCCGGTTCCTCGCGCCGTTCGTCGCACGCGGCGAGCTTCTGCCCCGCAGCGAGGAAGAACTCGTCACGCTTCTGCGACACGGCTTTGTGGCCGAGGCCAAGGGACGGATCGTGGGCTTCACCGCGCTGGAGATCTACTCCGAGAAGCTGGCCGAAGTGCAATGCGTCTCGGTCGAGGAGGCCTATCGCGGTCAAGGCATCGGCCGACGCCTGGTAATGTTGTGCGTCGATCGCGCCCGTCAGCTCCATATTGTCGAGACCATGGCCATCACCGCCCGCGAAGAAGTCCTGCGTCACTGCGGGTTCGACGACAGCCTCCCCGGTGCCAGGATCGCCCTCTTCGTGCGCAATCGATTCGAATAGGCCATTGAGGTGATGCGCTGGATGAACTTGTTTGCCTGGCGCCCGATGTACTATAATTAAGGCGGGAAACAAGAAGATTTGGGAGCCCAATTATGGCCATCGACATCATTCATGATCGAGGACGCGGCCCCGAAATCGTCGGAACGCGGATCACCGTCTATAATCTGCTGCCGTATTTCCTGGAGCCGGACACGACGGAAGCTCTTATTTGCCGGATCTATGGCCTGAGCCCTGAACAGGTCGCCGCTGCGCGGGCGTACGTGCTCAACCATTTTGAAGGGGTAACGGCCATGCATCAACGGATTGAAGCCCGAAATCCGGCATCCGCCAACCGATGCGGCTACCTCGATTCATTATTGGCCTACACCAACCCCCAGCGCTTGCGCAAATACCACTCGCCCGTGAGCAAGAACACGATGGCGAAGAACAGCGGCCACTGGTCCCACAAAGTCTTCTTCGTTTCCTGCTTGACGTCCAGATAGTCGGTCCTCTTCATCAATTCGGCAAGCCATTTGGGCAGCCGCTCGGGCTCGATGACCTCGCCGTCGGCAGATGACTTGGCCACAGCCTTCATGCCGTCCAGATCCGCCGAGGGATTGTCCAGTTCGAGGTCCTGCTGGGCCACGATGAAGCGGGTCCGCGCGGTGCCCAAGAGCTTGCCCTGCTGCGTGGCCGACACTTCGATCGTGTAGTCGCCGGGCACTTGGCTCTCGCGGAAGGATCCGGTCATCAGATCCTCTTTGCGGATCATCACGGCGGGCGTCCGCTTGCCGCCGGGCTTGAGGATCTCGGCCTTGATTTCGGCGTCCACAATCGGTTCATTCTGCGGCGACTGCGCCCCGGCCGTGAACTCGACGCGATTGCCCGGGAAGAAGCGCGTGTTGTCCAACCGTACCCAGACGTCGCCCTGGGCCAACTGGTCCTTGCGAGCCAGCCAGAGCACGACCTGCCGCCAGAACCGCTTATGGGCCGAGCCAAACCCCTGCATCGTCCACCGCCAAGTGGAATCGCCGGCGAAGGCCATCACGCGACCGTTGCCAAAGTCCTGGCAGACCAGCAAGGGCTGGCTTTCCTTGCCGTTGGCCTCGGCCAAGACGGTGGCCCCGGCCTTGACCCCCAAGAAGCGGTTCGCGCCCTCCAGGAGCGGGAGTTTGGCCCAGGCCGCGGCATTCTCCTGCGCGCCGGCGGCAAGCGTGAGGACGAAATGCCGCAGGCTGCGCGGCGTGGGCTGCATCCGCAACGGGCCGGGCAGATGCAGGTCGTCGCTGAAAGGCGGATCCAGCGCGTCGCGCTCCGAGTGCTCCATGACTACGGGCAGGACGTCGGCCAGCACGGTGTCGAAGTATCCGCCGGGACCGAAGCTGTGAAAGCCGCCCAGCATGATCAGGCCGCGGCCGCGCTCGACCGTCTTCTTGAGCTGTTCCAGTTCCGCCGGCTCGAAGACCTTGGAATCGACGTCGCCGAGGATATAGACGTCGTATTTCCCCGGCTTGAGAGATTCGATCAGCTCGACCGGTTTCGTCTCCTTGACATGGTGCGGATCGATGCGGATGGAATCGACCTTGATGTCCCGCGAGGCATCCAGCGAGCGGCGGATGAATTTCTGTTCCACGCGGAGCGCGCCCTCGATGTACAAGACGTGCAGGCCGCCCTTAAGCACGCGCACGAATCCGCTTTGCTCGTTATTCGTGGTCACCAGCTCGCCCGGCTGCGGATCGACCTTCATGGTCAGCTTGAATTCGCCCGCCTCTTCGGGGACATAGGTCAAATCGACCGGCAGCAACTGGCCATCCTCCGTGGCCTTGATCTGCGTTTCGGCGATGACTTTTGTGGTGCCGTCAGGCATCTCCATGTAGACGCGGACGGGGATCGGCTTATTGACGTAGCCGCTGACTTTGACCTCGCCGTGGATCGCCATTTCGGTCTTGACGAAGACCGTGGCCGGCTCGGGAAAGTTGACCACCGCCACGTCCTGGACGCCGCCCAAGCCGCGCGACTGGCCAAAGACCACGGGAAAGACCGCGTAGTCCTGGTGCCGCAAGCGGGCGGCAGCGTCCTGGGCCGGAGCATCGCGCGGGGCGACCGCTTGCTGCCGGCCGTCGGTCAGCAGCACGATCCCCAGCAGATGCTTGCCGTTCTCCTGGTTGAGCAAGTCGTCCAGGGCCGCGCCGATAGCCGTCTCCTGGCCCTGTGGGATGTCCGGGAGGACGACCTTGCCGTTCTTCACTTCCCCGAGGGAATGCGTCTGGCCATCAAACGTATAGGCTCTGACCTTGAAATCGCGGCCCACATTGCGCAGCGCGGGCACGCAGTCCTCCAAGGTCGCCAGCAGCGAATCCCAGCGCGTCTTATTGTTGAGGCAGTCGCGGACGAGCATGCTCCGCGACTGGTCCACCAGCAGCACCAACGTGGCATCTTCCTTGTGGCTTTGCGTATAGACCAAAGTCGGCCGCAACATTCCCAGCACGAGCAGGAGGATAATGCCGCAGCGAATCAAGGCCAGCACAAGGCGGCGGCGGAACGAGACGCGGTCTCTTCCCGGTCCCACCAGGATGACGATCGCCAGCAGCGCAGCCGCCACGGCGGCCACGAGCCAGTAGCTATCGGTGATGGGGTAGAAGAACAGGTGCATGGGGGAAGTGAATGACGAATGACGAAGATCTAAGATCTAAGATCTAAGATCTAAGTTCTAAGATCGCTTCTCTTTGGTAAAACCAATTACTCACCACATACTCTATCGCCAGCAGGGCGGCGAAGACAAGGATCAGCCACGGATAAATCTCCCGGCCGACACGGCCTTCATGGACGTTGCGGACAATCTGATCGTTGCTCCGCGCTACCTGCGGCTTGAAAGGACCGAACATCTCGCTCAACTCCTGATCCGTCAGCCGGGCAAGCTGCGTTGCTTGCGCCGACAGATTGACGCTAAACCCGCGCGGCGCCCCGTAAGGCTCTTCCACACAATGTACTTGATAATTTCCAACCTGTTCCACGGAACTGATCGATAACTGGGCCTTTTCCGGCGGGGGAAGCGGCATCTCGCTGCGATCGGGCCGCGTGAGCGTGTAATGCCGCTGGCCGCCGCCAACCGGCAGCAACACGGACTTCGTGCCCGCAGGGTAGTTCAGTTGTTGTTCGCCGCTACCCACCAGGTACGACATGATCTGGTTGGCCAGGATCATGAACGGCCAGGCCTTCATTTCGGCAGAGCCGGGCAACACGTTCCATGCGTCGCGGCGGGAGACGCGATCGGAAAACGGCGTGGACGTCACGAGCACGTGCCCCACCACCTGGCCTGCGCCGATCGTTCGCTCCAGCAGCGCCGGCCGGCCGTCATTGTAGGCGATCACCGTGCTTGCGTCCCGGGCCAGAGGGTCGATGCGCCAGTAGCGGTAGACGGGAAACATGCTCCACGGAGTGCGCGTGGCAAGGGTCTCGAACGGCTTGAGAATGGTGTGCTGATAGTTCTGCGGGGCCAGATAGGTATTTCCGTTTTCTCGCGGTACTTGGTCCGTGAGCTTGCCCGGCAGGATCTGTTGTGCTGCGGGCGAGTTGAAGGCCTCGATCGGCGCGGCGTGCCGGCCGAGGAAGATCCCCACGCCGTGCCCCGCGGCGGCATAGTTGGTCAGGGTCTGCCAAATAGCCGCTTCCAGGCCCGGCGGATCGAGTAGGGCGATGGCGGCATAGGGTTCGAGTTTTTCGAGAGTCCATGTAGCCAACTCGCGGTAGCCGATGATCTTGCAGTCGAAGCGAGCGCTGTGGCTACTCCGCATTTTCGCCGGGGCGATCGCCTCGGCCAGGTAGATGGCCGATTGCTCTGCCGGCTCCTGGGCCACAATCAACACGGGCCACGGCGGGCGGACCTCGATGCTGAAATAACGCACGTCGTCCTCGGGAAGCGAGTCCTTGCCCACGACCTTGATGCGGCCTTGCTGCGTGCCCGGCTTGAGCGACGTGAGCCGGAAATCGACAGATTGCGTCTCGCCGGGCTTCAATTGCACGATTTGTTCGCTGTTTTTCACCAGGGTGCCGCTGGATCCGATCAACAATTGCTCGGTTTGTTCGCTAGCTTTATCCAGGGTGCCGCTGGAGCCGATCAATTCGAGCTCGATCTTGCGCTGGCCTTCCACGCCCAGGCTGGAAATCTCCGTCTGGATGTCTACGGAACCGCCAGCCGCTATGATCTGGTGCGAAAGGCGCAGGTCGCCCAGGGCCAGGTTGGTCGGGTCGCTAACGCCCACGTCGATCAGGTAGACCGTCACTCCGGCCAGTTCGTGCAGGCGCTCTTGGAGCTTGGCGGCATCCTCGGGCCGCCACGACGCCTGCGACAGATCGGTGAAGACGTAGAGCTCCTTGGTCGGCAGTGTGTTTTGTTTATTCAGCACGTCAGCGGCCTCGCCGACGACCTGGCTGAGCGGCCGCGGGTTGGGCACGACTTCCAGCTTGCTAATCCGTTGGCTGCTCAGGCCGCGGTCGGCGTCGAACGTCCGCGGCGTCGCGCCCGAGTCGAACACGGCGATCTGGCTTTCCAACGGCAATTGGGAGAGTAGCCATTGGCCGACCTCCTGGGCCGCTTGCAGGCGGGTTTTCTTGTCGCGGACGTATTGCATGTGCGGGGCGGCGTCGAAGATCAACGCTGCGGCCACGGGCGCCTCCTGGCTGCCCAGCCCGGAGGAGAACTTGATACTCGGCCGCGCCAGGGCCAGGGCCAACAGGGCGATGGCCCCCGCGCGGAGCAGCAACAGCAGCAGGTGCCGCAAGCGCAGTCGACGCTGGTTGGAATCGTGCCGTTTGCGGATGAATCGCAGGGCCGGGAATTCCAGCAGCTTCGGTTTCCGGCGCATGATCAAGTGCAGGATGATCGGGATCGCGATCAGCCCCACGCCGGAAAGCATTGCGAAGTTAACGAAGGTCATTTGCCGTTATCCCCGCGCCGCCCGGTTCGCCAAGTACTCCGTCAAGGCCCGGTCAAAGGGCATGCTGGTGTCCAGCGGCACGTAGTCGATGCGGGCCTGCGAACACTCGCGGCGATACAAGGCCCGAAAGGCCTCGATCTCTTCCAGATAGTCCTTGCGGAAAGAGTCGGCGTCCAACGCCAGGCGGCGACGGTCTTCGGGATCTTCCAACTCGACCATGCCGCGGAAAGGAAACCGCACCTCCGCCTCGTCCAGCACGTGGAAGAGGATCACGTCGTGCCCGCCATGCTTCAAACGATACAACGACTCGAACACCGGCGTGGGATCGGTCAGCAAGTCGGAAAAGATCATGATCAGGCTGGCATGCCGGAGCATGGCCGCCACTTGCACGATGCTCTGGGCGACGTCCGTCTCGCCCTCCGGCTTGAGGTTCGAGAGCAACGAGAGCATGTCGCCCAGATGGCCGCGGCGGGCCTGGGGCTTCAGGCAGTTGCGAATTCCGGTGTCGAACGTGATCAGGCCCACCGGGTCTTGCTGGTGGATCATCAAGTAGCACAGTGCGGCCGCCAGGCAGATCGAGTATTCGAACTTGGTCAATTCCTGCTGGTGCGTGTAGCCCATCGAGCGGCTGAGATCCATCATCACGTAACCGGTAATGTTGGTCTCGGCCTCGAATTTCTTGACGTAGTACTTGTCGGTCTTGGCGTAGATCAGCCAATCGATGTCTTTCGGATCGTCGCCCGCCGTGTACTTGCGGTGCTCGCTGAACTCGACCGAGAAGCCGTGGAAAGGGCTGGCGTGCAGGCCGTGCAGGAAGCCCTTCACGATAAACTGCGCACGGAGATCCAGCCGCTTGATCTGGCGGATGACCTCGGGCTTCAGATACTGCTCGGCGGACGGCATGGCGGGGCTTTAGGGCTCTGGGGATTTGGGGATTTGGACTTACCGAAACGCGATTTAGCCCTCCGTTTAATCGACGCCCCCGTACCCCAGCAAGTCCAGGTCAACGCGGAAGCATCCCTCGTCCTCCGCGACCTGTCGAGCAAGTTCTTGATACTTGTCCGAGACCTCTCGCTCCAAGCGAATGATCGTCCCCCACCGGCGAAGGTCCGAGCCACCCTTCTCCTTATGGCGATTATTGAGCCACTTGCCCACTTTTCCGTCCAGCGGAACTTCGAGAAACGGCTCAATGGGAGCTAGGTTATAGTACTCGCACAAGAAACGGTTATAAAGCACGTCTCGCAAGAAGATGTTCAAGAATTTCCGCGCGGCACCCCACGACTTATTGGTGAGCTTTTCGCGGAATTCCTCCGTGGCACTGTCGAGAACTTGCCGAAACTCCTCCTCGGACGCGGTCCTGAAACTCGCAGGATCGAGTTTGCTCAGAAAACGCTGAGCCTCCAGGACGGTCCCCGGTCCCATGTGACGCGCGGTGGACGCCCCAACGGAGCCGTTCGCCACGATTCCTAGATCGCGCTGTACGAACTTCTTGTGATCTCTTCGCGTACTGCCTGACAACACCATTTTCGCGCCTTTCTGAAACCTTCAAGCCCTCAGTCGCTATTCGAAACGTCTGGCCACGTCAATCGCGGGCCGTCCAATACGAGCGACAGTCGGTTCATCACATTTCGGCCAAGAATTCCGCATTCGTCTTCTGTCACGGGGAAAAGCCCCCGGAAAATGTAGTCGAGGAAATGAACTTCGATATTCACCACCCTGGCGGGGCTAGTGCTGCCGTCAAAGCCCTCCAAGAACCCGTCGATCGGTTCGTCGCGCAGTCCGAGTTCTCGGACACACCTTCGCGGGATCAACGTCAGGTCAGCACCCGATTCAATCAGCATCGGCACGTCGGCGACGGTCTTCGCTTGGTCGCGCGTGCAGAGCAGTACGGTTGCAACCGGAGCCGGCGGCTTGAACCGTTCCGCATCATAAACCGGCATCGTTACTCTCCTTGATGACTTCAAGTTCGAAAAGGGCGGCCATCGCCGGGTCTTTCAGTCGGGGGCTTCGCACGTGAACCACCAGCGGCGGCTTTTCCATCTCCACAATTACTTCCGGCACCACAACGTACACGGTGGCCTTCTCAGGCAAGACCACTTCCGACGGCAAATGAACTTGGCCATTCTCCACGACTGCTTCATAGGTAACAACTGGCATGATTGATGTCCTCTAATCGCTATTTTTCGTACTTCGGTATCACCGGCGGCGGTGTCTCGCGGACCAACCGGGCAATCACATCCTCCGTGCTCATCCCCTCCGCCTGGGCCTGGAAGTTGGTGGAGATGCGATGCCGCAGTACGGGCACGGCAACCTTCTGCACGTCTTCGATGGCCACGGAAAATCGCCCGTCCATGGCGGCCAAGGCCTTGCCGCCGTTGATCAGGAATATCCCGGCGCGGGGGCCGGCGCCCCAGTCCACGAGTTCCTGCACATACTTCGGCGCAGTTTCGTCCTTGGGCCGCGTCGATCGAACCAAGCGGCGCACGTATTGCACGATGTACTCGCTCACCGCCACCTTGCCCACCAGTCCTTGCAGATTCACGATCGCCTTGCCGGAAAGGATCTTGCGGACCTCGACCTTCTCGCCGCGAGTGGTTTGCGAGAGGATCCGCTCCTCCTCCTCGGCGGTGGGGTAGTCGACCTTGATATTGAACATGAAACGGTCCAATTGGGCCTCGGGCAGCGGATAGGTGCCTTCCTGCTCGATCGGGTTCTGCGTGGCGATGGTGAAGAACGGCTCGGGTAAACTGTAGGTCTTTTGGCCGACAGTCACTTCGCGCTCCTGCATGGCCTGCAGCAGGGCCGCCTGCGTCTTGGGCGGCGTGCGGTTGATTTCGTCGGCCAGGAGGATGCTGGTAAAGATCGGCCCCTCGACAAAACGGAACTCCCGCCGGCCCTTGTCGTCCTCCTCCAGTACGTTGGTGCCGGTGATGTCCGAGGGCATCAGGTCGGGCGTGAATTGGATCCGCTTGAAGGGGATGTCAAGTATCCGCGCCAGGGTACTCACCATCAAGGTCTTGGCCAGCCCCGGCACGCCCACCAGCAGGCAATGGCCGCGGGTGAAAATGGCGGCGAAGATCTGCTCGATCACGTCGTCCTGGCCGACGATTATCTTTTGCAATTCCTCTTGCATCAGCTTGCGATGCTGCGAGAATTCCTGAAGGACGTCGCCCAGGCTGCGGGGCTTGCCTCCGGGGCTAGGCCCGGGCGGCGGGTTCGGTGTGGAACTTGCCAACGGAAATCCTTTATACTTGGGTACAACGGTATTTCTGAATTGTAACCCATCCGCAGCGAAATGCCCATCCGCCTGGCGCTGCATTTGCCCGCTTAACTATTGAATTCTATTATAGTTAGAACCATGAAACCGCAAATTCTCGCACTCCTGGTCTTGGCATTGCTGGTTGTATCGGCGGCAACGGTTTTGGGGGCCGATTTGGCCCCCGGCGACGTCCGCAAAGCCATCGACGAGGGAGTTCGCTATCTGAAAGATTCGCAAAATCGTAACAACGGGACCTGGCCGGACTACCCCAACCACGAGGGTGGAATGACCGCCCTTTGCACGTTGGCTTTGCTCAATGCGGGCGTGGATCCGAAGGAGGAGCACCTGGCAAAATCGCTCCATTACCTCAATAATTTGCGGAACAAGACGACTTACGTCGTTTCTCTGCAAACCATGGCCTTGTGCCGGGCTAAGCATGTTGTCGACTACCAGGACACCATTGACGAGAACGTCCAATGGTTGGTAGAAACCCAGGTACAGGCCAAGGACGCTCCAGCCGAACGCAGGGGCGGTTGGGGATACCCCACAGCGGGCAAACTGATCGACGCCGACGGGTCGAACAGCCAATTTGCGCTGCTGGCCCTTTACGAGGCCGCTCGCGTGGCGGAAACCGGCCAGATCCACCTCAACATCCCGCCCAAGACGTGGGAACTTGCCCGCTCCTATTGGTTCACCAATCAGCGCGAGGATGGCGGCTGGCCCTACAAGAAGGCACAGCCCGCCTATGGCAGTATGACCTGCGCCGGCATCGCCGCCATGGCCGTTTGCGGCGACATGCTCCACGAGCCTGACGCCAAGGTGTCGGGCGACCACATCGACGGCTGCTATCGTGCTCCATGTCTGGAGTTGGAAAAGATGGAGAACGGCCTGGAATGGCTGAGGCAGCAGTTCTCGGTCGCGGGCAATCCGCCGGTCTCGCCCAACGATGCCGGCCTTTGGCATTTCTATTACCTCTATGGCCTGGAGCGCGCCGGGCGGCTCAGCGCGCGGCGCAAGATCGGCGAGCACGATTGGTATCGAGAAGGGGCCGCCCTGTTGGTCGAGAAGCTTGGCACGCTCGTCTCACGGAGTTCATGGAAGGGTCGGGCCTACGCCGAAACTGACGAGAACCTGGCTACCAGCTTCGCTTTGCTGTTTCTCTCCAAGGGACGCTGGCCCGTGCTCATGGCCAAGGTGCAGTACGGCGAGGTGGGCGGCCCGGGGGGGCGGGACATCGCTTGGAACCGCCACCGCAACGACGTCAATAACCTCAAGATCTACGTCGAGTCGAAGTGGCGGCGGGAATTGACCTGGCAGGTGATCGACCTGCGCAAGGCCACGGTCGACGACCTCTTGCAGATGCCCGTGTTGTTCTTCTCCGGCGGGGGCAATCCCTTGCCGGACAACGAGCGGCAGCGCGAGCGGCTGGCCGCCAACCTCCGCGATTACGTGGACCGCGGTGGCTTCATTTTC
>CAZTPX010000119.1:0-9771 GCA_964615095.1 uncultured Planctomycetaceae bacterium | reverse complement strand
CGAGCGGCTGGCCGCCAACCTCCGCGATTACGTGGACCGCGGTGGCTTCATTTTCGCCGACGGCGAGAGCTGCTCTGACGAATTCGACAAGCCTTTTCGCCAACTCATGGATCTGGTCTTCCAGAAGCCCGAGTATCGTTTCCGGCCGCTGGACGGTTCGCATCCGATCTGGCGTGCGGAGGAGAAAGTCCCTGTCGGCCAGGAACGCCTGCTGCTGGGGATCGACTACGGTTGCCGCACGAGCGTGGTATATGCCCCCAGCCATCCGCCTGGCGGCCCCAAGCCGTCGCTGGCCTCCCTCTGGGAGTTGTCGCGAGGCGGTTTCAAGGAGAAATACAGCCGGGCCGTCAAGGAGCAGATCCAGGGCGGCATGGCCATCGGCATCAACGTGCTGGCCTATGCCACCAATCGTGAGTTTTTGGACAAGGACGAAATCCCCGCGGTAGTCGTGGTGAAAGGGGCTCGCGACGACATGACGCGCGGCAAGGTCGCTATCGCCATACTCCGGCACCTCGGCGGCTGCGACGCCGCACCCCGGGCATTGGCGAACCTCATGGAACAAGCCGGCCACGATCTGGGGATTCGCGTGGAGACACATCCCAAGCTCATCGGCATGCAGGACCCCGCGTTGTTCGACTACCCGGTCGTCTTCATGCACGGCCGCAATGCCTTCCACCTGACCGACGGCGAGCGGCATGCCTTGCGCGACTACGTCGAACGGGGCGGACTGTTGTTTGCCGACGCCATCTGCGGCAGCGAGAGTTTCGCTCGATCGTTCCGCGACGAGATGGACATTATCTTTGGTAAGAACCGCTTGCTGAACATTCCGCCCGGCGACCCGATCTGGACCGCCAAGTACGGCGGGGCCAATCTGGCCCGCACGCAGGTCATGCGGATCGACCCCCAGCAGAGCAGGGCGGGTGAACCGCTGCAGTCGGTGAAACACCGCGTGCCGCCCGAACTGCAGGGCGTTCGTCTCGGCGACCGCTACGGGGTGATTTTCTCGGAGTTCGACCTGAGCTGTGCGCTGGAGAAGCACGAATCGATGGAATGCCACGGCTACACCCGCGACGACGCCGCCCGCATCGGGCTGAACGTCTTGCGCTACGCGATGCAACAGTAGGCCGGCCGGAACAAGCGCAGCGCGGTTCCGGCAAAGCACAAGCGTAAGCCACCAACTTCAAGGCTATGCCGGAACTGCGCTGCGTTTGTTCCGGCCTACAAGCTCGCTCCAGCCCGACTTCTACTTCACGCGTGCGTAGCCGATCGCCAGCCAGCCGTCCTGAGAAATGATTTCATGTGGCACGAACTTTCCGGCGGTGGCCAGCTTGCCGCTATTGAACTTGAAGCCCTGCAGCTTGATCTCCGGGGCGAAGAGCTTGCCGAACTTTCTCATCACCACGTTCTTGATGTAAATCAACCGCGCTGACAGCTTCTCGCCGGGTTTCGTGCCGGTGACCTGGATATCGCCCTGGCGGATCGCTCGATAGCCCTCCGGAGTATTCTCGAACTTGTAGGCGGCCGTTACGAACATGCCCGGCTGCTCCTGCTGTTGTGCTCCGGTAAAGTATTTCCAGCCCCGGACCGTGACCGTCATGCCGTTTTCGGCAAACGCGATCGTGACCGGTGGCACTCGCGGAATCCGTTCCGGGGGAAAGACGATCGTCAGCGGTTCCTGATCGGGCTGGAGCTGGTCGGGCAGGCGTCCCAGCAGTTCCAAGGCGGCCTGCTGCACCATCGTGTCGCTCAGCCGCATCCCCGCGAGGACCGTTTCTGCCATGTTGTTGACCATCGACTCGTGGACGCGAACGGTAACTTCGGCCGGGTGCAGCAATTCCGGCGGGGCCGACGGCGCGGCCAGTTGCGACTGCCGGGCCGCCATGCCGTGGATCTCCAGGGCCGAGGCCAGCGTGTCGAATTTCAGGACTTGGGGAAACGCGCGGCGCTCGTCCAAGGGTTTGCGTACCTTGGCTTCATACTGCAGATTGGCGTCCTGGAGCGCGGGATCGGCTTGGGCGTCAACGCGGACGGCAAGCCGCGCGGCGGCATGCTGGCTGGCAATGGCCTGGGCCTCGCCCAATTGCTGGCATGCCCGCCGCCAGGCGATCTTTTCCACCATTTTCCGGCCCTTGATCGATACGATGTTGGTGATCGTCGTTTGGGCGTCGGCCGCCGTCCGGGCCGAATGGGCGTGCAGGCCCGTTGCGTCCAGCCACAAGCGTTTGTCGGCGCCTAGCCAGGTCTGGCCGGTCGAGTAAATGCAAACCGGCCCGTTGCGGCCCACGTTATTGCTGTAGTTGACCGCGTCCAGCATGGCGTCAAAGGCGGCAAAAGCGGGATTGGGCGTCAGTACAGTCGTGGTCTTGCCCACTGTACGGCCCGTGCCGTGGATCGCGGTCCCCAAAATGCAGTCGTCGATAGGCGCGACGTCGTCGATAGGCCCGCCGACACCCACGTTGAGCAAATCGCCGCCAAGCTGGACGTGGAAGTTCGGCGTGGAAAAGCGGGCGCGAATCTCGCGCACCAGTTCGGGCGCTTGCCGCGCGCTTTCCAGCCAGAGGAGATGGTCGGCGATCCGTCGTGTTTCGGTGGCAGTGGGATGAGCGCTCAACGACTTGAACTGCCCCGTAAGCTCATCGAGCTCACTCTTGACGGCCTTCTCCAGATCCGGACTGCCAACTCCGGCGGCGACGGCGAGATAGTCTCCCAGCGCCGCCCGCAGATTGGCAAACCATTTCAATTCCAACCCTTCATAGCCCGAAGCCAGTTTCTTGTAGACGTCGGCAAGCACAGTACCGTCGGGTGTAGCCTTGGCAAGTTCACTCTTGAACTTGTCCCAAGCGAGATATTCCTTCCAGCCGTCGGCCGAAGAACCGGCGGTGGCAAAACGCTGATCGACGGCGTCGGCCGCGCTGCGGACCTGGGCCAGGGCATCTTGGGCGTCGGCCGCAGTCAGCGGGTGAAACTGAGGAGCGACGGCCGCCGTATTGGCAGCCGCGGCAGGAGGAGCCGGCGTTTGCGCCCAAAGCAGATTCTGGGTTCCCAAGGTTGCCAGAACAGCCAGTACACCCAAGTTTCTCAAATTCATACCCGACATCGGTTCGCTCCTTCTGTAAATGGGGGGTCTCCGGTAACGCAGGCAACTCGCCTGCACGCCGGATCTTTATCCCAAGTTGTGTGTCCGCGCTAGACTGTCAATCATACACCGCTGGCAGAAAAGATCTTTGCCTCTTATGAAAAATCGGCAAATCTTGTTGCTTTTTCCCAATTTAGCAATTAGACCATATATTCACAACCCGGCTTTGGCAGCATTTTCCCCGGCAAACTCGCGAATGACTGGCAACGTGGAGCAAAAATCGATGCGCGACACTTGCAGAACTCTCATGATTGTGCTGTCGTGGATCGTCTGCTGCCAATTTATTGCGTGGGGTGACGCAAATCCTCCTGCCCTCAAAGTTGCCTGGGAAACCGACTATCTGCATGCGATGGATGTTGCCAACCAGCAGCGGAAGATGCTCTTGATTTTCTTCCATAATCCCAGCGATCCGCAGTCGCAACGCATGGAAAGGGAGACCTTCGGCGATGGGGAAGTGCGGCAGAAACTACAATCCCTGGTCTGTCTCCGCTTGCCGCTGGACGCCAAGGTCGCGATGGAAGGCAAGGATACCGTTTTGCTGCAACATGCGACGCTGCGCGAGATGCAGGGCCGCGCTGGCGTGGCGATTGCCGACTTCGCTCATGCCGACGCCAACCTGCACGGCTGCATTGTCAGCGTCTTTCCTTTGACCGGCAGCATGTTCTTTGGCCCGCCGGAAATGAAAGTGGCCCTCGAACTGCCCCCAGGCACGCTCACGCAGCGAACCTTGATCTATGCCGTGCGGATTCATCCGGAGAAGCCTGCCAGTGCGCTGGGCCAACCGGACGAACGCCTGTTGGTAGAGGCCGAGCGCCACTCGCAATATCAGGCCGGCATCCGTCTCCAGGGCCATCATGGCTGGGACTCGCGATTTCCGCGGATCGCCGCCATGCTGGGAAGTTCGCCGCGGGAGGTCTGTGCCGAGAGTTGGCCGGGGCAGAGCCTGATCGAGTCGGCCATCGAGTGCGTCCGCTGCTGGCGATTGTCTGCCGGACACTGGAGCGCGGTCCAAGCCCGCAATCGGGCCTTCGGCTACGACATGAAACTCGGCGCTAATGGCGTTTGGTACGCCACGGGCATCTTCGCGGCGGATTAGGACCGGCAAATCAATAACTGTCGTAATGTATGGGTGACTTTAGTCGCCCCATCCGAAAACGGGGCGACTAAAGTCACCCCTACAGCTTCCAATTGCGACACTTATTGACGCGCCGGTCCTTAGACCTACTTCTTGATTAAATCTTTCACCGTCATCCCGCCGGGGATCATCGGCATCACGTGTTCCTGGTAGGGCACCTGCACGTCCAGGAGATACGGGCCGGGAGCATTGATCATCTCCAGCAGCGCGCCGCGGAGTTCCTCTTTCTTCGATATTTGCCGGGCGTCCCACTGGAACCCCTTGGCAATGGCGGCAAAATTCGGATAGCGCTCCGCAGGCGTGATGCCGTCGCCCAGTCCGATCGCCTCGGGATGATCGATGGGGCCAAGATAAGTATGGGCGCGGTTGGATGCGTGGAAACGGTCCTCCCACTGCACGACCATGCCCAAGTGCATGTTGTTCAACAAGAGCACCTTGACGGGCAACTTCTCCGTGAAGCAGGTGGCCATTTCCTGAATGTTCATGAGCATGCTGCCGTCACCGTCGACGTCGATGACCAGCGTGTCGGGATGGGCGGCCTTGGCGCCCATGGCCGAGGGCAGGCCGAACCCCATCGTGCCCAGGCCCAAGCTGGAGATCCAGCGGCGCGGCTGGCGGAATTTGTAGTATTGGGCCGACCACATCTGGTGCTGGCCCACGCCCGTACAGACGATCGTCTCACGGTCCTTGGTCAACTGCCACATCAAATCCAGAGCGTGTTGCGGCAAGATGCCGTCAAAGTCGCGGTCGTAGTCCAGCGGATCGCTCCGCTTCCAGGCATCGATCTTGCGATGCCACTCGCTCAGGTCGGCGGGCGGCTGGACGACCTTGTTCAACTCGGCCAGGGCGTACTTCAGGTCGCTGCAGATCGGCAACTGAACCTTCTTGATCTTGTTGATTTCCGATGGGTCGATGTCGATGTGTACGATCTGCGAACGGCTGGCGAACTCCGCGACCTTGCCCGTCACGCGGTCGTCGAAGCGCACGCCCAGGGCCAAGAGCAGATCGCAGTTGTCGACCGCGTAGTTGGCGTACACGGTGCCATGCATGCCGAGGAAGCTGAGCGACAAGGGATCGTCGCCGGGGAAGGCGCCCAGGCCCATGAGCGTGGTGGTCACGGGGATGCCCGTCTTGCGGACCAGGGCCGCCAACTCGTCGTTGGCCCCCGAGGCAATGATTCCACCGCCGGCGTAAATCACCGGCCGCTTCGCGCCCTGGATACGGGCGGCCAACTCGGCGATCTGCTCCGGCGTGGCGCGATACTGCTCGACGCGGTAACCGGGCAGGTTCATCGGCGCATTGTAGTTGGGCACCGTTTCGGCAAGCTGGATGTTCTTGGGCAGGTCGATCAGTACAGGACCGGGCCGGCCCGTGGTGGCGATGTGAAAGGCCTCGCGCATGACTCGGGCAATGTCGTCCACACGGGTCACCAGGTAATGGTGCTTGGTCACGCTGCGACAGACTTCCACAATCGGCGTTTCCTGAAAGGCATCGGTGCCAATGACGGAAGTGCTCACCTGGCCGGTGATGGCCAGCATGGGGATGCTGTCGAGCTTGGCGTCGGCAATCGTGGTCACCAAATTGGTAGCGCCGGGGCCGCTGGTGGCCGTGCAGACGCCGATCTTGCCCGTGCTGCGTGCATACCCCTGGGCGGCAAATCCGCCGCCCTGCTCGTGCCGGGGCAAAATCACACGGAGCTTGTCGCGGAACCGCGTAAAGGCCTGGTGTAGGGGAATGCTCGCGCCACCCGGATAGGCAAAAACCGTATCCACGCCATGGTTCACCAACGACTGTACGACAATGTCCGCGCCACAAACCGTTGCCGGCCGGTTGGTGGGCGGGCAGGCGCTATGGCCGGGCGCGATGTTGGGGCTGGTGGAGTTGACGATCGTCATACAAGTACTCGTCCGCGAGGCGGCGCAAGTCCCAGGACTGCAATTGGTGATAAACACTCTAGTTTATCTCTAATCGCCGGAGAACTCAAGGGAATCTGGCATTAGGGGGGCTTTTTCTATCGCCTTAAGCATTTTATACTGCCAGTGGCAACGGGCTTGCGTAATTTCAGAGAAATCAGATCACTTAACGTAAAGATTACAATATGAGTAACGCTGTCGAGATCTCTTTCGATTGTCTGCCGCTCCGCACGGTGCCCCGTTTCGACGTGCCGCTGGACGACGCGCCGCCCGAGACCGTGGAATTTGCCAAACGCGTCCGCCGGGCAGTGGCGAAGCATGGGCAGTTCAACACGTATTACCTGCGCGATGCTGATTGTGTCTTCCACCTGACCAACGACGAAAAGATCGGCATGGTAAGTTTTCGCTTTGAAGGCACGCTGCTCACCGACAGCGACGACCTGAGAACGCTTGACTGCGACCTGGAGATCGAACTGACAGGCGAGGTTTGCGACTGGCTGACGGCGGACGCTGTTGCCTGGCTCAAAGAGACGGTCACCCACGCCGTTCGCGTCGAGTTCGATCGCTATATCCGGGCCGGCGACCTGAAGCGGACGATCGAACGACTCGAAAAGCTCCGTGCCGAGAGCGATGCCCAGGGCGGGTTTCTGGGCATGGGGCTTTGAGGAGGGAGCAGGAAGGAAGGAAATCCGAAACTCGAAATCCGAAACAACTACAAAACAAGAAATCGGAATGACGGAAACCTCTGTTCCCTGCTCCTCGCTCCCTGCTTCCGGTCCCTTGTCCGGCCGGCGCGTCCTGGTGACCCGGCCGGGTGAGCAGGCCCACGAACTCCGCGAGCTATTGACGGCGCTGGGGGCTGAAGTCTTAGAACAGCCGGGGATCACTGTTTCCGACCCCCTCGACTGGTCATCCGTGGACGCGGCCTTGGGACACGTCGCCAGTTACGATTGGCTGGTCTTCAGCAGCAGCAACGGCGTGAAACGGTTGCTCGATCGGTTTTTGTCCCGTGGTGGCAGCCTTGCGCAGCTTGCCGGGATGAAGTTTGCTGCCATTGGACCGGGCACTGCGGCCGAATTGGCTCGCTATGGACTGGCGGCCGACGTTGTCCCCATAGAATATCGTGCCGAGTCGCTGGCCGACGCCCTTTGCCCTCAGGCTGCTGGTAAGCGGTTCTTGCTGGCCCGTGCCAGCCGTGGCCGGCAGGTGCTGCCGGAGCGACTAATTGCTGCCGGCGGTATCGTGGAGCAGGTTGTGGTCTACTTGACCCTCGACGTCGAGACAGCCGATCCTCAGGTCGCCGCGGCCTTGGCTGCCGGTCAGGTCGATTGGGTGACGGTCACGAGTTCCGCCATCGCCCGCGCGATTGTCGGCCTTTTTGGTCCGGAGTTGCGTAAGGCCCGGCTGGCTAGCATCAGTCCCGTCACGTCGCGAACCTTGTGCGAACTGAGTTATCCGCCCGCCGTCGAGGCCGTCGAATATACCATGCCCGGTTTGGTCGCCGTGATCGCGGCCAGTCCTTAACAGAGTACCGAGTACCGAGTACTGAGTGCTCTCGCCTGAACATGGTTCATGGAGGAAACCCCAATGAAACGTCTCGTGCTGATACTGCTGGCGTTGACGGCGGCGGCAGGAGGTTGCGATGTCCGAATGGGCCCTGTGCCGCCCATCGAGGTCTATTTCTCGCCCAAGGGCGGCGCCACCGCGGCTGTCGTGGCAGCCTTGAATGCCGCCAAGCAAACGGTTTTTGTCCAGGCCTATAGTTTCACTTCCAAGGATATCGCCGAGGCGCTCCTGGCCGCCCGCAAGCGCGGGGTCGTCGTTCACACGATCCTCGACAAGAGCGACCAGGGCGAACATTACTCGGAGGCCGATTTCCTGGCCAACTCCGGCATCTCCGTGCTGATCGACGCGAGGCATCAAATCGCCCATAATAAGATCATGATCATCGACGGCGAGACGGTCATCACCGGTTCGTTCAATTTCACGCGGCAAGCGGAAGAGCACAACGCTGAAAACCTGCTGGTGATTCACGATCGCAGCCTGGCCGAACGCTACCTGGCGAATTGGCACGATCATGAGGCCCATAGCGAACCTTATGCCGGCCGAGGCACAGCGCCCCAGCGGCCGTGGAACGATCGCGAGCATCGTCCTAAGAAGCGCCAGGCGATCTTCGAAGATTAACATGATAGATCTGCTTTCCTCCGAATCGGCACGCTGCATGTTTGCCGCTTGGTTCCTTTTCCTGGGCGGGGCCGTGGGCAGTTTCTTGAATGTGGTTGTCTATCGATTGCCGGCCGGCATGAGCATCGCTTGGCCCGGCTCGCACTGTCCGCGGTGCAAGCATCCCATCCGCGCCTGGGACAATATTCCCGTGCTGGCCTGGTTCTGGCTGGGCGGACGGTGCCGCGACTGCCGCCAGCCGATTTCCCTCCGCTATCCGCTGGTGGAAGCGGTCACGGCGGGGCTTTTCCTGCTCCTGTTCATGGTCGAAGTGCTCCACGGCGGACAGAACCTGCCTCTCCGCCTTCCCGAGGCGCCGCGACCCTATCCGCCCACGCAGGCGCTCTCCATCTGCCTGATCCATTTGGGCCTGCTTTGTACGCTCTTGGCCGCCGCGTTGATGCGCTGGGATGGCAAGCGACCGCCACGAGGGCTTTTCCTGCCCATCCTGCTGGTCGGTCTCGTCGCACCGCTGTTTTGGCCCTGGTTGCATCCGCTGCCGGCCGGACCGGAGGCGGCAGAAAGTCCCTGGGGCGGCGTGGTCGATTGCCTGCTGGGCCTTGGAACCGGACTATTCCTGGGCCGAACCGCCGAGTGGATGGGCGAGCGTTATTCCCGGCTGGGCAGGCCCGGATATCAAGTCCTGGACCAAGCCCTGATCGTCGGCGTCGTGCTTGGGTGGCAAACTATCCTGGTGCTGGCGCCGCTGGCGATGATGCTGGAAGAGCTCTCGCACATTGCGGCCATCCGCTGGCGATGGGCGCACCGCCTCGTGGCGAGCGTATGGATGGCGCCCCTGACGCTGTTGTGGATTCTGGGCTGGATTCAGCTTGCAGTGTGGCTGCGGCTTGGGTAGTCTCAAGTAGGGTGGGCCGAGCGGCGTCGCTTCAAGCGACGCAAAGCGAGTCCCACCAATAACAGTCACCCCTACGGCGTCGACTTGCGACAGTTGTTGATTCACAGGTCCTTAGTCAGTCTGTTCTGAAATACACCTCGGAGATCCTTCACGTGACTCAGCCCCACGATCCGCAAGAGAGCCTGGAAAAAATCACTCAGTCGCCCAGTTATCGATTGGCCTATGAGGACATCGATTTCCTCAAGAGCCCCCGGCTGCGGGCGGCACGCATGGAGTTGGAGTTCCTCAAGCCGGAACTGACGCTCGACGACCACGGCATCGAGAACACGATCGTGGTCTTCGGCAGCACGCGGATCGTCGAGCCGGCCGAGGCCTGCCGCCGCCTGGAGGAAGCTCGGCAGCGACTGGCCCAGCAGCCCGACGATACCGTTCGTCAACGGGCCGTGACCCAGGCCGAGCGGATCGTGGCCAAGAGCCGCTACTACGACATCGCCCGCGAGTTCGCCCG
>CAZTPX010000118.1:0-29549 GCA_964615095.1 uncultured Planctomycetaceae bacterium | reverse complement strand
GAGCACGACGACACCTACTTCGGCGAGTTCCTGGAAGACTATCGCGAAGACGATCCCTTGCTGGAAATGAACCAGGACATGCTCAAGTCGAAGATTGCCGACGTGCTGCAGAGCCTGGACTATCGCGAGCGGGAGATTCTCCGCCTCCGCTACGGCCTGGTCGATGGCTACGCCTACACGCTGGAGGAGGTCGGCAAGATCTTCTCGGTCACGCGGGAGCGGGTGCGCCAGATCGAGACCAAGGCCGTGCGGGCCTTGCAGCATCCGATCCGCGCCCGGCAGCTCTCCGGGTTTCTCGACGAAACGCGGCATTCCGCCCCGCTGAGCGGCATCATCAGCGAGAGCGCGGCGGCCTCGCTGGAGAGCGTGTGAGACCAGTCTGCTCTTGTTGCAATCGTTCCCGCTTTGGACTATCCTGGTGTTTGTCGGGCAAAGCCGCACCCTGTTTCCTGGCTTTTGCCCGCCGCCGGTTCCTCCTGCTAATTTCCCTCCCACGAACAAGGATCAAGCCATGCCCACGCGATCTTCCCAAAGTCATTCCGCTGGTAACGACAACCTCAGCCGCCGCAATTTCCTGGCCGGTACGACGGCCGCCGCCGCAGGATTGCTCGTCGTCGGGCCACAGCAGGCGAAGGCCACGGAGGCAAGTTCCAAGATCACGCTGGGCCTGATCGGCTGTGGCGGCCGGGGCAATTGGATCGCCAACCTGTTCCAACGGCATGGCGGATACCAGTTTGTCGCCACGGCCGATTACTTCCCCGATCGGGCCAAGACTGCGGCCCTGCGGTTGGGCGCACCGGAGAGTCATGCCTTCAGCGGCCTATCGGGCTACAAGCGGCTGCTGGACGCACGGCCCGACGCCATTGTCATCATCAGCCCGCCCTACTTCCACCCCGAACAGGCGGCGGCCGGGATCGAGGCGGGCTGCCATGTCTACTGCGCCAAGCCGATCGCCGTCGACGTGCCCGGATGTATGACGATGGCCGAAGCGGGCCGCAAAGGCACCGAGAAGAAACGCACGCTGCTAATCGACTTCCAGACCCGCGCCACCACGTTCTACCAGGAAGCGGTCCGCCGGGTCCATGACGGCGCCATTGGCAAAGTGGTTTCCGGCGAGGCGGTCTACTACGGCGGTCCGCTGCGAAACGACTATGACCCCAACGATCCGGAGAGCAAGATCCGCGCCTGGGCGCTGGACCGCGTCCTCTCCGGCGATACGATCACGGAACAATTCATCCATGCCTTGGACGTCGCCACCTGGATCATCGATGCGGCCCCGATCAAGGCCTACGGCGCATGCGGAAAGAGCGGCCGCGAGGACAAGGGCACGTGCAACGACCACTTCAACGCGGTGTACACCTTTCCCAAGGACGTCCTGGTGAGCTTCGCTGGCACGCAGTTCGGCACCGGCTACGGTGACATCGGCTGCCGCATGTTCGGCTCGGATGGGATGATCGACTCGCACTACGGCGGCCTCGTGCATATCAGCGGCTTTCATTCGTATCCGGGCGGCCGCACGCCCGGCATCTATGAAGACGGCGCGGTGGTCAACATCGCCGCGTTCCACAAGGCAATCGGCAAGGGCGATTGTTCGAACACCACCGTTGCGCCCAGCGTGCGCAGCAACCTGACCACGATTCTTGGCCGCACGGCGGCATACAAGAATGGCGAGGTCACCTGGGACGAAATGCTGAAGGCCGGCGAGAAACTGGAATTCTCCACGGCGGGGCTGAAGAGCTGACAGGGGCTAGGGACTTGCGACGAATAACTTCGCAGAAACACGGAGGGTATTTATCGTTCGGTCCCTATTTGCTTTTCGCTGCCACGGCCGGCGTGTCCGCGGCCTTTTCGGGCAATTTGCCCTGGAACAGCGTAGCAAAGACTAATGTGCCAGCCAGCGTGATCACCAGCGGGACGGCCCAAATCTTGGGCCACTGGAACTTGCCCTTGAGCGAGCACTTGTCCATAGTGAATCCGGCCAGTTGCGTGCCCAGGAAAAGCCCCACGCCGGTGGTGGCCGCGAAGATCAGCCCCTGCATCGAGCTTAGAAACTCCTTGCCGGCCGCCGCTTTCGCCACCTCGTCAGCATAGATTTGCCCGACAATGATGAACATCACGTAGGCCAGGCCGTGCAAGGCCTGGGTCGGGATGAGCACGGTCCGCGGAAGGCCGGCAACATAGATCAAATAGAGCAGAGCCCAGCTTCCCGCCCCGAGCACGAGCGTCCACTTGAAGCCCAGATGCTCCAAAGCAAGCGACAGGGCGTACCAAGTGGCGATCGCTTGCACCGCTTGGGCCATGGCCATCGAACCGGGGACGACTTTCCCCGAAATGCCGCGCTCCATCATGTACTGGCCGGAGCCGAGGAAGTAGAACTGCATCGTGCCGGCCACGCAAAGCGACGTCACGATGAACAGCAGGAAGTCGGAATTCTGCAGAAAGCTAAATGCCTCGAAGAGCGTCTTCTGACTCACCGGCCTGGTCTCGGGCAGAAAACAACAGCACACTGCCGCGACGATTCCCAGGAAGGCCGAAAGAATCATCGCGTCCGTGCCGTCCCCCTCTCGCTTGCGCAGAATCCGCCAGCCCGAAAGCGAGTAGCCGACCAGCGCCCAGGCGACGGGCGCCCAAATGAAAACCTTGCCGCGCGTGCCGATGTCGGCGACATGCCGAAAGAGCACGCCGTTCACCAAGGGCAACGTCGCCGCGTAGCAAAACGACCAGCCCAGCATCGTGGCGAAGAGGCCGGCGAAGGTCTTCTGCCGCACGGCCACGAACATCAAGATCGCCGCGATCAGATGCGCCCCGGCCAGCACCCATTCGAGATTCACGTAGTGGTCGGCCAAGTGCCCTGCCAGCAGCGGCGAGACGATGCAGGCCAACGGCAGCGTCGTGTAGATCCACCCCGTCTGCTTGCCGCTCATCTTCAGCGGCCCCAGCAAACGGGCGGCCAGCACAGGCGCCCAGGCGCCCCAGACCGCAAATTCGAAAAACATGACCAGGCTGAGGCGGATGTAAGTATCCAGGGGAACGCTCATCGCAAGATCCTCGCAAAGAAATCCGGTTTCAGGGCCGGGGGGAAGTTCGGATCGCTCCCAAGGCAGCGATCCTTGGGCGAGTATACTCGCACAGCGATTGCTCGCCAAGGACCCCGGACGAAACGCAGGAGAACTGCGAAGTCTGTCTATGGCACCCCTATGTAGAACGGAATTCATTCCGTTTCCCTGAAATACACAAGGCAACGGAATAAATCCCGTTCTACATAGGACTTTGTAGTTCTCTCGGACAGCTACAGTCGCCCTGGGCAAGGGCCGGACAACAAATCGCTGCTTTCCAGCCACCGTGGGGGTTGTAAGAACCGTCAAATCCAGTAAACTAAGAATGTGGGGAATGAACCCAAACTCATCGTTGTAGCCCCAGTCCTTGTGGGAAATCGACCCAAGACGTATGCTTAAAGGAATCCGTGTGAGTCGCAATCCCCTTCTGCTGCCGCTTTCCCGCTCAAGTCGCAGGGCCAATGATGCCAAATCCCCGGCAACTCATCCTCGGCGAATTTCCCTGCACGCTGGACGAGCGCTTCCGCCTCTCGATCCCGTCCAGCCTAGCCGAGCTGCTGGCCGACGAGAATCCCCGTTGCATCCTGGCCAAAGAGCGTTCTGGGTGCCTGAGCCTGTGGAACGCGGAAACCTGGGAGGGGAAGCTAAATGCCCGCATCAAGCTTCTGGAACAGAAATTGCAAGCGGACAGTTTCGGCGACGACCGCATTGCCCAAGTGCAACTGTTGGGCCGCTTGCTCTCCACGCGGCATCGGCCGGTGGAATTGGGGGGCCGCAGCCGCTTGTTGATTCCCGAGGGATTTCGCGCGTTTCTGGGCGTGGATCGCGACCCGCCCAGCAACGAGGTACTGGTGGTGGGAGCGGCCGTATGTATAGAAATATGGAAGCCGGCCGCCTGGCTGGCCTACTTGGACAAGCGCATGCCAAAGTTCCGCCGCGTCTTTCACCGGCTCGCGCGCTAGTCCGTGCATTTCTCCGTAATGTCGTGTGCAAACGCAACCATGTCCGGTCCGGTGGAGGTTCCCTTTAATCCCGTCGCGTCACTCAGTAGGGATTGCAAGTCACCAGGGATGGGCTTTCCGGCGCACGAAGCGCCACCCATTTTTCTCCCCGGGCCGGACATGGACGTTTCCAAAGAATGACGAAGCTCAAATGACGAATGACGAAAACCTGTTTTGAACTTTCGTCACTCTGATTTCGTATTTATTTCGGATTTCGAGCTTCCGATTTCGGATTTCTTTGCCTACCCTGCTGCCTGCACGTAGGCCATGCGGGCTTGGTACAGGAGGTTCTCCAGATCGTCGCTTTCTTCCGGCGTGCGATTGCCTTCGGTCTTCTGCTGCAGGACTTCCAGGAGGTCGATCAGATGCTTGGCGATGGGCAGATTCTTCTCGGTCTTGCCGGGCAGGAGGCCCAGGCAGGCCATGGCCTCCAAGTTGAGCATGGTCGCAAGGTAGGTCAAATCGGCTGGGGGCAGAGGCGGATTGGGCGGCGCCTGGGCCGTTTTTTGCCCCGCGGCAGACTCAACGGTCTTGCTGGCGGCCTCGCGTTCCCGCTCGACCTGGGTTTTCCAATCTTCGTCGACAATGATCTTCTTTTCGGGATTCTCTGTCATGATGGGACCTGTTGGACTGTTAACCGATGCCGCACCGCGGCCTCCACGAAGCCGGAGAACAACGGGTGCGGCCGCGTGGGCTGGGACTTGAACTCGGGATGGTACTGCACGGCGATAAACCAGGGATGCGCGGGTACTTCCACGATCTCGACCAGGGAGCCGTCCGGACTAAAGCCCACGGGGCACATCCCGCGGGCTTCCAACTGCTGCCGATAGGCGTTGTTGAACTCGTAGCGGTGGCGGTGCCGCTCGGAGATTTGCTCGCAACCGTAACACTTGGCGGCCTTGCTCCCCGGCAGCAAACGGGCCGGCTGCGCCCCCAATCGCATGGTGCCGCCTTTGTCGGTAATGCCTTTCTGTTCTTCCAGCAGGCAGATCACCGGGTGGGGGTTGTTCTTGTCGAATTCGGTGGACTGGGCCTTCTCCAACCCCAGCACGTTGCGGGCGAACTCCACGACGGCGCACTGCATTCCCAGGCAGATGCCGAAGAAGGGGATGCCGCGTTGGCGGACAAAGCTGATGGCGTCGACCTTGCCCTCTATGCCGCGCTCGCCGAAACCGCCCGGCACGAGCACGCCATCCACGCCGGCCAGCAGCCGTTCGGCGCCGTCGCGTTCGATCAGTTCGCTGTGCAGCCGCTGGATGCGGATCTGGGCCCGATGGGCCACGCCGGCATGATCCAGGGCCTCGTAGATCGACTTGTAGGCATCGCGATGCTCGGTGTACTTGCCCACCACGGCAATCGAAACCTCGTGCAGGGGATTGCGCAAGCGATTGAGCAGATCGTGCCACTTGTCCAGGTTCAAATTACCGGCTGGAAGCCCCAGCTTGCGCACCACCAGCTCGTCGAGCTTGTGATCGACCAGGCTGAGCGGGACTTCATAAATGGAGAAATCCTTGTCCTTCTCTTCGATCACGGCCTCGATCGGCACGTTGCAGAATAGCGCGATCTTCTTGCGGTCGTCGTGGGCCAGCGTCCGCGAGGTCCGGCAGATGAGGATGTCCGGCTGGATGCCGATCTGCCGCAACAGGCCCACCGAATGCTGCGTGGGCTTGGTCTTCTGCTCGTCGGCCGCCTTCAGGTAAGGCACGAGCGTGAGGTGGATGTAAAGGCAGTTCTCCTTGCCCGCGTCGAGGGCGAACTGGCGGATGGCTTCCAGGAACGGCTGGCTTTCGATGTCACCCACCGTGCCGCCGATTTCGGTGATCACGACATCGACGTCGGGGCCTTCGGGCTTGGCCAGCGCGGCCTTGATCTCGTTGGTAATGTGGGGGATGACCTGCACGGTCTGGCCCAGGAATTCGCCCCGCCGCTCCTTGTTGATTACGGAAAGATAAATCTGCCCCGTGGTGTAGTTGGAATGGCGGTTCAGCGGCGAGTTGGTGAAACGTTCGTAATGGCCCAGGTCCAGATCGGTTTCGCTGCCGTCGTCCAGCACGTAGACTTCGCCGTGCTGATAGGGGCTCATGGTGCCCGGATCGACGTTGATGTACGGATCGAGCTTCTGCATGCGGACGCGGAGGCCGCGCTGTTCCAGCAACATGCCGATCGAGGCGCTGGTCAATCCCTTGCCCAGCGAGCTGACCACCCCGCCGGTAACGAAAATATGCTTGCTCATGGAACTTCCATCCTGGTGAAGGGGAGTGCATCGTGCGGTAACAAACCAGCTATTCTAATGAGAATCGAGACGCAGGAAAAGCACGGGGCGGGCAAAGTCGCCGCGAGGCCTATCTTTCCCCTCTACAGGTGAATGGCACGTTACCCAACGGTTGTTGTCTGCCCAGAGAGCCGGAAAACGGCGTGTTAATCGTCCAATAACTTCCGGTGGAGGGGGTTTGAGGTTATAATCAAAGTCTGCCCTTTGTTTTTTTCCCGCCTAGTTCTCTCAAAGGATATTCCATGAGCCAACAAGTCACTCGTCGCAAGTTTCTCAGCAGCGCAGCCGCCGTGGCCGGTGTGGCCGCGGGCGCGAAGGTCTTTGCCGCGCCGGCCGTGCTGTCGGAAAAGTCGCCTAATTCCAAACTCGGCACCGTGGTCATCGGCGTAAGCGGAGATACACCCGAATTTCGAAACCAGGGGCAGCCGGCGGTGGCCGCGGCATGCACCGAGCGCCTGATCGCGCTGTGCGACGTCGATGACAGGCAGATCGCCGATGCGAAGAAGTTTGTCGGCAAATTGAGCCCCGACACCAGTCTCTCTTCCATCGGGGAGTTCTACGATTACCGCAAGATGTTCGACAAGATCCACAAGGACATCGACGCGGTGTTCATCGCCACGCCGGACCATCACCACGCCGTGGCCTCACTCATCGCCATGCGGCTAGGCAAGAACGTTTATTGCGAGAAGCCCATGGCCCACAGCATCGGCGAAGTCCGGCTGATGATGGAGACCGCCCGCAAATACAAGGTCGTGACCCAGTTGGGCAACCACCACCACAGTTCGGAGAGCGTCCGCCGGCTGTGTGAATACATTTGGGCCGGCGCGATCGGCAACGTGACGGAGACCCACAGTTGGGCTCGCACCGGTCGCGGCGGGATCGGCGGACGGCTGCCGAAAAAGCCTGTCCCCGCCTCACTGCACTGGGACGAATGGATTGGGCCGGCGGCCTACCGCGACTATCATGAGGAACTTCATCCCAACCTCTGGCGAAGCTGGTGGGAATTCGGCGATGGGTCGGTTGGCGACTGGGGTTGCCACAATCTTGACGGTGTGTTCATGGCCCTGAAGCTCGGCGCGCCGGCCTCCGTGGAGGCCCTGGAACAGATCGGCGGCAGCCGTGAGCGCTACCCCTTGACCAACGTCCTCCGCTGGACCTTCCCTGCACGGGGCGACATGCCGTCAGTGAAAGTACACTGGTACGACGGCTTCCATGCCCCCTTGGAGATCCTTGCGAACCTCAACCAGAAGTCGCCTGTGCTGCCGGAGGGTTGCGAGCACAACCGGCCGGCCATCGTGGACGAGATCGAAAAGAAGTATAATCGCAAGCTCACCGACGGCGGCGCGATCTTCGTGGGCGACAAGGGCATTCTCGTGACGGGCAACTACTGCGAGAGCCCCCGGCTCGTGCCCGAAGAGAAGCAGAAGTCGTTCCCGCCGCCGGCCAAGACGCTGCCGCGGGTGAAGAAGGGACTCACGCACTACACCGACTTTCTCCGCGCCTGCAAAGTGGGCGGCACCCCGCCCAGTTCCCATTTCGACTATGGCGGGCCGCTCAGCGAGATGGTGCTCCTGGGTTGCCTGGCCGAGCGCGCCGGCGTGGGCAAGCATGTCGAGTGGGACGCCGAGAAGGTCGAGGTCACCAACCTGCCCGAGCTGAACAGCCTGGTGCGGCGGGAATATCGCAAGGGCTGGGAATTGGGATAACAATAGAAAAAGCCCCGCGGCTATGCCGCGGGGCTTATCTTTTCCCAAGCTCGGGAAAGCCAACGATCCGTTGTAAACCTATGCGATCTTGCGCCGCGCAGGTGAATTGAACGAAGCGGTTCATACAATACTCTCTGTCAACTGGTTTGTTCAGATCGTCGATTGTTGGAGAAACGTTGAACGCGAGGCAATGCCCATACAATGATGCTGAATTTCTGCGTGTCGGTTTTCGTTTTCTATTCGTAATAACTGGCGCTGCGCCAGCTACGGAAAAGTTTGAATGCGGAAGCCCTGGCCAATACCACAGCCGCTTAAGCACCTCTCCCCGATCGACCGCTTCAGGGCACCGCCCTAAGCACGCCAACCGCCAGGCGACCGTCGGTATGCCAGGCGTCGCCACCGCCGTTCTTGCCCTGCGGCGGTTCCTGGAAGTCGTCGACCCAGTACGTTTCCAGCAGATCGCCGGCGGCCCGGATGTCGTCGATGACTTTGTCGCGTTCGGGGTCGATCGCCTTGGAGATGTGGTGCGTGATCTGGCCCGTGGTGTGGCTCAATCCCACGGCTATGTCGAGCGTAGCGCCCCCCAACCAGAGCGGCCGGCCGCTGTCGTCAAGCTTGTCGCTTTTCCAAAAGCGGACATGATGCCGACGTCGCGGGTCGTGGCCGATCGGCTGCTCGAAGGCCAGGTCCTGCTTGCGTCCAAAGAAGTAGAGACTGCTCACGGGCGCGTCGACATAGGGCCGATCGAACACCGTTCCCGCGGCGATTCGCAAGGAACTCCTCAGCGTGATCGGGTCGGCGGGAAACCACTTGGCGGAAAGCATTGCCACTTGAAGATCCTTTTCCGTTCCCACCAGGGCCACGTTGAGCGGATCGCCCGGGATGCCGTTGCCGGTGCGCGTGATCCAGTATGTCCCGTCCAGGGCCGGATGACGGCGTTCGTAGCGACGCCACCACAGCGGCAAGAGGAAATAGGCCGCGAACAGCCAGGCCAACAGGCCCCCCGCTACGCAGCGAAACACCATCCGCCGCGATCTACCCCGCGGCTGCGGATTGCTGCGATTCTCGACACGCGTTTCTTTGGTTGACATGGCGCGGTTACCAGGGTGAATGTCGGGCTATTCCTGCGGTTCGCCGATCTGGCGAAGATAGCTGCCCAAGCGGGCCTGCATGTCGAGGATGTTCTGCCACTGCCGCTGCTCCAACGAGATGCGATCGCCCTTCTCTTTGCGGACCGTCTGGATCAGTCCCCGCAAGCGCAAGTGAAAATAGTTGAGCAGTTCCGCCAACTCGGCCGCCTGGCCGGGGTGTAGCGCAGCGGGCAACGGGGGCGGAACGAGGGCGTGCAGCAACGACTGGATCTCGTGCTCCTGGCCGGCAGTCATTTCGAGGTCCAGGGCCATCGCGCCCTGTTGCTCGGAAAGTTCCTCGCTCTGCAGTTGCACGGCCCCCGACATGTCGGTCCCCCGCAGCTTGGCCAATCGCTCGGCGATCTCCGCGCGCGAGCCGACAACCATCACCGTACGGCCCAGGGCGATCATGTCGCCCGGCCGGATGAGGCAGAGATGAATGCTCTCGCCGTTGACCTTCGTGCCGTTGGTGCTCTCCAGGTCGGTGAGGACCAGCTTGCCCTCATCCTCTTGAACCTTGAGATGGAAGCGGCTGATCCGCTCGTCATTGAGTTGGACGGGATTGCCTTCTTCCCGGCCCACGGTCAGCGGCGTGGGGATGTCCTCAAAGGTCCGCCCGCGATCGGCACCGTCCAACACGCGTAACGTAACTAACGCCATGAAGCTTTCGCCTGAGCTACCGATTGATCGATCCCGAATTGGGTACACCTAAACGGCCCAATATGCCGTTTTAGCATGGAGGAAAGCGCTCGGTCAAGACGCTCGACAAGCGGGGCCTTACGGATTATGCTAAGAACTGGTTTTGAAAACAAGCACCGGTGCTGCGGTTTTTCGGCATGCGCTGGGGTTTTTGAAACAAATTTTTAGCGCATTTTAGACCTCTTCGCCTGGGGAAGATCATTTATGGACAGCAAACGCATTGTCTTGAGCGAAAAAGAAATTCCGGCCGCCTGGTACAACCTGCTGGCCGATCTACCGCAACTGCCACCCCCACCTTTGGATCCGGCGACGAACCAGCCCATGGATCCAGCCAAGCTCGCGCGAGTCTTCGCACGGGGGTTGCTTCAGCAAGAGATGTGCGGCGAGCGATGGGTGGCCATCCCCGAGGAAGTCCGTAAGATCTATGCCATCTGGCGGCCCACGCCGCTGGTGCGTGCCCGGGGGCTGGAGCAGGCCCTGGGCACACCCGCCCGGATTTACTTCAAGGACGAGAGCCACAGTCCTCCTGGCAGTCACAAGGCCAACACCTCGGTTCCCCAGGCCTACTACAACAAGATGGAAGGCATCCAGCGGCTGACGACGGAGACCGGAGCGGGCCAGTGGGGGGCCGCGCTGTCGTTCGCCTGCAAGATGTTCGACGTGAAGTGTAAGATCTTCATGGTCAAGGTGAGCTACCACCAAAAGCCCTATCGGCGGATGATGATGCACCTTTGGGGTGGCGAGGTCACGCCTAGTCCTTCCATGGAAACGCAGTGCGGCCAGGCGATCCTGGAAAAGGACCCGGAATGCCCGGGCAGCCTGGGTATCGCGATCAGCGAGGCAGTGGAAGCGGCGGTCACGCAGGAAGGTGTGCGCTACACGCTGGGCAGCGTGCTGAACCACGTCTTGCTGCACCAGACCGTCATCGGCCTGGAGGCGGAAAAACAGATGCAACTGGCCGAGGACTATCCGGACATCGTGATGGGATGCGTGGGAGGCGGCAGCAACTTTGCCGGCCTGTCGTTCCCCTTCCTCCGCCACAAGCTGGCCGGCCGCGAGATCCGCTTCATCGCCTGCGAGCCGCATTCCTGCCCCTCCATGAGCCGCGGCGAGTACCGCTACGACTTCGGCGATACCAGCAAGCTGACGCCGCTGATGAAGATGCACACACTAGGGCATAGCTTCATGCCGCCGGGCATCCACGCCGGCGGACTGCGCTATCACGGCATGGCTCCTATGGTCAGCCTGGCGAAGGAATTGGGATTGATCGAGGCGGCGGCCTTTCATCAGGTGGAGTGTTTCGAGGCAGCGCAGCTTTTTGCTGCGGCCGAAGGCATCATTCCCGCCCCCGAGAGTTCGCACGCCATTCGTGGCGCGATCGTCGAGGCCCTGCGTTGCAAGGACACTGGCCAGGAGAAGTGCATCCTCTTCAACCTCAGCGGCCACGGCCTGTGCGACATGGGCTCATACGAAAAGTTCTTCGGCGGCCACTTGGAGGATTACGCCTATCCGCAGGAGAAGATCCAGGCGGCGCTGGCCGAGCTGCCTGTGGTGGGGTAGGAAGCTATATAGTTTGGTGACTCAAGGATGTCCAACCCGTAGGGCGGGACAAGCAAACCGAATTTCTGGCGGGCCTGCGGTCGCGGTCTGACGTTGTTTCGGCGGTTGATCCACGAAACGAGGTTGACCGGTTTACGCAGGCCCACCATAGCTCGCGCGACCTTGTCCCACCCTACGGCTGCTCACGCCCCAGTAACTTGCCAGGCGTGAACGGTATCGATCATGGCCAAGACGTTGTCGACCGGCGTGCCGGGCAGCACGCCGTGGCCCAGATTGGCGATATAACCGGGCCGCGCGCCCACCTGCGCGAGCATTTCACGCACGCGGCGGCGAACTTCGTCCATAGGGCCAAGCAGTACGACCGGATCGAGATTCCCCTGCACTGCCTGCTCGGGGCGGATCATGCCGCAAGCGTCGTCCAGCCGCAGTCGCCAATCGACGCCAATGACGTCGCCGCCGGCCTCGCTCAATAGCGGCACCAAGGCCGGATTGCCCGTGGCAAAATGGATCACTGGCACGCCGGCGCGGATCTGCCGGATCACCGTCCGGCTGTGAGGCAGGACGTAGCGGCGGTAATCGTCCACGCCCAGGCAGCCGACCCAGCTATCGAAGAGTTGTACGGCCTGCGCGCCGGCGTCGATCTGGGCGTTGAGATATAAGGCCACGCTGCGGGCGATGCGGCCCATCAAGACGTCCCAAGCCGCCGCGTCATGGTACATCAGGCTCTTGGTGGCCCGGTAATCGCGGCTGGAACCCCCTTCAATGGCGTAGGCAGCCAGCGTGAACGGCGCGCCGCCGAAGCCGATTAGCGGCACATGGGGCGGCAGGCCCGCTCGGGTCTGCCGCACGGCCTCGACGACGAACTGCAAGCAGTCCATGTTTTCCAATTCGCACAGGCGATCGACGTCGGCTGCCGTGCGAATGGGATTGCCCAATACGGGTCCTTCGCCGCTGGGAAAATCCAGCCCCAAGCCCATCGGCTCCAGAATCAGCAGCAGGTCGGAGAACAAGATGGCCGCATCGACGCCCAGCCGTTGGACCGTCTTGATCATGACGTCGGCGCACAAAGCCGGGTCTTTACACAGCCCCAGAAAACTGACCTTGGCGCGAAGCTCGCGGTATTCGGGCAGGTAGCGTCCGGCCTGCCGCATGAGCCAGACCGGCACTTGCCCCACGGCTTCGCGCCGTACGGCCTTGAGAAAGGGGCTGTCGTTCCAGGCAGGAGGCATAGCAGTTCCTATTAAAAATCCGAAATCCGAATGTCGAAATACGAAACAAATTCAAATAGGAAATGTCGAAGGCTCGAAACGGGTTTTGATCATTCGAATTATGTCATTTGCATTTGTTTCGGATTTCGACATTCGGATTTCGGATTTAGGCGGTTTGACTCGGAATCTGGTATTCAATCAATGCTCCCCATCATAGCCGAGAAGAACGTTAGCCGCCAGCCATACCAAGAAAGCAACCTGCCCGGGATTGCTCCCGGGCAGGTTTTCAATCGTTATCGTACTAGCAGGCAGGGTCGGGTTCAGGCCGACTCGTCGCTGCTGGTCTTCTTGGGAGCCGGAGCGGCCGGCAACGGGGCCGGGGCAGCAGCGGGAGCCGCAGCCGGGGCAGCGGCCGGAGCTGCCGGAGCAGCGCCGCCACAACCACAACCACAACCTTCCGGAGCGCACGAGCTGCAAGCGATGCAGGTGCGGCACTTCACGGTGAAGATGGCGTTGCACAGATCGGCCAAAGGATGACGGCAGCACTTGGCTTCGCAACCGCAACCCTTTTCGCAACCACAAGCCTTCTCGCAGCAAGCGGGCTTGGCGCAGCAGCCGCAAGCCTTCTCGCAGCAGGCCGGCCGCTCGCAGCAGCGGCGGACGATGTGGCAGCACTTCTTCTCACAACCGCAAGCCTTCTCGCAGCAAGCGGGTTTGCAGCAAGCCGGGGCCGGGGCGCAGCAAGCTGGTTTGCAGCAGGCCGGAGCCGGGGCACAGCAAGCGGGAGCCGGAGCGCAGCAAGCGGGCTTGCAGCAAGCCGGTTCCGGAGCGCAGCAAGCCTTCACCGGACCGCAGGCCTCGCAGGCACAGCAGTGCTTGCAGGCGCACAGGTCTTTGAGACCACAAAACAGGTCGCGAACTGGCGTGACTCGCTGGCAGCAAGTCTTCTCGCAGCCGCAGGCCTTCTCGCAGCAAGCGGGCTTCGCACAGCATGCCGGTTCCGGCGCACAGCACTCACCACTGAAACCCTGGCTGCAGAGGGCGACGCTCAACAGCAGCGTTCCAAACATAATCTTGGTTCTCATTGAGCAACAACTCCTTTACAATGAACTGCGGATGCTTTCTTTCCCGTTAGCGACCTCAAACGCGGAAATCTCCGTGTCGGGGAGGAATCCGTCGCACACGGCGGGTTCTCCCATGGGTCAGAACCGACTCAGGCGTGTTTGCTGGTCGCAGTTCAGCGGGAAGGCGGGTAAGCTCCAACAGTTCGCACGGTTACGGCGCCAGAGACCGTCGAGCCATTCCATGACCCGAAACTTTCCCCACTCGGTTTCTGGCGCGCCCTCGCAGCGTGCCACCGCGGCACGCGCAATTCGCTAAGGGTTACTAACCGTATCGGCTCCCTTGCCAAAGCCCCTTGAACGGACGCAAGCTATTTTCAGCAAAAGGTTTACTGCTCCTGATACGCAAAGATTTCCAGATGCGGAAGACAGTGAAAATTTGCCGGATATAGGGCCTCCCGCCCCCCGCAGGCGAGCAATAATCTCTCGTTAACCGGCAAACTTTCCCTGGCTTGCCGGCCGCTAGGCTTTTCTACCTAACCTCTTCTTGGCCTCTTGCCCATTATTCTGCTAAAATAAGGGACAACCGCTTGCGCGATTTGAAGCGCCTTGACGGGTAACGCTGGGAAGAGCTTCGAATCCTTTGTCAGCCGTTTGCGCTACAACCATCGTCTTATTCTAGGGGAATTGCCATGACAGGCCGCCTTTCATTTCTACTATCTGCCTTGGTGCCGGCGCTGGCCGCCGCAGCGCTGCAAGCCCAGACCGTGCCGCCTGCAAATTACGACGAAGGCAAAGTGCCCCGCTACACGTTGCCCGATCCCCTGGTGCTCAACGACGGCCAGCGCGTGACCGACACCGCCACTTGGCGGGGAAAACGCCGCCCCGAAATTGTGCATTTGTTTGAGCAATACGTCTATGGCAAAGTGCCTGGGGTGCTTTCTGACCTGCCAGTCGACGTCCGCTCGGTCGATCGCAATGCCCTGGGTGGTACGGCCATCCGCACGCAAGTAACGATCCATTTCATGCCCCATGGCAAGATCGACCTGCTCATCTATCTCCCCAAGAAGGCCCACGGTCCAAGCCCGGTTTTCCTGGGCCTGAACTTCGACGGAAACCACACGATCCACTCCGACCCGGGCATCACGCCTTCCGACGTGCAGATTGGCAGCCAGCAGCCGGGCAAACCGAGCGCCGAGGCGGTTGCCAAGGCCCGCGGGGCGAGTTCCAGCCGCTGGCCGATCGAGAAGATTATTGCCCGCGGGTACGGCGTGGCCACAGCCTGGTACGGCGACATCGAACCGGACATGCAGGGCGGCCTTCGTTACGGTGTGCGGAAACTGTTTCTCAAGCGGGGGCAAACTGAGCCTGCCGACGACGAGTGGGGGGCCATCGCTGCTTGGGCCTGGGGCCTGAGCCGCATCATGGATTACCTGGAAACAGAGCATGATATCGACGCCCGGCACGTGGCCCTCATCGGCCATTCGCGCTTGGGCAAGACGGCCCTTTGGGCGGGCGCGCAGGACGAGCGGTTCGCGCTGGTCATCTCCAACGATTCCGGTTGCGGCGGGGCTTCGCTGGCGCGGCGGCAATTCGGCGAAACGCCGGCCCGCATCACCACGGCGTTCCCCCACTGGTTCTGCAAGAATTACCGCAAGTATGCCTTCCACGTCGGCGATCTACCCGTCGATCAGCACATGCTCCTGGCCTTGGTCGCCCCGCGGCCGCTTTACGTGGCCAGCGCCGAAGAGGACCGCTGGGCCGACCCGCACGGCGAGTTCCTCTCGGCCAAAGGCGCCGATCCCGTCTATCGCCTGCTGGGGACCATCGGTCTGCCGGTCGTCGAGATGCCCGGCGTGGAGCAACCGGTGGCGGGCGCGATTTCCTATCACATCCGCCACGGCAAGCATGACGTGACCGATTACGATTGGAAACAGTACATGGATTGCGCGGACCGGAGTTTCAAGAGCAAGTAGCCTTCAACCTATTATCACCCCGGCATGGAAGATCCTCACGTAGGTCAGGCCGACCATGTACTCATGGTCGGCCTGACCTACGTTCGTGCCGGGGGAAATATCAGACTTGAGCGTGCCTTTTTCTCCACGCGAAGTCCCGCTTCGTGTTGCCGTAGGGCAACATCACCGCACAGACGACAATCACCGATCTAAGCGACGGAATCGGCTCTAAGTCATGGCGTGCCAATAGTTTCCGCTGTCGCTCCTCGCCCGCCGCCAAGCATGGCATCAGGTTTGCTTCCGCTCACCTACATCGATTTGGCAAGCAACGCCAAACGACTACTCCGTGATCGGCTTCTCATCTCAGATCTTGACTTCCATGCATGCACGAGAACTTGTCGAACTGGCCTCGATCCTTTCCGCCCAAGGGCCCATGCTCATCCGCGGCACGCCGCAACTTTCCAACCACGGCGCGCAAGAGTATTGGACCGCGTCGAAATGTCGCCTCGATCGCTGGGCACGAAACCTGAGAAGTTTCGCCGCCGACGCCTCCCAGTCGGACGCCACGGCCGTGCGGGTGCAATGGCCGTTCGTTCGCGGCGTGCTGGAAGAAATCCTCACCGGCGAAGTGCTGACCCGCGTCTGGACCGCAGTGCTCTGCCTCTATGATCGCGAACGTGGCGGCAACGAGTTCGAGTCCTTGGCCCGCAGCATCATGATCGGGCACCTGGAGGCCCGGCATCGCGTGCTGATGCTGCTGGTGCGTGGGCCGGGCGTCGACGCCGAAGGCGCGGTGAAACTCAACCATCTCCGCCGTCGCACGGAGCGCTGGACCGATTTGTTGGTCGGCCACTTGGCCCGTTACGGCGACGTGGCCGAATTCGCCATCGACGTCGATCGGGCCATCGAATTCTCGCGGGACCTGGAGTTTCAAACCGACCAGGAAAGCGGCCGGCATGCCTGGCCGTTGCTGCAAGCCTCCCTGCGGGCAGCTTTTCAACGCGGTCTGGCGCCGGTAAGCCCCAACGAAGACGTCAACGCCAAGATCGCTGCGGCCGTCCTTTCCTGTTTCCCCGCCGACCTGTTCGATTCGACCGGCTTGTTCCGCTCGCTCTGGCTAGACCGCATGGCGAACGTCACGAGCGACGTCCAGGGGATGATCGAGACGTTGGTTGCCCCCGGGCCGCCGGAGATGGTCGGGAGATCGCGGCGGTTCGGAAGGTAGCGGCGGAGAAGGCGTAGGTCGGTAGTGAATCTACACCGAATGGGGGCCGCGACCACCGCCCCCCTTATTCATCCTTGACACGATAATTCCCGATGAGCTAAAATCACGCGATTATGTAGGATGGACTTTAGTCCGTCCGTGACGGGCTAAAGCCCATCCTACGTGAGGTATTTCCACACCGGCTAATAATATAACCCCGCATGATAGGCAGCTAGCCACCGCAGTGCTTGCGCGTGGCCGAACAATTTGCCATCCCAGTAACGACAGGTCAAGGAGGGCCTACGGTGATTCACGTCTTCAAGCCGTCGATGACCGAGGAAGAGATCGACGCGGTGGCCGAAGTGCTGCGCTCGGGATGGATCGGTTTGGGGCCGAAGACCGCGCAGTTCGAGGAAAAATTCGCCCAGTTCGTCGGCACCCAGTATGCCGTGGCGGTGAATTCCTGTACCGCCGCGCTGGACTTGGCCCTAAAGCTACTGGAGGTGAACCACGGGCACGAGGTGATCGTGCCCACGATGTCGTTCGTGTCGACGGCCCACTGCGTGGCCTACCGCCTGGCGATGCCGGTCTTTGCCGACGTCGACCCGCACACCCTGGCGATCGACCTGGAGGACGTCCGCCGCAAGATCACACGCCGCACGCGAGCCATTATTCCAGTCCACTATTCCGGCCGACCGATCGACCTGGATGCCCTGAAGGAGATTGCCGGCGGGATCCCCATCATCGAGGACTGTGCGCACGCCACCGGGGCGCGGTACCGCGGCCGCAGCGTGGGTTCGATCGGCGACATCGGTTGTTTCAGTTTCCACGCGGTGAAGAACCTGGCCATGGGCGACGGCGGCGCGCTGACCTTGAACGACGCGCAGTGGATGGAACGCTGCAAGCGTCTGCGCTGGCTGGGCATCGACAAGGGCACGTGGGACCGTACGGTCATCGACAAGTCGTACTGGTGGCAGTACTTCGTCGATGAGATCGGCCTGAAGTGCCACTTGAACGACATCGCCGCCGCCATTGGCCTGGTGCAGTTGCGTCGCTTGGAGGCCATGAACGCCCGCCGCCGCGAAATTGCCCGGCGTTATACCGAGGCCTTCTCGCCCTACGACTTCATTGAAACACCGGTGGGGGACGACGACGTTTACCAGTCGTCCTGGCACATCTACTGCCTCAAGACGCCCAACCGCGACGACCTGAGCATGTACCTGCAGTCGCGGGGCATCGCCACGGGCGTCCACTACACGCCGATCCACCTTTACTCCTGCTACGGCAATACACCAAACCTACCCCGGGCCGAAGAGGTCTTCAAGCGAATCGTCTCGCTGCCCATGTATCCCGACATGACTGACGCCGACATCCAGCAGGTGATCGATGCGGTCGTCGAGTATTACGTTGCGGCCGGCTTCATCGCCGCGCGCAAGACGCGGACGAAATCGCCGCGAAAGAAGCCGCGCAAACCGAAACGGCGAGCCGCATAGTTGTTGAACGGGCGGCACATCCTTGAGGATTCCCCGTAATGATCTCTTTCTTCAAGCGAAAGCGGAGCGGAGCGACATTCGTCCTGGGAATCCTGGGAGACTATGGCCGCGTGGAATCCGCCCTGGCCCGTTCCGTCGAGCGATTGGAGGAGATCGCCCGCCGCGCCGACTGCCGCATAGTGGCCGCCTGGGACGATAGTCGCTGGGAAACGGTCCCCCTAGTGCAGACGTTGGGCATGCGGTTCCCGCGGAACCGGCTGACGGCTTTCTGCGGCGATTGCCCGGACGAGCCTGCTACGCTATTCTCGGCGGCCGCCGCACGCGCGGAAGGGGAGTTTCTGCAATTCCTTTGGCCGGGCTGCCTGCCGGATCTCGACGCGGTCGAGTCGGCCTGCGCCGCGGCCGCGGCCCAAGGGCTCGACGGGTTAGGCTTTGTCGGCTCCCAGACCGGCCTGCCGGAGCATTGTGCTCCGAATGGGGAAGAACAATTCTCGCGCGTCTTCCCGTCTCATGGCCGCCCGTTTGCGCTCTGCCAGGCGATCGTGCGGCGGACGAGTTTTCTCGCCATGAATGGTTTCCGCAAAAGTCCGCTCTTGCAGCGCGCGTTCGATGCCGACTATTGGCTGCGCTCGGTCCGCAGCGGCCAGAATGTCGCTATCCGCGCCGGCACGCTGGCGGCAGCGCAATGGGCATGGGAAGACTTTCCCTTGCAAAAAGACCTGCGCGTGCCGCACTCGCTTTCGCACAGTTATCGCATGCGGACGGCCGATTGTCCGGGCGATGCGGAAGAGACGAAGGTCTTGGACGCGTTCGCGGCTGATCTTCCGCCCGCCCAGCAGGGCACGGTCCAGCGTCTGACGGGCGCGAAGATCGCTAGTCGCGGCGACGGCGACCGGTTGACCCTTGCCCTGTTTTCCCATACGCCGCACCTCTGTGGCGCCGAACGGATGTTGCTGAACCTGGCGATTCTGCTCGAGCGGTCCAAGACCGTGCAGCCCGTGTTGCTGATTCCAGGCGAGGGCGCATTGATCGCCGCAGCGCGGCGCCACGGCCTGCACGCGCAGATCATCGCTCCGCCGCCGTGGTATCTGCTTCCGCCCGACGACCTGAGCGCTTATGGCCGCGGTGTGGACGCGTGCCGCGAGGAGCTCAAGAAGACGCTGATCGATCTTCATAGCGATGCCGTGCTGGTCAACACGATGACCAGCGTGCCGGCCATGCTGGCGGCCGTGGAACTGGACCTTCCCAGCCTGCTCTGGGTACATGGCGTGATCGACTCGCTGCTGCTGCCCGGGCGGTCGTCGGAATTCGCCGCGGCGCAGGACGCGTTGTTGTTGCACAGCGCCACGCGGGTGATCGCCCTGCCGAACTACACGGCCGAATTTTGCACCCGCGTCATGCAGCGCACGGCGCTGGACATCATTCCCAACTGGACCCAGGTCGATCGGCAATTTGCCGTTCCGCAGGACAAGTACTGCTCGCGACAAATTGCCTGCCTCAACACGTTCGACGCGCACAAGGGCCATGCCACCCTGATCGAGGCCGCGGCCCTGCTGAACGCTAGGAACGTGTCGTTCGAGCTGAAACTCTACGGCGACGGGCCCCTTCGCGATACATGGCAAAGGCAGATCGGGGCATCCGGTTTGCAAGATTGCGTCCGCTTCCCGGGCCGCACGACGGATGTCGAGCAGGTTTACGACCAGTCGCTGTGCGTCGTCAATCCGGCCGATGCCGAGCCGTTTCCCATGACGCTCATCGAGCCTCTGGCAAGGAAGACGCCGGTCGTGGCCACGCGCTCCGGCGGGGCGACGGACATTGTGGTCGACGGCCAGTGCGGCTACCTTGTCGAGCGCGGCGACGCGGCCGGCATGGCCGATCGATTGCAAGCGTTGTTGGCATCGCCGGCGCTAGCCCAAAGCCTGGGCGACTGCGGCCACGCGCGGGCCTGTTCGCACTTCAGCGAGGAGGTTGCAGAGGCCGCTTTCCTGCCGCTTATCGCCGCCGCGGTCCATGACTTTCGCGGCTACGACCCGGCGGTCAAGTCGCTGGTGAAACTCCAGCGGCTTTGGCTGGCACTGTCGTCGGCCCAGCGGTCGCCTTCCGTGCGCGGCGTGTCGCGGTTGGCCAAGGGCGGCCTGCGGCGGGCGCGGGCTTTGGGCCGGCGGGTGATGACAGCCCTGGGCGTGCATGGCGACGTGATTTCATCGGAAAATACATAACATGACAGCAACTCGCCCCCGCATCCTGGCGATCCTCCCGGGCTTCATTCCCTCGACAATGATCACGGTCGTCAAGCCGTTGCTGAACCTGCACCGCGCGGGGCGGATCCGGGCACGGATCGTGTTGGAGTCGCAGGCCGGACGCGGCGACATCGAATGGGCCGAGGCAATCGTCTTTTGCCGCAACACGGAACCGCGGCTCGCGCCGCTGCTGGCTGCCGTGCGCTCCCGCGGCACGCCGCTGATCTACGATCTGGACGACAACCTCTTCGAATTGCCGCCGAACTGCGGCGACACGTCGCGGGTCCGCGAAGCCTCGCGGCAGGCGATGCTGGAGGAATATCTCCGCTCCGCCGCGCTGGTCCGCGTCTACGCGCCGCCCTTGGCACAGCGCGTGGCGGCGTTGAACCCGCGGGTCGCGCAGATTTTCGCGCCGGTCGACTTGTCGCTCGTGCCGCCTCCCCGTGAAACCAGGCCACCTGGCCCGGTCAAGATCGTCTACGCCACCAGCCGCACGCAAGATGCGCTGTGCGACATCTTCCAGCCGGCGCTGGCCCAGGTCGCAAGCCGCTACGGGGACCGCATTGAGATCCATTTCTGGGGTTGCCGCCGGCCGGCGTCCGTCGCCGGGCGGAACGTCCATTGCCACGGACTGATCTACCAATACGACCGCTACTTGCGGTGTTTCTCCCGCGGCGGATACGATATCGGCCTGGCCCCGCTGCCCGACGACGCCTTTTATCGCTCGAAGACCAACAACAAGTTCCGCGAGTACGGCGCCAGCGGCATCGCCGGCATCTACTCGAACAACGAGGTCTACTCGCATTGCGTCGAGCACGAAGTCTCCGGCCTGTTGGTGGCCAACACTACCGAGGGCTGGCTGCGCGCCTTGGGGCGATTGATCGAAGACGGACCGTTGCGGACGCGGATTCAGCGGCAGGCCCGGGAATACGTCCGCGAGCACTACGCCCAGGAGAAGTTCGAGCAGCTTTTCCTGGAGCAACTCCAGGGAGTGTTGAACGTGCCGACCGGCCCGGCGCGGGCGTTCAGTCCGCAGCCTACAATGCAGGCAGGCTGCGCGGGCCGCGCAGAGTCGGCTGGTCCGGCAATCGGCCAGACAGCCGTGCCTGGCTTGTTCCGCCGCTTTTTTGCGCAGACGCGGCGGTCGCTGGGGACGTTGCAGCGGCTGGGACCGCGGCGGGCCTGGACTGCACTGAGTTGGTTCGCCAGCGACCGTTGTTTTGCCGCCTGGCTGAGCTGGCAGTTGTCGGATTCAGGGACTCGCCGTTTGCGTCAGCCCCAATCGCACACGCGATAGTCCTACGAACCACTCCAAGGAGTTGCCGCGCAATAAAAACCCGGCCGCAAAGCGGCCGGGTGAAGAGGAATCTCTTGAGAACGATTACCGCCCTCAGTTGGCCTTCACCACCTGGGCATGGTTCATGTAGTCGTTGGCGATGTTGAACACCTCGTCCAGATAGAAATCGCGCTCGATGCCCGAGGGATTGTCGTTGAGCTTCTCGATCGCCTTTTCCTCTTCCTTGTCCGAGTTCAACTCGGCCCGCTCCTTGAGAAACTTGGCCTCGTTGAGCGTGACCGTCTTCTTGGCCTTCTGCTGCTTGTAGTGGGCGATGTTCCGCTCAACCTTCTGGAACTTCTCCGACGCGGCGCAGCGGGCGGCCGATAGCCGATGGAGCTGATCGGTCAGCACGGGGTTCACGCGGTCGAACTTCTTGAAGGGCTGGGGCGGCACCTGGTCGAAGGGCAAGGGATAGTCCAAGTCGGCCTCGCCCACGTCCAGGTGGCTGCTGAGCGAGGGCAATTCGATGTCCGAGACCACGCCGCGGAGCTGTGTGCTGTCGCCGCCCGGCCGGTAGAACTGCTGCATCGTGATCTTCAATTCGCCCAGCTTCGGCGCGTTGGGCACGCGGAACAACTGCTCGCCCAGGTCCAAGAGGCTCTGCACGCTGCCCTTGCCGTGGGTCGACTTGTCGCCCACGATCAGGCCGCGGCTGTAATCCTGGATGGCCCCGGCGAAAATCTCGCTGGCGCTGGCGCTGAACTTGCTGATGAGCACGACCAGCGGGCCGTTCCAGTCGATGTCCGGATCGGGATCGGTATAGGGGGTCACGCGACCGTCCGCGTCCTTGACCTGCACCACGGGCCCGTCGTAGATGAACAGCCCGGTGAGCTTGATGGCCTCGGTCAACGAACCGCCGCCGTTGTTGCGGAGGTCCAGGACCACCGCGTCGACTCCCTTCTGCTTGAAACCCTCCAGGATGTTGTGGACGTCGCGGGTCGTGCTCTTGTAATTGGGCAATCCCTGGCGGGCGCCGTCCATGTCCATGTAGAAGCTGGGCAGATTGATCACGCCGATCTTGTAGGGCTTGCCGTCGCTACGGCGTCCCGCGTCGAAGATCTCGCCGCGGGCCTCGCTGTCCTTCAACTCGATCGTGGCCCGCGTGATCTTGATCTCGTGCGGCTTGGGATCCTTGACCGAGGTGAGTTCCAGGCGGACCACCGTGCCGGGCTTGCCGCGAATCATCTTCACCACGTCGTTGAGCTTCATGTCCACGACGTCGACCAGTTCGCCGCTCTCGCCTTCGCCCACGGCGATGATCTTGTCGTCGAGCTTCAGGTGGCCTTCCTTCTCGGCGGCCCCGCCGGGAATGATCTTCTTGACGACCGTGTAGCCGTCGACGCCTTGCAGCGAGGCCCCGATGCCTTCGAGCTTCAACTGCATCATGATCTTGAAGTTCTCCACCGAGGAGGGCGACATGTAGGTGGTGTGCGGATCGAAAGCCGTGGTGAGGCTGGTGAGATACATTTCCAGCAACTCCTCGGCGTCGGTCTGCCGCATGCGCTTGGCGAAGCTATGATAACGCTGCGCGAGCCGCTGCTCGGGCGTCTTGCCCTCGCTCTTGTCGGGCTTGCCGTCGGACTTTTCGGCCTTCAGCAGCAGCAAGTCGTACTTGATCCGCTTCCGCCAGCGATCGAATGCCTCTTCCGGGGTCTTGGAATATGTGGCCGCGTCCTTGTCGGTCACCAATTCCTCGTCAATATTGAAATCGTGGTTCATCTTGAGAATGGAGTCGATCATCTTCACGCGCTCGTCGATGCGGGCCAGGAACGTGTTGAAGACCGTGTAGGCGAAACTGATGTCGCCCTGCTGGGCGCGATCGGCAAGCTGGTCCTTGTAGGCCGCAAAGCTGTCGTAGTCGCTCTGGTAGAAGTACATCTTCATCGGATCGAGACTCTGCAGGAAGGTCTTCATGCAGCGCTCGGAAATCGTGGTGTTCGAGGGGTGCCGGACGTCCGCGGGATCCCGCAGGAGATGCTCGTGCTTCAGCAGCGTGGTGACGGCCAAGGCGACGTGGCGGTCATTCGCACTCGGCTTGGTAAGCTGCGCAGATTGCAGCGACAAGCAGGCAGAAACGAGCACAAGAAACGCCGAAATGCCGGCAAGGTACCGGCGACTAACCGATCGGGACAACAAATTCATTCCAGAGACCTCGAAAGTGGGTTGAGAGCGTAATCTGTTCATATTATCGCGAATGCAGGGCATAAACAAGGTGAAAGCGGCAGTACCACCTTATAATACTATATACATTGTTACCGGGCCTAACCACCTCCTTTGGCCGCGAATCGACGAGCCACGCAAAATATCCCATTTTACGCGTTATTACAAGCGACAGCCCGGAAATTTCAATTTGAGTAGATTTACGCGAGTTTGCCGGTTAAGTAGACGATAACAGATGTTGTGAGTTTTCCCGTTGGTGAACCGCGATCAAGTTTAACGCGCTTCAACAACCCAAATTGCCTCTTTTCAACAAGGGAATCGCTGTGAACCGGCAACAGCTATCTCTCGTAGTCGTTCTGGGACTAATCAGTTCTACCCCTACCCTTGCGGCAGACCCCTCCGAACAGGGAGGCGGCTGGCGAACTGCTTCGGCAGAAACCGCCGCGTCCACTCTGAGTGGAAAGCTCTACCGCAATTCCGCCGACCGCAACGGGTCAGCCCCCTACGTCGTCGTCGATCGCTGGGGTGTGACCCGCGGCTATGTTAGGGCGGTGCAAGGTGTCGAACTGGAGTCATGCCTAGGCCAGCAGGTCAGCCTGCAGGGCACGGTCAAGACGTTGCCTGGCGGCGATATGCCTTTTATGATCTGCCAGCAGATTCTGGGCGGCAATGCAGAAGAAAGCCCCGGCGTCCCTATCGAGCACAACGCAGCCACGGCCGGGCGCGAGGCGTTCATCCCCGTTGCCGAGGACCAGCGGGTGCGGGAGACCACGGCGCGGCGCGGCCTGCCCACGCGCGACGATATGTCGGCCAGTCCGGCGCCCCGCGCCAGGGCGTTGCCATTGCGCGAGGTCGTGCTGGAACCGCAAGCGTTTCCGGCGGGCGACGATGCCACGGATCGTTCCGCGCCGTCGGCGCGGTGGACCGATCAACGCCGCGCGCGCCGCTTGGGCGTGGAAACGACGAATTATGAAGAAAACATCCCTACGCCTCCTCCGTCGGGACAGGTTCGCCGGGCTCCCGCGGTCAGCGATCCGGCCCTCGAGCCGGCGCCCATGGAAGAAGGCGCCGTGGTCTCGGAAGGCCCCATGGCCGGCTACGGCCACGCACGCGGACCGGTCAGCTACGGCCCCTCGTTCGGTCCGGCCGGCTGCGACACCTGCGAGGAAAGCTGCTGCAACGGCTACTCTGGCTATGACCCTTGCTGCGATGAGCCCTGCTGGGGACCGCGGGCGCCGCTGTTCCACTGGGGACCGACCGGCATCTGGGTGAAGGCCGATTATTTGCAATGGTGGGAGAGCGGCACCCATGTGCCGGCCCTGGCCGTCACGGGGAACGCCATAAGCACCGGCACGGCAGGAATCGTCACGGGCGGCACGCTGGGGACCATATTACCTAGCAGTGTCCAGACGCTTTTCGGCGACGATACCATCAACAACAAGTCGGAGAGCGGGGTCCGCATCCAGGCGGGAATGTGGCTTAATCCCTGTGCGACCATCGGCCTGGAGGGCGAGTACTTCTACCTGGGTGACGAGAACACCGACTATTACCTCTGGTCCACGGGCAGCGGCGTGAATGGCAACCCGGTCATTGTCCGGCCGTTCAACGATGTCAATCCCCTTTCGCCCGGCCAAGCCGGCCAGTTGGTCGCCTTTCCGCGCGGCTTCGCTAACAGTGTGGACGGCGCGATCAACATCAGCGTGGCTAGCCGCTTCAGCGGCGCCGGCGCGCGATTCCTCTTCACGACCTGCCGGCAGGAAGGCTGCTGGGGCGACGAATGTGGCTGCGGCGAGACCTACCACGATCGCTTCCGCGCCGATTTTATCGCCGGCTATCGCAATCTGGACCTGCAGGATCAACTCGGCATCACGGAAACCCTCACCAGTACGAATCCCACGTTCATCCCGCCGGGAACCACCACCAACGTGGGCGGGGCCTCCTACTATGTCCACGACCAGTTCAACACGCAGAACACGTTCAACGGCGGCGATTTGGGCATGAAGTTCGCCTTCGAACGGAACCGCTGGTCCTTGGATCTTTTCCCCCGCGTCGCCTTGGGATCGACACACGCCACGGCCGATATCAGCGGGGCGACGCAGGTCACCACACCGACCGTCGCCAACAACGTGATCGTCGGGTCGACGACAACTCCATACACCGGCGGCCTGCTGGCGCAGCCGGGCAATGCGGCGGTCGGTTACGCGGGCAATATCGGCCACTTCACCGAGAATAGCTTCGCCGTCGTGCCGGAACTCGACGTGAATCTTGGTTTTCAGTTCACCCAGCACACGCGCGTGGTCGTCGGCTATAGCGGCATGTACTGGAGTTCGGTGGCCCGGGCGGGCGAGCAGATCGATACGAGCGTGAATTCGGCCATTATTCCCTCCTCTCCCGGCAACGTCGCCACGGGAAACGTCGCCGCCACGGGGCCGACGCACCCTCAGTTCAGCTTCCAGAACACGGGATTTTGGGCCCAGGGCGTCAATGTCGGCATCGATTGCCGATGGTAATGAATTTGCAGCCCCTTCTCAGCCGATGGGTATAGGGAAGGAGCCGATTTTGTCAGACCCTAATTGTTGGACAAGGAGCGTCCGCATGTCTACCCAGCCAAAAAAGTCGAGTTCATGGTTTAGTCGTCTCGGGAATGCCCTGGGCCGCAAGCGCCGCAGCGCCCCGTCCGGCCGGAAGCCTCGTGGGCTGCGGTTCGAGTCGCTGGAGACCCGCTCCCTGCTCTCGGCTACCATCCTGCCCACCATCAGCGGCGCGGTCTACCAGAACCTGACGGGCAGCAGCAGCGCCGAAACGCCGCTGGCCAACATTACCCTCAATCTTTGGCGCGACGGCGGCGACGGCGTCTTCGAGGGCAAGAGCCCCGGCAGCGACGACACGCTCGTGGGCACGGCCAGCAGCAACGCCAACGGCCAGTACGCCTTCAGCGGCCTCTCCGCCGGCACCTACTTCGTGCAGCAGGCGCCCGTACCGGGGCTGGTGATTCCGTCCGGCCAGGAAGTACAGACCGTGGTCATCACCAGTTCCGATCTGCAAGGCACGCCGGGTACGACGATCGATTCCTTCGCGACGACCTCGCAATACGTCAGCGGTTCGCTGCACGGCGGCAAGACAGGCATGTCGTCCGCCACAACCTCCGACGCCATCGGCGACCACCGCAACCTGTACGTGCAACTCACCACGTTCGGCGGCGCTGTGGACATGGGCGCGGATGCCGACTGGCCGGGCGTGCTGGACTTCGGCTCCGACGCCGCCTCCAATGGCCTCTTCTGGGTCAACTGGGACGGCGACAACAGCAACCCCGCCGTGTTGAACCCGACCGGCCTGGGCCAACTCGACATCACGTCGCAAGGTGCGAGTACGGGCATCGAATTCAGCGTCGCCGCCGATCACGACACCGGCTCCGTCATGCTCAAAGTCTACAGCAACGCCAGCAACTGGTCGTTTGCCAGCGTTCCCATCACCAACACCAGCGATGGTTCGCTCAGCAGCAGCGACAGCCAGTTCGTGTCCTTCTCGTCCTTCGTGACCGGTGGCGGCACGGGGGCCAACTTCGCCCAGGTGGGCGCCATCCAGTTGTCCATCAACGGCGTGAACGCGATCGACGGCGAGGTAGGCCCGATCGAGGCCGTCGGACCGATGGTCTTCAACGAGAACTTCGTCAACTCGGCCCAGGCCGACATGGCTGTGGTCAAGACCGCCACGCCCAACCCGGTCGTGGCCGGCAACCAATTGACCTACACCTTCACCACGACCAACAACGGTCCCTCGAACGATACCGATGTGACCCTCTCCGACACGCTGCCTACCGGCGTCCAATACGTCTCGTCCACCAGCAGCCAAGGCACGGTAACGAACAACAACGGCGCGCTGACGGTGCAACTGGGCAGCATGGCCTCGGGGGCGGTCGCCACGACGACCGTAATCGTGACCGTCAACGCGAGCACGGTCGGCACGATCTCGAATACCGTGACGGTCACCGGCGACGTGCCGGACCCGAATTTGAGCAACAACAGTTCCACGGTATCGACGCAAGTCACTGCGCCGATCCAAGAAAACGTCATCCGCGATCTGAAGCTCCAAAAGACGGCGCCCGCGACGGTACTCACCGGCGCAACCCTGACCTACACCCTTGTCGTGACCAACGACTCGCCCAGCGGCTTGGCCGCGGCCGCAAGCGTGACGATCGTCGACACGCTGCCCGCGGGCTTCACCTATGTCTCTGCCAGCGGCGACACTTCGGCAACGCCCTCGGGCAACACGCTCACGCTGGACCTGCCCAACTTGCTGCCGCAGGCCTCGGAAACGGTCACCGTGACAGGCACGGTGACGGCGGCCGCCGGCACCACGCTGACCAACTGGGCCACGGTCAGCAGCGATTTGCCGGACAGCTATCCGGCGGATAACACGTCCAGCGCCTCGACGAACGTTGTCAATCCGGCGATTATCGTGCCCAGCAAGTTCTACTATATCATCCACTTCTAAGACTGGACGGAAAGCGAAAAAATCGCCGCAGGGCCCTTGCATTTTTCCCCGCCGCCTGCGAGAATACTGATATGAACGTACGCGTCGTCCACTTTTACGCTTGGTTCTACTTTAGCCCCGCAGGTTTCGGGGTCGGAGGCGGCGTGTAAAGTTCAGCCCACAAACCGACAGTAACAAGCCCCGAGACCTGGTTCCCAGTTCTCGGGGTTTTTTGTTTTTACAGCACGTAGATTCTTTCTGCCGGAAAGGACTATGGTGCGCCGACCTGTCGAACCATGTGGAGTTTCATTTACGATTCGAAGCACATTAGTCCCTCTCGGCAAGAGGGACCTACCCTGTTTTCCCACCGAACCCCAGGACACCACCCATGATCGTCGTAATGAAAAAAGGCGCTAGCCGTGAAGAAATCCAGCACATGATCGAGCGCGTCGAGGCCCTCGGTCTCAAGGCCCATCCGATCTTCGGCACCGAACGGACCGTGATTGCGGCCATCGGCGAGAAGCGCGACGAGCACCGCCAGTCGCTGGAAAGCGGACCCGGCGTGGCCGAAGTCGTTCCCATCCTCGCTCCTTACAAGGTTGCCAGCCGGGAGGTCAAGCTCGAGCCGACCGTGGTCCGCGTTGGCCCCCTGGCGGTGGGCAACGCGCACGTGGGCATGATTGCCGGCCCCTGTTCTGTCGAGAACGAGCAGCAGACGCTGGCCACCGCGCGGGCCGTGAAGGCTGCCGGGGCGACGGCCCTCCGCGGCGGCGCGTTCAAGCCCCGCACCAGCCCGTATAGCTTCCAGGGCCTCAAGGAAGACGGACTGAAGATCCTTGCCGCCGCCCGCGCGGAGACCGGCCTGCCCGTGGTGACCGAGGTCATGTCGGAGCACGACGTGCAACTTGTGGCCCGCTATGCCGACGTCCTGCAGATCGGCGCCCGCAACATGCAGAACTATCGCCTGCTGGAGGCCGTGGGGGCCGAGGGCA
>CAZTPX010000117.1:0-29795 GCA_964615095.1 uncultured Planctomycetaceae bacterium | reverse complement strand
AGGCAGGCCCCGTTGATCGTAATCAGCATGAAGCGGCCAATTTCGTAGGGGTGCGTGCCGAGCGACTTACCCGTGGCGTGGTAGATCACCCAATACTCGGCGGCCATCAGGGTGGAAAGCAAGGGCGGCTTGCTGGAATAGAAGTGGCCGTTGTGCCAGACCATGTCGATCGTATCCCAGCCCGGACGCATTTTCAGCTTGTTGTCGACGACGCGGACATCGGTCACTTTGTCGATCGCGTAGGGGGCGTCGGCGACGCGCATGTCTGGCTCGACCAACGCACGGACCGTACACCAGCGACTGCGGTCGTTGCCGCTGAGGAACGGCCGCCACAGCCCATTGCGAACGGCCAACTCGGTTTCCGCTTGCCGCAGGGCGTATTCCATCTCGATGCCGGTCGGTGCTTGCCGCTGGAGTTCCGCGCGCTGGCCGTCCAGTTCCTTCTTGAACTTCGTATCGGCCAGGCGGCGGTAATCGACCGAGTCGACCGCCAAAATGCGACCGATCATCGCGCCCAGGCCAATACAAATCAAAATGCCGTAGATCGACCGGCGCAACGCGGCGTTGCCATCGTTTTGGGTGTGACTGTTCATGGTCTTGAAACTCCTGCAACCGAGAGATTACTTCGGCGTGTGGTCGGATATGGAATAATGTTTCTGGTCCGGCTCTCGATAGGCGATGAACAATTCCGCCAGGAATCCGATGGACATGAATTGCGCCCCCACCAGCAACAGGCCGATTGCGTACAGCGGCGCGGCTTTCAAGTGCAGTTCGACAGGCTCGATGCCGAAAATCCCCAGCCGGGAGATGATCCAGTACAACGCCAGCCAGGTCGCCCACAACGATCCCAGCATGAAACACGACAGGCCCAGCGTGCCCAGCAGATGTTGCGGACGTTGCCCATAGCCGGTAAGGAACTTCACCGTCAGCAGATCGAGAAACCCCTTGACGAAACGGGTAAAACCATATTTTGATTGTCCGAAGCGGCGGGCCCGGTGGTTGATGACGATTTCGCCCACGCGGAAACCGCGGCCAGCCGCCAATACCGGCACAAAGCGGTGCAATTCACCGTAAAGCCGCACTTCACTCAGCACCTCGCGACGGTAACACTTCATACCGCAATTGTGGTCGTGCAGTTTCACGCCCGTCAGGCTACTGACCATGCGATTGAAGACCCGCGAAGGCAAGACCTTGTGCCAAGGGTCGTGGCGGACTTGCTTCCAGCCGCTGACCACGTCCAGGTCAGTCATCATGGCGACAAGGAACCGCGGGATCTCGCGGGGATCGTCCTGTAGATCGGCGTCGAGCGTCATGACCATCTCGCCGCGGACCTCGGCGAAGCCCGCGCTGAGGGCAGCCGACTTGCCAAAATTCCGACGGAAGCGAATGCCGCGCACCTGCGGGTCCGCCGCAGCCAGGCGGCGGATGATCTCCCAGGAATTGTCCTTGGAACCATCGTCGACAAAGATCACGTCAAGTTGGTAACCGTTGGCCGCGGCCATTTCGCAAATCTCGCGATGCAGCGTTTCCAGGCTCTCGGCCTCATTGTACACGGGAATCACAATGGAAAGCATGTTCGTGCGCCTCACAGTTCGGGTAACACCCAACGGACAGAATATAGAATAGCGGAAATCAACAGTTCCGCTAGCAGCCACGTCAATCGCAAGGCAGTGGCTACCATTACGGCGGCAGCCACGGCCATGCTGGGATCGCAACCTAACAACGGGGCCAGCAGGCCGGTAAAGACCGCCTCGCGCGCCACCAGTCCGCCGGGAATCATGGAAGCGAATCCGCCCACGACCGCCATGGCCGCAATCGCCGTATACAAGTACCACGAGTGCGCGAGGTCGGCAGGGAAGTCCAGCCCCCGCAGCATCGCCCAAAGGCTCGCCCCCATCACGATCCAACCGCAGATCATGGCCATCCAACCGCAGATGAGCGTGCGGTAATCAAAGCCCGCCAGTTTCTGGGCCACGACCGGCGACGACCGACCCACGCCCAGCATGCGTGCCAGCCGCCCGAAAACCGGAGGTAGCGTCGGCAATCCGGCGACGATTGCCGTACACACGGCGGCAGCGATGAAAACGGGATTGCGCGTGAACCAGATCACCAAGACCGGCACGGCGATGCACGCGCCCACGGCCATCATCGTGAGCGTCTCCAGGAAGACGCTAGCCACGGCGATGCTTGTATCGACGCGGCGGCTATGGATCAAACCCGTTCGCAACACGATCACCATCGCTTTACCCGGTACGTACTTGCCAAGGTGCCCGATGTAATAGGCCCGCAACGTTTCCAGCAATCCCACGTCTTGTCCCAAGGCCCGCAGCGCCCAGTGCCAGAACAGTCCCTCGGGCAGCAGGGCCGCGAGGTACAGTCCGCCGGAGAGGGCCAGCCAATCGAGACGCAACGAGCGCGGGTGCTCAACGAGTTGGCTCTGGAGGTAGTGCCAGGATTGGCTGAGCGTTCCCCGCACTAGCCAGAGCACGACCGCCACGATCAGCAGTTTGACTGCAAGAACGATCCGGCGGCGCGTAGTGGAACCAGCTAAAGTCAAAACACAGGCTCCCGAAAAGGAGATTCAGGTGGGATATTCGCAGGCGGGCAGTTCTCTTATTTTGCCACCCCGGCGAGCGAATAGCAAGCCTCCACTGCCTCTTCCCCACTTCCGCCGAAAAAATCGCTTGCCAGCGCCCCTTGGCCATGCTATGGTTGACCAGAACCCTACCCTTTTTCTCACAGGATCCACGAAAATGGCCAAGAAAGCAGCCGTCGTCAAAAAGCCGGAAGTTACCTCGCCCGCCGCCAAGACCCAAAACCTGGTCGAAGCCATCGTCACCGTTCGCAGCCTGCAGGACTTCATCAAAGACCGCGGCGGATTGGACGCCGCCTTGGGCATCGTCACCCGCGTAGGCGATCTGATTGACTTGACGGGCGGTTTTGCGCAACTCAAGGAAGCCCTGGAAATCGTGGGCCGCGAGAACACGCCTGCCGCAAGCTGATCGGTGCACAACGTCAACTTCGCATAGTCGCCTTTCGCTCCGCGAAAGCTGCTGCCCCACTTTCGCGGAGCGAAAGGCGACATTCCTTGCTGCACCAATTCCTACCGCTGACGCTCCAACTCCGCGATCTTGTCCAGCCGGTTCTGGTGGCGGCCGCCCTCGAAGGGCGTTTTCAGCCAGGTCTGCGTAATGCTGCGCATGAGCTGATCGCCCAGCAGACTGGCCGACAGGCAAAGCACGTTGGAATCGTTGTGCAGACGGCTGACCTGGGCCGTCATCAAGTCGTGGCAGGGAACTGCGCGGACACCGGCCACTTTGTTGGCGGCAATGCACATCCCCAGGCCCGTGCCGCCAACCAATATGCCGCGATCGACTTGCCCCGTCGCCACCAGGTCCGCAACACCCGCGGCAATCTCCGGGTAGTCGACTGGATGGCTATTGGAAACGCCCCGGTCGACAACTTCATGCCCCAGCCCGCCAATCATTTCGATCAGCATTGCCCGCACAAGGTATCCGCTGTGATTTGCACCGATGGCGACACGCATGGTAACGAAACGTTCCTGATACTCTTTCCTTTGACCGATCAGCCGAATCGTTGCGTGCAAACCTCGTGCCGTGCTTGGGCAGCAGGCCGCTATTCTGTCTCCCTGCCGGACAAAACAGGCAATGAAACCGCAATCCTTGATCCAACCTACGCGGAGCAGGTCTGTCAAGGAGGGCATTTGTGCTTAAAACGCAAGCAGCATTCGCCCGCTGAGAGAGCAGATTGACCCAATGTGCTCCGACCCTCCGGAAGACTTCGAACTTATCCCCGGCGCAGCGCCCGCAGATTCGCCGCGGGAACCGCGTGGGCGTCGAACGTGCAGCCTGGGGCAATCATGATCGGTCGTCCCGCCGCCTGTTCGACCGCATCGCGCACCTCGCGTTCGACATCGCCGGGCGATCCGCTAACGAGCGTTCCCAGGTTGTCGACACCGCAGCAAATCGCGGGACCCAGCCAGGGCGCTACTTCGGCAATCGCCGGCCCGCCGATACGATCGGCCCAGTTCATCGCGTGAACCGGATACCGCCCAAAGCGGCCGAAATCCAGCGGCTTACCGCAGACGTGCAGCACGTTCAGCGCCCCGCCCGCCGCCGCCCCGAGAATGCGCAGGTCGTCGGGACGAACCAACCGATCATAGACCCCGGCTCCGTTCTCCGCCGTATCGACCCAGTCGTCGCGGACCGAAAGATAGATGCCGTTCGCCCCGGCCTCCAGGCAGTTGCGGGCAAAGTTGCTCAAGGTCTGCGTGACGGCATCCAGGGCCTTGGCCAAGACTTCCGGCGCTTCGGCCAGAAATCGCGAAAGCTTCGCGTCGCGCACATCGGCGACCCTTCCCCGCGTGGGCGGGCCGTGGACGTCGATGTCCGAGGCCATCAAGCGCCGCAGCGTGCTCCACGAATTGAAGAGCGTGGTCGTGAGCCACAACTCGCCGGAGAATCGCTGCGACAAGGCCCGCAACACATCGAGGTGCCGCCCAAAGACGTCCTCGTCGCCCTGCAGGGGGACAAGCCGGTCCAAGTCGGCCGTTTCCTCGATGATGCCGTCCGCCCGGTGCGGCAACGGGTAGCGCGCGTCGCACATGACCTTCAAGAAATCGAGATCGTAGGTCTGGACGTGCCGCACGTGATTCTCGATCGCCTTCGGCCCGGAAACGGCATCCGGCCCAAAGTGATACCAGAAGCAGACCGGCAAACGGTCGGGCTGCTTGCCCTGTAAAACAGCGGATACGCGCTCGATCTTGTTCATCACTTGCCGTCGCCCAACTGCCCACGAACATCGCTCAGCCGCTTAGAAAGCTCGTCGATCTGCTTCCGCAACTCGGCCTTGGCCTCCGCTGAGGCGCTCTTGCAGGCCTCGGCCTTTTGTAGTTGCTCCAGTTTCGTTGCAAGGTGCTTCACCAGCTTGGTTGCCACGTCGACCTGCTGGTTATCGGCGGGCGGTACGGCGGCCGGCGCGGCGGGCGGCGGCGCCGGCGCGGCCGGATTGGGCAGCAGTTGGCCCGGTTGCAGCGGGAGGGCCGGTACGGGCAGATTTCCGCCCCCGATCTGGATGCCCATCTGGACCTGCAAGGCCCCGTTGCCGCCCTGTTCGCCGTACTTCTTGTAGATGTCGTAACCGGCGGGCAGTTTCTTCTTCAACTCCTCGACGTTCTTGGCCTCATACTTCTTCGTAACCTCTTTGCCGTTTTGCTTCTCGGTCATCTCGATCTTGATCCCTTGGGCCGGATCGTCCACGATCTTCACGGTCTTGCCATCCTCGGCGACATTGATCTCCTTGACGCCATTAACATTCTTGACGCTCATGGTCTTCATGGCGCCGCCGCCGATGTTCAGCACGCCGCCGTTGATGATGATTCGTCCGCCGAAGCCGTTGCCGGGCACGACCATGCCCTGCGGGTTGTTCTTCAAGCCGTCCTTCTTTTCGAGGATCGATTTGGCCTTGCGTGCGGCGACGGGACTATCGCCCTCGGCCAGGCGGTGCAATGCGTCCGTAGCCGCCTTGGCCGTAGCCACGTCGGACGACTTCAAGAGCTTACCGAGCACTGTCGCCGCGCGGCTGGAGACCTCGAGGTCGCCATTTACGGCCGCCTTCTCCAGGGCCGCGATGGCTGCCTTGCCCTTGGCCGCGAGCTTGCCACAGGCCGCCTCGCGTTTGTCGAATTCGGCCGAGTCGAGTTGTTCGATCAACTGCTCGGTCGATTCGCCCGCCGCGGACGGCGCGGCGAGAACTGGGGTCTTTGCCTCTTTGTCGGCTGCGGCGACGTTGCCCTTGGCAGGAGCGGTCTCGTCCGCCGCAATCAAGCTTGTACACAGGGCCAGACACGCTACGCCCAGTACCAGAAATCCTTTGCCGAGTGACATGATGGAGTTACTCCCTTGAAAGAAGAAGTGTGAATGTGTGTCGCAAACGGTCAGCCGCGACGGGCTGGCCTCTTGGCTAAATCGTTCCGGTTCGTGTACCTTGCCTGTCATACTGCGTCGATGGCACGGTTCAGGCCAGAACTTCACCGCTTTCATGTTACCACAGAACCTTGACCATTGCACCGCTTGTTTTGGAAGCACCTGGACAAAGAGGCCCAGCCCTGTTCTTTTTCCCACCACGCGACCCTAACCGTTGGGGTGGTAGTAAAACCAAAGTAGGTGTAGGCCGTGAACAACCACAGCGCAGTTCCGGCATCGGACCGCTTGGGACCAGCGAATCAATGACTTTCGGAAGCTGACGCCGTAGGGGTGACTTTAGTCGCCCTATTGTCGAAGAGGGCGACTAAAGTCACCCCTGCAACACGACACTTATTGATTCGCCGGCTCATGGCGACCTATGCGCTCGCCCTGGCGACGTCTCCCGATCTGCGCAGTGCGCTTTACATCAATACAGTACGGCTGAGGGGGCTTCCTCATTCGTCAAGCCGCACGTATTCTCTCCGCCAGCGGCAGCAGTTTCTCCAGCTCGCCAGCAACCGCCTCCGGCGCAGACTCGCTATCGGCGCTGGCGAAGCAGCGCAGATGCAAGAATACGCGGGCGGCGGTCAATCGCAAGGCAAAATCTTCCGGCCTGCCGCCCGGCCAACGGGCAAGGCAGTACTGCTGCTCGCAAGCCGCCACCAGTTCATCGTCCCAGCCCCACATGAGACTGGCCAGATCGATCTCGCCGGCCGCCAGCGCTGCCGCTCCCCAATCCACCACCACGTGCCGTCCGCTGTACACGAGAATGTTGTTCGCCTGATAGTCGCCGTGAATGATCGTCGCCAGCGGCAAAAGGGCCGGCAGGCGGCGCTGGCACCGCTGGCAAAGGTCCGGCAGCCAAGGAAACTGCTCGTGCAGGCAACGGGTGAAGTGTCCGGCACGCTGCGCCCATGTGCGATAAAACTCCGTATCATAGCGATACAGAAACGCCGGCACGGCCGCCGTTTCGCTCCAACGATGAAAGCATCCGATCCACCGCGCGGCTGCCATCAACCCCGCCTCGGCATCCGATACTTGATCCAGCGGGCTCGCGCCGTCGAGATAGTTCAGGGCCAAGCCGAACGTCTGTGTCGTGTCTTCCAGGAACGCCCCATGCATGCGCGGCACATCGTCTTTCCAGGCCGGAAGCAGTTGATCGTAAACCTGCGCCTCGTAGGCCACGCCAAAACGGTGGGGCGGCTGATGCACCTCCATCGGCCCAAATTTGCAAAACAAACGCAAAAGGCCGCCGTCCGGCATGCGGCAAGTGACAATCTCTCGGTCGGCACTGCCCGGACCCAGCGGTGTGACCCGTTCAATGATCGCATCCGCGCCCAGGCCGGCGGCCAGCATTTCCAGTTCCATGACCACGTCTCTCCAACAAAAAGCAACGAACTGATTGCTTGAATTGCTTCCCCGCAATATACTTTCACGAGCGGCCCAACGGCAAGTGCCGCTGAAGTGTAATCACCCAGATTCAAAAAGGATTCTTGCATGCGACGGCACTTTTCGCGACGTGAATTTCTCGCCACCAGCCTGGGCACAGCCGGCGTTCTCGCCGCAGGTGGCCTTTCCGGGGCGGAAGTGGCGGAGAAAGTCTATTACCCTTCCGTCAAGTTGCCGGTGGCCGTCCCCACGGCCCCGGTTGCCATCCAGCGCTGTCGCAGCTACGATCCGGCCGCGATGCGTGAAAAACTCAACGCGGCCCTGAATCTCACCGGCGGCCTGAAAAAACTCGTCGCCAACAAGACGGTCAGCATCAAGGTCAATGTCACGGGCGGCCCGGGCACGTTGGCCGATCTGCCGGGCTACCGGACCTATCAGATCCATCCCAATCTGTTGGCCGCACTGTGCGCCGCCTTGGCTGACGCCGGCGCGCGGCGGATGATCGTGCTGGAGAGCCAGTACTCGACCAAGCCGCCAGAAGAAGTGCTCGCCGACTCCGGCTGGGACATTCGTGCGATCCAATCGGCCAGCGGCAACCGCGTGAGCTTTCAGGACACGCGCAATCGCGGCAAGTGGCCGCAGTACAGCCGGCTTAGCGTTCCCTGGGGCGGGTTCCTCTTCCCCGCCTTCGACGTCAATGCGGCCTACGAGAAGACCGACGTCTTGATCTCCGTCGCCAAGCTCAAGGACCATCTATGCACGGGCGTAACGCTTTCCATCAAGAACCTTTTCGGCATGACACCCAGTTCGCTCTACGGTCGCGATGCGCCGCAGGAGGACTTGCTCAGCAACCGCGGGGCGATACTCCACAACGGCACGACGCCCGTGCCGGTTGCGGTACCCAAGGAAATCAGCCAGCACGTCCCCCGGCACTGGAAGTATCGGGTGCCCCGGATCACGGCCGATTGCCTCGGCGCGCGGCCCATCGACCTGGCGATCATCGACGGCATCGAGAGCGCTCGGGCCGGCGAGGGTCCTTGGGCCTTGAAGGCCCGGCCGATCCAGCCCGGCTTGCTCTTGGCCGGCCGCAATCCACTCTGTACCGACGCCGTCGCCACGGCCGCCATGGGCTACGACCCGCTGGCCGGGCATTTCCAGTTCCCCTTCCCTGGCGAGAACCACCTCAGGCTGCTGCATAGCGTCGGCATCGGCGAAATCGATCCCAAGAACATCGAGGTCCGCGGGCTGCCGCTCAAAGAGGCGGTCCATTCCTTCAATCCCAAGCACGAGGAACTGGAGGAACCGACGGCGTACGACGCGCACCATCACGGACGGCTGCCAGCCTGAGGGTGGCCAGTTGCCCGTGCCCGCCCGCCGCTTGCTACGCTGCCACTCAACGAACGATGTGCGTGACCACGTAGCACATTCCCAAAATCAGCGCCGAGACGACAACGGCAACCGCCATGTTGCCGTTCTTCAGTTCGTCGTGCAGGCTCACTTTGGCGATGGACACCTTGTCGAAAAGGGCGACCGCCAACAACACCAGGGCAATCCCCAGTAGGCCAAAAACAACTGCGGAAACCAGGCCGAGCCAAAAAGTGTCGGGAAAGAACTCTGCAAGCAACATCGGGTACATTCCTTCTTCTTGAACAATAGAGATTCACAAGTACACTGTATCATTTCTTGAATTCGGCCAGGATGGCCTCGGCCTTGGCCTGTTGTTCCAATGCCTCGGCTTGGCCGCCGGCAGGCGACTGCTGATGCATGTCGTCGGCCACCGCGGTCTTGGCCTTGTTGGTGTAGATCCGCTCCTGCAACTGGGACATAGCGTCGCCCATCTGACCGCCAATCTCGCCTACGCTGAATTCCTCAGCAAAGTTGGCAAGTCTTGCCTCGTGCTCCGACTCCTGCAAGGCAATTCCCAAGTCCTTGGCCTTCTGCTTCGCCTCCTGGATCTGTCTTTGGGCGATTTGCACTTTTTGGGCAAAGGCCTCGTAGTTGGCCTTGTGCTTTGCCAATTGCTCGGTATTGGAGGCCAACTGCTCCCTGACGTGCGCCAGCGACAAGGCGTATTCCTTGCTGCTTCCATGCGGGTCGCCGTCGCCCAGCGCCGCTTTGATGCGGTTCGCCAGGCGCGTCGCTTCAGCCGTGTTCTGGTCCACGCGGCGTTGCGAACTGACGACCAATTCCTTCTCCGCTTCCAAGTCCGCCTTGGCCTTGGCAATGGCCTCCAGACCCTTGGCCAGCGCCTGATCGAGTTGAGCCTGGGGACCGGCATCGACAGGCTGCCTGCCGGCTTTGTCTAGCCCCGCCTGCCCCGGGAAACCGAGGCTTTTGAGTAACTTAGGCGCGGCAACTACCAGGACACCTATCGCAATGCCGAGCGCGAGAGCAACCGTCCACATTTTTTGTGCCTTCCAATCGGTTGAATGAAACCTATTTCTTCGCGTCGCCGCCGGTGGCGAAGACCTCAATGCACTGCGGGTCCACTTCTTCCCCTTGCCAGATCGTCAAATAGCCGTTAGCGGTCAGCATCTCTACGTACAAGTATTGTTCGGTCTGCACGCCGTCGATCTCGGCGCTTCGGGAATAATCCCAGTATTTCAAGCCGAACGAATCACCCCGCAGGCTCTTGACCGCGGCCTCGTAGGGGTGTCTTACCCCGCCACAGCGGCTGTACTCCTCGTGAACCGCGCGCCCCTGCTCATCCTGGTAATCGACCTTGAACAGCAGCGACGGATCGTCGAGCACGTCGCGCTGGAAACCCTCGTCGTACTCCATCTCGTCGGTCTTTTTCAACAGCATGGCCTTGGGTCCGGCGACGATCCTCAATTTGACCCGTTCCTCGCCGCCCCGCAAGTCCTTGGACAGCAAGAGATAATCGGCAAGGAAGTAACGCTTGTCGCCCAGGTCCGTCTCGTACTGTTGCACGTCCTCCACGAACCAGTCTTTCCCGCGGTAATCGAGATACTCGATCGCCAGCGGGCACTGCAGCGCGGCCCCCAGGGGGTTGAAGAACTCCACCTTCGCCGCGGGATGGTGGAAGAACCCCAGTTTTTCGCCTATGAGCTCGTAAAGTTTAACCATGTTCTTGTAGTTCCACAAACTGCGGGGATAGAAGAATCTGCTACCACTCCTTGACGAACCCCAACCACACCGCTAGGCCAACCAAGCCGGCCACAACCAGCGTCCAAAAGGCCACGGACCAGACGGATGGACCGTGGTGGCGGGCGGAATCGACGAAACCCTTCGAGTACATCAAGTCCGGATCGTTGGCCATCGTCGGTAGGACGTAACCAGGGTCTCGCGGCACGTTCTGCGATTCCATTTGCTGGAGCCGGGCGGAGAGTCCCGCGTCCCGCGCCAGCAATTCCTGATAGCGGTAATCGTCGATGCTGTCGCGGTGATGGTAGACCCACGCCGTTCGATCGAAAGGACTGACCGCGGAGGAGAGCAGGTAGCCGGTCAAAAAGGGAGACCAGTAGTCATGGTAATAGGTTGGGCGGGAGTTGCCGTAAAAAATCACGGTGCGGCGGTCGTAGTCTTGGTACCGGCCCTCGTCCACGGCGCGGATTCGATCGGCTTTGACGTGATCGGCGGGCGTGTATGTCTTGGAAGTTCCGGCAGGCGTCGTGTAATGCCGCTCGTAGGCGATACGGCTGTCTTCTCGTTGCCCGGCGGCAGTCAGGCCCACGTTGAAATTCCCCTTCGGACCCAAGGCCGACTTGCCCAGGAAGGAGTTGCCGCCCGCGGACGAATAGGACTTGGAACCGCTGGAAGAACCGCTGCCGGACGAGTTGGAATTGCCCGCCGGGCGAGGGGAAGTAGCGCCGAAGGAATACGACTTGCCCGGCGGCGAACTGGAATAGGACTTGGGACTGCTACTGCCGGCGGATGAATACGAACGATTGCCCGACGTCGAAAACGACTTGCCGAAACTGTTGGACTGGCCGCCACAGGAAGCGGAACGTCCGCAGGAAGAGCTATGGCTGCCTGACGAGTAACTCCTGCCGCTGCTGCCGCGGGCAAGCACTTCCCCTTGAAGGAGTAGCAGGAGCAGGAGTATCGAGAGGACGTTTTTCATGCGTTTTAGCCATTGGGGGGGGCGTGGCCCGGGCAGCCGCTGATGTCCACACGCTTCATGCAATGCCGTTATTGTAGAAGGCGTTTCTTCAAACTACAAGCAGCGGTGGAAACGTTTACAATTCGAGTATTGAGCTGTAAGCCGCGAACAAGCGCAGCGCAGTTCCGGCATCCCTCTCCGAGCCGCTGCCATTTGCCGCCGCGCCCTTGACTTCTCGGCCGTTGTCAAGGAGGATAGGCAGATCGAAGGGACACGGGGGAAGCGTAGATGGCCGAGGACCGATTCAAAGCAAGCTGGTGGCTGCCGGGGGGGCACGGCCAGACCCTCTGGCCGGTCCTCACACGGCGCGTTCCGCTGGAGGTGCGCTGCGAGCGGATGGAACTCCCCGACGGCGATTTCGTGCAACTCGACTGGGCGGGAACGAGCGGCCCGGTGGTGATCGTCCTGCCCGGGCTGCAAGGCGACCTGGGCTCGGCCTACGTGCGGGGGCTGCTGCGGGCCTGCCAGGCGCGGGGTTGGCGCGGCGTGTTGCTGAACTACCGCGGCCGCGTCGAGCCCAACCGCTTTCCGCATAGCTACCATTGCGGCATGACCTGCGACCTCCATTACCTGGTCCATCACATTGCCGAGCGGGAGCCGGAAACGCCGATTGCGGTCGTGGGCTATTCCGTCGGCGCGAACATCTGCCTGAAATGGCTGGGTGAGTGTGGGCAATCCGGTCAGACGCTGCCCGTGACCGCAGTTGCATGCGTGTCGGCGCCCTTCAACCTGGGCGAGGTGGCTCGGAAGATCGAGCGGGGGTTCTCCCGCATCTACCAGTGGTATCTGCTGCGGAGCCTGCGCCGCGACGTGGCACGGAAACGGGCCGCGCTGGGCGACGACCTGGGGATCAGCCACCGCGAGCTCCGCCGCCTGAACACGTTCTTCCGCTTCGACGATCGCATCAGCGGCCCCTTGAACGGGTTCCGCGGGGCGGAGGATTACTATGCCAGGACGCGATCGGACGTGCTGTTGAAGCATATTGCCGTGCCCACATTGATCGTCAACGCCAGCGACGATCCGCTGGTTCCCGCCCGCCTGATCCCGCCGGCGGGCGAACTTTCGAACAAGGTGACACTGCAGGTCACCCGTGGCGGCGGCCACCTGGGTTTTGTTTGCGGCCGCTGGCCGTGGTCGCCGCAGTTTTGGCTGGAAACGCGCATTCCGGCCTTCTTTGCGCCGTTTTTCCGCGCGGCGCGAGGTCTCCCTGAGAGGAATGCGGTCACGCCGGCGGTAGGATAGGCTTTCAACCTGTCTGTTCTGGTTTTATGTCTGTAGGATAGGTTTCCAACCTGTCGCATACGGAGACAGGTTGGAAACCTATCCTACGGGCGCAGTGCCTGGATGCCGCACTTTCCGCCCGCGCTTTGTTTGCTAGAATTAAGGCAAAGCCGAAGCCAAGTACGAACACGCCACCCGAGGATTGCCTTCCCCATGGCCCGCCCCGAGTTGACGATTTACCATGATGCCGAGGAACTGGCCGCGGCTGCCGCGGAACAGATTTCCCGCTTTGCCGCCGAAAGTATCGCCGCGCGAGGCCGTTTCACGCTCTGCCTGACCGGCGGCCACACGCCGCGCAGGACCTACGAACTGCTGGCCCGCGAGCGGGGCGCGTTCGACCGCCGGCCTTTTTTGGAGACGGCCGTGCATGAAGAGGGCGGAGAAATCCTGCCCGACACAGTACCGCTCGCGGAACCTGTCGACATCTGGCCGCACACTTTCCTCTTCTTTGGCGATGAGCGTTTCGTGCCGGCGGACGACACCCGCAGCAACTATAACATGGTCCGCCAGTCGCTCTTGCGGAATGCCCCGCTGGCCGCGGACCACGTTTTTCCCATGCCGACAGACTTGGCAGGGGCGGAATACGCGGCGGCTGCCTACGCCCGTACATTGAAGACCTTCTTCGGCGACGTCGCCTGGCCGGAGTTCGACCTGGTGCTGCTGGGGTTGGGCGACGACGGGCACGTGGCCTCGCTCTTTCCTGGTGCGCCGAGCTTGGCGGAGCACGATCGCTGGGTGACGTCCAGCCCGTCCGGCACGCTGCCGCCGGCGGTCGATCGGGTGACCCTGACTTTCCCCGCGCTCAACGCGGCCCGGCGGGTCATGTTCCTCGTCAGCGGCGCAAACAAGGCCCCGGCTGTTGCCGATGTCTTGCAGGGCCGGGCATCGGTCCAGCAGCGGCCGGCGGCAGGGATTCGTCCAACCAGCGGCCACGTGGTCTGGCTCATCGATCGCACGGCGGCCACGGCGTTGGGGCCGGCGAAGGAATAAGAGTAACACTTGAAGAAAACTCGAAATGCGAATGTCGAAATTCGAAACAAATTCAAATTGGAAATGACAAAGGCTCAATACCTGTAAGGAACAACTTCCAATGTCCACCGCTTACGCTACCGCGCATACCGAATCGGAATCTACCGCCGAGCCTTTAGCCCTGCCGGTCGTCCAGAAGCCAATGGTGTCGCCGGCCGTTCTGGTGATCTTCGGCGCTACCGGCGACCTGACGGCCCGCAAGCTCATGCCGGCCCTGTTCGGATTGCACCAAGGCGGCTACCTCCCGCCCGAGTTGGCGATTGTCGGCGTGGGCCGGCGGACGAAGAGCGACGAGCAATTCCGCGCGGATGTCCAGCAGGCGCTGGTGAAGTTCCGACCGGATGCCGTCGCGCAAACCGAGTTGATGGAACGGTTCCTCGCGCGGCTCTTCTATCACCGCGCGGACTTTGCCGCCGCTGAGGATATGCTTGGCCTGCGGCGGCGGATCGAGGAGTTGGAGCGGCAGCGGCGGTTGCCGGGCAACCGGCTCTTTTACGTGGCCACCGATCCCGAGTTCTTCGCTCCCATCGTCGACCGCCTTGCGGCTGCCGGCCTGGTGGCGGAATCCGACGACCAAGCCTGGAAACGCGTGGTTATCGAGAAGCCTTTCGGCCGCGACCTGGGCACGGCTCTGGCGCTGAACGCCCACATTCTCAAGCCGCTCCACGAGCACCAGATCTATCGCATCGACCACTACCTGGGCAAGGAAACCGTGCAGAACCTGCTGGCCTTCCGCTTCGGCAACGCCATTTTCGAGCCGCTCTTGAACCGGCAGTTCGTGGATCACGTGCAGATCACGGCCGCCGAGACGGTGGGCATGGAAGGCCGCCGTGGCGAGTTCTACGACCGCGCGGGGGCGCTCCGCGACGTGGTGCAGAATCACTTGCTGCAGATCCTCGCGCTGGTGGCCATGGAACCGCCGGCAACGATGAAAGCCCGCGACATCAGCGACGCCAAGCTGAAAGTGCTGCGGCAGTTGCCCACCTGGACCGACGCGCAAGTGGCCCGCCGCGTGGTGCGCGCCCAGTACACCGCCGGTACAATCGGCGGCCGGCCCGCGGCGGGCTTCCGGCAGGAGCAGGGTGTTCCCGCCGATTCGACGACCGAAACCTACGTGGCGATCCGCGCCGCCGTAGAGAACTGGCGCTGGTCCGGCGTTCCCTTCCTGCTGCGGACGGGCAAGTGCCTGCCGCGGCGGGTGACCGAAGTGGCCGTGCATTTCAAGCAGCCGCCGCTGAGCCTCTTCCGCACGGTGGAGTGCGAGGGCGACCAGTGCGACCTGGCCGCGGCTAGGCCCAACGTGATCTCCTTCCGCATCCAGCCCAACGAAGGCATCCATCTGACGTTTTCCACCAAGCGGCCGGGCATGAACGTCGACTTGCAGGCCGTGCAGATGGATTTCGACTACGGCCAGTCGTTCCGCAAGGTGCTGCCCGAGGCCTATGAGCGGCTGCTGCTGGATGCCCTGCGTGGCGACCGCACGCTTTTCATGAACGCCGACGAGGTCGAGGCCGCCTGGGAGTTTGCCACGCCGATTCTTGCCGCCTGGGAGGCGGCCGGCGGCCAAGGGCTGGCGACCTACCCGGCCGGCAGTTGGGGACCGCGCGAGGCCGAGCGTTTGACGGACGGCTGCTGCGCCGTCTGGCGGCAACCGTAAGTTGGTGGTATCCGTAGGGCGGGCCGAGTGAAACGAATCCCACCAATTGTCATCAATCCGAAAGACGAAGCTCGAAATCCGGCCTATCGTGCGGCTTCCAACTTGACGTAATCCAATCCGAACATGTATTGACGTTTCGCCGCCGGATTGGCACCGACCACTTTCGCGCTCAAGCGGTGCTCGCCCTCGCTCAGATCGCGCTCACCCAGCGTGGCCAGTTTCGTGACGTTCGCCGCGCTATAGAAGTCCAGCGGTTCGCCCAGCTTCTCGCCGTCGAGATAAAACTGGAAGATGCCGTAATCGTGGGCAAGCGTGTTGTTCATGATCACGCGGTATCGCCCGGCCTTTGCCACCGGCAGGGCCAGTTCCAGCTTGTCGCCTACTTTGGCGTCTCTCCACCAAAGCTGTTTCGAGCCGCTCCAGCGTCCCTCCGTCTGTACCTCGGTAACGCCGCCCGTCTTGGCGAGAATTTTCATGCTCTCGCCTTCGATGACCCCTTTGACACCGGCCGCCCAGCTTAGGCGCTCGGCGACGCTGGGCAGTTTCGGAAAAGGCGCATGCGGCTCGGTCTGATACCAATAGGCCATGCTGTAATAGAAATTGCCGCTGCGAAAGGGCGGGTTGCCGTCGCCCTGCTCGATCAGGAATCGCAGCGACTTGCGGAACGTCACCGGGTCGGGCACGTGCCAGCGGTAGGCCGTGGTGAACGGCTCTTCCTGCACGGTGACGCCGAAATACGGGAAGCAACCCGGCCGCAGCCCGTAGGACTCGCAGAAGTAATCTTCCGAGCCGGTGCCTTGCATGGCGTGCTTGCCGTCGATCCAGAGGATCTCGTCGCCCTCGCCCCACCAGCCGCCGTCGTTGTTCTTGATGCTCAGCACGCAGCCCACGAGGTGTCCCCGGCCCTTGGCGTCGAGGATCAGGTACGGGCCTTGCGGCGGCGGCGTGCCTTGGCGATATTGGGCATGGAAATAGAGCTGGTCGGGCGGCGACTTCTCGTACGTCCGATAGTTGATCTCCACCCAGTGGCGGCTGGACAGCTTGCCCTCGTTCGTGAGCGTGATGCGGGCCGAGCGGGCGAAGGGCATGGGAATGTAGCAGTTGCGTGCGGCGCCCATCGCCGCCGGATCGGTCAATTTCCCCGGCCGCTGGTCGATGCACATCAGGGCCGAGCTGAACTTCTCCGTGAAGCCGAAGCCCACGCCGAAGAAATCGCCGATGGGCGCCTCGACACTGGGTTCCTTCTCGCCGTCCCAGTAGATGCGGAGCACGTGGAGTTGCAGATGGTGCGGTTCGGCGCTGGTGATGTTGTCGCGGAAGTGGACGATGCGGCCCGGGCCTTGGATCTCGGCCAGCACGCGCGTCTGCCCCGGCGCGATGTCCCACCAGTCGGCGTTGCCGCCCGAGGGATCCGCGGAAGTGATCCGGTGCGACTCGAAATCCCGCAGTGCGGGCAGGTCGTCCAGCGACGGCTCCTGGCCAAACAGGGAGGCAGACAACACGAGGACGGCGGGCAGAACGAGGTACGATTTCATGGCATGTCGTCCAATCTAGGGGCGGGGGTTGGGTGGAAAGGTCCGACATCGCTAGTGTAATCTCGCGGCCTGGCGTTGGCTAGGCAGTAGAGGGACAAGGTCGCGCGAAAGCGGGTTGGCGGTAGGGGTTTTATGGGGGCGGAACAGTCTGGTTTTGTTCCAGTGCGGACGTTGCTTAAGTTGGTGCAGACCCCACTCGGCCGGGTACCCTCTGGGTGCGAGTCGGTGAATCAGGTTGAACTGCTAAATCGAAGCCGCTCCTCGATCTTGCTTCCCTCGCCGGACAAGGCCGCCGTAGGCGGCCTTGTCCGGCGAGGAAGAGGTCGGGGAGGCGCATGGTGTGTAGCATTTCAACCTGATTCACCGACTCGGGCAAGCCGAGTGGGGTCTAAAAATACTCCGTCCACGCTGGAACAAACTTTTTGCCGGCGGCCAAGTTGGCATGAGTCATAAAAAAGTTCTTCCGGTGGCATTTCTCCTGTCCGGGCCGCCGCGACCAACCCGCCGTATCGGGGCAGGCAGTGGTGTGACCTGGTCACAAAAACGGATCTTTTGGCGTTTCAGCGGCCATTTTCTACGTCTATAGGCGTATTCGGTTTTCTCTAAAGGTCGTTGCTTGCAGGGCGGAAACTGCGGGAATACGACCGCTTGACACTCTAAACGATAGTTCTGACACAGCCAAAGGCTGTTGCCAATTTGTAACCATTTTTGTGCCACTTTGTGCCATTTCCTGGCCACTTTGTGCCATTCTGTGCCAAATGTGTGCAGGCGTACAGTATATGAGGGTAGGGCACGCGGCAGTTTCGTGAAGATATGTGAGTGCAGAGTCATAAAAATATTTAATTGTCGTCACGGCGGGTGCAACCGTTCGCGACCGGTGCCCGAGCCGTAGGTGGGTCGAGGTACGAGACCCACGCGCCGCCGGTTCCGTGCAGCCGCCGGCGCGGACGCCGATTTGGGCAAGTCGGCGCCGCGCGTAATGCATGGCCCCCGGTTCGCTACGCCGGGGGCTGGTTAAATTGTCAAAGAACAAATGCACGCGGACAGCATTCAGGCCTAGCCTGAATTTTCTTCAGCGCGCTTTATACCCACATAATACGCAACGGATCCCGCCCCATTTGCACGCGGCTTGAACTTGTGCCGGAAGTCCAAGCGGTTGCGGTGTTTCCGCTTTCCAAGAAACGCTAGCTTGCGCGCGGATCGACTATCTTGAAGTCCAGGGGGCTGTAGGCGGCCTGGTAGCCGGAAAGCTGAAAATCTCCGGCAATCGACGCGATGGCTGTGTTTGGCCTGGGCGGGGGCTGCGCATTTGGCCCGTTTTGCCCGTCACCAATCTGGGGAGGCGGGACATTTACTCTTGAAACCCCCCTTGCATGTGGTAGAATGTGCGCAGTGAAAGGGAGCGCGTAACCGATGGGCACGGGACTATCCGCCACGCCCCCTCCCGGCGGACAGAGCGCAGTTAAAAACCCCGTTGGCGTACGGAGAGTGAAAATGAGGAGCGTTAGAACCTTGTTGGCAATCGCTATGCTCTGTCTGGCAAGCGATCGAGTTCCTGTTTTGGCAGCGGATGCGCAGCGCAGCACATTGCCTTATGTGACGCTAACTGGCAAAGATAGTCATATCACGAAACCAAGTTATCATTATATCGCGTCGGAATCCGAATGGAACAAAGTCTGGCGACGGCATCGAGGCGAGAAGGAGTCCTTACACTACGATGTCGTTTTCGATCCGGACCTCCCCGATATCAATTTCGACAAGTGCGTGATCATTGCGGTCTTTCGCGGTGTTGGCCAGAGGAATGCAGGGTTGAAGGCGATTGGACTGACGGAAGAAAAAGACAAGATTATCCTAAAACTCCTAGATATGTGGTATCAGACGATGAGCCGCAGCTACAATAGAACCAATGGCAATCGCAGCGGCGGTCAAGAGGACCTCGGCAAAGATCCAGTAGTGACGGTCTATGGCTTCTTCGTGATTCCTAAGTCCAATAAGCCGGTAGTGTTGGAAGAGTATCATAGGAACATCGGTAGTGAAGAGTTAACGCTAGATCGACGGACCCTTTTGCCGCAATAATCGCCACCAGAATTGGCATTCCGCCAACACGGGCTGGCCGCAGAGCCGCTGCGCGGACGCCTTGCCGGTGGTTCCAAAACCGGTGGTTCCGGCCTGGAAACCTTGATCGAATAAGACGAAGTTCGGGCCTGGCTGGCGTCGGAGAGTACGGCGTCGGCCAGCCGACCCGCAGGTCACTCGGAGAAAGCCACCTGACCTGGAGGAAAGCGATGAACAGGTTCAAGTGTTGGGACGTCGTGCTGATCGCAATCTTGCTGCTGCCGAGTGTCGCGGCAAGTACCGATGCGGCGAAGGAAGCCTACGAGAAAGGCAAGGCTTGCCTGGAGAAGAGGGATTTCGATGCAGCCATTGCTGCGTTTACCGAGGCCATTCGGCTGGCCCCGAAACATGCCGCGGCATATAGTGATTGGGGCTTGGCCTACGCCGCGAAGGGCGAGCACGACAAAGCCGTAGCGGACTGCACGGAGGCCACTCGGCTGTCTCCTAAGGACAGTAAGGCGTATGGGATCCGGGGCTTGGCCTACGTACTGAAGGACGAGAACGACAAGGCCATTGCGGACTTGACGGAAGTTATCCGGCTCAACCCGAACGATGCCTGGGCTTATGAGACTCGTGGTCTCGCCTACAAGAAGAAGGGCGAGGACGCCAAAGCAAGAGAGGATGAGGCGCAAGCCAAGAAGCTCGAATACAAGGAGCAGTGAAGCTAATCGCGGCCAGCAAGGCGTGCCTGCTGCGCCGCTTCGCGGACGCTGCGCGTCGGGTACGCCTTCCGTTGGCCCCGAATAGCGGAAACCTTATGAATGCGTGACGCGACGAAATCAACGCCTTGTGCCTGAATCGCCCACCTTGGCGTCCCCGAGGTCCAAACACTGGAAAAATCCCTTAGAAAACATGAACGTTCATCGCCGACATCTTATCACATTCTGTGCGATTCTGGCTGCTTGCTACCTCGCTGGCGGTTCGAATGCCCTGGGCCAAGTCAAACTCGATAAGAGGCAGCTCGAGCAGGTCGAAGCTTTGGAACGCCAGGTTCTGTACTTTCCGCACTTGTACGGTGCCGACCGATTGAAACAGTTCCAAAGGCGCGGTGGACGGCGAATCGACTACACAACGCCGCAAGGCCATCAGACGGCTTGGTTGATTCCGCAAGCGCAAGGCTCGACGCCCGAACGACTGTGGGTGTTCTTTGCCGGTAATGGATCGCTGGGACTCGACTTGGAGCCGATTGCCCGTGCGGCTGGGTTCAATGCCGACGCGTTCCTATTCGTCGACAACATTTCCCTTCCAGCACTTGTTCGACAATCGGGTGGGCCTGCAAGAGTTGGCGAAGAACCACGGTCGGGCGTGGATCATCCACGGCGATAAGGACACGGTCCTTCCCGTGACCATGAGCGAAACCCTCTCGCGGGAGTACAAAGACACCGTCAAGCTCAACGTCATTCCGGGCGGTGACCACAACGACATCTTCGCACGCGGAAAGAAGGAGTTGTACGAGTCGATGAACCTGGCGAGAAGTATGTCGCGCCGGGATAAGGGCGGGTGAGCAGCCGGCCTAATATCGTTATCGTCTGACGTCGGCTTGACCGCAAGTCTCCCTTGCCCCTCCGGGACAGACGATTGAGAACCGGACATTCCTAATCTCGCTTCTTGCGGCTGCCTAGTACTCGAGTCTTGCTCCCCCCGAATTCCGCTATCCTTCCTGTCCTGCCTTCAACCATCGCCGCATTGAAGGGAATTGGCGGTCACGATATAATCAATCAATACCTGTTTGCCGCGACCGGAGCCCGATCGATGTCCTTAGTCACTGAATCTCACGATTCGCCCGCCAACCTTCTCACTCCCGCTGTACGGGCCGCTCCGCTTGGGGATGTTGCGGACGCTTCGCTGTTTTCGCATTGGCGCTGGAGTGTCGAAAGATACCACGAAATGGTCCGCGCGGGCGTTATTGGCGAAGACGACCCGGTTGAACTTCTTGAAGGATGGATTGTCGACAAGAAGACCAAATCGCCCTTGCACCGCAAAGTTACACACTCCCTGCGCAAGGCCCTGGAACGTTGCATTCCGGAAGGCTGGTACGTGGACTCGCAGGAACCCGTTACTTTGGCGAGCAGCGAACCGGAACCGGACGCGGTTGTGGTGCGCGGCAATTCGGACGACTTTGGAGAACGTCACCCCGGCCCCGGTGACATTGCCCTGGTGGCAGAGGTTACGGATTCCAGCTTGCCCAGAGATCGAGTTTTCAAAAAGAGGATCTACGCCGCGGCCGGCATCGCCGTCTACTGGGTCGTCAACCTGGTTGATCGACAGGTTGAAGTCTACGCGGACTGCAGCAATGCGCCCTCGGGGCCGGACTACGCCCGCTGCGACATCTTTACCGTTGCTGACAACGTGCCGCTAGTCGTTGACGGCCGAACTGTCGCGGAGATTCCGGCGGGCGTGATTCTACCCTGAGCCGTATTCTAAGGAAATGAAGTACATGCCGACATTGAATTCGATATGTGCCGCGGTGGCCGTGCTCGTCCTCGGCAATACGTGCCTGGCCGCGTCGAACGAAACGCCTGCCGCCGCGGTAGCCCCAACGGTCCTAACTGCGGAGCGGCCCGCCATGTTCGCTTCTACGAGAGAAATAGACGCCCGTGTGGCGGCGCTCCTGCGGCAAATGACACTGGCCGAAAAGCTCGGCCAGTTGACGCAGTTCTCCAACGGCGACGCCACGGGGCCCGACAACGTCAAGATCGATCAGAAGGAACTGGCGGCCCGGGGTGGCATCGGCTCCCTGCTCAACGTGTCGGGCGCTAAAGCGTGCAACGAGCTGCAACGGCAGGCGGTGGAAAAATCGCGGCTGAAGATCCCGCTGCTTTTCGGCCTCGACGTGATCCACGGTCACCGCACGGTGTATCCTATTCCCCTCGGGCTTTCGGCCGCCTGGGATACGGACCTGGCCCAACGCTGTGCGGGGATGGCGGCGGTCGAGGCGACTGCGGACGGCATTCGTTGGACGTTTTCGCCCATGGTCGATATCGCCCGCGACGCCCGCTGGGGAAGGATCGCCGAGGGCAGCGGTGAAGACCCTTATCTGGGAGCGCGGATGGCGGCTGCCTGGGTCCGCGGCTACCAGGGCAGGCACTTGTCGGATCCCGACTCGATGCTGGCCTGCGCCAAGCACTACGTGGCCTATGGCGGGGCCGAGGGAGGGCGGGACTACAACACGGTCGACATCTCGGAGCGAACGCTTCGCGACGTTTACCTTCCGCCCTTCAAGGCGGCCGTCGACGCCGGCGCGGGCACGCTGATGAGCGCGTTCAATACGCTGCAAGGCGTGCCGGCCTCGGCCAACCGCCACACCCTGACCGACATCCTCCGGACCGAATGGGGGTTTCGCGGCTTCGTCGTCAGCGACTGGGACTCCATCGGCGAGCTGATCCAGCACGGCGTCGCCCTGGATGGCCGCGAGGCGGCGTGGAAGGCATTCACCGCGGGCGTGGACATGGACATGCAGAGCAATCTCTACGGCACGAAGCTTCCCGAACTGCTCCGTAGCGGCCGGTTGAAAATGGAACTCATCGACCAGGCGGTGGCCCGAGTCTTGCGCGTCAAATTTGCCCTCGGTCTGTTCGAGCGGCCCTATACCGACGAAAAGCTCAGTGCGACGCGGATCCTCACGCCGGAACACATCGAACTCGCCCGGCAGGCGGCGGAGGAATCGTTCGTGCTCTTGAAGAATGATCCGGTCCACGGCCAGCCGCTGCTGCCGCTGGCCGAGGGCAAGAGTGTGGCCCTCATTGGGTCACTCGCCGAATCCCAGGCGGACATGTTTGGCGCGTGGGTTATGAAAGGCGACCCCAAGGACGCCGTGAGCTTGCGGCAAGCGCTGGCCGCGCGCTGGAAAGGCAAGCTGCTCTACGCCAAGGGCGTGGACACGCGTGGCGAGTCGGAGGCCGGGTTCGGCGCGGCCCTTGCGGCGGCCGGCAGGGCCGACGTCGTGCTCATGGCTTTGGGCGAGGCCCCGGACATGAGCGGCGAGGCGGAATCGCGCGCCCATTTGGGCCTGCCCGGCAAGCAACTCAAGCTGCTGCAGGCGGTGGTTGCCACGGGCAAGCCGGTGGTGCTCATCGTATTCAGCGGCCGGCCCTTGGCCCTGCCTTGGGAAGCCGAGCACGTTGCGGCCATCCTGGAGGCGTGGTTCCCCGGGGTGCAGGCCGGCCCTGCCCTGGCGCGCACGTTGTGCGGCGACGTGAGTCCCTCAGGCCGGCTCACGGCGACCTTCCCGCGCTCGGTCGGCCAGATGCCGCTGTATTACAATACATTCTCTACGGGCCGCCCCTCGCCCGGCAAAGACCGTTACGTGACGGGCTACATCGACGAACTGAATTCGCCCCTGTTTCCGTTTGGCTGGGGCCTGTCTTATACGAAGTTCGAGTATTCGCCGACGCGAATCAGCACGCAGAGAATCAGCGCGGCGGAACTCGAACGAGGCACCGCGATCGCGGTGGAAGCCACGGTAACGAACTCCGGGCCGCGCGCGGGCGTGGAAGTCGTGCAGCTTTATACGTGCCAGCGCGGGACCAGTGTCGCCCGCCCCGTGCGGGAGTTGAAAGGCTTCGAGCGCATCGCCCTAGCGGCGGGCGAGGCCCGTCGCGTGAAGTTTTCGCTCGGCAAGAAGGAACTCGCGTTCTGGAACATCGAGCTGATGCACGCGGTCGAGCCGGGCGAACTGACCGTTTGGGTAGCCCCTCATTCGCGAGGCGGGCAAGCGGCGAAGATTATGATCGGAGACGGCCCGTAACCGGCGGCTTGGCCTACTTGACGGCACGGTGAAGGAACTTCCGTCGCATATAGCCGATCACAATGCCTGCTCCGGCGGCGCCCAACAATATGATCGAACTTGGTTCGGGGACCACGGTGACCGTACCGAGCAAGAAGTCACTGTTGGCATTATTTGCGTACAAAGTATGGTCGCCCAGATGGTCGACATAGTCGGAAAGGTTATGATCGGACCAGACTTCAAAGACCGAACCCACGGCAGGCTCGATCGCACCAGGCATGAAATCCACAGTTGCCAGATCCGTCGGCCAATCTGGAATCGAGTAGTCCATGCTGTCAAAAGCAACGTCATACAGAGTGTTGGTGCCCATCGCCGCTCCGCCGTTCGGCGGGTCCCAAAGCCATGCCGGAACGACGGAATTGCTTGATGGGTTCGACACGTTGCCCAGCGCGATCTGCCCTGCGCCCGAGAGCAGTTCAAACGTCAGCCCAAGGTCATAACCATTGAAGACATGGTTCGACGAGACGGCAGAATTTTGAACCTGAACTTGCACGCTCGGTGAATTCGCCGGATTGCTGTTGATGTCCCAAGTTACGTTCCAACCTCCGACCAGGTTAATATCGTCCGATCGGGCCGCAGATGCAAGACCGATACACAGCAGGAACGTGAATCCACAGACAATTGGCTTGTTGCTCCGAACCATGGCGTCATATCTTCCCGCAAGAGCCGTACATATCCTATGCGGCTATCAACCCGCTTCCGCCCACACCTCGAACAGTATTTTCCACCCATTGGTATTGCATCTTTATTGTCGCCGACAAAGCCAATCTGCGATACACTAACTGCGTGGGAAGTCCGTGGGAAGTCGGGGGAACCGATCCTTGCGACCGGACGATAGATAACTTACATGCTTCTACAAGGGTGGCATGCCTTAAGGCATGCCACCCAAATCCGGAAGTTATTCGTCGGTCGCCCTTGCTGGAATCGGTATCCGGTGAAAAGAGATGGTTCCACGCTGCGGCGCCCGGCATCGATCGCTGCCAGGGAATAAGCCAAGATGAAGAGCCACCACCGGCGGGCGGTATTAGGCTGCGCGGCGGAACGCCCGCTCACCGTCGTCGGCAAGCTTCAGTTCCGTTTCCTGCAATTCCCACAGGATTCGGCAGCCACTGCCGTCGCCCCGGAAACGGAGGAGCGCGGTCTGCTGGTTGGCGTTCAGGTTTCGGATCGTGTCGCGCAGGCGGCGCTTCGGATCTTGTTCCGGCTGCGGTGGCAAGGGATCGTCGATCGCCGCGGGCCAGCACTCCTCTTCAAAGGCCGTCAGGATGACCGCTTGACTCACGGCCGGCACCCTGTATTGCTTGATGATCTGATTGCCGAGCGAGAGAACATGGCGCTGACCATCCCAGGATGGCTTGATCCCGACGCCGGCGATTCGCGCGCAGGGAAAACGAATCGAAGCGGCGAGTGGAGCGCGCTCGGCGACCGCCGCGCCAAGCCGCAACGAGGCCACTAGCAACGTCCCTTTTTCGGTCAATACGAAACACGTTCGTGGCCCGAAGCCCAGGTGGCGCTGGCAGGGCCGGAACCGTCGCCGGCTATCGTCGCTATGAGTGACCTCACAAGCATGCTCTGCGTATCTCTTGCTGACCAGCCAGCGAAGCTCGCTTGTGCTAGCGCCCGCGGCGGTCACACTTGCGATTTCGACGGCGAAGTCCCAGCGGTCACAATCCGCATCGCCGGCATAGGTGGCGGCACGGACCAATTGTCCCAGCACGATCTGCAATTGGAGATTGCCGCCCACCATTCGGGCGTCCGCCGCAATTCGCGCTCGTTCTTGGGGCACGATCAGGGTTTCATCAAGTCTTTTCATTGTCAACGATGCACACTTTCTGCGTTTCTGAAGACTGCACGCACATTAGGCACTGCACTTGCAAGTTATTCTTGCGATCATGACATGGCACACTAGGGATCTAACTGCACGATGGGCGGCAGGTTGCTCACCGTATTGGCACTGGGGCCACAGGCCCCGAAAACGGCGAATGCGGCGTCCCGCACGGCCTTGTCCTTCGCCGGAGAGGACGTCGGCGCACTTTCCGCTGGGCCCGAGGATCCGCGCGGGACGATCGGCCACACGGACCAGCGCCAGGACTCTGTCTGCGCCATGACTTCCGGAATCGCGGCCGGCGCGATCGCTGCCGCACTCTCGGGGGTTGGATTCGGGTTGTTATTCATGGCAGAGGCGATGATTGGGGGAGATTGAACCGACGCGTTCCCAACCGCTGCGGCAACGGGCGCCGAAGCGGCAGCCACAAGGGCCGCAGACGCCATGACCGCTGAGGGAGTCGCGCCGAAGGACGGATCGAAGATCAGCGTCGCCCCCGCGCCGACCGTCAGGCTCGTGCCGGCGGAAATTGCCGACGAAGCGGCGACAACGAGCGTGCCGGCGGAGACCGCGGTGCCACCGCTGTAGCTGTTCGCGCCCTCGAGAACCACCGTTCCCTGATCATCGACGGTCAGCGACTCGCCCGCGCCGCTGATATCGCCGGAGATCGTCACCTGGCTGCCGGCGGCCGGCGACACCAGCAGGTTGCTCTGCAGAGCCACCGGAGCACTGATCGTGTGCGAACCTGCGACGGCCGCCAGCATCGCAGGACCGGCGCCGCCGTCGAATTGCAGAGTGCCTCCCGATCCCTGGGCGATGGTGTAGCTGCCCAGACTATTGAACGTCACGTTCCCAACACAGGGATTTGCACCGTCCAGGTTCACCGTGCCGCCGCCCGGCGAATTGAAAACAACCGTGACAGGGGTCCCGGGGATATCCGCCGGACCGAAGGCGTTGCTGGCCCACGCGCCGACGGTGGGCAAAGACGAACTGGGATTATTCAGCGCCGGAAGAAGCGGTTCACGGAAACTGTCGATGCTCACGGTCGGTTGGGAACGAATGGCATTCACGTCGCCCGCGCTCACCTTGCCATCGCCGTTGACATCGTAACGCCAGTTGCCGGCGTTATCCATTGCCAACGGCTGACTCCGCATGGCGTTGATGTCGTCGGCGTCAACCTGGCCGTTGCCGTTTACGTCGCCGGCCAAGACGTTGAAACGGAAAATGAAGTCGCTGCCTGGCACGCCGTTTCCGGAACCCGCGGCAAAGGTGCTCGCGCCGGTGGTCCACACACCGTCCAACGCCGCCCCGGCGGCGTCGCTGATACCCGCCGCGGCCAGGTCCAGGTAATACTTGTTGGAAGGCAGCGCACCGTTGAGGGAGAACGTGGCCACCGTCGAGTTCGGGTTGGTCTCACCCGTGACGCTGATCCCCGACGCCGGGCCGCCGTTGTCGCTGGAATCGCCTAACGAGAGGCTCGACAACGTCACGCCGCTGACCGGCTTGCTGAAGACGATGGAAAGCGTGTCCAGGTTCACCCAGCCGGGGATGTACGCATTAGCCAATTGCCCTGCGCCGCTGGCTAATTCGTAGCCCAGCGAGCTGCCCACGCCCGCATTGGCCAGGGTGGTGTAATAGCTTGCCGACCAGGCGCTGCCCGAGACATACACGCCCACGACCTGGGGGCCCACGTCGAAGGCCACCGCGGCGTTGACCAGCACACTGCTGTTGCTGGCGTCACTAACGGAAAAACGCAGAGTGCGGTTGCCTGTGTTCGTGGTCGTAGCCAAAGTGTCGACGTAGGTCACGCTTTGCAACACCTGCTGGTAATTGGCCAGCGTGTCGCTGCCGCTAAGCGTGAGCACGCCACTGGTGCTGTTGTAGGCGGCGGTGATGGCCGTGCCCGCCGTATTGGCCGCCAGGATCTCGTTGCCGGTGTCCAGCGGCCCGCCGCTGATGCTTACCGTAGCCCAGAGCAGGTTGGCAGAGCCGGCGTCGCTCACGATCAGATGAGGAGCCACGGCAACCGCCGTGCCCCCGCAGATGAAGGTGGTCGCCCCGAAATTGCCGATGGTGACCACCGGCGGCACGGCCGGGTTGCCCAAAGTCCATGAGGCGGTGAGGCTGCTAAGGAGCGGATTGCCAAACGTGTCGCTGACCGCCGACCCCAGGCCGACGACGGTGAGCGAGTAGGTTCCGGCGGCGGCCGTAAGGCCCGACAGGTCGCCGAGCGTCCAGTGCTGGTTGTCGGTGCTCGTGAGGGTCGCGCCCTCCAGGGGTTCGCTGGCAGCCGGTCCGCCGTTGGCAAGCGTCAATTGCAGATCCTGGAGCGTGAAGTTCTCGATCGGCTCGCTGAACGTGATGGCGATTGAGCCGGGCGGTGAGAACGTCGGCGAGGCGGGCGAGGCAATGCCCACGGTGGGCGAGGTCGTACTGACGGTCAACTGGTTGACGGTGGTGTCGAAGGCCTCGACCCCGGACGTGTTGACCCCGGCCGCGACGACGTTATAGACGCCATTGCCCAGAGGGGCAATCTCCCCCTGCGGCAGCGACCAGGTGCCGTCGCCGTTGTTGGTCGCCGCATAATAGCTGCCGTTAACCCGCACCATCACCTCCGCCTCCGGATCGCTCACAGTGCCCGTCAAGGCGGGCGAAGCGTTGTCGGTAGACAGCGTGTTGACGCCGATTGTAAAGGTAGGCGCAACGAAGCCGCTACTGGAGGCATAGGTGAAATTGGTCGCGATGACCGGCAGGGCTGAGAGGGCAGCCGTCTCGACGTTGCTGACGGTCAATGTGTCGCCGGATGTTCCCTGGAGCGGCGTCGAGGTGGTCAGCAATACGGTGCGGTCGTCCGGTTCCAACACGGCGGAAGTCACTAGCACACTGCCGCCGCTATCGCCGATCCGGTAGTTGGCGGCGACTTGGGAGGAAACCGGATCAACGGGCTCGCTGAAGGCAACCAGCGCTTGGTTGGCCCCGGGCGTGGTGACCGAAACGATGCCCGCCAGGGAAAGGCCAACCGCCGCCGACAACGCGCCTTGCAGACCATCGTAATTCACAGCCGCCACCTGGTAGGTATACTGGGCCTGTGGGGAAACGTTGGCATCCGTGTAACTGGTCGTGGTCGATTGGGCGCAGGGTTCGCCGTCGCGATAGATCTGGTAGAAGGCGACGCCGCTGGTGGGGATTGGGACGGCGTTCCAGGTTAGAGTGACTTGATTGTTGTTGCCGGTCACGGCGGCGCAGAGGTTGGCCGGCGCGGGTATCGGGCTTACGTCGATGTTGCCTCCATAGGAGCCGAGGTCGGCGCCCGGGATCGGCGACACCAGGCTGGAATACATCGATCCGCTCCCCTCGCCCGAATACGCGTATTGGGCGGTGATGTTCGTCCCACTGGCGTTGGCGGAAGGCGTCGAGGGCAATGTGTAGGTAAAGGTGTAGCTCCCCGTCACCGTGATCCGGAACGTGCCGTCATAGACCGTGGGCGTCGCATTGGCGATCTGCATGCTGCCGCTTGAGAACGGCAAGGTGCCAGAGGTAGTCACGGTGGCCGTGGTGCCGCTGTAGGTGATGCTGTTGACGGACAGCGTCGGGGCATAAACAGTGTACGTGTTGGTGGTGACGTCGCCGGGCTGGGTTGTGGGGATTTGTTGCAGGCCGCCGAATACTGCGGCCCCTGCCGGGCTCGTGACGCTCAGGTCGGCCCAATCGCCCTGCGCGTAGCCGTTGTTGGGGAACCAGACGATGGCGCTGGTGCCATCGCAACTGAGGCCGTAGGGCACAACCGTGACGCCGCCGGCTGGCGGCGGCAAGCCCGACACCGTGTACGTGATTGTGTTGCCACTGACGCCGGTGACTTGGTAGCTGCCCAGGTAGCTCGCAAGAGGCGCGATCGTGATGGTGCCGCTAGCCGCCCCCAACCCGCTGGGTACCGTATACGTGATCGTGGTGCTGTTGACTACGGTGACTTGCACGGCAAGGGAATTGTATCCGGTGGGAGTGGCGCCGCTGATGGCAACATAGTCTCCTGTGGCGAGCCCCGCGGTCGAGGACAACGTGGCCGTGGCCGTC
>CAZTPX010000116.1:0-29894 GCA_964615095.1 uncultured Planctomycetaceae bacterium | reverse complement strand
CTGCATGGTGGTACGGGGCATTGTACCCAGGCCGTCGGCCTGAGCTGGTATGGGGCCGCACCTTCGGTGCTGCATGGTGGTACGGGGCATTGTACCCAGGCCGTCGGCCTGAGCTGGTATGGGGTCGCACCTTCGGTGCTGCATCGTGGTACGGGCCATTATACCTAGGCCGTTGGCCTGGGCTGATATGGGACCGCACCTTCGGTGCTGGGAATTCCCTCATCGCAGCAACGCCTCCGCCAGGATGGCCTTCAACTGGTCGCGAAGGCTGGCCGCTTCGTTCTCGGCCGCGTTCAGCTTGGCCAGAAGCTCTTCGGGGTCGCCGTGGTCGTCCTCCACGGTGTGCGGGTTCTTGAAGTCGAGGTTGTGGCCGCGGGCCTTGACCTCGTCGGCCGAGACCTTCCAGGCAACCTCCGTCTCCTTGCGGCCCTTGCGCTTGGCCCCGCCCCACCATTTCACACAGGGCTGGAAATGCTCGATGCGAATGGGCTTGGTCATCGAATAGGCCTTCTGGCCGTCGGGAACCGTGTGCTCGTAATACCAGATTTCCTTGGTCGGCTCGCCCTTCTCGAAGAACAAGAGGTTCGTGCCGATCGATGCGTAAGGCTTGAAGACGCTGTTGGGCAGGCGCACGATCGTGTGCAGCTTGCACTCCTCCATGAGATGCTCCTTGAGCCGTGTCTTGACCCCTTCGCCGAACAACGAGCCGTCGGGCAGGACCACCGCGGCCCGGCCGCCCGGCTTGAGCAGGCGAATAATGAGCGCCAGGAACAGATCGGCCGTCTCGCGGGTCTGGAAATGCTTGGGGAAGTTCGACTCGATGCCGTCCTCTTCCCGCCCGCCGAAGGGCGGATTGGTGAGCACGATGTCCACGCGGTCGGACTGCGTGTAGCTGATGTAGGGCTTGGCTAGGGTGTTGTCGTGGCGGACAAAGCTGGGGTCCTTGATGCCATGCAAGAGCATGTTGGTCACGCAGAGCATGTGGGGAAGCTGCTTCTTTTCCACGGCCCGCAAGGCGGCTTGCATCCGCTGCTCGTCCTCGACCTTCTTGACGTAGTGCTGGCGCATGTGCCGCAGCGCGCAGGTGAGGAACCCGCCCGTACCGCAGGCAGGATCCAGCAGGATTTCGCCGGGCTGGGGATCGATGCGCTCGGCCATGAAGGCGGTGACGGCGCGGGGCGTGTAGTATTCGCCTGCGTTGCCGGCGCTTTGCAGGTCGTTGAGGATCTGTTCGTAAATATCGCCGAAGTGCTGCCGCTCGGCCAGGTTGTTGAAGTCGACCTGCTGGATCTTGTTGATCACCTGCCGCATGAGCTGGCCGGATTTCATGTAGTTGTAGGCGTCTTCGAACACATCGCGGACCACGCGGCGGCGGTCGCCCTGCCGGCCACCGGTGGAAAGCTCCTTGAGGGCCGGAAAGAGCTCGTCGTTGACGAAGGCCATCAGGGCGTCGCCGGTGATGCCCTCCGGATCGGCGGCCCAGGCCCGCCACTGGAGTTTCTTGGGCAGTGGCGAGCGGTAGTCGGAGTCGAGGAGTTCCAGCTCCTGGTCCTGGTCGTCAATGATCTTGAGGAAGAACATCCAGCAGAGTTGGCTGATGCGCTGGGCATCGCCGTCGACGCCCACGTCCTGCCGCATGATGTCTTGGATGGATTTTACGATGTTGCGAACGGACATCAAATTGCTTCCTGATAAAGTTCAGCTTGTAATTCGTGGACAGCGGATTCGAAGTCGGCGCGCGTACCAAATTGTTGGACTAACTGAATCGGCGTGCCCATCTCGGCGAAGGGCGTGATTTGCAGGATGCGGGGATCGTCCAGGCTTAAAATGCCCTCGTCCTGATACTTTTGCAGCAGGGCTTCCAGCACGGCGCGGGCCTGCGGGCCGTACTTCGTGAACACGTCGCGCTTGCGAACGTTGTCGGCCCGCTCGCGGCGCGTGAGCGGCGGCCGGTCAAAGGCTACGTGGCAAATCAGGTCGAACGGGTCGAGGTCCTTGCCCACCTCCTCGGCCAGCGGCTCCAGGGGAAGAGCCTCGGCGGCCAGTTCCTCGACGATCGCCTGCTTGCGGGCGGCGGCCTTCCAGCGGGTGAGAAAGTCGCCCAGGCTGGCGAAACGCCGCATAAGCGCCTTCTTCGTGAAGTCGCGAAGGGTCTCCGTCACCAACTTGCCACTGTCGTCGAGATACTCCACGCGCTCGGCGATAATCTCGGTCGCCACGCCGTCGATGTAAACCTTCACGCGCTTCTGCGGGCCGTCGGGCGGAATGTCGATGTCCGGCGGCTGGCCGTCGACGATCACTTCGTCCTCGCCCGGTTCCGGCGGCAGGGGCTCGCCGTCGTCGTCGGCCGGCGGCGCATCGTTGGGCGGCGCAACCGGTTCACCTTCCTGCGGTTGGTAGACCTGGACCGGCTCGCCGTCCCAGTCCTTGTCGGCAAAGTGGGCCGTAGCGCCGCGGAAATCGATGATGGTGAAGTAGAATTTCTTGCTGTCCTCGTGGACGCGGGTGCCGCGGCCGATGATCTGCTTGAACTCGGTCATCGAGCCCACGGCGCGCTCCAGCACGATCAGCCGGCAGGTCTGGACGTCAACGCCCGTGGAGAGCAGCCGCGAGGTGGTGACGAGCACCGGGTATTTCGATTCCGGATCGATGAAGTTGCCCAACTCGGCCTGGCCTTCGGTGTCGCTGCCGGTGATCCGCATCACGTAGCGGCCGTTCTCGCTGTAGAGGTCCTGGTTCTCGTTGATGAGAGCCTGCCGCATGCGGGCGGCGTGCTCTTCATCGACACAGAAGACGATGGTCTTCTGGAAACGGTCGCCGCTTTCCTTGAGGAAGTCCGAGACCTTGCGGGCCACCAGCCGCGTGCGGTCGTCGATGACCAGGGTGCGGTCGAAATCCTTCTGGTTGTAGATGCGGTCCTCGACCTCGAGGCCGTCGCGGTCGAGCTTGCCCGGCTCGGGCCGGTAGCCCTCAACGTCGACGTCGATATGCACCTTGACGACCTTGTAGGGGGCCAGGAAGCCGTCCTGGATGCCCTGCTTGAGCGAGTAGGAGTAGACTGGCGGGCCGAAGTAATGGATGTTAGAAACGTACTCGGTTTCTTTGGGCGTGGCGGTGAGGCCGATCTGCATGGCGGAAGAGAAGTGATCGAGGATCTCGCGCCAGGCGGAATCGGCGGCGGCGCTTCCGCGGTGGCATTCGTCGATGACGATCAGGTCGAAGAAGCCGGGCGAGAACTCGCGGTACAGCTTCTGACGCTCCTCCGGGCCGGTAATGGCCTGGTAGAGGCCCAGGTAGACCTCGTACGACGGGTCGATGCGGCGGCGTTTGTCGAGGGCCGTCGTGAGAACCACTTCCGTGCCGTCGTCGCGCTCGATGGTCTTGGAATGCGTGCTAAGTTTTGCCATCACGCGGCCGAAGGGTCAAAAGTCGTTGACCATCGTCTGGTCGATCAGCACGTTGCGGTCGGCGAGGAAGAGGATCCGCTTCTTGCGGCCGGCTTTCCAGAGCCGCCAGATAATCTGGAAGGCCGTGTAGGTCTTGCCCGTGCCGGTGGCCATGACCAGCAGAATGCGGTCCTGGCCCTGGGCGATGGCCTCGATAGCGGCGTTGACGGCGTTGACCTGATAGTAGCGGGGCGTCTTGCCGCTGCCGTCGTCGAAGTAATCCTGCAGGACGGTCGATTCGGCCTGGGGGTCGAGGCCCTTCCAGGCGCGGTAGCGGGCCCAGAGTTCCTGGGGCGAGGGGAAGGCGTCCAGGGCCAGGTTCGTCTCGATGGCCCCGCTCTGGCAGGTGCGATCATGGAAAACGAAGCCGTCGCCGTTGGAGGAGAAGACGAAGGGGATGTGCAGCGTTTCGGCGTAGTCCAGTGCCTGCTGCATGCCGTCGCCGACGCTGTGGTTGTTGTCCTTGGCGTCGATCAGCCCCAGCGGGATGTTCGGCTTGTAGTAGAGAATGCAGTCGGCCCGCTTGGCCTTGCCGCGGGTGACCAGTTTGCCGCGGACGATAATGCGGCCCTTGGTGAAATAGACCTCTTCGCGGATCTGCGACATGGCATCCCAGCCGGCGTGGATCACGGCGGGGGTGATGAATTTGGTGCAGATGTCGCGTTCACTGAGCGATTTTTTGTCGATCGAGGACACGATGGCGGACCTGTTTTCGGCTGGGGCCGTTTGGCGACACGACAAGGAACCCAAGAGGATAACTTACCACCGGGGGAGGTATTTTTCAACTGAGGCTGTGGCAATTTATTTTCTGGGCCGCGGCGAAAGTGCCCCGCGGTAGTCCAGACTTGACAAATGGATTCGCCGGGTCTGGCGTATTGTATAGATGTAACCCGCACTACAGCGACCAGCACATGAAGGGACGGGCATTTCGCGAAAGGGGAGATGCCTGTGCCGGAAACTCTGCGACAAGTGCGCGGCCTATACTGCGTGACAATTTGTTCTTTGACAATTTAACCAGCCCCCGGCGTAGCGAACCGGGGGCCATTAGCAATGCGCGGCGCCGACCTGCCCAAGTCGGCGTCCGCGCCGGCGGCTGCGCGGAAACTGTGGCGCGTGGGTCTCGTACCTCGGCCCGCCCCACACCCGCCCAAGGGTCGCGAACGGCCGCACTTGCCGTGACGACAATTAAATATTTTTCTGACTCTGCACTTAACTAGCCGCAAGAAAACGCCGTGTGTCCTACCCCTAGATACTATACAAATGAACACGTACCCAAAAAATGAATACAAAATGGATACAAAATGGTAACGTTTGCCAAAAAATTGGTAACAAAGTGGCCAGGTATTGTCTAGGTATTTCGGCTGTGGCAAGACTATCGTTAGAGTGTCAAGCGATCGTATTCCCGCAGTTTCCGCGGGGCGATCAAGACCTATGGGGAAAATTAAATACGCCTATAGACGTAGAAAATCGACACAAAAATTCAAAAAAGGCACTTTTTTCGATGTGGTCACACCACTGCCTAACTCGATACGGCGGGTTGCTCGCGACGGCCAAAGCGAGAGAATCGCCGCTGGAAGCACTTTTTTCTGACTCGGTCTTGCCGCGGGCCAACTGGGTGAGACTGGCCGCCTCGCTGACTCGCGCATTCTTGGTGGGCCGGTGCTCGACGACCCGCAAGCGGGCGCCCCGGAACTTGTCGCACCTATTTCCTGCGTTCCCAAACCGTCAATTCCGCGACCGTGTGCTGAAACTTGCGCCGCGTTTCGCGGATGACGAACTCCACGTCCCGCGGTGCGTCGAGCATGACGAAATGCGGACGCAGCAATTCGACCAAGCCATCCAGGGTCATGCAGGGCTCGCCGCCCTTGCGGAAACCGCCGAGCCAGTTCTCCTTCTTCGTGAATTCTTCCAGCCACGTGTAGGGCGAGGTGAGCACAAGGATTCCCCCCAGCGCCAGCCGCTCATGGATCGTTTCCAGGAACCGTCTGGGATCATAGAGCCGATCGAGCAGATTCGCCGCCAAGACCAGGTCATAACCGGTGAACTGCGGCTTGAGATTCGTCGCGTCGCCCTGGAAAAACTCCACACGGTCGGCCACGCGGTCCAGTCCCAATTCGGACAAGCGGGCTTCGTGGTAAGAAACAACCTCGCCTTCCTCGACCAGCTCGTAGTGAACGTTCCCCTTCTCCTTGAGTTGCAAGCCGACACGGATGAACCGGGCCGAGAAATCGATGCCCGTCACGCGATCGAACTCCTTGGCCAGTTCGAACGACGCCCTGCCCACCGCGCAGCCCAGGTCCAAGGCCGTCCGCCGCGGGCGCTGGCGCGTGTAGTGGAAACAAACGTCCGCGCATCGTGTGGAATAATTGGGAACGCCGAAGTAGGTCTTGCCGTAATGGGCCTCGCAGTACTGCGAGACGGCATTGTCCGTCTCGTACATCGCCGCCGGCATCGCCAACGGCTGTTCCGACTGCACGTAACGCAGCCCGGCGTGCTGGAAGAAATGCCGGCGGAAGGCATAGCGGCTGTCGCGGGTCGCCTCGTTGCCCGTCGAGATCCACGATCCACCTTTGATCAGGTTGTGCTGCGTGTCGAACGTGGGCGTGGAAAAATCGTCGTAGCACGGATGAATCTGGAACCCGTCGAAACCCGTGATCGGCGTTTCCGTCCACTGCCAGACGTTGCCGATGACGTCGAAAAACTCCCCGAACGCGAAACGGTTGACAGGACACGATGAGGCCCAGTGCTCCAGGTTGATGTTGCCCGGGGCCTTCTCCCAGTAGGGCTGGTCCGGGATCTCGCACAGATCCCGCAGCCGATACCACTCGGCCTCCGTCGGCAGCCGCAGGGGCTTGCCAGTCTTCCGCGCCAGCCAGTTGCAAAAGGCCTTCGCTTCCAAGTAGTTCACTTCGACGGGCCAGTTCCACGGCATGTCAATGATCTGGGCCATGGTGCGGAAGCGGAAGCGGAAGCCGCCGGGCGACTCGATCCAGAACAGGGGATGCCTAGCGCCGCTGTAGCAGACCCATTTCCAGCCCTCGTGCGTCCAGCAGTCCTCTTGTTCATAGCCCCGGTCCGTGACGAAGGCCAGGTACTCCTGGTTGGAAACCAGGTAACGGCTGGCCGAAAAGTCCCAAACGTCGTTTTCCTGGTGGCCGAATTCGTTGTCCCAACCATAGAGCGGGTGGTCCTTGAACTTGCCCAGCACGACCTGCCCTCCGGCCACCGGAAGCAATTCGTTCGGCGGGGCCGCGCCCCTCTCCGGACAGATGTTCCAAAGCGGCAGCGGCCTGACCATTTCGATCGGCAAGCGGCGGATGATCACCGAGGAAGTCTCCACGTGGATCCTCTGATGCTCGATCCCCATCAAGATCACCCAGAACGGATTGTCCCAGTCGATGGGCATCGTCACAGGCATGCTGCGGATCGTCTCGTCCACGATGCCGCGCACCGTGTCGCGATAGGCCCGGACCTCGCCCAGCGTCGGCCAATCGTAATGAGCGGCGTTCAGATCGTCCCAAGACATCTCGTCGACACCCACGGCGAACATCGATTCGAAGCAGGGATTGACGCGTTGCGTTCGGAGCTTGGCGACGATGAGCTTGTTGATGTAGAAGGTTGCCGTGTGCCCGAGATAGAAGATCAAGGGATGCCGTAGCGGTTCGGGCCGCAAGTAGAAGGCGCTCTCGTCAGCCAGCGTTTCGTAAAGCTGCTCGTCCAGGCTGAAGGTGGCGTGGAAATACTGGCGGATCTCCTCGCGCTTTTCCTCGGCGTCGCCCTGATTGAGGATCGTGGTTCGGGTGTTTCTCAGGTCCATGGGTCCCTCGACAATATGCGGTTACGATCAAGCCTAGCCCTTTGTTGCCGCCGCGGGCCGCTGATATTGTGGTATCTTCATCAATTCGCCGCCCTTGAGGGCCGATTGGTGGGCAACGATGCCGGCCACGGTCAGGTTCAGCGCCATGTACACATCGACCAGCGGCCGGCGGTTTTCGAGGATCGCCGTGACGAACTCGTTCATCAAGTGCCCATGCGAGCCGCCGTGACCGCCGGGGGCGACGCCTGGCGGCAAGGCCGGCATGTCGAGGTCGGGCAGTTGTTTGGCGTCGCCGTTGTAAGGCCCATTCCACATGGTCCCGCGTTGCCCGCGCACGCGGCCCGCCTCGGCCCCCGGCTCGTGACTGTCCCAACTGCAAACCATCCGCGCGACCCCGCCCTCGCTGGTCTGCAACTGGGCGACCTCCGTGCCAAAGACGTTCTTGTAGGGATTGTTCCGCGGCTGGAGGTGCGGGAGCACACTGGGCATGCCCATGCACGAGACTTCCGTGAAGCTGCCGTCGCTCACGCACACGTAGTAGGCGTTGGAGTGCGTCGGATACCATTGCGGTGGAAGTCCCACTCGCCAGCCTTTGAACGACGGGATCGGCTCCGGCATGTAATGGAAGTACTCGCCTTCGGAGTAAATCAGCTTGCCGAAACTGCCAGCCCGATAAATCTGCCGCATGGCATGGCAATCTTCGTGGTAGGCGGAGGTCTCGAACATCATGTACTGGCGACCGCTCGACTTGACCGCCTGTAGGAGTTTGTCGGCATCGTCCAGCGAGCCGAAGGCCGCCGGCACGGCCGAGGCCACGTGCTTGCCGTGCGCCAGCACGTCGATACAGTGTTTCACGTGGCTGGGGGCGTCGGTGGCCACGAATACTGCCTCAATTCTATCGTCCTTGGCAAGCTCCTCCAGCGAAGGGTAGGTCTTCGCGCAACGGCAGGCCTTGGCCAGCCCCGCGCAGCGGTCGGGCAGCAGGTCGCTTACGGCGACGATCTCAACATTGGGATGATCCTGGAAGCCGAACGCCGCCCCAAACTGGCAGACGCCGTAGCCTACGATGCCCATGCGGACCTTCCGGTCGGAAACCGGCTTCCAAATGCCCTTGGGACGCTCGGTTGTCTTGATCCCGCTCGCGCCTAGGATCTTGGCGTCAGGCGTTTGCGCAACCGCCTCGCGCGATGCCCCACCCGCCGCAGCAGCGAGCGAACCAAGGCCCAGTGTCCCCAGAAAACTACGACGATCCCACGTTCGATCAGACATTTTCAACGCCTGTTAGTGTAGATGCACGATTAGAACCGATTCTCTCAATATGATTGGTGGTTGCTCGCTTTACACCTCAGCCATAACGAACCACACTGAACACTATTAGGTCAGGGGTTGCGATTCGTCGTCAATAGGTGTCCAATTCCCGTTCAAATAGTGTTCGAGGAACTCAATGGCGGCGTCTTTTTCGCCAAATTGTGCCTCAAACGGAGCCAGTTCTGCTATCCAAATGGCGGCCCGCTTTCATCTATTCGAGGCGCAGAGGAACCGTCGTCAATCGAAACAGCATTATACCAATTTTTTCCACGAACTCATCGGGCCGGAACTCCCCCCAATTCCTCACCATACCCTTCCAAGCTCGAAACGAAACAGGCTATTCAGCGGGGGTGACTGTTAAGCCGTCTGAAGTAAGGCCAGTTCTACCCACGTTGCTACTGCCCCCGTAGGGCGTTCGCAGCATTAGCGACTTTGCTCTTGCTGAATCCACTAAGTGCCAAAACCTTTGGCCGTGAAGATTACGCGATACGAACTTTTCGGCTCGTCGCTGCGGGGCAGCGGGACGAGCAGAAAATTGCCGGTCACCAGCGGTTCCAGGTCGGCGCCTTCCACGACCTTCACGCTCTTGGCGTCGATGCGGTGCGGCAGAAACTGCACGATGGGCCGCCCGCCGCGCTGCGAGCCGTTGGTATTGATCGGCTGGAAACTCCGCTTGCCAAGCAGCGGCCGGACCTCGAACGTGTATCGCCCGTCCTTCTCCACGAGCGATTGTACCCAGGCTGCCTTGGCTGGCGCCATGCGGGCCTCCCAGGCCGGATCGCCGTAAAAGGCCAGCGTGTCGCGGTCATAAATGAGGCCGGCGGCGTCTTGCAGCGTCAACCCCAGTTCACCCGCCCGCGCGGAAGGCTTGCACCCCGGCGGCAATCGGCCCGCTTGCGCGTCGGCTGTCTCGGCGCCCGGAAAACAGGTCGCCAACCGGTGCAGCAGCGCTTGCTGATTGGCGAAGAAGGCCTCGGCCAAGGTGAAGCGGCCGGGCTGTTCCAGAAAGTAATCGAGCATGCCCCAGCCTGCATAGCCGTACCAGCTTGGCACGGTGTAGCCGATCATCTGATTCACGCCGGCGCTGTGCATGTAAGCCAACGCCATGCAATCGGGGCCGTCGATGTGGCCGATCAGGCAATTGCCGACCGGTAGGTATACCTTGGGATTGTCGGAGTGGATGGGCAGTTGCCTACCGGTGGTATTCAGGCCGAAAAGTTGGCCGTCTTTGCAGCGGAATACGCCGTTGTGATAGCGATAACCGATCTGCCAATCGTGTTCCGAAGCATGGCCCGAGGTGATGAACAGGTCGGCGTGGTACTTGTTCAGCGCGTCGACGAGGTATTCCGTGGAGTCTGTCCGCCGCTTGAACTCCTGCGGTTCCTCGCCGACGTTTTTCCGCACCGCTTTGCCCGGGTCGAGTTCGCAATACCAGAGGCCTTCGTCGCACAGCGACAGTTCAACGGCCGTAGCGGCAGCAACGCGATGAATCACCAGCGGCTTGTCGTACTTGGCGATTCGCAGGGCGCTCTGGGCATTGTAGCCGGTGAGGATGCCCCATAGTACGTCCGTATACGGGTTGTCGTCGAGTCGTCGCGTGAGTCGGTTGACCGCGGCGAGGAACGCGCGGCCGGCCTCGGCGGGCTTGGCGACAAAGCACGCATAGCGGGGAAACTGCCGCCGCAACTCGGGCAGGGCCTCGTCGACCGACTTATCGAAAACGATGACTGTGGCCCCGTGCTTGGCCACCAGGGCATCGACGACGGATTTCCATCGCGGGTCGTCGTGCGTTGCCTTGGAGACCACCACGCTGTAGCCGCCCTCGGTAACCGCCGCGCCGGCGTTTGTCACCAGGCAAGCAAGGAGCACAATGGAGATCATCGCCCGGAATGTTGCTGACATGCGTTTGGTCCTCTCAAAGTGGCCGGTTCTGTCCCGCGCGGCATTGCGGCTGGTAAGGCGGCATTTGGTGTGGGGCTGAACGTGCCGCCAACCAGTACCATAGTCGCTGCGAGCGCAGATTGCAAGCGGGACGGTGGAACGGTTTGTGGCCACTGCGGGCCGGAGCAGTCGAGTTTCATCGACCATGCCGGGGCGCTGTCCGGCGGGGAGGTCCTGCCTGGGTTCAAGTTGCCGCTGGCGGAAATGTCCGCGCGGGCTGAACCGCCCGCGGCTGAAGCCGAGTAGCGCGGCATTGGACCAGAGAATTCCGAATCTGTTCCCGTTTACGGGGCGTGTTGCCAGACCCCCACTCGGCTTGTCCGAGTCGGTGAACAAGTTGAACAGCTAACACACGATCCACCTCCACCCTGTTCCGGTGAAGGGAAAAATGTCAAGGGGCGGCTTCGTATAGCTGTTCAAGCTTGCTCCCCGACCAGGACGAGCCCGGGTGGGGTCTGGATCAATCCACATACAGAAATACACTGTTGACGCAACTCGTTATCTTGTTGTCGCTTTCCGATAGCGGTGCTAGCTGATGCATATTGTCGCGGAGGGAGAGGGGACGCGTTGAGGAGACTTCTTGGATAGCCTCTATGCACCGTCGTGGTTTCACGCCCTAGGCACGATGTCGATCTGTAGCTTGGGATCGGCGGCCGCGATGTACTTCGGCTTCAACCCCAACTCGCAACGCACGATATTGCAGCCCTGGGCCAGCGCCGAGGCCTTATAGAAGGCGATCTCGCGGTTGCACCCCTGGCGGCCAAATCCGCAATCGCTGGAAACGATCAATCGCTCCGCCGGAATGTATTTCAACGCCCGGCGGATCTCGTTGGCAACGTCCTCTGGGCGGTCGGCCTGCAAGTTGCGGTGGCTAACGGCCCCGATGGCGATCTTCTTATTGGTCTGCTTGAAACGTTCGAACAACTCGATGTCCTTGAAGTTCCGGTCCTTCATCTCCACCGTCCAGACGTCGCCCTTGGCCTCGTTCAGATAGATTTCCATCGAGGCCGCGTAGCTCGTATCGTCGCGGACCCGCTGCATGTTCGGATTGCCCCAGCAGGTATGGATCCACAGTTCGACGTCGTCCAAACCCTGGACCTCGCGGTTGTAGGCATCGAGCATGAAACGGGTCGACTCGTGGTCCTTGCCGAACGAGTTGGCCATGAAGTGGAAGCAGGGTTCCTCGATCTGGATGCACTTGCAACCCGCGTCGCGCAGGGCCAGCAGCTCCTTGTTCATGGCTTCGGCCATGTCCCAGACCACTTCTCGCTTGTCCTTGTACTTGGGTGTGGCGATGTCCAGGAAAAGGGTCATCACCTGGGAACAGCAGGTGCCGAACTTGACGGGCCGCGTCGAACGGGCCTGGGTCATCCGCCAGAGCTTGGGGTAATCCAATGGCCGGTGCTCGATCTTGTCGACCACGCGGGGCCAGCGCCAGCCCGTGTAAATCTCGTTCAGCAACGTGCCGGGCGGATACTTGAGCCACTCGCTGCGCGTTTCCTCGGCTTGCAGGTAATCGCCATCGAAGCCCGTCCAGCGCTGGATGGGGTAGTGATGCCAGGAACGGCCGGCCATATCCTCATCGCAATGGAAGTCGCCGCTGGTGAGGATGTCTAAGCCAGCCCTTTCCTGGTCGCTGACGACAACGGCCAGGGCGTCGAGAAACTTCTCGCGAAAGCGCACGTCCAGCATGCACGTATCCAGCGGCTTGCCCCACATGCTGACATCGAACCATCGCGGGCGGGGAAACGAGCCGGTGGTCGTGCTCGGCAGGGTCAGATCTTTGGTAACCGTGAACATGCGAAAACCTCCCAGGGATATTAAGTCTACGAAAACGGCCCTGAATAATACGCAGGAAGGCAAACGGGGGCAAATCACGGCGGGTATTTACAAGGAACCCAGTTTCCTCTATCCTGCAATAGACAGCCTATACCAAGTAAAAGGGGAGATTTGCCGTGGGTTCGAAGATCGTTCGTATTGTGGTCTGGGGTGCGGTGGCAGTGGCCGTGGTAGTCGTTTTCTACGTACGCACCTCGCGCATGCGGGTAGACCGTCTGATCGGTGAGGCCAACGCCCTGATCGAAGACGGTGACAACAACGAAAAGCAGCTTGGAGCGGACGGCAACTTGTTGCTCAACGAGGGCCTGCCGAAGGAAATCTTCATCGAGCGGGCCGCCAGCCCGGTCGCCAGCGAAGACGAGTTTTCCGGCGGGACGGCGCCGAAGAAGGAGGTCGCGTTGGATCGGGCGAAGCTGGAAAAGATGGTGACCAAGACGGATGAACTCCTCACGAAAGTCGTGGCCGACTTCCGGGCCGCATCGGCCAAGTTCGATGAGGGAAGGCAGTCGGCCAGGAATGGCGTGATCGCCAAGTACTTGGAATTGATGTCGCAAGCCTACCAGTTCCGTGCCGACTGCGAGGAGGCCCACCGCAAGGCGGCCGTCATTCTCATCGACAAGCCGGTCCTATCCCTCGAAGAAATTCGCAAGAAACGCGGCGACCTGCTGATCGAGGCCGAGAAAGCCGAAAGCGAATTCGAACGCCTGGCCGCCGAAGCGGAGAAACTCCACGACGCCAATCTGGGCCAGTTCAAGTAGCTGTCGTTTGAGCGTGCGGAAGAAATTACGAAGACGCCCGATTGTTGGAGTCCCGCCTTTAGGCGGAGCTTTCAGGCATTCCGGCTAAAACCGGGACTCCAACCCACTCATTTCTTCCGAACGCTCAATGTGCTCCCGGGCGGGAGATCCAGCCGAAGTCGAGCCCGAAGACGAAGATCATCAGGCTGAGGATGAAAATCAACCCGATCCAGGTGAGGACCTCCTGCACGCGCTCGTCGGCCGGCTTGCCGCGAATGCCTTCATAGAGCAAGAGCATCATGTGCCCGCCGTCCAACACGGGAATGGGCAGGAAGTTGATCACCGCCAGATTGGCGCTGATCAGAGTGAGGAAGATCAGGAAATTGCCGAACCCCAGCCGGGCCTGCATCAACGCCATCTTGATGATGCCCCAGGGGCCGGAAAAGTTGCGCACGGAGATTTGTTTGGTTCCCACAACGCCGTGCAACGTGCGGTAAACCAGGAGCGTGGCGTCGGCGGTTTCGACCGCGCCCAGGCGCAGGGCGTCGGAGAAGTCGCGCGCCTTCTGCACGAACATCATCGGCTCCAGGTTCCAGCCGCGCTGCATATCGAACCAATCCTTGGCCCGCACGGGCGTGAGCTTCTGCGACAACTCGTTGTCTCCCCGATGCCAGGTCAGGCGGACAGTCGTGCCCGGCAACCCGCCCTGCAAGCTTGTCAAAAGGACGGGCCAGTTGCGCTCATCGTCTTTGAACGGAATCGTGAATTCGATCTGCCCCAGGTCGTTGTTTTGGTACTGCTTGCAGAGATCGGCCAGCTCTTCGGCGGACGGTGGATTGATCACCGCCTGGCTGATTTTGTCGCCCGCTTGCATTCCCGCTCCAGCCGCGGGACTGCCCGGCTCGACGCGGGCGACCGTGTTGAGCACGAAATACGCGATGCCCAGTTCCGAGATGGCAACAGGACTATCCGGTAGTTCCGACGGGGCATAGCGCGGTGCCGACAAGAGCTTGACTTTCAGTTCAAGCGGTTTACCTGCCCTTTTCAGCCCCAGTGTGACCTCGGCCCCAGCCCGCTTGTGAAGTTCGTCCGGCAACCGCATAGGGTCGGCGACCGGCTTGCCGTCGACCGTTTTCAACAGATCGCCGGGCAGAATTCCCGCCTTGGCCGCCGGCGACTCCGTCTCCACGGCGGCAATCGGCCCCATTTCCATGACTAAGCCGAACTGCTTCATGGGACTCTTAGGCACGATGACTTGCACGTTCTCCACATTCTCCGACTGGTCACCCTTGGCGCCGCGTTGTTTCAAACGGGCAACGGTCACGGTCAGATCTTCATCGGCATGGGCGACCAGGAAGTCCTGAAGCTGGCCGAACGTGCTGATCGTTTGGTTGTTGATTTGCACGATGCGATCGCCGGGCATCAGTGGGCCTTTAGCGTCGGCCGCCGCGAGGCCCACAAGAAAAGGCAGAACATTCTTTTCGTTGACAATCTTCAAGTCACACGAACTGAAGACGCCGATTCTTGGTGCTCCCCCCAACTGCTCGGGTTTCACCACGATTTCCAGCGGCTTCTCAATGCCCGGCCGTTTGATGAGCAGAGGGATTCCATGCGCAAGGTCACCGGTGACGACTTCCTGGGTCATCCGCCGAAAGTGGCCAACTTTGTGGCCGGCGACTTCCAGGACCTCGTCGTCCGCGCGAATGCCTGCTTGCCAAGCGGCGCTGCCGGCCATCACGCCGCCGACGATGGTCGGGTTCTGATTCACGCCGATAAGGAATGCCACGGTCGCGAAGAGCAAGGCGGAGATCAGGTTCATAATCACGCCGGCGGAAATGATGGCCATCCGCTGCGGAACGCTCTTGGCCAGGTAGCTGCGCGGATCGTAGAGCCGCTTCTCCGCCGAAGGTTCGCCGCTGTCCGGCGCCTGCCCGGCATCCCCAGCGCCGCCGTCCGTTCCACCCGCCGCAGGATTAGCGGCCGCCTCTTGCCGGGCGCGCTCCATTTCCTTGCGAAGCTGCGCAGGGTTGTCTTCCTGCCCCAGCATCTTCACATAGCCGCCCAACGGCAGGATGCCGATGCCGTAGAGGGTTTCGCCCCAGCGGAAACTGCACACTTTCAGGCCGCCAATGTCGAAACCGATGAAGAATTTGTCGACTTTGACGCCGCACATCTTGGCCACGGCAAAGTGGCCCAACTCGTGGACGAAGATAATAAACCCCAGGCCCAGGGCGACCTCGAGCGCGGCGAACCATAAGCTCGGGTCAGTCCAGCCGGCAGCAATCAGACAGCAATCCAACGCAATACCTCCTCGCGAGCCCAACGGTCCATCGCCAGCACGCCGGCCAGCGTGGGGTTGGGGTCGTAGTTATGATTTCGCAAAACGTCGCGGCATACAGGTACGATCTGATGGAATCCCAGGCGACCACCGAGGAAGGCCGCGACGGCCGCCTCGTTGGCCCCGTTGAGGACCGCCCCCGACGTGCCGCCCATGCGGGCAACTTCCAGGCCAAGCTCCAATGCCTCGAACCGCCGAAAATCGGGCGGCTCGAAAACGAGGTGCATCGTCATCCGCCAATCGATCCGCGCCGCCACCCCACGGCAGCGCGCGGGCCACGTCAGGGCGTACTGAATCGGCAGCTTCATGTCCGGGGGACTTAACTGGGCGATCACCGAGCCATCCTTGAATTCTACCATCGAATGTACGATTGACTGTGGATGAATCATTACAACGATCTGTTGGCTGGCAATATTGAATAACCAGCGGGCCTCGATAATCTCCAGGGCCTTGTTCATGAGGGTCGCCGAGTCGATGGTGATTTTCGGCCCCATATCCCAAGTGGGGTGGGCCAGGGCCTCGGCCACGGTCACCTGGGGCAACTGCTCGATCGTGCGCGTGCGAAACGGTCCCCCGCTGGCGGTGAGAATCACTCGCTCCACCTCGTTCCGCCGCCCCGCCTGCATGGCCTGGAAGACGGCGTTATGCTCACTGTCGACCGGCAGAATCTGAACATGCCGCTCTTCGGCCAGCCGCATGACCAGCGGACCCGCCACGACGAGACTTTCTTTATTCGCCAGGGCCACCGGCTTGCCGGCTTCCAACGCGTCCCAAGTCCCTTGCAGGCCAGCACTTCCGACAATAGCCGACAGCACCATATCGATCTGTGGATCGCCGACCGCTCGGGCAATTCCTTCCGCTCCCACCAGCACCTCGACACCGCGGGGCAGGGCCGAGCGGTTGAATCGCCCAACTTTTTCAGGATCGGTAAGAATGACCCATCGCGGGCAGAATCGCACGGCCTGATCCAGGAGCAAATCGAGATTGTTGTGGGCAGAAAGAACTTGCGCGCACAGTTCCCCCCCCGAATTGGCGATAACTTCCAACGCATTTCGCCCAATGCTGCCCGTGGAGCCCAATATGGCGATGTTCTTTCCGGGTTTGGACATGGGGAGAAGGGGCAAAGGGCGGGAGTTGCAGTTGGAAATGGGGAGTATTGAGAAGATCGCATTGTATGTGAATCCGCCGCAGGCGGCAACACGGTTCAAAGCGTGGAAGGAATGGCGAGCGATGTGCTCGTAGTACTGGCTGGGCAGCATTGATCGAAACATGGCGAAGCAGAGATTTCGAAAGCCGGCCGAGCCGGGGCTTCCACTGGCCCCTAGTCGGTTATTGTGCATTCGGAAACGGGTGCACCTCGGGCGCGACCATGTCGACCTTCACCGCCGCGCGCTCGAACTCGTTGGCGGCCATCAACACTTGCGGCTGCATGGCCCCCAGCCGGGCCACGTAACGCTCGGGCACGACTTCCAGACGAGTGTTGTAGTGTGTGGCGATGTCGTTGAAGTAGCCGCGCGCCAGGGCAATCCGCTGTTCCGTATCGACGAGGTTCTTTTGCAAGGCCATGAAATTGGCGTCGGCCGTGATCTGCGGATAGCGTTCTCGGATGGCGGCGACCGCACTCGTAACGGCGCGGTAATCGGGACCCGCTACGCCGGGCGGCGTGGCGGAAAGCTCGCCCCGCAGCGCGGCCAGTTCGGCCTGAAGATGCCGCTCGTAATCGCGGCAGCCCTTGACCATCTCTACGAGATTGGGGATCAAGTCGTGGCGGCGCTGGAGTTGCACGTCCACCAGTGACCAGGCCTGCCGCACCCGCTGCCGCAGGTCGACAAGACTGTTGTAGACCATCCACACCCATGTAAACACGGCGATAGTCAGGAAACCCAGCCCGGCGGCGGCATAGACCGGCAACCGCGTTTCCGCGGGGACGTGATTCCCTGCATCTTGCCAGACTAGGCCGCCGACGGCCAGCACCAGCCCAAAGAAGGTCCAAAGCCACTGGCCCCACTTCATGCCCGAACTGACCTGTTCCCGGCTGCGGGTGGAGACCAGGAACAACGGCCCGCGGGGATCGCGGGCGATCTCCGCGGCGACGATATCCGGCCGCTCGCGGGCCTGGCCGATGACGCAGACCGACGCGTGGTGCGGAATGCCGCGCTCGGTGAAGCGGCGGCGATGGTCCGAGTCGGCAATCGCGCCGGTGGGTCCTTTGCCATAGTAAAGCGGGTCGCCGCGGCCGCAGGTCTCGTCCAACAAGGTCTCCGGTTCCAGCTTGGCCCCCTCGGGCCGGACGAGGATCACGCCGCAGTCATCGCGGAGGTAGAAAGGGATCAACTCGCAGCCGCTAGCGACGGTTGTCCAGCCGCTTTCGTGGCGAGTACGGGTTTGCGTCTTGCCATCGGAGTCCGTGTAGGTTTCGGTGACGGTCCGCGACCAAGATTCCTGGACGTTCCAGTCGTAATGCACACACGGTTCGCCGGCCAAGTAGCTTGTCAACGGCTGGGTCGATTCGGCGGTCCCTTGCACGTCGACCAGCCCAATGAAAACGCCCGTGGTTTTTGAGACCGGGAGGTTTTCGACCAGTCGTCGGAGCCGGCCCGCGTGGAACGCGCCAGCCAGACAGAACAAACTCAAGAGGAGGCCCAACCAGGGCAAAAACGGCAAAAAGTCTCGCATGGGGACATGCCTATTATTGAGGAGGCGAAAAAACGGGAGTCTTGCGCACCACCAGCCGGATGTCGTGCAGCCAGTTGAAGTTCCAGACGCGCATGGCTGCCCACATGGCAGCTAGTTTTAGGGGAAACAATAGGCCAGAGCGGCCCTCGCGGCGGCGGCCAGCCGCGTAGTGCGCGACGTCGGCGAATCCGCGGTACCGCGACAAGACCTCCAGCGGTCCTAGCTTACGCAGTGTCCGCAGCAGGGAAAAATACGAAATGTAATAGTGCAGCCCCACCGGCTGGAAGTCAAAGCCCGGTTCGCTGGTGGGCACGTCGCGGCCCAGCCAGCGGGCCAGGCGGGTCTTGAGCCTCCGCGGCAGCCAGTGAACGAAATACAGGCCCGTATCGTGCTGATCGCAGGGGGCAAGTTGGTTGGGCGTATCCAGCCAGAGCAAGCCGCCCGGACGGCAAAGCCGCCACATCTCGGCCAGCAGCGCCGGTTGGCGGTCGGGCGGCAGGTGCTCCAAGACCTGCGAGCAGCTTACCAGGTCGAAATAGCCGTCGGGGAGAGTCGTCGCGGCAGCGTCCATCGTGGCCGTGCGAATCGACGTGCCATAGCGGGCAGCCAACTCGGCCGACAGACGCAGGGCCTCGCCGTCCAGATCGATGGCCGTGACCTCGGCGCCGCAGAGGGCATAGGCGATGGCCTCGGCCCCCAGCCAACTTCCCATCACCAGTACGCGGCGGCCCGGGCACCATGTACCCATGGTCGACGGCATCCAGTGGCTGAGACGTTCCACCAGCCGAAGTTCCTGTCCCACTGCCTTGCGATGCTTGTCCCATTGCCGCTGGAAGTCGAATGCCCAATACTCCGCGGCCCCGGCGAATTGGGCGCCGCGGAAGAAATAATCGTGGATCCGCGCTTTCCAGTCGGCGGTGTAGACGGTGTCGGCGGAGGGAAGTGAGCGGAGAGCAGGGAGCGGGGAGCAGGGAGCTTGTGTGCGGGCTTCTTTCCTCATCTTTCATCCCTAATGTCGGTAAATCAGCCCCAAGCCGGTCATCTCTGGCGTAAACAGCGGAGTGAGTGCCAAGGGACCCTTTTCTTTTTCGGTCTTGTTGACCGCATCACAGGCCAGGTAGGCAAGCCACCAGCCGAGCCAGACCTGCGAGGCGTAATGGTAATTGTCGTTGATTCGTGAAATCCCGGTCCAGGGCGAGCATGCGTAGAAGAAGCATTTGGCCAACGGATCGTCGGTCATGCCGGCCAAGGTGAGAAAGGGCACCGCCCCCATGAAGGCATGGCCGCTGGCGCCGTGGGAACTGTGAAAGGGCCGCCAGTACGATTGGTCCTCGATGCTCGACGGCCGCCCTCCGCCCGCCAAGTATTGCACGGCCAGCAGCGGCGGCGCCCCCACCAGCAACGCCCGCGTCGTGCGGTCGCCGAATTCGCCCAACAGTCCCATGCCGGGCCAATCGTCGAAGTATTCGCCCAGCAGCTTGGCCGAGACATAGACGGGTATCGTGTAATAGCCGTTCCCCAGTGGCCGGAAGAAATCGGCGGCGCGGTTTGTGTCGTTGGAGCGAATGTGTTGCTGATACCAGTTGCCCACGTCGGCATCCCAGTCGGAATTGGCAAACGCCGCTGCGGGGGCGAGAATGACGACGAACTCTACCGCCGTCCGACGGGTGTAATAGTTCGCATAATCGCAAAGGACGTCGTCTTGCGTCGTCGCTAGGATCTCGGCACAGCGGGTCTTAAAACTGCGGTCTTCCGCGTTCCCCGGCGGAGGAGGGTTCATCGCATCCGAAGAATCAGCCAGCAGGCTTGCCAGGCGGTCCGTAGCGTTGTCGCCCAGCGGGGGCAACGGCTCGTAGCCGCAGTACGAAACAGGTCCCGCGCCATCTGCGCCTTCGGCGAAGTGGAAATGGACGGAATCCACTTCGTCCGGGGCCATTGACGCGCTTTCACGCGGTTCGTCGATGGAGAATCGGCACGCCGTGACGATCTGGGGAGGTGATCCTACCGGGGCCTGCGCAGGCGACGAACAATCGATAGAGACTATCGCCCCGCCTGGAGCGGGCGTGTCCAGTTGCCGACAACCGAAGGTGCAAACCGCTAGCGCGGTCGCCGCAGCGATCCACAAGCGCACAAATTTAACGCCGTTATCGGTTACCCGCACGCAATGCTCCGAATCCGGTTCAAAAAGGCGACTGAAAAACCGAGAACGGAATACTACGAAGATTGGGCAAACAACGCAAGATCGACTTGCGGGTGGCCGACGAATAACTTCCGGGTTTGCGTGGCATGCCTTAAGCCTTCTAGGCTAGGCATGTTTGCCGCCGACATGCCTAGCCTAGAAGGCTTAAGGCATGCCACACTCGCATAAACACGGAAGTTATTTATTGTCCGGTCCTTACTTCTCAAAAACGTCCTTGTCATCGTCTTTGGCTGGGGCGGTTTTGCCGGGTTTCTTCGCCTCGGGTTTCTCGGTTTTCGGCTTGGTTTCCACGGCCGGCGTTGGTTCCGTCTTCGCAGGGGGTGCCGCTACCGCGGGTTTCTTGGCCGGCGTAACCTCCTTGGTCAGCGAGAAATAGCGAGCATGCCCCGTGTCGTCGGCAAGCACGTAAAGCGGGCCCCACGTATACATCTTCCAGGGGGCGGCCTGCTCCCCGTTGTCCTTCGCCTTCAACGGGACTTTGTGGATCTCGTCCGGGTCGCCACCGATCTTGCGGAGATTGTCCACCGTTTCCCACTTGCTGCGTGAAAACTGGAGCGGTTGGTTGTTGTCATCGGTGAATTGGATATGGTCGCTTTCTTTTTCGTTGTCGAGCTTGAGCAACTTGACCATTTGCTCGGGTCCACCCTTTTCACCCGCGGCCAGGTCGGGAATGGCGGTCTTGTCTTCGCCGGGTTCGTCGGTCTTGGCTGGCTCGGTCTGTTTGCCGCCGGTCCGCGTGCGGGCATTGGCTGGCCCGACCTGGGCCATGATCAACTTGCCGTTGGCGTTATCGATGCGGAAGGTGAAATTCTTCAAGAAAGATTGGCCCAACATGGCGCTGGCCTCGGGACAGTCGGCCGGCATGACCCCGCATTCGACGTGTTCCACGGTGAATTTGCCCACGCGCACCGTTTTGGCGTAGACCATCTTGCACTTGATGGCGTGGCCGTCGGCCAGGATGCAGGTGATCGTGGGGTCTTTTTCCGAAGGCGTCAAGCCCACCTCGGTGGCCATCTTGTAGGGCAGCACGACGCTAGAGGCCCCCGTATCGATCGTCATGTCGCGCGAATGCTGCCCGTTGAAGGTCACCGATACTGTCCACAGGTCGCCTTCGTCGCGGCGCATGGCGATCGTCTCGGAGACGACGCTGGCTTCCATCCGCTTGAGGTTCGAGTCCAGGGCGATGAACTCGAGGCCGGGGCCAAGCTTGCCGGCGGGGTGCTCGGTCTTGTTCACCTCGTCGATCGCCTCTTTGACTTGGGCGTCGGCGGCCAGCTCCTCGTACTTGGCCTTGACCGCTTTGCACTGCTTGCGGAGTTGCATCACGGCCTCGACGTATTGTTCCGAGACCTCCGTGGCGGTCGCCCGCAGGGTCTTGGTGACTTTATCTTCGTGCAACGCCTTCTCCAGGATCTCGATGCGATCGGAAAGCTCGTTCAGCGCATTGACCATGCGATTGTGTTGTTCAACGTTGTTCACGTTGTTCAACGCGATCTCCAGGTCGTGCCGCTGTTGCAGGCACTGGTTGATGAGTTGCTTCTTCTGCTCGACGACCTTCTCCGCTGCTGATGCCTTCTTCTGGGCATCCATGACCTTTTTGCGGAGCGGCTCGAGTTCGCGGAGTTTCTTTTTCAGCGCCGCCTCCTCGCCGAGTACGAAGAACGAACCGATCTTGCGGAGTCCCTTGCTTTCCAGCAAGGCCGCCCCCGTCTTTTCCTCGGCTTTTTTCTCTTCCGCCGGCGCCAGGGCACCAAGCGAAAGAACCAGTACTACGGGAAATGCCACGAACCACGCGAACTGACGTCTCATAACATTCTCCTTGTTGCAGGTAAGGCGCCGATAGGCGGATCGCAGCCGCAACGGCGTCAAATGGCCCTATTATACAAATAAGGAAGGCTCCACTCAAGCGGTCCCACCTTTCGTGCAGGAGAACTGCAAAGTCTGTCTATGGCATCCCTACGTAGAGCGGAATTCATTGCGCTTCCCTGAAACACGCAAGGCAACGGAATAAATTCCGTTCTACGAAGGACTTTGCAGTTCTCCTGACCTTTCGTGGTTCGCCGATTCAATTACTGCTGTCGTTTTTGAAAGCTGCCGCAACGGGCGGACGGCAGACGACCCGCAAGCAGGTGCCCCGTGCCCGCTACTTTTCGAAAACGTCCTTCTCATCATCGCCCGTAGGGGGCTTTTTCTCCGGCTCTTTAGGCTCGGGCTTTTTCGGCTCGGGCTTGACGTCGGCAACCGGGAGAGCCGGTTCGGGCTTGGCCTCCGCTTCCTTGGCCGGCGGATTCTCCTTGTCCCCCGAAGAGTCCTTGTCGGCAGGTTTTTCCTCTTCCGGGACCTTGACCGGGGCCTTCTTGGCGGTCGTATCATCGCCGGCTTTGGTCTTTCCTCCTGGTCGCCGCGTCGTATCCCCACTGTGGACAACGGCGTGGGGGCGATGGCGACTGCCGGGGGGCACAAGCGGATTGGCCAGGGCAACCTCAATGGTCCGCGTCACCTCGCAGACTCCTAGGTTGGCACAAAACGCCAGGGCCGCCACCTTATCGCCCGGTTTGACCAACGACATGTCAGCCAGGTCAAGCCCGATCTGCGCATCTGCGGCCAGTTCGACGGTGATTTTCGGCTTGAAGAAGCGATTTTGTACGTTGACGATCAGCCGGCCGTTGTGAAAGCTGACCACTTGGGCACAGATGTCATAAGCGGCCACGTCGGGCACCGACTTGCCCGGCAGTTTGGCCCCCGGTCCGCGTCGTTTGGCCGCTGGAGGCGCGACCGATTGCTGCTCGGGAATCTCGATGTCGGGGGCCGCAGCGTCCGCCTTACCGGGCGCGGGGCCCGCTCCGCCTGGGCCAGGCTGTCCCGCCGCGTTTTTTTCCTCCTCGCCTTTGGGATGCTCGCTTGCCCGCTCGATGCCCAGTGTCCGCTCCGCCACGCCCGGCGTGAGCGTGAAGAGCGTGAGCTTGTCGATTTTCTCCTGCCCTTTGGTGGTGTGTTTGTCGATCGTGGCCGTAAAACGCACGTACGTTCCGGGCGCCAGCATTTCGGGTTCGGCGGATCCAGTTATCTTGACCTTGGTGTCTTGACGCAAGTTCAGGACCCAGTTTTGTCCGTTGGCCGCCTTGATCGCAACACTATGCGGCCCGACCTGGAGAATCGTGCCGCTGACCTGCACGGGGTGCAGCGTGATGACCCGCTGCGAGGATGCGGCCACGGCCCAACCGACAATCAGAACGAACGTCAGCGCGAATCGCAAAGCCATGATCATTCTCCCTACTCGTCGTCGTCCTCCTCGGCTTGCCCCGCGGCTCCGTGGCCCGGAACGCGAGTTTCCTGGATGTTCTCGATATAAACGACCGAAGGCGCAATCTTCTCCGCCAACTCGCTCAGTTTCATATTCGCGCCTTTGGATCCCGCCTGCGCAGAGGGCATCTTTGCGTCCTTGGGTAATTTCTCGGCGAGGAACTTGCGCAAGCGGCTGACGGGGATCGCCATTCCGTAGCTGCTCTGGTTGGAGGTAATGCTGCTCTTGCGGGTGACCATGCCGGCCACGCCGCCGGCGAAACTGCACATCGGACCGCCGCTATTGCCTGGGTTCACCGTGCAATCGGTCACGATGAACGACTCGTTGTCGTCGGTGTCGGGCACCGTGCTGACGACGCCCTTGGTCAACGTGAGGGTGAGATTCTGGCTCATCATGCCTGGCCAGCCCATGACTGTGACGTCTTCACCGATCTTCAACTCGTTGGCCATCAGGGGCAGCGGAACGAGCTTCTTGCCGGCGGGCAAATCGACCTTCAAAATGGCCATGTCGCCCGCCGAGTTGTCGGCGACCAATTTGGCCGGATACATCTCCGTCTGGCCGTTCAGGCGGACCTTGATCTCCTTGGCGCCGTGAATGACGTGGTGGTTGGTCAACAGGTAATTGCCGTCGGCGATACAGTAGCCCGTGCCGGAACCGACGGGGACCAGGACCGGTTTGCCGGGTTCGGCGGAGAGGATCAGCTTGAAGCGTTCGAGGCTGGCCCGCAGCATGGGGTTGTGCGGCTGGTAGGCCAGGCCTTCTTGGCACTTCTGCAGGGCCTCCTTGCGGAGGTCCAGACGCCCCAGGATGATGGCGGCGATGAGGTGCAGCGTGGCCCCCACCTCTTTATCCACAAAGGTCCTCGTCTTCTTCCAATTGTCGAACTCTTCGATAACCTTCTTGGCCTCGTCCGAATTCCGGGCGGCCATCGCGAAGCGCCGCATCCACCCGTCGGCCACTTCCTTCGACACCGGGCGGCCTTCCTTGGGCAGGCAAGCGGTCGCCTCCTTGACCGTGGTGACGTAGAACCGGCTGAGCTTGCTCATTTCCAGGAAATCGAGGACTTCCCCGGCGAGATCGGCATCCGGACTCTCCTTGGACATGGCTTTGAACTTGTCAAACAAGGGGAAGAAGTGCTTGGCGTCGGCCGCCCACTTGTCCATCAGCGCTAGGAAGGGCGTGATGCCCTTGATCGTGTAACCTTCCAGAATGCCGAAAGGCCGGCCTTTCGCATCGGTCACGACCACCGTGGGAAATACCGTGATTTTGAACGTCTTCGTCGTGAGTTCTTCGTTGCGTTTGGCGTCTTTCACCTCGGCCTGCGCCTCGGCATTCTTGGGATTGTCGATGTAGACGCAAACATACTCCTTGTCGGTCCGCTTGCGGAACTCGTCGCGCTTGACGACCGCTTCCTTCATCCGGCCGGACTGGAAACTGTTCTCCTTGGCGTCCGAAGCGTCGAACAAAATCAAGATGTTCTTTTTCTCGTTGGCAGCGGTCTTCTTCGCCTCTTTGAAGTCCTGCGGCCAGGGAATGCCCTTGGGCTCCAGAATCTCCCAATCGGAAACGGTGTAGTCCCAGTCTTCTAGGGCAACGCGATTGAACTTCTTCGGCTGGAACCCCGCCCGTTCAAAGCGAAGTTCATATTGGTCCTTCTTCGCCGCGAGCGGGACCTTGATCGGGCCGGTCGGCGGCAAATCCTGCTTGGTTCCGTCGACGAACCACGACGCGCCCGCCCGCTGGTTCTCGGCCCAATTGAGGGTCAGTACCGGGCCCTTGGGCAGCGGTTTGCCCGCAATCCCGCCGGCGCCATTCGTCGTCGCCTTGCCATCGTTTGTGTTCGAAGAGGACGCGATATTTACGTTCTTGGGTTTGGTCGGCGAGGAGCTCATGGCGACGACACCCCAGACAATCCCCGCGATGGCCACTACCGCGCCGCCAGCGATCGTCGGAATCACCCACGTGGGAAGCTGTTGCTTTTTCTTCTTGGCATGAAGCGGGGTGACGCCCTTGGCCGGTTGCCGCTTGGCAAGGCCGGCGATGGAACCCAGACCGTCTTCCGGCTCGCTTTCGGCGGGCGACTGCTTCGCGATGGCCGGGGCCGGGCGACTCATTGCAGGCACCGGCTCCTCTTCAAGGAAACCCAGGCCACTATCCTCGATAGGCGGTTGCTCGGCGACGGCCGGCGGCGGGCGACGCTTGGGAGGCACCGGCTGCTCTGCCAGGAAACCCAAACCATCGTCTTCCGCAGATGCACTGGCGCTGTCTTCGTCGGCGGTTTCGGCATCCGCGGGCGCAATGGCCACCGCCTTGGCAACCTTCACCGTCGGGAATGCCGCGGGCAAGGGCTTGGCTTGCGGTTGCCTGGCAACGCCCACGGCTTGCGCTTTAGGCAGTGCGCCCTTGGAAGAAGGTGCCGCTTGGGCTGCTTCCGCGGGTACAGGCTTCAAGGCCGCAGCGGCTTGATTTGTCGGTTGGGCGGCGGCCGGCACAACGACCGCCGCGGAGCACTTCGGGCATTTGATCGTGCGCCCGGCGTACTGATCGCCGACCTGATACTTCGCCTGACACGATGGGCACTGGCAAACAACAGACATCGGTCGCACCTCGCAGGTTTTGGGGGAGAGAGACCCCTATATGTTGTCCACGGTGGGAAATGAATCGATTTACGGATTGAGCGGAAGGGTATGGCACGTTGGAGTCGCGGCTTTAGCCGGAATTTGTGCGCGACTGCCGGCTAAAGCCGGGACTCCAACAACGGTATATTATTGCAATTGCCGGAAAGGGCTGCAAGTCGCGGAGGTGGATTTCTCGTGACTAAAACGGGGGGTCATTCCGGCCGGTCTGTGCCGTTGCGGTCGCAACGGTAGGGTTTTCCTTGCTGATAGAAGGGCAAACGCTGGGAAATTGCGGCGGCCAGCGGTTTTTTCCCCTGCGAATTGGCCAGGTTGACCGCGGATTGGGCCGTCTGCACCGCCGCCCCGAATTGGCCGGTGGCCGCCTGGGCCGCGGCCAGCACGTCCAACGACAGCGGATCCTGCTGCTTTGTTATCTCCACTACGTGCTTAGCAAGCGCCATCGCCTCTTGGGGATCGAGAATACGGGGGTCTGGACTCGCGGCCAAGGCCCACGCCATGAAACTCCAGGCGTGGACCGCCTCGGTATGCTTACCGCCGGCTTCGCACTGCCTGCCCAATTGCTCGGCGAAGAATCGCCGCTGCCCCATGTCCGTCAGGCGGCTCAGCACGAGCCAAGCACACTTTTCCCCCTCGCGGTACTCGCCCCGCTCGAACCGTTGGCCGGCCAGCCACTGCAGTATAATGAGAACGGGGGTAGTCAATTCGAGCACCGGCTGTCCGTCCACGAACTCGGTGGCGTTCCTGCGGGCGGTTTCCAGGGCATGCTCAAAGAACCTGACGGCCTCATCGGAATTCTTGCGGGCCACGGCGATCCGCCCCAATCCGAAACTGGCCTGACTGAAGTTGCTGATCGCCTCCCGGTCCTTGACGCTTTCCGAATCCAGCTTCAGGATCTCCTTGTAATGGCGCTCGGCCTTGTCCAATTCGTTCTTCTCGATATAGACCTGGCCCAGGTTCAAACGGGCTTCCAACAGCGAGGGGTCCAGTTCGACGGCCTTTTCGAACTCCACGATGGCCGCATCCTTGTACTGCTTCGACTTTGCCCAGGCGTCCGGGTCGGTCTTGTGTTCGGCCTCCGCCTTGCGGGCTTGGGCTTCCCATTCCTGGCTTCTCCTCAAGAGAACTCGGCCCAGATTATTGCGGGGCCGCGGTGAGATCTCTTTCCATTTCACGGCCTCTCGCAAGTGGTGTTCGGCCTTGTCCAGGTCATTGGCCTCCGAATACATGTAGCCCAAGTTGCTGTGGATGTCGGTCGCCGTGGGACGCACGGTAATGCCGTGGGTCCACTGCGCGGCGGCGTCCGCTTTGAAGGCCAGCGCCTTCTGGTGATGGGCGTTGGCGCCTTCCATGTCGCCCAGGACTTTTGCCTTCTCGCTCAAGATATCCTCGTCCTGCCCCTTCTTCCAGAGCTTGACGCCCAGGTTGTTGAGCATGTTCCAATTGTCGGGCGTGATCGATAAAGCATGTCGCAAATGGGTTTCCACGTCGGTCCAGAACTGCAACTGGTATTTCGTCCAGCCGACACAGACCACAAGCACGAGCGCCATGACGGTACCCGTCACCACGCGGAGAGGCGCCTGGAACTCCGGCAGAAGGCTGATCAGGTCGGCGATGCCCCAGGCCAACATGATGAACAAGCCGACGTAGGAAAGATACGTGTAGCGATCGGCGTGGCTCTGCTCGCCCACCTGGACGAGACCAATGACCGGCACCAAGACGCCCAAATACCAGAACCAGCCGAATGCCAGGTAACGCCGTCCCCGGTATGCCGCCCAAATCACCAGGCCGGTGATCGACAACAGCACAACGACCGCCCCAGCCGTGTAGTAGTGGTTGACGTGCTCCGGATCCAAGAGGTACAGCACCGACATCTTGCCCGGCCAGAACATCCTAGTGATGTACGTCAAGTACGACTGCAAGGAATTCTCAATGCGAAAGGCCAGCGACAGTTCGGCCGGCGAGGCCATCGAGCCGCCATGGTTCTGGGCATAGGGAGTAATGATCGCGGAGAGCGCGGCGAGCACGAACAGCGGGATCTTCTCGACCACCAGCCAGGCAATCTGTTGCCCGACCGATTGCGCGGCGACCGGCCGGCTCTGCGGCCTTGTGGCCGTCGCGGGAAGCCGCTGGTTGCGCTTCGCCTTGCGCCGCGGAACGGCCGCACGCTCAAGGGGCGGCCGCCGCGCGGGCAACTCCGCGTCTCCCCACAGGTTCAGCCGACCCAGCGGCCAGAAGTCCAGTAACAGGCATACGCAAGGGAAAGTCACAAGCATGGGCTTGGCGAGAAGTCCCAGGGCCAGCAGGACAAAAACGGGGATGTAGCGATAGACGTCTGGCTCCTTGGCGTAGCGAACGTAGGCCAGCAAGCCCAAGAAGCCCAAGAACGTGCTCAACATGTCCTTGCGCTCGGCAACCCAAACCACCGACTCGACGTGCATCGGGTGTACGGCAAACAAGACAGCCACCGCCGCGCTGCACCAACTCCGGCCGGTCAGCCAACGCAACAGCCAGAACAAGAGAAGCGTGTTGGATGCGTGCAGGATAATATTGGTGACGTGGTGCCCGCCGGCGTTCAATCCGTACAATTGCACGTCGAGCATGTGCGACAGCCAGGTCAACGGGTGCCAGTTGCTCTGTTCGAAGGCGGTGAACGCCCAACGAACGCTGGCGCAGAAGACCTTGAAATCCTTGAACAGCGGCAGGCCGCGGATGACGTTGAGATTGTCGGTCACATAGCCGGGATCGTCGAAATAGACGAACTCGAAGAGCCACACGCCCCAATAGGCGACGAGGATGATTGCCATCAGCGCGACGGATATCGGCAATTCGCGAAACCAGCGGACCGGCGGGGAGGGTGCGGACTCGGGCGCGGCCTGCTGGCGGGGCGCTTGCCGGCCCGTCATTGGCGCGCGAAACGGATTTAGGGTTTGGTCCTCCATATTCCATCTACTATAAACGGGCTAGCACAGCGTGTAAACTCACCTACCCGGCCGAACGGCCAATCCAATCAAGTGCTCGTCCGGCCATGACAAGCAGGGAGGGTTGGGAGGGATATGAGGATGGCCCGGCCGCCAGAACGTTAGCTTTCTTTGTACCATGCCCATTTTTTTGTCCCATTTGCTGTTGGGCAAACTTGGTCCGGGCACCGTCGGGCACCCATCTTGCATCGTCGGCGGACGGTCGATTTGCGCGCCGGCTGCAAAGACGACATGGGTCAGAAAAAACTGTTTCCAACGGCGTTTCTCCCGCCTTGGCCGCCGCGACCAACCCGCCGTTTCGACTCAGGCAGTGGTGTAGCCGGATCGAAGAAAGGGACGTTTTCGCGTTTCGACGGCGATTTTGTACGTCCACGGGTGTATTCGGCTTCCCCTAAAGGTAGTTGTGGCACAGCGGAAACTGCGGGAAAAAAACGTTTGACACTCTAACGATAGTTTCGGCACAGCCAAAGGCCGTTGCCATTTTTGTGCCATTCTGTACCATTTTTTAGCTAGTTTGTAGCATTCTGCGTCATTTGTACCATTTTGTGCTAATATTGTCCATGTGTACAGTATTGAAAAGGTGTCAGGAACCGTTTTGTGTGAAGAAAGGAGAGTTTGGAATCCGATAGCTCGACAGGAAAGGACCGTGTCCATAAGGTGGCGTTATGGGA
>CAZTPX010000115.1:0-30056 GCA_964615095.1 uncultured Planctomycetaceae bacterium | reverse complement strand
CTCCCCTTCTCCCCTTCTCCCCTTCTCCCCTTCTCCCCTTCTCCCCTTCTCCCCTCACCGCGTCATCATCGGTGGGCCTGCGCTCGCAAGCCGACCAAGCTACGCTCGGTGCCCGGGTCCCACGCTACGGCGCAGGGCGGGGATTGACACAGGCGGCGCGCAGCGCGGCAAGCGTCCGCAGGGCCGGCTTGGCCTGCCCTTGCCAAGAGCACAGGCCGGCATGCGGAAACTCGTGTGGCAGGGCGTCTTCGAACTGGTTCCAAACGACCGCCTGAAGCCCCGGTTTGCCCAGGATCAAGGGCACGTAGCGCCCCACCCAGGCCTGCTGCGAGGCGAGATCCCACGCGTCGGCAGGCAAGTCCAACTTCTGCCGTGCCCGGGGATCGTCGCCGCCAGCACTGGGCAAGGTCATGGCAACCAACAACGGCAGGCCCAGCAAGCTCCAATAGTCCAGCAGCCGGTTGACCTCGATCTCGCTTCGCAAGAGAGTGCCGCCGGCGAAACAGCCGAAGTTCATTTCCAGGAGAATTGCCTTGAGATCGAGGCGGGCGCGGACCAGGGCGTCGGCAAAATGGATGGGCGAGAGATCGACCGCCCGCCGCCCCAGGTACTCGCCCCAGGGCTGATCGACGCCGACCATCGACGGGTGCAGGGGATCGAGTTCCTTGACCCGGCAAACGATCCAGGCCACCATCCGCAGCTTCTCTTCCTCGGAGAAGTGCAGGACTTGGGAGGTGTTGACGCGGGCCGCGCAGTGCCAGATGTCGACCTTTCCGCGATAGCGATTCACAGCGGCATCGATGAATTGGCCGGCCCCGGAGAGCAGGCTCTCGAAATCGTCGTCCCAGAGATAGACCCAATCGGGCAGCCCGCGAGCGTCGGGCTGCCACAGCGGCCCCAGGCAGACCCGCAAACCCTGCTCGCGGCACCATTGGATCTGCCGGTCGCACACCGACCAGTCGAAGTTGCTTTCCGCGGTTTCCACGTCGCGCCAGTAGAGGGGCACCATTGCCATGTTGAAGGCCGAGAGGAACGAGCGGGCGGCGGCCTCGTCCATGTCGGGGCGACTCAGCGCGCCGCCCAGCAGCGCCGGCAGCCGGCCGGTTGCCCGGCGACGCACGGCCATCGCTTGCTCGGCATAGGCGGCGGCCAGAAGTCGCGAGGCGTCCAAGGCGATTTTCATGGTCGCTTGGGCCACGGCGGCATCCCCGCCGACCTGCTGGACCACAGCCCAACTGAATTTCACCAGCGCCTCCTTCAACAGGCCGTAAACTTCGGCCGGGACGGCGAGCCCGATCGACTCCCACTCGTAGAGTTGCGTCCGCAGCACATTGAGCGTGCCGCGGGCAAGTTCCACCGCCAGATTGTAAGGTTCCCAGCGTTCGACCAGCGTGGCCGTGGAAAGGGCCAGCATGCCGTGGCCTTCGACCTGCCAGGGGACCGTTACCGAACCGGAATCGGAGACGTCTCGCTCCAGCACCAGTTCGCCTTCCTCGACCTCGGCGCGCACCACCCACGGGGTGCGATCCATGCCCGACATATAGGCAAACTGCAACACTTCTTCCGTGATGCGTTGCGGTGGTAAGACGATAAATCTGATCTGCCCCATCGGGATGGGTTCCTCCTTGGGGAAGTGTACCGCAGGATTGTCACAGGTTCAAGGCGTTTGGGGCAGGAAAAATCCTCTCGAATCGAATCGGCACACTTGGCAATCGGGGCCGCCACGGATATATTCGAGGAACTACCAACATCCCCTTTTCGGTCCTCGAATACCCTTTGACATCATGCCATCCCCTGTCGTTCTGCAAACCTCGCTGCCGGGGCTGCCCGTGCGGCGGGGCAAAGTCCGTGACGTTTACGATCTGGGTCAGCAACTCCTCCTGGTCAGCACCGACCGTCTCAGCGCGTTCGACTGGGTGCTGCCCACGGGCATCCCCGACAAGGGCCGCGTACTGACGCAGATTTCGGCATTCTGGTTCGAGCGCTTGGGCGGCCCTAATCATCTAGTTAGCACCGATGTCCTGCAGATGGCCCTGCCGCCGGGCATCGACCTGACAGCGCTGGAAGGCCGAACAACGCTCTGCCGCAAGACCAAGGTAGTGCCGATCGAATGCGTGGTCCGCGGCTACTTGTCGGGTTCCGGTTGGGCCGAGTATCGCAAGAGCGGCACCGTGTGCGGCATTCGCCTGCCTGCCGGATTGACCGAAAGCGCGCAGTTGCCGGAACCCATTTTCACGCCCGCCACCAAGGCGGAATCGGGCCACGACGAGAACATCACGTTCGAGCAGATGGTCGATGCGGTCGGCCGCGAAGTGAGCGACGAACTGCGGCGGCGGAGCATCGATATCTTTCAGCGGGGGGCGGCATATGCCTTGCAGCGCGGCATCATCATCGCTGACACGAAGTTCGAGTTCGGCCAGGTCGACGGTCAAATCCTGCTGATCGACGAGGTTCTCACACCCGACAGTTCGCGCTTCTGGCCAGCCGATCAATACGCGCCCGGGCGGGGGCAACCTTCCTTCGACAAGCAGTTTGTCCGCGACTGGCTGACGGCCAGTGGCTGGGACAAGAACAGCCCTCCCCCTGCCCTGCCCGGCGACGTGGTAACCAAGACGCGGGCGAAATATGTCGAGGCCTATGAGCAGTTGACCGGACGGAAGTTCGCGTAAGGATCGGCGAATCATCGTTCCCGCGACGACGGAGGCAGGCATGTCCGTCGTCACCCCAGGAAAGAAATGTCCCTGCGAGTCCATCCCGAAGGGATGGCAGCGATTAACCCCGGGTCGCGCAACGCACCCGGGGTTAAGATCGCGAACGACGTCCCGACCCCGTAGGGGTCGCAGCGGCGACTTACTGCGACCCCTACGGGGTCAAATAGGGTCTCTCGCGCTCGGTTATCCGGTGGTGGCGCTGCGCTTACCACCGGCTAATAGCTGTGAACCCTTCGGGTTCGGCCTCATGGAACCACGAAACTCCTCCTACCGACTGCCGATCATGATGCGAAATTGATTGTTGTTCTGGTCGGTCCACACGGGGACCGCAAAGCCGTCGCGTTGCGTGGACGGCGGCGGGACATTGGGAATCGCGTCGAGCAAGCTTTCCCGCCGGCTGATGATGACCCAATCGCTGGCCAGGCGGAACCGATCGCTGTCTTTCGTCGTGTGGACCCGCCGCCAGCCAAGCCGGGCGTCCTCGGCCAAGGCCCGCACCACGGGGAAAAGGTACAGATACGAGTTGGTAGCGTGGATCACGATCACGTCGTCCGCCGCGACGTGGCGGCGATAGATGTCCATCGCTTCGCGCGTGAGCAGATGAACGGGAACCGAACCGCCGCTGAAGGCGTCCAAGACCAGGAGGTCGAAGGCCTGCGGCGCTTGCCGCTCGAGCACGAGCCGCGCATCGCCCATGCTCAGGTCGATCGTCGCCCCGCGCTCCCTGGCATCGTTCAGATAAGAGAAATACTTCTCGGCCATTTCACAGACCGCCGGGTTGATTTCGTAAAAGGTGAAGTGATCGCCCCGCCGGGCATAACAGGCCAAGGTGCCCACACCTAGGCCGACAACGCCGACCCGCAGGCGATCATTCGTCTTCTGGAGTGCGACAATGGCCCTGCCGATGCCGCTTTCGCACGTGTAATAGTTGAATGGCTGACGGCATTCTTCCGGCGCAGTGAATTGCTCGCCGTGCAGGATCGCCCCGTGTTTCATGCAGAAACGGTGCAACTCGGGGTTGTCGCGGTCGTACTCCCACACGGACACCACGCCGTAGAAATTCCGCTGCCGGTCCACAAGCCGCGGCTCGTACGAAGCCTGCGAGCGAAAGTCTCCTTGCCAGAGCAACACGGGGATGAAGCCACCCGCCGCAAAGCCGCACAGGAGCAGTCCCGCCGACCGGCGCATGCCGCGCCGGGGCACGGCGAGGAACAAGACCGCGGTGGCCAGGGCATAGGCGGCCAGCATGCCGATGTTCCATTCGAGGAAGGTCTTGAACAACTGCGGCGCCACCAGGCCGGCAATTGTCCCGCCCAACGCGCCCCCGGCCGACAGCAGCAGGTAGAACTCGGTCAAGCGCTGAGGAGCGGGACGCAGGCGCACAAGTTCGCCGTGGCAGACCATGCAGATCAAGAACATCGTGCCGAAGTGCAGGCACAGTTGATGGGCGTAGGTCAATACCATGCCCTCGTGTTGGTACGGCTCAGTGATCCAGTCGAGCATCTTGTCGCTTCCCATCACCGCCGCGATCCCCAGCACGGCCAGTCCAGCCCACAACGGCCGCACGTACCACCGCGGATGATCGAAACAGATGATGAACGTCAGCAGGTACAGCGACAGCGGCACAATCCACAACAGCGGCACGGCGGCCACATCCTGGCAAACATGGTTCGTGGTTGCCAAGAGGACCAGCGACGCGCAGGCCGGCAGCAGCAGCCAGAGCGCCCGTTGAAGCCAGCCGGTGGCAGTCGAAGAGCCTTGCGGGGCCTCGCAGGCGTTTTGTATGCCGCCCACGGTTGAGCCTGACACTAACCCGAAGCGTAAGCGAGGATCGCAAGTCACTGCCTCGCCTACGCTTCGGGTTAGTGTGGATTGGGCCAATCTCAACCGCCAGACGGCTATTCCACCTAGAGCAGCCAGCGCGACATACACGAGAAAGGCCCATGACCAGAGCCGCGCTTGTGTCGCCAGGCTTAAGGCCGGCTCGAAGACGAAGGGATAGCTCAGCAGGGCCAGGAAGGAGCCGAGATTGGAAAGCGCGTAAAGGCGATAGGGCATGCGGCCGGGGAAACTGCGGCTGAACCAGGCCTGAATCAAGGGACTAGTGGTCGAGAGCACGAAGTACGGCAACCCCACCGTCGCCGTCAAGAGCACGAGGATGACCAGCGTGGGAGCGGCGTCGCCGGTCGGTTTCCATGCGCTGCTGGGCACAATCGGCAGCACGGCGACGGCTGCCAACAAGAGCAGGCAATGGACCACGACCTGGCTGCGCAGCGAAAGGCGACCGACCAAGAGGTGGCTGTAGGCGTAACCACCAAACAGAGCGATCTGAAAGAACAACATGCAAGTCGTCCACACCGCCGTCGCTCCGCCGAACCAAGGCAGGATGAACTTGCCGACCAGCGGCTGGACCTGAAACAACAAGAAGGCGCCCAGCAGTGTCGCTGCGGCAAAGGCCCACGCGGTCCAGGCCGGAGCGCTTTCCCGTGCTCCACGGTCGCCGTCGGCAAAGGCAGCAGTCGTCTTGCTCACAATCGGCTTCCCAGCGATCTGGAAACGCCGCCGTCCGTTGTTTCCAAGGGCGACAAGCGCTCGATCCGCGCGCCAAGCTGGGCCAGTTTCAGGTCAAGCCGCTCGTAGCCGCGTTCGAGATGGTGGGCCGCATGAACGACGGAAGTACCGCGTGCCGCAAGCGAGGCAAGGATCAAGGCGGCGCTGGCCCGCAGATCGGTAGCCGCCACTTCCGCCCCCTGGTAACGACAGCAACCCGCGATCTTCACGCCGCCGGGCACGCAGTGCAAATTCGCGCCAAGTCGATTCAACTCTGCCACGTGCCCCCAACGCATGGGAAAGACGCGGTCCTCGACGAGGCTTGGGCCAGCCGCCGTCGCCATGAATGCCGTCCAGTGGGCTTGAAGATCGGTCGGCAGCCCGGGGTAGGGTTCGGCGGACGCGCTCACCGCAAGCGGCTGGCCGCTTGCCCGCACGGTCACACGATCAGCCTGCACGTCGATGGAGATTCCGCTCGCTTCCAGCGAGGCGAGAAATGTGTTTAGATGCTCGGGAACCACGCCCACCACATTCGCGCCGCCGCCGGTAATGGCCGCGGCGAGCATCAGCGTTGCCGCTTCGATGCGATCGGGAATGATACGGTAGCTCCCACCGCCGAGCCGCTCCACTCCATCGACTTCGATGGTCGGCGTCCCCAGTCCGCAGACCCGCGCACCGAGTACGTTCAGCATGCGGCCGAGGTCGGCGATCTCCGGTTCGCACGCCGCGCCGCGGATGACGGTGCGGCCGCGGGCGAGCACGGCGGCGCAAAGCACGTTCGCCGTGCCCGTCACCGTAGGACCGCGCGGACCGCAGAGGTCGATTGTCGCGCCGCGGAGCCTTGCGGCCGTGCCCAAAACATAGCCCCGCTCCAAGCGCAGATCGGCGCCCAGGGCGGCCAGCCCGCGCAGGTGCAGATCGACCGGCCGGTCACCGATGTCGCAGCCGCCGGGCAGCGGCACCACCGCCCTGCCCCGCCGCGCCAGCAGCGGCCCAAGCACGCAAAATCCCGCCCGCATCCGCCGCACCGAAGCGTAGCCGGCCTGGGTCGCCCGCGTGTCGCCGGGAGTCAAGGTCAGGCAGTCGCCGTTAGGGGCGACGTCGACGCCCAGGTGGTGGAGCAGCCGAGACATCGTGCGCACGTCGGTCAATCGCGGAACGCCGCATAGTTCCACCGGCGCGTCGGCAAGAATAGCTGCCGCCATCATCGGCAGTGCGGCATTCTTGGCCCCGCTGACCGATACCGTCCCCTGCAATGGCACGCCGCCCGTGATAATCAGTTTCGCCACAACTTCCTCGCCCCTACCAATCGGAAGGTGCAACCGTCTTCCTCTACATGACTTCGATCGCGTAAGTCGTCATCCAAATATCGAGTTGGTTGAATCTGACCTTCAGGCGACTCTTGAAATCGAGGAGGAACTGGCGGCTCTCGGGAACGTCAGGAACGTCGACGAATACGCGAATCAGGTCGTCGCGGAACACGTGTTCCTCATGCCGCCACAAGCCGCGAATCGTCTGGGTTTCGGACGAGACTGCGCCAAACCGCTCCTCAAGTTCAAGCAGCGTGTCGGCAATCAATTCGTCCGGGACTGGCCGACCGTCGTTAAACCGTTGCGGCAGGAGAATTTCGAATCGTCGAAATGAGTCGCTCATAGGTAGCCGGCCCCTCAACGGAAAAAGTTACACCCTCGGTCGCCAGATGGGCCAACGCCGCTTCCGGGACTGCCATTTCCCCACTGGCCCAACTCTTGAACGAGAAGCGGCCGGCTAAGAACCCCAAAGCCCGGCGCTTCGATTCAGCATCAGAAAAGCGGATCAGAATCATGTTTGAATAGCTCCTCTGCAATTATTTTGCCCCGACTATCAATTCAATTGTACTGTCCGATTCAATCAAGAACAAGGTATCCTCCTCGCCTGCACCACGCGCGGCAGCCGGGCGAGGTCCTTGACCGTCGGCCCCGGTTGCAAGCCCGGCGCGGCGGCCAGCAACGTTTGCACCACGGCATGAATCATGGGGCTGATCTCGATCAACAAGTGACCACCCGGCCGCAACCATTCGGCTGCCTGGCAAATCAATCGTTCGATTACTTCCGTCCCCTTAGGACCTGCCAGAAGGGCCTCCTGCGGCTCGAAGTTCTTTACATCCCGAGGCAACTTCTCGTATTCCGCCGCACTCACATAGGGCGGATTGCTGACGATGAAATCGAACGTCGCTTCGCCCTCAACGCCTGCCAACAAGTCGCACTCGACGCATTGGACCCGATCGGCCACCCCATGTCGCCGGGAATTCTCCGCGGCAATCGCCAGGGCGGTCTTGCTCGTGTCGGTGGCCACGACCTGGGCTGCCGGAAGGTGCTTGGCGAGCGTCACGGCGAGGATCCCGCTGCCCGTGCCCACGTCGGCAATGCGCAAGGCACCCGAATGCCTCCCCTCTCCGTCCGGGAGAGGGGCAGGGGGTGAGGGAGCGGGGAGTTGTTTGGCCAGATCGAGAAGCGTGACGACAATCAATTCGCTTTCCGGCCTCGGGATGAGCACGCCCGGACCGATTTTGAAGTTGAGCGAGTAAAACTCCCGCCGCCCGACAAGATAAGCCACAGGCGTCCCTTCCGCCCGCTGGCGGACCAACTCGCGGAAGGCGGTGCGTTTCTCCTCGCTGGGCACGTCTTCAAAGGTCGTGTAGAGTTGGATCCGCTGACAACCCAGGGCTTCCGCCAGGAGGATTTCGGCGTCCAGCCGCGGCGATTCGGACCCACGACTCTTGAGATAATCGGCCGTCCACTGCAACAGTCGGCCGACGGTCCAAGAAGTTGCAGTGGACATGGTTCAATCGATATTCCCAAAGGCATTGCGCTGGGCCTGGCGGTCGCACTCGATCAAGGCATCGACCACGGGCTTCAGGTTGCCGGCAATCACGTTCTCGAGATTGAAGTTCTGGTTGATGCGATGGTCGGTGAGCCGGTTTTGCGGGAAATTATAGGTGCGGATGCGCTCGTTGCGGTCGCCGGAACCGATCTTCTCGCGGCGTTCGGTAGAGCGCTTCTTCATTTCTTCCTCGCGTTTCAACTCGTACAGCCGGCTCTTGAGCACGCGGAGGGCCTTGGAAAGGTTCTTGTGCTGGCTCTTTTCGTCCTGGCAGCAGACCTCCAGCCCCGAGGCTGGGTGCGTCAGGCGGATGGCGCTGGCCGTCTTGTTGACGTGCTGGCCGCCGGGACCGCTGGAACGTGCGTAGCGCTCGACGACGTAGTCGGCCGGCTTGAGGTCGATTTCCAAGTCCTCCGGCTCGGGCATCACGGCCACCGTCGCCGCCGAGGTATGCACGCGGCCTTTGGCCTCGGTTTCCGGCACGCGCTGCACGCGGTGGCCGCCGTTCTCATACTGCATAGCCCGAAAGACACCCTCGCCCTCCAGTCCCAGGATCACTTCCTTGAACCCACCCAGTTCGGTCGCGTTCATGTCCATGACCTCGACCTTCCAGCCCTTGGCCTCGCAGTAGTGGCGATACATCAAGTAGAGGTCGCGGGCGAAGAGGGCCGCTTCATCGCCGCCGGTGCCGGCGCGGATTTCCAGCATGCAGCGGGTCCGCTGCGCGTCTTCTCCGCCGGCAACCATGTCGAGGATTTCCGCCCAAAGGGCTTCCCGCTCGACTTTCAAATCGGCCAGTTCCATCTCGGCCATTTGCCGCAACTCGAGGTCCTGGCCCGAGGCCATGGCTTTGGCCTCGGTGATTAGAGTGTTGAGCTGTTTGAAACGGCGGTACTTGGTCGCCGTCTTGGCCAAGGAGCCATGTTCGCGCGCGATTGCAGCCTGGCGCGCCGAGTTGGCCAGCACGTCCGGCTCGACCATCCGTCGCTCCAACTCCTCGAATCGAGCAAGCTGCTGTTCCAGAATCTCGCGCATTAGCGTCTCTTCAAGGGGCGAGTCGAGCGAAAAGCCGACCCGCCGTGAAATTCATAGCTGGCTTGCCGGGCAAGTGTCGCAATCCAATCCGACGGGGCAACATCGCGCCGGCCCCAGACCGCGGACACACCGCCGAGCGAGTCAGGTCGTCTCGGTTGCTGCCGGGGCTTCGACGGCCTTCTTCTTGCCGCGTTGCAGGCTGGCATAGCCCGTATTGGAGAACTTCCGTTGGAACTTCTCAATGCGGCCCGCCGTATCGACATACTTCAACTTGCCGGTATAGAACGGGTGGCAGGCGCTGCAAATATCGACCTTCAGTTCGGCCTGCGTGCTGCGGGTCACGAACGAGTTGCCGCAGCCACAGGTGACCTTGGTTTCCACGTACTTGGGGTGAATGCTGTCTTTCATGATCTGAAGTTCCTACTGCGGACAGAAAATGGCGAATCAAGTATCTTATCACAGATTCGGCCGGCCGGCAAGGTCCGCTCGGGGCGGCGACGAAACTCAAACAAGGTATGCGGCCAAATTCCGTAAACCCTTACGGCACTTGACCTTACACCTTGAGATCATCTAGTTGACCGTTGCGCCTCCCACCGCGAACGGTGGCCTTTGAGGCGGCGGCTTAGGCGCAGGCCTGGCTTGCTTTGCGTGAGCCTCCTTATCCTTGATCGCTCGCCTTTTCTACGACTTTCTCCGCCGTCGGTGTCTTCTCCTCTATCTTCTTTTCCACCGTCTTCTTTTCCTCTATCTTCTTCGGCTCTTTCTCCTCTATCTTCTTATCTTCCGCCTTCTTGTCCTTCCCTCCGTCCAACTCCTTCAGCCAGTGGGCACGCAGAAGGTTTCCGGGGTTTCTCCGCAACAATTCAATGGATTCGTATTTTTCAATCGCCTCTTGCCGATGTCCGAGGGCTTCCAGGGTGCGGGCGATGTTGTAATGGGCGCCGGGGGTCCAGAAAACCATCGAGCCGATCTGCAAGGTACGCACACTGAAGTAGTCGTAGGCCGCATCGAACTCTCCCACGTCGTATTGGATCAGGCCGAGCCAATAACTGGCGGCAAGCTTGCCCTGCATGATCGACTCCGTCTGCGAGGCGGCAATCACGGCCGCCATTCGCTTGAGGCGTTCTTTCTGCGCAGCGGTTAACTTGCCGACACGCTCCTCCTGCTGGGCGGCAATCGCTTTATAGCATTCGTTGAAGATTTTCGCCCTGGCCTCGCGCACAGCATCGTTCCTCGGTCGCGCCTTTTGATAGTAGGCAATGGCCTCCTTCTCGTTGAAGAACCGTCCCTTCAACTGCATGATCCGCCCTTTATAAAGGGGGGCGGCAGGAGTGCTCATGAACGGCACGTAGCCCCACAAACGCTCGGAGACGGCACGGTGACTCATGCCAAGGCGGCGCTGCAGCGTGGTGTAGGGCAGGTCCCAAATCCGCACTTCGCCTACACCCGCCGCCTTGAAACGGGCCGCTTGCTGCGACGGCTCGGCATTGAGCACCAATCGCCGTTCGCCCGTCAACCGCGACTCGATCCGCTTGGCCCGCGGTTCAAGATAGAGCGGCGAGGCATCCACCAGCGCCACGGCCCTTTTCACATCGGCCGTGCAGGCCCAATACGGCCGACCGCCCTTCAGGGACAGTCGCTCGAGCAACTTGCGATCTGCCGCGACCTGGTCGAGCGCGGCGGGAAAAACTTGCAACTGGCCCGACTTGTCCGCAGCGACCCCGCCCGGCCCCGGAATCGGCAGGCCCAGCGTGAAGTCGAACAGGTAGAGCTTCTTCTTGTCGCCGATCAGCACGCCCACACACCACGGCTCCAACGGCTCCTTGCCCGAAGCCGCTGCGGGTGAGGCGGCGCTGTCCGGCAAGGCCAACAAGGCCGCGTCGATCCCCCGCTGCCGCAGCGACAAGATGTATGTCCAGGCCTGCTCCCAAGCCGTGCCGTGCCCCAGGAACAAGGTCTCCCACGGCACTTGCGGAACGTGGCCGGGACCATCGGGGTCGGTCTGAATGTTTCGCACGGTCCAGTCAAACAACTTGCGGGCCACGTCCAATTCGTCGGCCGTCGTGCCGCCAGCCCACTGCGAACGCGCTACGTCGCGCAGCCAGACCGCTTCCATAAGCATGTAGCCGTCGTAGGCCGTATAGTGGACCTGCCCCAGGCTCTCCACCATCGGCAGCTTGCGAAAATCGGCGGACATGGTCGCCAACATCGGGTCGGGCGTCCACTCGGCGGGCTTCTCTTGCGTATCGACCCACTGGTTCAAGCGGCCCACGACCTGGCGGAGCATGTCCGGTTCGGGCCAACTGGCCAACAAGGCGTCCGGCGGAAGCGTTCCCGCGGCCGCCTCAGGCTGTTCCATGGCGACAAACCGCTGCTGCGTCGACCGCAGCATTTCCTCGCAATCGTTGTCTTCCAGGTGGTTGAGGTTCTCCAGGGCGAAGCTGAAGAGGTCTTCGGACCACTGCGACGACGTATCGGCCGCGCGGTTAGTGATCTTGATTGGCTGTCCGCCAGCCGGCCCGCAGCCGCTTGTCGCCAAGGCCGCCGCTAGCAGCATGAAGAGGAACAGGGGAAGATGGGAGCTTGTGCGAATCACGAGATTTCCTCCACGGCACGTCGAAGGTGTAGCAGGCGCCGCAAGAGCGCCGCGAATTGGTCCAAGGGTATCATGTTCGGCCCGTCGCTGGGCGAGCGGTCGGGCTGGGGGTGCGTTTCGAAGAACAGGCCGTCGGCGCCGATAGCCACCGCCGCGCGGGCCAGCGGCTCGACCATGGCCCGATTGCCGCCGGTCGCCGCGCCTAGGCCGCCCGGTTCCTGTACGCTATGAGTGGCGTCGAAGATCACGGGCACGCCCAGCGACTGCATTTGTGGAATGCTGCGCATGTCGTTCACCAGCCGTCCATAGCCGAAGAAACTGCCGCGCTCGCCCAGGACGATGTTTTGGCAGCCGCAGGCCTGCAGCTTGCCAACCACGTGCTGCATGTCCCAGGGGGCCAGGAACTGGCCCTTTTTTACGTGTACCGGTCGGCCGGTCTTGGCCGCCGCCGCCAACAGATCGGTCTGCCGGGCCAGAAAAGCGGGGATCTGCAGCAAATCGCAGACCTCGGCCGCGGGACCGGCCTGTTCGGGAAGATGGATGTCCGTGGTTACCGTCAGTCCGGTCGCCTGCTTCACGCGGGCCAGGATGGCAAGCCCCGCGCTCAGGCCCGGGCCGCGATACGCGTCGACACTCGTGCGGTTGGCCTTGTCGAAGGAGGCCTTGAAGACCAGCGGTTGGGAAAGCTCGGCGGAAATCTGCTTCAGACACGCGGCGATCGACAGCGTCAATTCCTCGCTCTCGATGACGCAAGGCCCGGCGATCACGAGGAGCGCTTGCCCCCGGCCGCAGTAGTAAGGTCCGATACTGACTGGATTCAAGTTGCCGCTTTCTCTTGGGGAACGATCAGCGTGAGGCGTTTCGGCAGGACTTCGATCTCCACGGGCAGGAAGCCGCCAGGATCGCCGTCCAACTGATAAGGCACATTCGAGTCCGAGGTGACGCGGAGTCGGCCGGCCCGCCGCTGGGCGAAGTCGGTAAGCCAGTGATGCGTGCCGGTCAGCACCGCCGCGGTGTAATACAGCCCGTGCCACAGGCCGCCGTGGCGAAAGGTGCAAACGTCCAACAGCCCATCCGCTCCGTCGGCCTCCGGCGCGATCTGCAATCCGGCCCCGTAACAAGGAAGGTTGAAGGCGAAGAGCCAACGCACGCCGTGGGAAATCGGCTCCAAAGGGTGGCCGGTATCCCGCTTATCCTGCCCCGGCTTGCCAGCCTCGTGGCCGGACTGGCCGCCGTCACCGACGACACCGTCTTCTTCGTTCCAGTATACCCGAAGCTCGGGATAATCGTAGTGACGGATCGAGGCCATGATCGGATTAAAATAACTGGCGCTGGTGACGTGGCCGGTGCGCTGGCTGTGCAGGCAGCGGATCACGTCGGCGTCGAAACCGCAGCCGATCATGATGAGGAAGATGCGGCCATTAGCCTGCCCTGCATCGCGCCGCAACACCGCCCCCTGGACCACGGTCCGGCAGCACTCCTCGGGGGTAGGACCCAGGGCGAAATATCGGGCCAGCAAATTCTCGTTGCCAGCCGGAAAAACGGTCAGTGGCATGCCGGGCGCGGTGCGATTGACCAGTTCGGCCGCCGTGCCGTCGCCGCCCACGGCAATCAATGCTCGCAGATGTCCAGCGGCGAACCGACGATTCGCCTCTGCCGCAACTTCGTTCAGATTCGTGAAAACTGCCACTTCAACGTTCTGCTGGCGCAGGAGGGTCACCAGGCGTTCGACCCGCGCATCGGCAGGCCCCGCCCCCGCCTTTGGGTTGACCGACACGATGACGTGCCGAAGTTCCGGCGACAGCATCTCCACCGCGTTTTCCAAAGTTCCGTTCCTCCAAACCAGCAGTATACGATATTTTCTTTGAATTGCGGTTAGGGACCTGCGTTCTGTTGCAAATATTCGTCATCGGTGATGATGGATTTCCCTGGGATCGGGTTCATCTTTTGCAACAGACGGCGACTCGCCCGGGAAGGCGTGCCGTCTCTTGCTGCTGGATTTCGGGGTGGCACAAATCGCGGCCGGAAAAACTCTGTATGCGTCCGTATGCATTTTTTGCAACAAAGTGTTGCACTTGTTGAATTGCCCCAAAGGGGCGAGTTCAAAAATTCCGCGGATCGCGCAGTGTGTGCTCGGCCGGCGTCGCGTTCGTAGGCCCGGCTTGAGTCGGTCTTCACTGCGTATCCAGCAGAACGACCTTGGAGTGGAACTGGCCGCGATCGCCGCCATCCTCGACGGGAAACTGGAATCCGGTGTGGAGGAACACGGTAACGTTTGCCGTCCCGCAACGAGCGGATTTCCTCCTCGCGATATTCGAACGACACCAGGCAGTTCAATTGCCGCTTGGCGAGGAACTCGCCGATTTGCTCGTAGCGGCCACGGCTCTGGGGCGACTCCGTGGAAAAGGTGCGGATCGCCAAGGGGTTGCCCGCCGGGTCGATTCCTTTGTAGACGACGGCAAAAGACCCGGCCCAGGCCCGCGGCTGGCCGCGGACGTCGCGCTCGATGGCACAGGACCGCAGATACGGATCGCGAAAAGCGATCTTGGGGGTCCTGGAGGATCGTCTGAAAATCAGAAGCCAGCGGCCACGGCATTGGGGGAAGTCCCGAGGGGGCGTAAAGAACTCACTCGTTGGCGTCTTGCGGAACCATACGGACCCACTTCTCCGCCTTCTCCTTCGTCAATCCGGTGAGCACCGGCAACGGTGTGCTTCGGCGTCATCAGTTCGGGGCTTGCTTCCTGATGGAATCCAGGTACTTCTTATCCTCTTTGCCGAGCGCAGCGTAGCGGAAGCGTTGTTCAGACTCCTTCCCACCGTTCTCGCCGGCGATTTTCAGCACGACGATTCCAGTCTTCTGGTCATAGCCGACTAACTTTGCTTGGACGGTCTTCGCGCCGTAATGATGCACCGTATCCGTATAGGGCACTTGGCTTGACTTATGCCCTCCTCCGGGGGTGTACTCGATCACAGTTCGCCATCGCTGAACTTGTTCCGACCAGTTATTCGGCACCCTCCAGGTCGTGTGCTCTGGTACAGACTGGTTTCTCGGAACAGGTTGTTCAATCACGCCGGCAGATGGATGCTCTTGCGCGAGCGAATCAAGGCGCTTTGCAACGCGATCCTTCATCAAACCTGATAGCCCAGGCAACGCTTTGCGATACCAGAAAGCGGCCCTACCTTGAATTTGATTCTTGATGACGCCGTCTTCTTTGTTCGCGATTTCCCACCAACCGTCTCCCACTTGCTCGGGCCGCATGGGCGAGAGTTCGTCAAGCTCTTTTTCGGCCATGGCTTTGAGGTCCGAAGCACTTCCTAACGCCAGCATCAAGACACCTCTGTCCCAGTCTCCTTTGGCGAAGCAGAGATACTTTCCAACGGCCGCATTGGCTTGTGGATTGACCGGGTCCGCACTCAGCATTGCGGTGGCAGTTTGCGCCTTTTCGTAGAGGACAGCCAGGATTTCTTCCACCTCCGCACCGCGCTTTGCCGCGAGGCTTCGCGCTGCAGGTTCGTTCGCCAAGGGGGCTTCGGAGGCGGCAAAGTCACAGAGTCGCTTGGCCACGGAATAGTTGTCCTCAGCAACGGCAGCATCCACCAGCGACAATGCGCCCTCCATGAGACGCTTGTGGTGCTGGCCCAGCTTTGCGTGTACTGCACCGTACTTCAGCACCGCGGCTTTCATTTCGACCGGATCAATCTCGAATGTCTCCGCCATCACATCCACCGCTCGAAACGCGGCCAGACCGTCGAGGCCTTGCGTGGAGATATCCCTGGAAAGCTTCAACAGAACAAACTTGCCGGCCATGTCATCGTGCGTGTCCCGCGCCTTCTCGAGAAGCGTCTTGCCAAGCGCCTGCTTCGCCGCCAGGCTCTCGGCCTTCGCGTATTCAGACCCGAAGACTTCTTTGACGATCTTCATCGCTTCGGCCTGCGCAGCCTCGGAGGGAACCGGCTGTTTCTTGTTGCCGCTTTCAGCAAGCAGCAACGGGACGGCCAGCATCCACAGAGATGCGGCCGCGAAAAAGACCCGTGCAATTCGAACTGTCATCTTCATTCCCCGTCCATGCGTTACGGAAACCACTTCCTCAGTCTTTGAGCATGGGTTCGGTCATTGACCTTGTTCTTTCGCCAATCCATTGGATGCGGTTCATCCTCGCCGACGCTCTTCCACCGCCATCGGGCTGATCCCAGCCCGAGAAGGTACCGAAGCCCTCGTTGAGGATTCCGAGCGTGACGCGGACGTCGATTTGGTTGCGCGATTGGATGTCCTTCCATGCCTTCCTGCCCTCGGGAGTCATGCCGTAATCGTCGACCGCTTTAAGCAGATCGTAGAAGATCTTCCGCCGCTCGTCTTCCGTCTTGCCCCATTTCGCGTCATGCGTGCCAGACACTGCGGAAGCTTTGGCTGAATTATCATCAGTGTGAAGCGACGGACTGCCGGCGACCGAATCTTCCGACGCGGCTGTGGGGCTTTCGGCCGTTCCCTCCTCAAGCCGTTTCTTGGCATTCTGCCGCAAAGCATCAGACAGCGGGCTTTGCAACTGAATCAGAAGGACGGTTGCTCGCCTAGCAAGCGGGAGCGATTCGGCACTACGGGCTGCCGCCAAAGTGAGAACGGCGACGTCTTTGGCGGTGTCGGCCTTGCCGAGAACGATGGCCCGATCCGCCAGAACAATCGCTCTTTCGGCTACGCTACGACTCTGGTCAGGCGTCTTCACCGTTTTGGCAAGGCCGGTGATCTCTTGGATGTCTTTTACAAGGCGGTCTTCATCGTAGGGCCGAACATTGGCAACGCCCGGCGTCGATTTCGGAAACATGCCAACCGCGGGAGACTTGCCACCGTTTTGTACCGATCCCGCGACTGCCACTTCCACACTACTGGCCGGCGCGGCGCTGCTGGAGCGATTGGCTTGCTGGCCTCGAGGAAGATCCACTTCTGCCGTTCTCGGCCGCTGGTCGGACAGCAGATTGTTCGTGGCGTTCGCCGGCAAAGCCGGCCGGGCGCCGGTGAGCCAGTAGAATAATCCGGCAGCCACGCATCCCACGGCAATAATTGCCGCTGCCCAGAGCGCGACCCGCGGCGGCTTCGTGGGCTGGCGCGCTCGTGCCTGGCGTTTACCAGAACCTGCCGGTGCCGACTCGGCAACGAGCGATTCTATGTCAACGCTAGTTGCTGCCCGATCATTTTCCGCGATGGATTGAACGGATTCCAATCTCCGGGCCTGCGGAATCGACTTGGCGGGAACGATATCGAGCGGTGTTGCGACGTTCGACGACTTCGGCTCGATCCCTTTTTCGGAGGTGCTGGTTGCGTCGGACGACAAGCCAGCCCGCAACTTGGCGTCGTAGTCGGCTTTCGTCTGCGGATTCAACAAGACGATTCGGGCGTGCGACAGTTCGTTGAGGATTTCCGCCGAGAGCTTCGAGTTCTCACCAGCCTGAAATTGCCGCACGAAGCCCATGCGACTATCGGCAGCATTGGCGATCACTTCTTTATCGCACTCGAACGCATCAATCGCAAGCAGACGGTACAAGGAAGGAGGCTGATGTTCCTTCTTGATGCCCAACCACTTCTCATAGGCCAAGCTTTTTGTAAGCATCGGGCGAGTCCTCTTCTCTAGCGACTACGAGACGATTCCAACAAGCCAGCAAGCGGCAGTTTTCATCCCCTATGAAATGTGAAAGGCAAGATCGGGAATAGGGTGACATGAGGTGGCATGTCTTCACGCGACGGCGCGTAGATACGTTGCCAACCGACCAGATGTGTCATCTGCCCTCGTAACCGAGTCCGAACTCGCCACATGGATGGTCCTCCGAAAAAGGCGTTTCACATCGCACGAAAAAGGCACAGCCAATGTCAACTTCTTGGGAACTTGCAGCAAATGATGGTAAGCAATATAAAATGCAATAGGGGAAGAACCCACATGTACTAATACTGAACGCACGAATATGCAAGCCCCCCAGCGCGGCCAACTCCGAATTTATGGTCTAGGATCGCGGCAACCACGATTTTGCGGATTTCAATTTGCTTTGAGTTAATGGATTGTAATCCACCGCTTCTGGGGGTACGCCCGCTTCAAGTTTTTCGCCATCATCGCTTGGAAAGGGAAATTCCCAGGCGAGAATCGAAGTTCCTTAACTATATCAGAAAAAAGTGGCGAATCAACAATGCCGCGTGGGATACCTGCAACAAAGCAAGAGAATGCGTCTTCGAGTGCGGGGAAGCTCAAGAGCCTCCCCATTTGGGTTATTTTGAGGCGTCAGAATGCCATTGTGAAAGCTCGGCAACCACGGACGGCCATTGACGCGCTGCGGCGGCAATCGCCGCGATGTTGCCGTTGCCGCATTGGTTCCGTAGCCAGTAGAAAAGCGTTTCTCCCTCCACCCAGTCCATGAGGACGACTGGGTACCCCAGAGGCGCGGCTGCCAGAAAATCGGGCCGCTTACATCGCTCTTGGCGAGGCTCTCTTAAATCTGGTCCGCAAGGTGTTGGAGTCCCGGCTTTAGCCGGCTAAAGCCGGGACTCCAACACGCGTCATCAGCCTTTCGGAACATACCCCTATTGCCCCACCGCCCACAGCCAGCCGGTGTTGGTGGCGACGTACAGCGTGCCGTTGGCCGCGACGGGCGAGGCGTAGACCTTACCCCCGAGACTGATGTGCGCAAGGACCTTCAACTGCCTGCCGGCCGCCAAAACCCAAAGGCCCTTGGAGGTGGGCATGTAAACCTTGCCGTCGGCCACAAGCGTCGAGCCCCAGATTTCGCACTTCGTGTCGTGGACCCAAAGCGGCTTGCCCGTGGCAGCGTCGAGACAGTGCAGCCGCCCGCCCACGTCGCATAGGTAAAGCAGCCCGTCGGCCACCGAGACAGTGGAAAGCGTGCGGTCGAGGCCCAGGTAGCTCCAGACCTTGCCGCTGGCGGTGATGTCGCCACTGCCGCGGGGATCGATGCAGTGCAGGGCACCACGACCGCGGCCGTGCGCCGGGTCGCGGCCGATCGCCACGTAGATGCGACCGCCGTCCAGGACCGGCGTGGCAATGATCTCGCTCTGGCCGACATACTTGCCGTCGTTGTGGTTCAACGCGCCATGCACCCGCTTGTCGCCCAGGCAGTAGTAGGTGATCGGATCCCAAGCACCGCTGACTTTGTACTCCGCCGGGATGCAATCGCAGGACCAGACGGTCATCAGCCGCACGGGCTTTTCGGGAACCGACGCCAAGGCCTCGAAGGCATAGCAGAGCCCGTCGCCACCGCCGTAAAACACCAGCCGCCGCCCGTCCACCAGGCCCGTCGAGGGCGACGACCACTGGCCGTGCAGGATATTGGGCATGATGGGCGCGGCGTCGCTGGCCACGAGGCGGCCGTCGCGCTTGTCCAATACGATCAGGTTCGGCGCGTGGGGCGCGGGGATCTTGCGCTTCCTCTCCCGGGAGGGATCGGCGAAGGCGTTGCGGTCCACGCCGTTGGAGGTCGTCACGTACAGCAGGTCGCCGATGATCAGCGGCGAGCCGTTGGCGCTATCGCAAGGAAACACACCCAACTTCTCCCACGTGTCGAACTTCCACACGACGCGGGCCGCGCCGGGCTTGCTTTGCGAGCCGGCGGCATCCAGGCAAAGCACATCGAAGCGGTTGGAAACGAAATAGACGCGATCGCCTTCGACCGCCGCCGAGGAACATACGCCGATCTGCTGCGGGATTTCGCTGATGCCGATGGAGAAGCCGTCGATGCTACGCGGCGCATCGCGGGCCGAAGCCTGCCATTGCCAAAGACGCTTGCCGCTGGCGGCGTCGAAACAGACGAAGGTGCCTTGAGTGCCCTCGAGGCCGCCGACATAGACCTTTCCGCCGGCCACCGATGGTGTGGAATAGAAGGCATCGCCCAGTTTCACGCCCCATTTGACGTTTGTGGCCGTGGCCCGGTTGATCGTGCCGTCGTTCCGTTTCTGGCCCGGCGCGAACGACGTAGGCAGGCCCTTCTCGGCCGAGACCATGTTCTTGGCATCGGAGCCACACCATTGCGGCCAGTCGCTGGCCAAGGCACGAAAAGGTACCGTTGTCCAAAGAGCAAGAATCAGGGCCAGTGTAAGAACTAAGAGGTTGGCGATCGGTCGTTGCGTTTTCATGTTGTTTCTCGGTAAGCAGTTTATGTCATGGGAAACGGCAAAACCGTCGTTCGCACAAAATCCGAAATGCGAAGCACGAAATTCGAAACAAATCCAAATGAAGAAACTCGAATGGTCAAAACTCAAACTGCAAACACCTTTCTTGCCGCACGATGGACAGCACCAAAGGCAGGCCCGAGGCGGATTTTGGGTTTTGTGCCCTGCACGGTTACCTGCATCTTGCCGTCCTTCCAACTCCAGTCCACCAGGCCGAGACTGGTCGGCAGCCCGCGGACACGGAGCGGCTTGTCGGCCCAGGACGTGGGCACGCCGGCGCCGATCACCAGCACCGGCTCGGCCTGCGACTCGTCCACATAGGCCAGCATGTCGACCAGCAGCGCGAGCATCTCGCCCGCCGTCCAGTAGTGCGGCGTGACGTGGGGCGGTTTCACCCAACCGCGGACGCCTTCCCACAAATGGAACGTGTTCTCCTCGCCATTGCCTTCCCACCAAGTGTACAGACCGGGCGAGGTTTGCTGCGCGAGAAACCAATCGAGGTTCTTCCAGGCGCGGTCGGGCTGATCGAGGAAAACCCATTGGTGGGTTGCCGCCGCGACAAAATAGGTCCAAGGCAGATACGGCTGCGGGTCGGAATGCCGGGCAAGCTGATCGCGATAGGCGACCTTGCTCGGGGCGGCGACCCAGGTGGGCCACAGCCCTGAGATATAGGTCCGCTGCTCCTGCCACTCCGGGGCCTTGAGCCAGGCCGCTTGCAAGCGTGTCGCCAGGGCCTGCCAGCGATCGGCATCCTCGGCGTGATGCAATCGCCGGGCCAGCGCCGCAGCGCCGCGGAGGCCCTGGTAACTGACGGCGGTAATATACGACGCCGGGCGACCGAAATCCATGCGGCCCCTGATCAGTCCCTGCGGATTCTGCGCGGTCGGCTCGCAGACGAGGTCCAGGTCGTTGCGTTGGCGATGTGCGGGAACGATCGGGCCAACATAGGGCATGCGGATTGGTTTCTCGGCCGCGGCCATTTTCACGATGAGCGCGGCCTTGCGCTGGACGTGGGGCCAGAGCCAGCGGTCGAGCGCGGCATCGTGCAGCCGCGAGGCCACGTCTTCCAAGACCCGTAGCCCTTGGCCGGGTGCGTCGCCTTCCGCGCCGAAGCCGCCGAAGAAATCGTTCTCGGCGAAGTATTTCATGAGTTCCCGGGCGACTTCGAGTTGCCCGGCGCGCGCCAGTCCGGCGACCACAGCGACCCCGTCGCGCTGCCAGGCCAGCGGATAGTTGGTAGGCTCACCGGGCGGCGTGCGGCGGTCCATAAGCCCCATCATCAAGTGCGCGACCTGCGCATTGAGGCAGTCGGCGAAACGCGGATCGGGCAGTTCCAATTCGAGCGTCGCGCGCACAGCCTTGTAGTGCAGCGGATTCGCCGCGGGCGGCACGGAGTCGTGCAGGGTGATCTTGCTCGTCCGGCCGGGGGCCAATTCGATCCGCGCGTAACCCCAGCCGTCTGGACCTTTCCACAATTTGGTCTTGGGCCGCTGCGATTTCCAGTCTGCATCGCCTTCGTGGCCCACATAGACCGCCTCGGGTTCGGGGGCGACCGTCACGGTCCAGCGGTCGTTGATCGTCAGCCGCCCATCGCTCCAGGCGATCTTCTCGATTGGCCCGCCCGCCGACCCCACGCTGCGGATTGCCAATTCCAGCCGCGCGTGCGGGTCGCCGCGCCGGTCGAGTTGCAGCGTGACCGTTCCTGCGGCGAGATAGGTCCAGGCCGCTTCGTAGTAGGGAGTCGTGGTGACGATTGCCGGCAGGCCTTTGGGATCGGGCCACTGCAGCCACTGCCGGATTTGCGCGATGGGCAGGGTGCCGCTGGTGGTCTTCAACTTGCCGTCAGGTTCGCGGACCCAGATGGCCACGCCGAAGCTGCCGACGGCGGGGCTGAAACTACCGCCCGGCTCGTGGTATCCCTTCTCGGGCTGCTGGCTGCCGGGGATGGCCAGCACGACGTGTCCCTGGCCGCGCGGCCACGGATCGCCGGGCCGTTGGGCCATGGCACGCAGGACAATCTCCCGCTGCGTGGGCGACGGCTGGGCCGCGCGGAGGGTGTCTGCACAATAGGCCAATTGTGCGAGCGCCGCGAGGAGCAGGAGGCGGCAAAGTGGTTTCTCTCGTGGCAAAGTTGTAGAGTGGGCTGAGCTTGCGAGTCCCACCAAATTCGATTTGGAATCTGTCATGGTTTTGGAGAGGCGAGGTAGGGTGGCATGCCTTAAGCCTTCTAGGCTAGGCATGTCGGCGGCAAACATGCCTAGCCTAGAAGGCTTAAGGCATGCCACCCAAATCCGGAAGTTATTCGTCGGTCGCCCCTTGGGATGGTTTGGGCCCTTACTTCAGGCTGATGCATACCATGTCGCCCGCGTGGTTGCGGCAGAAAACGCAGCCGTTGGCGACCACGGGCATGGTCCAGCACTGCCCGTCGAGCACCTTGGCGCGGGCCAGCTCCTTGTAGGCGTCGGGCGAGGCCTTGGCCACCAGCAAGGTGCCGCCATCGAGCATCACGAAGAGCTTGCCATCGGCCAGCGTCAGGCCGCCCCCGACCGTCAGGCCCTTCTGGTCCCACTTGACCTCGCCACTGGCCAGGTCCAGGCACTTGAGGCTGCCTTTGGAGCCCTGCTGACCGTGAACGCCGTAGATGCAGCCGTCGGCCAACACGCAGGTCTGGACGTGGTTATTCATCTCCTTGTTTTCCCAGACCTTCTTGAGGCTCTTGCCTTCGAGTTTCACGAGGCTGCAGCCGCGGCCGTAACCGCTGGAGATGAAGATGCCCTCGTCCGCGGCGATCGGCGTGGCGGCATTCACGCCGTATGCGGTCTCCCATTTGTACTTGGCCACGGGCTGGCCCGAGGCCATGCTGTAGACAGCCAAGCCCGCGCCGTTGAAAGAGGTGACCAGTTTCGCGGCCCCCTGAGAGAAGACGAAGGCCGAGGCATAACCGGCCGTCTCGGAGCCGGCCTTCCAGATCAGTTCGCCGGTCTTCTTGTCGAGCACGAAGACCACGCCCAGGTCCATGATCACCTTGTTGCCGATAATCAGGGGCGAACAAGAGAGCGCCCAACTACCCTGCTTCACCCCGAAGTCGTCGACTTTCTTGGACCAGAGGAGTTTGCCCTTGGCGGCGTCGAGGGCCACCAGCTTGTGATCGGAGGTTAGGGCGACGACCAAGCCGTCAGCGACGGCCGGGGTTGCCGTGGTTTCGCCGCCCCCGCCCTCTGCCGGCCAGCGCCAGCGTTTTGCGCCGGTCTTGGCATCCAGGCACGAAACAGCGCCGCCGCCCTGGGTATAGACGCGGTTGCCGACCACGGTCATGCAGGAATGACCCTCGCCCACGTTCTTTTTCCACAACACCTTGGGGCTGTCGCCCGACCAGAGGCTGAGATTCTTGTCGGCCGAAGTGTTCGTGCGGTCAGCGCCGAGGTAGAACGGCCAGTCGGCGGCCGTCGCGACCCCCGCGGCGAGAACCACGCACAGCGTCGAAATCAACATGCGTCGCATTGTCATAGCAATGAGCTCCTGAGCTTGAAATGAACGGATTGGTGGGAAGGAAGACACCGACCAGATTACCATAAGCGACGCCTGGTTTCAATTGGCCGTGAGGTGGAGAAAATGGTTCCCAGGCGATACTGGTGCGCATGGATTTCCACGATCTTCGTCAAGGCCTCGACGCGTTGCGCCTGCAAGTCCTTGATCTGTATGGCCAAGTCGTCGGACGATGCTCCCTTCCGCTCCGCAGTAAAGGCGCGGATAATAATCGCCGGAAGGATGATCAGGCCCGCGACAATAGTAACCATCGAACAGCGTGTCATCGTGTTCCCTCCTTTCCTACCACAACGGCCGGCGGCGGTTGCGTTCCGATCAGGTACGGGTTGGGCAATGTCTGCAACTCGTCGTCCTTATCCGGCGTCGGCGCGTGCCCGCCCGCAGGCAGCGGCAGCGGTTTCCCGCCGGCCGACACGACTTCGCGCCGCAGGAACAACATCCGCGGATAGACCGCGTACTTGCCCTTGGGCGTGGGCACGTCGATCTCGAAACTCGCGGGCAGCTCCCCGGCCGAATAGGTCTTCTGCACGACCGTCGGCGACTGCGTCGACCAATGCGCGTCGTGCTGGGCGAAAAGCTGCTTGCCTGCCTTGTACAGCTCGTCGAACGACTTGTCGCGATAGCCGGGCGCATAGGCGTACGTGACGACCAGTTTATTCTCGCCCAGCGCCTTGGGATCGGCTACGGTCACCGACACCCGGTTTCTGCCGGGCGAAAGATAGGGCAGCACGCCGGCATTGTTCATCACGATCTCCTCGATCTTGAGCGATCGGAGCGCCGTCTTGAAGGTCACCCGCACCCAGACCGACAGCTTGTCCTTGACCGCGGGCGTCAGTTTCTTCAGGTCCGCCTGGAAGAACCCTCGGCCACCGTCGGTGGAGACTTCAACCTTCTCGGCGCCGTCGGCGACCCCGCCGGCCCTGACCACGAGAAAGGGAGAGTCCAGGGCCACGGTGACGCTGGCCGGCAGTTTGGCGTTTTCCGGAACGACGGCTCCCTTTTCGTACTTGGCGTTTTCCTTGGCCGCAAACGACTGCATGACCGCCGCGCTGCCGAAATCCGGGGCGCAGATCAGCCGGCCGTTGGAATAGCTGCGCACGCGCTGGAAATAGGGCTCCAGGACCGGCCCGGCCGCCGGATCGTTGCAGAGGTCCTTGTTGCCGCAGTCATGGCCCACCGCCACGTTGTCTTTGATGGGCCAGCTTTCCGCGGGCGGGGCGATTTGGTCCCATGTGTTCTCCAGCGACAGGCCCGGCCGCAGGTTGACTTCGGCCGAATAGGCCGCGGGGCTCCACGAGGGATCCGGCTTGTTGCTCTCGGGGCCGAGGCCCGTATGCCGCAGCCACAGGCAGTACTTCAACTCGTCGCCGCAGACCAGCAGCGCGGGCGCGGTCCAGTTCAGCTTGCCGGCGATCATCTCTTTGCGGTTGTTCTTGGCATAGACGATCTTTTCCGCCTCGTCGTACAGCAGTGCGTCGGTCACCAGCTTGGGATCGGCCCGGATGTCTTCGTGACAGGCGATGGTCCGGCCGCGGGGCGCGTGCGGGTCGGGCCGCCAGGTGTAGAATTTGGTGAAGCAGTCGACCCAGTGCCAGGCCCCGTCGTATTTCGCCTCCGACATGTTGTGACCGGGCACGCTCACGCCGCGCCAACTCCAGCCGGGAATTTGGGCGTACAGCGACATCTGCAGCGAGGCCAGGCCGCCGCACAGCGACCAGCCGTAGTTGTTGAACCACAGCAAGCTCGGGCCGCCCGGCGGATAGGCGCGATGGTAATGGCTGACGCGCATGAAGTTGTTGAGCGCCACCATCTTGTCGTCGTTGCACGTGCAGCCGCGGGTGACGGTCTCCACGATGGCCTTCAGGCTGGAGCTATCGGGGGCCTTGTCGGGCAGGACCTTGACGGCCCTCACCAGGTGGTCGTCGCCGCGGACCGGCTCGGCTGCCCTGGCCGATGCCGGCAGCAATGCGATGGCCAGCAGCGCCCCGAGAGCTGCACGGATGGCATTACGCATTGCCGTAGCGATCCGCTTTCCGGCCGGTACGAACGCGATTTCTCGACTACACATGACTTTGTCTCCTGTTCTTGCGGGTTGTTTCCCAGCTTGCCACACCACAGCGATTTTACAACCGCGCCCCCGGAGAAGCAACGGATTTCATGTTTTCATGTTGTTCCCCAGGAGAACTGCAAAGTCCTTCGTAGCACGGAATTTATTCCGTGGTCTTGCCCTTCTTAGGGCAAAACGGAATGAATTCCGTGCTACGGAGGGCTGTCCTGCCGGACTTCGCAGTTCGCCTGTGTTGCTCCCCCGCCCCGGTGACAAACGCTGCCATCTCGGTTATCCTGAAATGGCGAAACTGCCGTTCTCGTAACTATTCGGCGGAATGAAGAACACGACCCCTGCCAGCTTGCCTGGCAGGTGAGAGAGTTTTGTGAGCGAAGAGGCAACGGCCAAAAATACTACGTAGACCCCTGCCGGCTTGTCCGGCAGGTGAATGAGTCTTGCGAGCGATGGAGGCCGTGGGCATTGCTAAGAAGACTTCTTCACCTGCCGGACAAGCCGGCAGGGGCCGTGGATCGACTGGCGTGAGTTTTACTCGCTAAGAAGACTCGTTCACCAGCCCGGCAAGCGGGCTGGGGTCTGCTCCTCCATTCTGCTAAACAGTTACGCCATCCTGGAACTCGGAGGACAATCATGGAAAACGAATATGCAAGATTCGGCTTGCCAGATGATCCGGCGCACCCGCCCGATCAGGCTATCATTGTGCAACGCGGCTGGTTCGCCCGCAATTTTTGGTGGTTACTGCCGGCCGTGCTGTTGGCGCTGGTCTTGCCCTGCGGTTGCTGCGGCGGGATCTTCTGGTGGCTGGTCAGTTCGCTCAAGTCCAGCGAGCCCTACCAAGTTGCCGTCGAGCGGGTCCGCGCCAATCCCCAGGTGATCCAACAACTCGGCGAGCCGGTCGAGGTGACGAGTTGGATGCCTAGTGGTAACTTCTCCTACAACGTCGACAATGGAGCAGGCTCAGGCAAGGCGGACTTCCATTTCACCGTGGCCGGACCCAAGGGCGCGGCCCACGTCCACGCGGCCGCCGTCTGCCGCAACAGCAAGTGGCGATTCCGGGTCCTTGATGTGACCCCCGTGAGCACGGGCAAGACCATTTCCTTACCCGTGGATGGGAAGGCCACGAAGGCGGAAGAAGAATAGTATACCGTCCGCAGTTGAGACTGACACTAACCCGAAGCGTAAGCGAGGATCGCAAGTCGTTTCCTCGCTTACGCTTCGGGTTGGTGTGAATTGGGCCAATCTCAACCGCGGGCAGTATAGCAGGTTTCGCTATCGCTTCTCTCCGACCAGTTCGCGCACGATCGTCAGCGCCTCGGCTACGTGTCGTTGGGCCGAGAACAGGGCGCTGAAGACGTGCCGCACGACGCCCTCCCGGTCGATCACGAAGGTCACGCGGCTGGGCAGCAGGCCCAGTGTCTTCCGCACGTGGTAGGCTCGCCGCAGCGAGCCGTCCTGGTCGCTCAGCAAGAGGAACGGCAACGCCTTGCCGGTGGCAAAGGCCTGGTGGCGATCGGGCGAATCCGCGCTGACGCCGATGACCACCGCGCCAAGGCTGGCGAACTCTTCATAGGCGTCGCGGAAGCTGCATGCCTGCTGCGTGCAGACCGGTGTGCCGTCCATGGGATAGAAGTATAGCACGACCACCTTTTGGCCGCGATAGTCCACCAGCCGGACCGCTTGGCCGTTGTGGGCCGCGCAGGTGAATTCCGGGGCTGGCTGGTTCAAAAGCGTCGAAATCATGGCCGCTGTCCTCCCATCGCTTGTGGCGGGCATTCGCCGGCTATTATCCGGGCAGTCTGCGGCAAAATCAACCAGGGCTAGTTGGCGATGCTTGTCGTTGATCGTCTTGACCATCGCAAGCGGATTGCCAGGAAAGCAGCGATTGAGAGACCAAGACCAATTCCCGCCCCCAGCAGCCACTTGACCGTTTTCGTGCTCCCGGCCGCAGTTCGCTCCTCACTTGCTCCAACCGACGACGAACTCTCCTGCACATCGGACGTTGCACGCGGCCAGGCAGTCGCTGCCGGACCGCCCGGCCGGGCGTCGTAGGGAACGAAGTTCTTGTCCACGTAGTAGGGGAACAGCCAAAGGTCGTCCGACCACTGCCGCACCGCCTCCGGCTTGAGCCCCAATGCCTGGATATTGGTCAGGTAATAGCGTTCGCCCGGATGCAGCTTCTGAAACAGAGCGGCCACGGTTGGGATGCGCGGGGCGAAGTCGCGCAGGAACACGTCGTGCTCCGGTGTTGACCAGGTCTTCCCGGCGTTGGGTTCGCAGGCGGGCGTATCCCAATCGCGGTACTTCAGCCGCAGGCCGCGATGTTCGTACCCGAACTTGGAAAGGTGGTCGTTCAGCCAGGCATGATAGAAGACGTAGAGATTGACGTCGAACGCATGATCCTGGAGTCCCGTCATCTTCATGGGAAAAAACATCGCGTCCCGGCCGCCCGTCTTAAAGGAAAATCGCAACGGGTGCAGATCCACCGGAGCGTGCTGGTCCAACTGGGCCTCGCTGACCTTGACGCAGGCGAAGACATACTTCTTCTTGTCGTAGAAGCCAAGCACATCGTCGGCATCGCGGAGCGTCTGGTATCCTTCCTTCTTGAGCCATTCATTCAGCGCGCCGGACTGGTTCTCGCGGACGACAGCCACGTCGAACGAGCCGACAATCTTCCGTGAGAGGACTTCCACCGGCTTGGGCATATCCGGTTTGGCCTCTGACGACTTCGCAGCCGCGGCCTTGGACGCGTGCTCGAAGCGCGAGGCTAGGCGAGCTTCGACATAATCGTACAGCTCGACGAAGAGCTTGGCGTCTTCCTTGGCGATCTGAGGTTCGTCGGGAAACGGCACGACCCAGGCGAAATTGCGCACTTCACCTTGGACGCTGATGCGAAGGACCAGGTCCTCGTGGGCCTCGCCCGGCTTGTCAGAGTCGTGAAAGATTAGAACAGCCTCCTGAGCGTGCTCTTCGACGGAGCCGCGGTACGGATGGCCTTGGTACATCGCAGGCCCTATGGCCTTGCCATCGGCCCAGGCCGCGGTCTGTGAGAAGAGCACGAACGCGGCCCACACGAAACACAGCAGGGCGGCGCCGTAGCATCGCATAACTCGTGAGCACAACAAGCCAGGACCCTCCATTGCTAACTTGCCCTATGAGTATCATCCCACGGCCACGGGCAGTTCTCAAGCCCCCCCGGCATCGCAGATCCGCCCGTCGGTGACAGCATTGTTACCACCGCCATGGAAGCGAAGAGACGACGCATAATACCCTCCAACTGAATTACTTCGCCTTGGCGGGTTTCTTTTCCACGATCGGCGTGATCCTCGGGGATCGACCCGCTGGATGAACCGCCATCCCTGGTCCAAGCCAGAGAGTTCCCTTCGATTTTCCATATGCCGCCGGTAGGCCTGGTATCGTCGAGCGGGTTGCGCAGAATCGCCAAACAGAAGGGGTGAACCAATCATGGCATGGTTCAAAGCCGGGTAACACTTAGGCGACGCGGTTCCCTACAGAGCTGTTGCCCAACGGACTAAGAATCTAACCATGCCCCCCCTTGCGGCATGAGCCGTCATTCGGGCCGGGCAACGCCCCGAGCTTGCCTCGCAATTCCGCGCCGCGCGCAAATGGTGGTGAGATTCTTTGCGTATTATTAGGTATAAAGCGCCCTGAGACGATTCAGGCTACGCCTGAATACTCGGCGCGTGAATTTGTTCTTTGACAATCTAGCCAGCCCCCGGCGTAGCGAACCGGGGGCCATATATTACGCGCAGCGCCGACCTGCCCAAGTTGGTGTCCGCGGCGGCGGCTGCGCGGAACCTGTGACGCGTGGGTCTCGCGCCTCGACCCGCCCCACGGCCCGCGCAACGGTCGCGAACGCCCGGACTTGCCGCGGCAGGAATTAATTATTTTTTATGACTCCGCACTTAAATAGCTAATAGAAAGCGGCGCGTGCCCGACTCCTATATACTGTACGCGTGGCCACGTTGCCAAGGAAGTGGCTGGGATTGGCTAGGTTGGCTACAAAAGTGGCCAGGAAATGGGCCAAAGTGGCTAGGTATTATCTAGGCATTTCGGCTGTGGCGAGAGTATCGTTAGAGTGTCAAGCGATCATATTCCCGCAGTTTCCGCGGAGCGGTTAATATCTTTAGTGAAACATGAATACACTCATAGACGTAGAAAATCGACGCAAAAATTCCAAAAGGGCACTTTTTTGATGTAGTCACACCGCTGCCTGACCCGAAACGGCGGGTTGTTCGCCGCGGCCGAGGCGGGAGAAACGCCACCGAAGGCACTTTTTTCTTAGTTCTTGCATGTCAAACGGGGCGGCCATCTGTTCCATTCGGTGTAGTAGGCATAAACGGCGGGGAGATGGTCGAATAGTCGTCGGTGGCGGCCGGCCGGAATGTTCACAGGGCTGGGAGCAAATTATAATGGGTGCAAAGCAACACTCACATCACTTTTTCAACGGGCCTAGGGCTTATCCATGAGCGGTTCCTCTCTCGAACAGGCGATCCAAAACAAAACGGC
>CAZTPX010000114.1:0-30798 GCA_964615095.1 uncultured Planctomycetaceae bacterium | reverse complement strand
GTGGAAAAGGGCACGGTCTGGCAGCGGTTCAACGAAGACAAGTTCTGGCGCAACAGCAACTGCATCCTGACGCATGGCGGCGGCCAGCCGCCTCGCGGCGTGCGGCGGATGCTTTACCGCCTGCACAACGAACTCAAGCTGCCGATCTACTGCCTCTTGGATAACGATCCTTGGGGATATTACATCTACAGCGTCATCAAGCAGGGATCGATCAACCTGGCCTTCGAGTCGCAGCGGATGGCCATCCCCGATTGCCGCTTCCTGGGCATCCGTTCCATCGATTTCGAGCGGTGCGGGCTCTCCGACAGCGTGAAAATCTCGCTCAACGACAACGATCGCAAGCGGGCCAAACAGATCGCCGGCTACCCCTGGTTCGCCCACAAGAAGCCCTGGCAGAAAGAGATCCAAAAGCTCTTGGACAACGGCTTCAAGCTGGAAGTCGAGGCCCTAGTGAGCAGGGACATCAGCTACGTTACGGAAGAGTACACGCCGCAACGGCTCAAGGACAGCGATTGGCTGGACTGAGCCAGTCTGCCCGCGCCCGTAGTCCCGGCTTTGGCCGGTCCCGTCGAACTTGCGGCACTAGTAGCGTATAATTTCAATCAGCTTTGGTTCCTTGCCAAAAGTGGCCGTGGCGAGATGAATTATTCTCGGGGAGTAAAAAGATGTCGTTTATCTTGGAGTATTGGCGCGACGAGGACTGGTACGTCGGCCGGTTGAAGGGTATCCCGGGCGTTTTTAGCCAGGGAGAATCGCTTGCGGAATTGGAGGAGAACATCCGCGACGCTTATCGCATGATGATCGCCGACGAGGAACCGGCGCCCCCGGACGCCGTGGAAATCGAGGTCGAAGTTTGAAGCGGAAAGAGTTCATCCGGGAACTGACCGCGGCCGGCTGCCACCTGCATCGTCACGGCGGCCGGCACGACATCTACGGCAATCCGCGCACCGGTCAAAAGTCGCCCGTGCCCCGGCACACCGAAATCTCCAACAGCCTCTGTAATTTGATCCGCCGACAACTCGGACTGAGCGGCTGACCTGTAGAGAACTAAGGATTTGGTCCGAAATAAAGGTTCTTGGTGGGCCGGCGCTCGCAAGCTCGCTGGTCCCACCCTACAACTACGGCACCAGCACAATCTTGCCCGCCAAAGACCCCTTCTTCTGCAACGTGCTGGCTTCCTGCAGCTTGTGCGCCTCGGCCGTTTCCGACAGCTTCATCACGCGATCGATCTGTGGGCGCAAGCGGCCGCGGGCCATCCAGCGATTGATCTCGGCAGCCGCCTTGCGCTGCTCCTCGGCAGACGCGTTGAACATGGCGAAGCCGCAGATCCGCGCGTCGCGGGTGTAGAACGGCCCGATCGGCAGCACGGGCTTGGCATCGCGGCCGGCCATGACGACGATCCGCCCGCGACGGGCCAGATGACTAATGGCCAGTTCCAGATCCGGTTCGCGGAGGTTGACCCACCAGACGTCGATTTCGCCGAACCGACGGAACATGTCTTCGACGTCGCCCGTGCGGTAATTCACGACCGCGCTAGCGCCCAGCTTGCGGCAAATCTCGACCTTGTCGTCGCTGCCGGCGGTCGTCATGACGCGGGCACCGGTGGCCCTCGCCATCTGCACCACGCACGAGCCGACCCCGCCCGAGCCGCCGTACACGAAAACGTTTTCGCCCATCTTCAGTTGCGCGTCGCGGAATAGTCCCAGATGGGCGGTGATCCCCACCAGGGCGATTGCCGCCGCGTCCTCGAACGACACTTCTTCGGGAACGGGATAGAGCCATTGCTCGTCAACCGTCGCGAACTGCGCAAAAGTGCCCTGGCGGCCCATGAGGCCCTGGTTGCTGCCCCAGACGCGGTCACCGATCTTCACGCGCCTGGCCTCCGGCCCGACCGCTTCCACGACGCCGGCCAAGTCGCAACCGAGAATGAACGGCTTGGGCAATTCCACGGCCACCGCGCCCGAACGAATGTAGGTATCGATGGGATTGACCGACACCGCCTTGACATGCACAAGCGCCTGGCTGCCGCTTGGCTTGGGCTTAGGCAAATCGCCATACTTGATCTGGTCGGCCGCCCCGGTTTTTTCAATGTATGCGGCTTTCATGGCCCATCTTCCCGCAATGTTAATTGCTCTTGAGGTCGAAATTGAGGGGGTGCTCGGGGTCGGGCACGTCGGCGGCGACTTCCCGGCCGAGCGTGCTCCTTTCATTGTAGCAAGCGGGAAGCGTTTCCTTGCCCTCAACCTTCTTGGAAATCTTTGCCGTGTAAAGGCCCGGGTAAAGGCCCTGGTAGCCTTCCACCGTGGCGCTCAGATAGGCATAGCCGTTCTTGTTGGTCGTGCCACTGGAGGGCTGGTAGGCGGGGCCGAGGTACGGCTCGGGCTCCAAGCTGACCACCGCGCCTTCCAATGGCTTGCCGTCCAGAGTGACCTTCACCCGCGAACTGAACAGCACGCCGCCGTTTTTCTTCCATGCCTCGACGCGGGCCGCAATATCCTCGGCCGTGAGCGCATCGGCGTGCCCCGCTTCATGGTTCTTGACGGTACGGAACAGCGCGGCCAAAGCGGGGCTCTTCTCCAATTCCTTGGCATCGAGTTTCCCGGCGCCGTTGGAATCGTATCGGCCCATAGCATCCTTCGCAATGGCTGCGGGATCCAAGGGCGGCATCTTAAGCACTGGCGTGGAGCCGGAACACCCCGCGCAAAAAACGCATGTCGCCAGGAACATGCCAAAGAGTAATCCCGGGCAATGCACAATGGCCGGCAAGCCGATGGGGCCTGCACAACTCGTGCAACCGCAAACGGGTCGCCTAGTGGTCTTATACGTTGTTGACGTGGCGGCCCGGACTGGTTGCAAACCTGTCCTCCGGCGTGCTGGTTTTCCGTGGCTTGCAGACATTCTCAGTAGGTCTCGTTGACAATGCCGTCGTTGCGGCAACCCAGGTGCGTGTAGATGGTCAAATCGATCGAGTAAGGGATAAGCTTTACGTGGCCGTCGCAAAAAACGAAGTTGGCCCCGGAGGAATGGGCGCTGCCGAACCCGTTGTTCTGGTTGTTATGGACCACGTTGCCGAGATTTAGGTCTTGGAGTAGCGGTTGGTTTACTCCACACCAGCGAATGACGTCATGGTCGAACCCCTCCATCATACTATTGTCGTCACCCGCATCCGTGCTGTTGTAGTACATGTAGGGATTGAGCCACTTCTCGCCGGCAAAGAACGTGTTGGTCATGCCGTCGGTAATCATGCCCTGCGTCACTTGGCTCGCCTGGTACACCACGCCGTCGCCGTTGGCGGCATCGGGATCCCATGAACAATTTAGAGGGAAAGAACTCAAGCAACTCGTCGGCGGACCCGAAAATGCCTCTCCGGCATCCCAGGTGCCGGTATTTGCGCAGTAATCGCTATGGTTGAGCCCGGGGGGCAGGGCTGAATTAAAGGCCCCTTGTGTAATGGTATCGGGAAAAAGCGTGGCCCGGCGGCGCGTGGGACAGTTGAACGTGGGAATAATGGCGCTCTTCAGTGCCGGGCCTGCGGTCTTATACTTGTAACTGCTGGTATCGACGGTGGTGCTGCTGCCCTGGCCCTTGCCCAGATCGTGAATATTGCTGAGCCCCATGTAGGGCAAGATTTGATAGATCCAACTCCCGGGCTGGCCGGCGCCGGTGCCGCGGTCGGCATCGCCCAGCCACATCATGCCCCAGCCCGCGGACGGAAAGAACCCGTTGGTGGTCAGATGCCCATTGGCCGCCGTGCCCATCTGCATGAGGTTGTTCTTGCACTGCGTCTGCCGCGCCGATTCGCGGACAGCGTTTAGCGCAGGCAAGAGCAGGGCCATCAGGACACCGATAATGGTGATAACGACGAGCAATTCCACCAAGGTAAAGGCCGCACTGGTTCGACGAGAAACCGCCATGATTTTGTGTCTCCACGGGGAAAAGAGGGGTGGCCGCCCAAAAAGCCGCCGGTTTCGGAACTCTATTCCACCGCCCGAATTATAATCGACTTTTTCATTCGGCGTCAATGATTTCCCGCATCAGCCCTTTTGACGGCTACGGGAAGGACTGCTATCCTGTATTCTACTTATAGTTTGCGCGGCTGGAAACGAGCCGCTGGAGTTCCGCCCGGGCAACATGTACTCATGGTCCGCGGCAATGGCGGGGAAAAGCCGGCTAAAGCCGGAACTCCAACGGTTAAATCCTGTATGATCCGGCAAGAAAGGGTATTCTGATGCAGAAGCAATTGGGATTTTGTCTTGGTTTGGGCGTTGTGGGGATCGCGGCTATAGCTCTTTTGGGGTGCGGAGGTTCCAAGAGCGCGGTCAAACCCATGGATATCGCGTCCGACGCCGGGCATCAGGCGGTTACGCAATTCGACACCAATCAAGACGGTGTTCTCGATTACGAGGAATTGGCCAAGGCCCCCGGATTGCGGGCCGCCGTGGCGAAGATCAAGAAATTGGGCACCTTTCGCGGCGCTGCACCATCCGAGAGCCAGTTGAAGAGCGCCAAAATCAGTGCCGAGGAGATCGACGCGCGGATTCAAGAGTGGAAGGCCCATGGCACCGGGCGGATCGCGGTAGCCTGCCGGGTATTCCGCGTGAAGAAGGGCGGTGCGGGAATGCCTCAGCCCGTTGTCGGCGCCGTGGTTAAGTTCGTTCCCGAAGGCTTCCTTGGCACGGGATTGGTCGTGGGCACGGGCACGACCGACAAGCAAGGTCTCGCCTCGATCTCGCAGCCCAGCCGGGGCGGAGACGATCCGGCCGAGAACATGTGCTCCGGCTTCTACCGCGTGGAAATCACCAAGGGCAGCGAGATTCCGGCAAAGTACAACACCGCTACGATCCTTGGCGAAGAGGTCGCTTTCGACGCGCTCAACCTGGGGAAGGGCCCGCTAAAGTTCGAGTTGGAGTATTGAATAGCTAGGCGCGATCAATCCTGTAGGGAACGCCGGGGTACCCGCGCAGCGGGTCGACGGCGTTCCCTACAGAATCATGCATGACTTTGGTTGTCAGCCCTTCAATGCCTGGACCAGGTTGGTAATCACCACCTTGGCGTCGCCGAAGAGCATGAGCGTGTTGTCGGCAAAGAACAGTTCGTTCTCGATCCCCGCAAAGCCGGGATTCATGCTGCGCTTGATGACGAACACCGTCTTGGCCTTGTCGGCGTCGATGATGGGCATGCCGTAGATGGGGCTCGACTTGTCGTGCCGGGCCGCCGGATTCACCACGTCGTTAGCACCCAACACCACGGCCACGTCGACCTCGGGCATCTCGGGATTGATCTCCTCCATCTCGATCAGGCGATCGTAGGGGATTTCGGCCTCGGCCAGCAAGACGTTCATGTGGCCCGGCATGCGGCCGGCGACTGGGTGTACGGCGAATTTCACGGTCACGCCGCGTTTAGTCAGCGCATCGTACAACTCCCGCACGCGGTGCTGGGCCTGGGCCACGGCCATGCCGTAGCCGGGGATAATCACGACGGTCCGCGCGGCATCCATGATCTGCGCCGCGTCCTCGGCCGTGGCGCTCTTGGCCGTCCGTTGCTCGATCGCGCCGCTGGCGGCCTGGACCTGGCCGAAGGCCCCGAACAGCACGTTGGTGAACGAGCGGTTCATGGCCTTGCACATAATGATCGAGAGGATCAGGCCGGAAGAACCGTCCAATGCCCCGGCGGCAATCAGCAGATTATTCTTCAAGACGAATCCCATGGCCACGGCCGAGAGGCCGGCATAGGAGTTCAGCAGGGCGATCACCGTGGGCATGTCGGCGCCGCCGATGGGGATGATCAGCAAGACGCCGAAGGCAAGGGAGAGCAGGATGATCAAGGGGAATAAAAACCACAACGTTGTCGGCCAGTAGACCAGCAGGGTGCCGCAAAGCAAAGCAACCCCCATTAGCGAGAAATTGATCGCGTTCTGTCCCTTGTAGGTGATGGGCCGCGTGGGGATCCATTCCTGGAGTTTGCCTGCCGCCATCAGGCTGCCCGTGAACGTGAGAAAACCGAGGATCACCTCGGCGGTCAGGGCGCCGGTGGTAAAGCGCGTCAACTCCCAAGATTCCCGCGGCAGAACCTTGTCGTGGTTGTACATCAGGTAAAATTCGGCGACGCCTACCAGACCTGCGGCCAAACCGCCGAAGGCGTGCGAGAGCGCGGTCCGCTGGGGAACCGCCGTCAAGGGCACCATCGCCAAGGGCACGCCGAGCACGAATCCCACCGCGATCGCCCCGATAATCCAATGGTACGACTCGATGCCGGGCGTCATCCACGCCCCGCCAACGGCCGCCACCATCGCCACCACGCCGGAAACAATGCCCCGGCGGGCAGTGGCAGGATGGCTCATCCATTTCAGCGAGAGAATGAAGAGGGCCGTCGAGACCAGGTAGATCAACTGAATGCAGATTTCCTTCATGACTTGCCAGGCTCCCGCTTCTTGAACATCTTGAGCATGCGATCGGTGAGGATGAACCCGCTGACGATGTTGGTCATCGAGCACGCCAGGGCGATCGCACCGAGGATGGTGGTGAACAGGTTGCTGGGGGCCTTCTGGCCCGCCAATACGATCGATCCCACCACCGCGATGGCCGAAATCGCATTGGTCAGCGACATCAACGGCGTGTGTAGCAGCCGGGAGACGTTCTTAATCACTTCCAGGCCGATGAAGGTGGCCAGCATGAGCGTGAACAGCGAGGTCAAGAAGGCGGTGGTTTCCGAGCTGAGCTGCGCGCCTTCCGCCTCTGCCACGAGTATCCAGGGGGCATAGGTCATCGTTTGCGTTGTCCTTTCTTAGCGGAATTGGTGGGCCTGCGATCGCAAGTTCGCTGGTCCCACCCTACGGTTATAACAACTGCTGGACCCGCGCGCAGACAATCTGGCCGTCGCGCGCGATCAGCGTGTCGCGGATGATTTCGTCTTCCATATTGATCTGCACCTGCTTGTCCTTGACCAGGTTCAGCAGGAACGTGGAGATGTTCTTCGCATACATCTGGCTGGCGTGCTGCGGGACTTCCGCCGGCAGATTGAGCGGGCCGAGGATGGTGACGCCGTTGTGGACCACGCGCTGGCCGGCCTGGGTCAACTCGCAGTTGCCGCCGCGCTCGGCGGCCAGGTCCACGATCACCGAACCGGGAAGCATGCCTTCCACCGCCTGGCGCGTGATCAGCACGGGCGACTTCTGCCCCGGTACCGCAGCGGTGGTGATGACCACGTCGCTGCCGGCCACCACGCGGGCCATCAATTCCTGCTGCTTCTTGTAGAACGCCTCGTCCTGCGCCTGGGCATAGCCGCCCTTGCCTTCGCTGGCCGAAGTGTCCAGCGGCATTTCCACGACCTTGCCGCCCAGGCTGGTGATCTGTTCCTTGGCGGCCGGACGGACGTCGTAGGCCGAAACCGCCGCGCCCAACCGCCGGGCAGTGGCAATGGCCTGTAACCCGGCCACGCCGGCGCCGACGATGAATGCCTTGGCCGCATTGAGCGTACCTGCCGCCGTGATCAGCATGGGGAATATCTTGGGCAATTCCTGCGCGGCCATGAGTACGGCCCGGTAGCCGGCAATGGTGGCCTGCGACGAGAGCACGTCCATGCTCTGCGCCCGCGTGATACGAGGCAGAAGTTCCAGCCCAAAGAGAGTTGCGCCCGTGGCAGCAAACTCCTGATTCGCCTTGGGTTGCCCCAAGGGGTCGCACAAGCCGACGACGATCTTACCGGCGGATAGCTTGGTCAGATCGGCCTTGCCCGCCTGGGGATTCGCCCCCGCGGCGCGGACCTGCAAGATCACGTCGGCGGCGAAAACTTCCTCGCGGCTGGGGACAACCTTGGCCCCTTTCTCGACGTAATGTGAGTCCGGGAACCCGGCGGCCTGTCCGGCCCCCGCTTGCACGCGGACATCGATTCCCGCCTTGGCCAGGGCCGGAACGCTCGCCGGAATGAGGGCGACACGTGTTTCGCTCGGGAATGTTTCTTGGGGAATGCCAACGATCATGGTTTTACTCAATCGGTGGGGTCTGGGCGGAATCGTATCACATCGATACGACTTCCTGCCCGTTCGGGGCTATTATCACATCGAGCCACGCAAGGTATAGCCCGTAATTGTACCAAAGTCTAGGTATTCCATTGCTGGCTCGATTATATAAAATTCCTGAGAAGTGGAATTATGACGAAGGATGGGGTTGTTTGAAAATCCCCTCGACATGGTGGGAGCCGTGGCCCGGCCAGGAATTTCTTGGTTTCCGGGGCGCGGACACCCTTGTCATGCGGCCGATATATAGCTAAATTACAGGTTTCCCGGCTTCAGGCCGGCGATTTTCGATCGGGAGTGCAACCGCTTTATCCGGGTCAAAATCGTAATTGTCGTAGATTGTAAGCGTTTTGTCAGGGTTGTACTCATGTTGAAGATATCGAAGACGTACATGGCCAAGCCGGGCGAGCTGAAGGCCAAATGGTGGCTGGTGGACGCTACGGACAAGGTGGTTGGTCGCGTGGCCAGCGATATCGCCATGATTCTTATGGGCAAGCATCGCCCCACCTATACGCCGCACATTGATACGGGTGATTTCGTCGTGGTGGTCAATGTCGAGAAGATCATTTTCAGCGATCCCGACAAGTGGGACGAGAAGGAGTACGCCTGGTACACCGGCTATCCGGGGCAGCATCGCGAGACGGCCGCCACGCGCCGCAAACGCAGGCCCGACAAGATCCTCTCGGAGGCCGTGCGGCGGATGTTGCCCAAGAATAAGCTCGCCTTCAAAATGATCCAGAAGTTGAAAATTTACACTGGCAACGAGCACCCCCACCAGTCGCAGCAGCCTGAGCCGCTGGAGGTGGCTGTCAAGTAATCGCAAGTCGTTTAACCCGGAGCCAACGGCGACGGTTTATAACATCAAGGAAATTTGAAATATGGCAGAGGCAGTGACCACACTCAAGGGCCAAGCAGACGACATTCTGGGAACGGGACGTCGCAAGACCTCCTGCGCCCGCGTTCGCCTGCGTCCGGGCAAGGGGACGATCGTTATCAACAGCCGTGCGTATGACGAGTACTTCCGCAACACCTCGCACCAGAACGCCCTGTTGGCGCCGTTGCACCAGACCGGCAAACGCGAGCTGGTCGACATCATCATCCGTGTCGATGGCGGCGGCATCACCGGTCAGGCCGATGCCTGCAAGCTGGGGATCGCCCGGGCGTTGAAGAAGTCGGGCGAGGACATGGAGAAGCTGCGTGAGAACGCCCTCTTGACTCGCGACGGCCGCATGAAGGAACGCAAGAAATACGGTCTCCGCGGCGCACGACGTGGGACGCAGTTCTCCAAGCGGTAATCGTGCGCGTCGCGCTCCGCGTGATGGGTAGACCGCAAGCATAGCTTTGTGGGGGCGGAGGTCCATCCTACGAACCAGAGCAACTATGGCTCCTCAACGGATCGTTCTGGCCGGCGGCAGTGGGTTCGTGGGTCAGGCTCTGTCCGGGCGTCTGCTGGCCGATGGCTATGAAGTGATCGTTCTTTCCCGCCGCGGGCCGCGAAATTCCTGCGGCACGGTTGTTCCCTGGGACGGTGCCACCGTCGGTGATTGGGCGAAGTTGCTGGAAGACTCACTGGCTGTCGTCAACCTAACCGGCAAGAGCATCAATTGCCGGCCCACGAAGGCGAATTCCCGCGAGATCGTCCGTTCCCGTGTGGCGTCGGTCCAGGCGATTGGCGAGGCCGTCCGCCGCTGTCGCCGCCGGCCACGGGTCTTCGTGCAGGCCAGCGCGGTGGGAATCTATGGCGATGCGGGCGATAAGGTATGCGACGAATCGACCGTGGCGGGCGGCGGTTACTTGGGCGAGATCTGCCGGCAGTGGGAGAAGGCTTTCGACGACAGCCCTACGCCGGGCGTTCGCCGCGTGGTGTTGCGTCTGGGGGTCGTGCTTGGCCGCGAGGGCGGGGCCTTTCCCTGGTTGGCCGGCTTGGCGCGCTGGTTCCTTGGCGGGGCCGTTGGCCGCGGGCGGCAGTACCTCAGTTGGCTGCACCTAGCCGATGCCGTGCGAATCTATCGCGACGCGATCGATCGCAACGATTTCCGCGGCGTTTATGTGGCTGCCTCGCCGCAACCGGCTACCAACGCCCAGTTTATGCGCGAGTTGCGCGCCGCGCTCCACCGGCCGTGGAGCCCGCCGGTTCCCTCATGGGCGGTTCGTGTGGGCGGCTGGCTTGCGGGCATCAACGCCGATCTGGCGTTGAGCGGTCAACGCTGCGCCCCCCGACGGCTCATGGAGCAAGGATTCGCCTACGAGTTTCCCGATCTGCGCCGGGCACTGCACGACCTGATCCACTAAGAGGCCAATCCGTGCTCAAGAAGAGGCGTCGGCTAGCGAGACCACCAGTCGCTTACCGACGGCTTCGGCATAACGAACGAGCGTGTCAAGGGTTGGATTGGGGCGCTGGCCGGTTTCAAGTTTCGACACGGCCGAGCGATCCATGCCGGTCAACTCCGTCAACTCCGCAAGGCTCAGGCCTCGTTCCTCCCTTGCCACGCGAAGTTGCCGGAGCAATTCCGCAAATTGGTCGTAGGCGGCCATTCGGTCGTGATGCCGCGTAATCAGCTCAGGCAACTCGCCAGCGATTTGCGCGCGAATCTTACGATACTTGGCCGCCTCTTCAGGACTAAGTTTTCGATCGCGGTTGATACGGCGAGTGGTCATGATCGGCGCCTCCTTGGAACATCGTACGCGGTAATTGGGTAAATCATGTCGTCATCGACGATCTCGAACACGATCATCAGGTGCCGGCCGCTGCCGGTATCCCCGAAGACTACCGGACGCCCAGAAGATCGGCTGAAATCGGCGTCACTGGCGTTCTCGAAAACCTCCTCGACCTCGTCTTTGGCAACGTCATGCTCGGCACAATGCATGACGTTGCCTTCTGGGTCGTCGTCCAAGTCCCAAATGATCGGGTAATCGAGCACGGAGATATTCTCTTGCGCGATGTTGTATTATAATACCATTTTCGCGATGGGGCAATCCCTTTTTGCCAGTCATTAGACCGATTGGACTGGGCCGGACTCACGTTCGCCTACGGTTTCGCCCAATGAAACATGCCTGCACGACAGGACCGTACAGGCATGTTATCCGAGTTTCAAAGCTGTCAGTCGTTCACGTACGTTTCCAGGAACCGCGCTAGGCGGTGGAAATCGCTGCCGGGCTCGATGTAGCGCACGACCGTGACCAGCGTGGCCGGATCGACCAACTGGTCGAAACGCACATAGTTCAACTCGAGCTGCCCGCGGATGGAAACCATCACGCCGTCCAACCGCTTCTCCACCAAGGCCCGATAGGCGCCCACGCCGAGTTGGCTGCCGAGCATGACGTCGAAGGCCTGCGGCCGGGCGCAGCGACTCTCGTAACCCAGCGGGACGCTGGTCACCTTGCGCTTCTTGCCGGTCTGCTTGGCATACTCCTTGGCCACGAGCTCGGCGAAGAGCTTGCCGAAGTTGATCTGTGCGATGGAAATGTGGCCGTGCTCGTCGCGAGTCACGCCGTCGATATGCTGATAGGGGAGCAGTTCGGCCAGGCCCTCGGCCAGCACGATCACGCCGAACTCCTTGCCCTCGGCCTCTTCGCGGACGCGCATCGTGGCCACGATCCGCTTGACCACCTCATTGAGATCCATCACGCGGCGGATTTCCTTGCGGCCCGTCTTGGGATTGACCGACTCCTCGCTGGTCTCGTACTTGCCGGTGATGTCCTCGACACTGACTACCAGGCTGGCCTCGCCGGCGATGGCCACGCCATAGGCCAGCCAGCCCGCACTGCGGCCCATGCACTCGCAGAGGAAGTAGGCCCGGTTGGCCTCGGCGTCGGCCAGCAGGTTGCGAATCTCGGAGGCCAGGAACTCGACCGCCGTGAAGTAGCCGAAGGTGAAATCGATGCCCATGTAGTCGTTGTCGATCGTCTTGGGCAGATGCACGACGGGGATGTGGCGGCTGCCGGGCGGCAGCGTCTCCTGGTACATCTTGAACTTGTTGGCGGACTTCAAGGTGTCGTCGCCACCGATGGAGATCAAGGCGTCGACGCCCAGCGAGCACAAGGCGTCGTAGACGGTCTTCAGCGGCGCCGAGCGTTCCGGATCGCGCAGGTGGGTCGGATCGGAGACCAGCTTGCCCGGATTGGCCCGCGCCGTGCCGATGATGATGCCCTGGCTGCTGCGCGTGCGCTTCAAGGTCTGGTGCGTGATGCGCATGAAGTGCTTGCCTTCGACCAGCGGCTTGTCGGTGGCGTACTCCATCAGGTGCGAGTAGCCGTGCAGGACGCCGATAACGTCGATGTTGTTGCGGAGGAAGGAGACCGCGGCCGTCGAGATCACGGCGTTGGCTGCCGGGGCGGGACCGCCGGCAAAGAGGATCGCCACGCGGCGAATGCTCGACTCCAACATCGGCGGTCGAGATAAAGTGCTGCTCATGGAAAGCTCCGATTCATCAAAGTTAAGGAATGTATCCGGCACACTCCGCGTGCCGCCAGTTCGCGGCACAGGGAGTGTGCCGGATACATGGGTATCAGGTCTTCCACGTCCGTTCGATGAACGTGGTGTCGACGCGATGCTCGACAAAGGCCGTATGGTTGAGGATTTTTTCCTGCAAGGGTATGGTGGTCTTGATGCCCTCGATCCGCAGTTCGCGCAAGGCGCGTTTCATGCAGGCGATGGCCTCCGCCCGGGTCGGTTGGTGGACGATCAGCTTGCCGATCATCGAGTCGTAAAAAGGCGAAACCGTATAGCCGGTGTAGACGTGCGAATCGAAGCGCACGCCGAACCCGCCGGGCGGCAGGATCCGCGTGATCAGTCCCGGCGTGGGACGGAAGTTCTTGTCCGGGTCCTCGGCATTGATGCGGCACTCGATCGCACAGCCGCGATGGACGATGTCCTTCTGCTTGAACGGCAGCGGCTCGCCGGCGGCCACCAGAATCTGCGTCTTGATCAGGTCGATACCGGTAACCATCTCCGTCACCGGGTGCTCGACCTGGATGCGGGCGTTCATCTCGATGAAGTAGTAATTGCCATGCTTGTCGACGATGAACTCGACGGTGCCGGCGTTCTGGTAGTCGGCCAGTTTCACCAGCCGCACGGCTGCTTCGCACATGGCCTTGCGGGTTTCGACAGGCAGGTTGGGGGCCGGGCTCTCCTCGATCAACTTCTGGTGGCGGCGCTGCATCGTGCAGTCGCGTTCCCAAAGGTGTGCCGCGTTGCCGTGCAGATCGGCGATGACCTGGACCTCCACGTGGCGGGGATGCTCGACGTACTTTTCCAGGTAGATCTCGCTGCTGCCGAAAGCGGCCTCGGCCTCGGCCTGGGCCTGCTGCAAGGCCGATTTCAGGGCCAACTCGTTCAAGGCCACGCGCATGCCGCGGCCGCCGCCGCCCGCCGAGGCCTTGATCAGCACGGGAAAACCAAGCTGCTGGGCCAACTTCAAGGCATGAGCCTCGCTCTCGATCAGTCCTTCGCTGCCGGGTACCGTGGGCACTTCGGCCAGACGGGCCATCTTGCGGGCCGAGTTCTTGTCGCCCAGCATGGCCATGGCTTCGGGTGTGGGACCGATGAAAGCAATGTTGCAGTCGCGGCAAACCTCGGCAAAGTGAGCGTTTTCGGCAAGGAACCCGTAGCCCGGATGGATGGCCTGGACGTTGCCTACCTCGGCGGCGCTGATGATGCGATCGATCTTGAGGTAGCTCTCGGCGGCCTTGGGCATGCCGATGCAATAGGCCTCGTCGGCCATTTCCAGGTAGGCGGCGCCCCGGTCGGCCTCACTGAAGACGGCCACAGTTTCCACGCCCAGTTCGCGGCAGGCACGAAAGATCCGCAGGGCGATCTCGCCCCGATTGGCGACCAGAATGCGTTTGAACATCAACCGCGGGTATCCACTTTGAACAGGGGTTGACCGAACTCGACCGACTGGCCGTTCTCGACCAGTCTGACGGTAATTTTGCCCGACACTTCCGCTGGAATCTGGTTGAAAACCTTCATTGCCTCGACAATACAGACCGTGGTCTCGGCGCCGACGTGATCGCCCACTTTGACGAAGGGGGGCGATTCGGGATTAGGCGCCGCGTAGAAGGTGCCGACGATCGGGCTCTTGATCACGGCGATGTGGGCTTCCTCGGCCTTGGGCCCCTCGGCGGCCGAGACCTGGGCTGCCGCAGACGGGGCGGCAAGCGGGGCCGCGGCAACCCGCGGTGTGGCGACGCTGACCACCGGGTCGGAGCCACGGCGAAGGCGAATCCGCGTTTCTCCTTCGCGCATGTCGATCTCGCTCAGGTCGTGCTCCTTCATAAGCTCGACCAAGCGGCGGACCCTGCGCACGTCGAAAATGTCTTGGTTAGGCGTCGAACCGGACATACCAGGCCTTTCTTCCATCATTCGTAGGTTGGACTTTAGTCCGCCTAGTGTAGTGTGGGCTTCAGCCCGATACATTGGCAGGGTGGATCTTAGCCAGTCTATTCGCACGGGGCAAAAAAACCACCATCAATCTAAACGCTGACCTAGGAAATCACCATTTCTTCGAACCTCTTGGGGAGGGTCGTCAAGACTTCGTGACCGTCACGGGTAACGAGTATGTCGTCTTCAATGCGGACGCCGCCAAAACCAGGGACATACACCCCTGGTTCCACGGTAACGACCATCCCCGGTTTGAGCGTTGCGGTGCTCTTGCCCGTCATTTTTGGCGACTCGTGAATCTCCAGGCCGAACCCGTGGCCGATGCCGTGGTTGAAGCGGCGTGCGTAACCGGCCTCCGCAATAGCACCGCGGGCAGCGGAATCCACATCCGAGGTCGGTGCGTCGGGGCGAATGGCGGCGATGGCCCGGGCCTGCGCGATCAACACAACTTCATACACGCGACGAAGTTTGGTCGAGATTTTACCTGTGATAAGCACGCGCGTCAAGTCGCTCTTGTAGAGTCGCCATTGGGCTCCCCAATCCACCAGCAAGATATTTCCCTCACCAACTCGGAGATCGGTCCATTTTGCGTGTGGCAAGGCTGCGCGCGGCCCGACGGCGACAATCGAGGGAAAGGCCGGACCGTCGCCGCCAAACAGGCGAAATTGATGCTCCAGGGCATCGCCAAGCTGCTTTTCCGATTGCTCGGGGCGCAGGGCAGCGCGGAGCACGTCAAACGATTTTTCGGCAATGCGAATGGCTTGGCGAATCAGCGCAAGCTCTTCCCTGTCCTTGACTTGCCGCAAATGCTCCACCATCCCCGCGGTGGCACCCAACTGAAGCTTCGGGAGCTTTTCGGCGATTCGCTCCCGCAAGGCCACAGTCATCGAATCGGCCTCGATCGCCAACCGCGAAATACCCGCGGCGCGGAGGATCTTGATGACTTGCTGATGAATCAAGATGCCGGCCCGGCGAATGTTCATGTCCAAGCCGGGGCATTCTTCCTCAATCTGCGTAACATAACGCCCATCGCTGATCAGAACTTGATTGTCGTGAGTCACCAAAAGATAACTGGAATCACCGCTAAAGCCAGTGAGATAGGTAACATTCGGGACGCTGGTCACCAGCAGGGCCTCAGCACCAGTTTTTTTCAACAATTTTCGCAGCTTTTCGCGCCGGCCAACATGGTCCATCGAATGTTCTCGCATGTTACTACTGGTGATTGGAACACTTCCAGAGGGCTGGTGTGAAGTGTCAGAATGTCCGCGATGGCGCGTCCGGCATGTTGTTCGGCCAACGCGTAGAAGCCAAGCCGCCGTTCAACGCCTTGCGAATCTCTACAAGCCACGCAGCATTAAAACCGTGAAAGATGCCGGCCTCAACGCGGGTCCAGTCATGTGCGGGCCTGGTAAGTTCTTTCAATAGTAGTGTACAAGTAGATTTTACATCAGAAACGCGGCCGGGAAAAGCCGGTGGACCCCGTGACTATTCGCCCCCGCTCGATCTGTGTTATCATTGAAGTATCTCATTCCCACCCCTCCACCAGGGAGAGCTCCGGTTGTTTCTCGGTCCCGTTTTTACTCGCGAAGTCATGATTGCCCCGCGGCGGACGCGGATTTATATCGCCCGCAGCGTCTATGCGGGGACTTTGCTGCTGTTGGTCTGCACGGCCTGGCTGGTACTGACCGGCACTCAGATCGTTCGCGACGTAAGCGACCTGGCGCAATTCGCCGGCCTGGTGTTCCAGATTCTCGCCCCGCTGCAATTGGCCCTGGCGGTCTTCTTCTCGGCCATGCTGGCCGCGAGCGCGGTTGCCCAGGAGAAGGACCGGCGGACCTTCGTCCTCCTGCTGCTGACCAACCTCACGAACCGGGAACTCGTGCTGGGAAAATTGCTGGCCAGCTTGTTGCAAGTGCTGGTGATGTTCGCCGCCGGACTGCCGGTCTTCATCCTCCTGTCGTTGTTAGGCGGGGTTTCCGCGGAGCAGATCGTCCGTACTGCGGCGGTCACGGTAGCCAGCATTCTGGTCTGCGGCAGTCTCGGCTCGACGCTGGCCCTGTGGCGGGAAAAGACCTTTCAGGCCCTGGCCCTGTTCGTGTTGATCCTCGTGCTCTGGCTGGTCTTGGGCGAGATACTGGCGGTCGGCGTACTGGGACATGCACCGGCTGGACTACCTGCCCACGCCTGGGCGACGGCAGTCAGTCCGTGGCAGGCGATTCTCGCGGCCTCGCGGCCGGACGTCAGCGGCACGCCGTTGGCTCCCGGTTGGCAGTGGCTTGCTTCACCGATCTATCTGTTCCTGTGCGTGGCGACGGCCCTGGCCGTGCTGCTCAACGGCCTGGCCGTGATCCGCATCAGGGCCTGGAACGCGTCGGGCCGGGATGAACTGTCCAAGGGTAGGGAGCAGGGAGCAGGGAGCAGGGAGGAAGACGCGGAGACGCGGAGACACGGAGACACGGAGAATGGTGTGTCCCCGCGTCCCCGCGTCCCCGTGTCCCCGCGTCCTCTTTCCCCCGCTTCCCACCGCGCAGTTTGGGACAATCCGGTCCTGTGGCGCGAGATCCGCACCTGGGCTTATGGACGGAAGATACTCATCGTGCGGTTGACCTTCCTGGCGCTGTTCGCCCTGGCGGCCGGCAACCTGTGGCGGGTCGCGCAAAGCCATGCAGGGATGAGTCTTGCCCAAGGCGCGTTGGCCTTGTTGCCCATGCTGCTCTTGAGCCTCGTGCTGGTGAACGCCCAGGCCGTGACCGCCCTAACAGCCGAACGCGATACGAAAGCCCTCGACCTGCTGTTGGTTTCCGACCTCACGCCCAAGGAATTCATCTTCGGCAAGTTGGGCGGGATCTTCTACAACACCAAGGAGATCGTCCTGCTGCCCATGCTGCTGTGCGGCTATCTCGGCTGGCGCGGCGAGATCAGCCTGGAGAACCTGATTTATCTCTGGATCGGCTTGGTCGTGCTGTACGTCTTCGTCGCCGTAGTCGGCCTGCATGCCGGCTTGATTTACGAGAATTCGCGGAGCGCGATCGCCACCAGTCTGGGCACGGTGTTCTTCCTCTTCGTGGGAGTGGCCACGTGCATGCGGATCATGGTCGCCTTCAGCGGATCGTTTAACGCCCAATTGCAGCCGTTTCTGGCCTTCATGGTCGGCGGTGGCATGGGGCTTTACATGACTCTGGGTGCGAAGAACCCCTCGCGGGCCATCGGCCTGGCCTCCTTCGCCTGCCCGTTGGCCACCTTCTATTCGATCACAACTTTCCTCCGCGGCGACCAGGGCGACATGCTCATCGTGTTGTTGATCACCGCCGCGGCCTACGGATTCACCACTGCCGCGATCCTGGTCCCCGCCATCTATGAGTTCGACGAGACAACGGGAAGAACCACCGAATGAATGACGAAGCACGAATGACGAATGACGAAGTGTGCGGCGGCGATTCTCTCTTCGTCATTCTTTCTTCGTCATTCGTCATTCTTTCTTCGTCATTCGTCATTCTTTCTTCGTCATTCGTCATTCTTTCTTCGTCATTCCGGTTTCGTCATCTCTACCTAACCCCTAGCGCCGAATGCTCCTTTCCGGCTTGCTGACGATGGCCCTCTTGCTGCTCTGCTCGGCTTTTTTTTCGGCCAGCGAGGCGGCCATGTTCTCGCTGCGCAAGGCCCAGCGGAAGGAACTGGCCAAGGGATCCAAGGCCCAGCAGATCATCGCCGGCCTGCTGGACGATCCCGACCGCTTGCTGACGGCCGTACTCTTCTGGAACCTGCTCATGAACCTGTCGTTCTTCACGATCGGTTCGATCATCAGCCTGCAGGCGCAACAGGCCGGGCAGACGACAGCGGCAGGCATATTTGCCGTAGGCTCGGTAGTGACGATCATCGTTTTCGGTGAGATGCTCCCTAAGAGCCTGGGCGTTCAACAGCCGCAGCGGCTTGCCGTTTGGCTGGCGATTCCCCTGGCTGTGACAGTCCGCGTGGTCGGCCCGCTCTTGCCGGTTTTCCGCCTGGCCACGCTGCTCACGCGCCGCCTGCTCTGGCCGACGTTTCAGCCGGAGCCGTACCTGCATCTGCGCGACCTCGAACGGGCCGTGAAACTTTCCAAGACCGATACCTCGTTCGTCGAACAGGAACAGCGCGTGCTGGAAAGCATCGTCATGCTTTCCGATGTTCGTGCCGAAGAGTTGATGCGGCCACGGACGCAGTTTGTTTCCTACCATCCGCCAGTGACCTTGGCCGACTTGAAGGCCCGGCCGCCGGCAGGCGGTTACCTTCTGGTGACGGAAGCCGACAGCGAAGAGGTAGCTGCGGCTATCGCTTTGGACGATGTCTGGCGGATACCGGACGGTCCCTTGGACCTGCTGGCCGAACCGGTGATCTACGTGCCCTGGTCGACCCACGTGGCCGACGTCCTGGAGTTGATGCGCCGGCGCAAGCGGGAGGTGGCGGCCGTGGTCAACGAGTTCGGCGAAACGATCGGCATCCTCACTTTCGATGATATCCTCGATACGCTCTTCAGCGGCGCGCCCAGCCGCAGCGAGCGGCTCTTGCGCCGCGACCCCATCCGGCCCTTCGCGCCGGGCGTCTGGCACGTCACGGGCATGACCAGCGTGCGCCGCCTGGCTCGCTATTTCCAGATCGAAAAGCCGGCGGCGCAAAGCGTCACGCTCTCCGGCGTCATCCAGGAAGTATTGGAGCGGCTGCCGGAAACGGGCGACGAGTGCCAGTGGGGGCCATTCCATTTCAAGATCCTCGACGCGCCGCGGCGCGGCCAGTTGCTGATTGAACTGACCATGCCCGCGGCCAGGGAGGAGAGCGCATGATCTGGCTCGCCCTGGGCATGGGGATTTTCGGCTTGTTTCTCAGCGCCTTCTTCAGCGGGTCGGAGACGGGCTTCTATCGGGCCACGCGGCTGCGTTTAGTGTTGGACGCCATGGCCGGCGACCGCATTGCCCGCGGCCTCTTGCTGCTCACGAACCACCCGGCGCTGTTCGTGGCCACGGCCCTAGTCGGCAACAGCGTGGCGAACTACCTGATCTCGCTGGCCGCGGTGATTGCCATGGGCCATGTGTTTCCGCGTCCCGAGGCGGCCGAAATCATTGCTTCGATCGTCCTGGCCCCGATCGTACTCGTCTACGGCGAGTTGTTGCCCAAGAACCTCTTTCTTCAGGCGCCGAACCGCTTGTTGCGGCGGGGCGGCGGGCTGTTCCTCTGCTTCGTCGTCCTCTTTTTTCCCTTGGCCGGCCTGCTCTGGGTGATGGGCCGTTTGCTGGGCCGTGTAACCGGCTCCTCACAAGAACCGACCCGCCTGGTGCTGGCCCAGCGGGAGTTGCGACAGATCCTGGCCGAAGGGCATGAGGCCGGCATCCTGCACCCCGCGCAGCAGAGCCTGGCCCACGGCATTCTGGCTGTCGCCCGCAAGCCCGTGCGGCAGTTCCTGGCCTTGCCGGGCCCGACGGTGCAGGCCCGGGCCGACATGGGCAAAGAGGCCGTGCTCCGCCTGGCCGAGCGGAACCATGCGGCCGTGATCCCCGTCGCCGACAACTCCGGGCGGCTGACCGGCTACGTGCGGGTCATCGACCTACGGCTGCACGAAGGCGACGACCTGGCCCCCATTCGCCCCCTGCCCGAAATCCGCGAGGATAGTTCTCACCTGGCCGCCCTGATGCGTCTGGAAAGCAGCGGCGACAGTCTGGCCCAGGTGGTCAACTCCCGCGGCGAAACGATCGGAATCGTGACCCTGGAGCGGTTGCGGGAGCCGCTGTTTTGAATTAGTATCGTATTTGATCTTTCATCCCAGGAGCAATCATCATGCGGTTGTCAGCGTTTTTCCTAGTCGCTTGGTTCTGCGCGGCCTGTCCCCTGTTGGCCGCCGATCCGCTCGTCGTGGAGCTTTGGCCGGGCAAGGCGCCCGACGACATCGGCAACATCGGCGCCGAGAAGGTCCTCATGTCGCCGAAGTTGGACCACAAGCAGGTCGAGGTCACCGAGCCTACGCGGATGGTGACCAATGTCAGCAGGCCGACGATCACGATCTATCGGCCGGCGAAAGACAAGGAGAGCGGAACGGCAATGTTGATCTGCCCCGGGGGCGGCTATTGGAACCTCTTCTGGCAACTGGAAGGTGAGGAGGTCGCCGCCTGGTTGAATTCGCAGGGCATCACCGGTATCATCCTCAAGTACCGCGTGCCCCGGCAGTCCGACGAGGTGAAAACCGAGCCGGCCCGACGCCCTTTGCTCGATGCTCAACGCGCCGTCAGTCTGGTACGGAGCAAGGCCGGACAGTGGGGAATCGACCCGAAACAGATCGGCATCATTGGCTTTTCGGCAGGCGGCCACCTTGCGCTGGCCACGGCCACACGTTTCGAGAAACGGACATACACGCCGATCGACGCCGTCGATGAAACAAGTTGCCGACCCGACTTCGCCGTGCTCTGCTATCCGGGCTATCTGAAGGTGAAGGACAAGCAGGAACTCGCGCCCTGGTTGCACATCCCCGCCGGGACGCCCCCGATTTTTCTTGCGCACGGGGGCGACGACATCATCAGCAGCCCGGAACACAGCGTGGTTACCTATCTGGCCTTGAAGCGTGCCGGCGTGCCGGCGGAGCTGCACGTCTATGCCACGGCCGCCCACGATTTCGGCGTGCGCGCGAGCGACCATCCCTGCTCCACCTGGACACAGTCGTGCATCGCCTGGCTGCGGGGCCAGGGCCTGCTCAAGCCGAGCCAGAAACCGTAGTTTTTCCAACCGTCGTCAACGAATTTAGGAGGGTCACATGCGTTCTGTTTCTGTCCGATGGATTTGCGCGGCCGCCCTTGCCGCGGCCTGGATTTGGACGCCTCTTTGTCCTATCGCAGCGGCCGAGCTCCGCGTGGCCACGTTCCGCTGCGAGGTCACACCGCCGCTGGGATTCCTCACCTACCCGCCGACTTTCAAACCGCTGGAGCGGATCGAGCATCCCCTCTTGGCCAAGGGCATCGTACTCGACGATGGCCAACACCGCTATGTCTTGTGTGCCATCGACTGGTGCGGGATGTGCAACTCGACCTACGACCTCTTCCGCCGCAAGGCGGCCGAAGGCGCGGGGACCGATCCGGCGCGGGTCGCGGTACACACGATCCACCAACACACAGCGCCGCTCGCCGACAATGACGCCTACCGGCTGCTATTGCAGACCAGGCAGCCGCCGGCCTGCCCGGACTTGACATTCTTCGAGAAAATGGCCGACCGGCTAGGGGCTGCCGTGAAGCAGTCACTCGATCGGTTGCAGCCGTTCGATCGTATCGGCAGCGGCGAGGGCAAAGTGGACCGCGTGGCCTCCACGCGGCGACTGATCGAGAAAGATGGAAAAGTTCACCATCCCCGCTATAGCCTCGTCAAGGGCAAGGACCTGTTCTTGCGGGATGAGCCGGAAGGGCTGATCGATCCCCTGCTGAAAACGATCACGCTGGCCCAAGGCGACAAGCCGCTGGTGCGATTGCACTACTACGCCACCCATCCGCAAAGCTATTACCACGATCCGCGCGTGACGTACGATTTTCCGGGCATGGCGCGCGAAGCGTTGGAAAAGAAAGAGAACGTATTCCAGGTCTATTTCACGGGCTGTGCGGGCGATATCCTGGTCGGCAAGTACAACGACGGCACGCCGGCCACGCGCGACAAGTTTGCCCAGCGGCTCACGGCGGCCATGAAGGCGGCGATTGCCGCCACGCATTGGGAACCTGCCGAGTCGATCAACTGGCGGACGAGCGATGTGCAGTTGCCCTTGTATGCCGGGCCTGGACGCACGCCGGCCGAAAACCGCGCGCGGATGGACGACGCGAAGATCGAGGCCGGCGACCGGTTGGAACTGGGGGCTATGTTCCTGGCCTTTGCCGACCGCATCGAGCGGCCGCTGATCCTCAGCAGTTTGCAGATTGGCCGCGTACACATCCTCGATCTGCCCGGCGAATGTTTCATCGATTATCAATTGTTTGCGCAGCGGTCGGCGCCGGGTGACTTCGTGGCCGTGGCCGCCTACACCGACCTGGGACCCGGCTACGTCTGCACCGACAAGGCCTTCGCGGAAGGCGGCTACGAGCCGACCGACACCGCCGTGGGACCCGGTTCCGAGCCTTTGCTGAAGGCCGCCATTGTCAAGCTGCTAGGAGTCGAGAAGAACCCGTAGGGTGGACTTTAGTCCGCCGAAGCAATGACTGTCACAAGTTCGACGTGGGCTGGCATGCCTTAACTCGGCGTTGCCGAGTAGGCATGTTGGTCCGAAGTATGTCCAACTTGGAAAGTTATTCCTCGGCCCAGACTCATGCGTTTCTTGTGCCAGGCCGTTGACGATGCTACTGAACAGGACTAACATGAGGTGCGGTGTTCACACCGTCTCCAATGGATTGCACGCGCAACCCAGAAGGCCGGATGTCCAGACCGGGACCGTTCATACCGACAGCTTCGGCGGCGGGAGTATTGTTGGCGGAGGCAGGTGCCGATCCGTTGCAGGTGAATAATGCCCAAAGACGAAGAACGCCTACTTGGAAATATGCTGGACTCGCTTGATCGAGTGTATGATCGAGATTGCGGAGTTGCGGACGTTTACGCCCTTTTGTTTGCTACCGCGCGGGCATTGGCCGGTTCAGAGACACAGGCACAAATAGAACTCGTGCTCCCAAAACTTCTCGCGATCATACGAAGCGTACATACTGGACAAGAGCGTCGGGATGCGGCCCTGGCGGCAACAGATGATCTGCGTAAGATCCTTGCAAGAAAGTTACCATTCAATCCATGTTGAAGGCATATTCAAGGAGATAGCGAACGTGACAGGCCGCCAACAAGCCGCGGCCGCAAAGTCGCTGCGCGACTGCCGCTTGGTGGTGCGGGCCTGGAAACACTGATAGACTTGCTGGAAATCCACACCGTATGAAAGTGGAGGCTGCGGCGTCAGCCGTGGCCGTTAACCGAGGAAGACTATGAAAGACGCGATCCGTAATTTGATAGCCAAACTCAAGGAGCAAGGTTCTCCTGTTCCCAAACCCGCATCCGAAGAAGACCTGAAGCGTGCGCAAACAGCGGGCTTTCCCGACGAACTTCTCGATTTGTATCGTCAATGTGAACCCAAGAGTTGCATTGAACTGAAGCAGCGCATCTGGTCAATCCAGAACGCGATTATCGAGAACACTGGTGCCGTTCCAGGCTGTGCCCTTTCGCCGCACGGTTTCATTGTCTTTGCTAGCACCATGTGTGGCGATGCTTATTGCATTGATACCAACGTCGCCACTTCGGAGGGGCAACACCCCGTGGTCTTATTCTCGCATGAAGTGATTGGGGAAGATGCGTCTCTGTCAGACATCCAACGTCTCCGGCTTGAGGTGGCATCATCACTGGAGGACTTTTTGCAGAAGTTCACAAACGGAACATTGAACAAGGAACCTTCCTACGGCTGATGGCCAACACGGCATGGCGGCAGTGCAAGTCGCCGCCTCGTGGTGCAAGCCGTGGAAGCATGGTAAGCTGATTGGAGATTCAACGCAATTCAAGAAGGCAGGCTGCGGCGACCGCCGTGCCTCCCCTTGGCCAAGCTACATTGATGACTAGCAAGACCCCGTTCAACCTTGCGAGGCTAATTGTTCGACAACATGAAAGCTCTTGAACCACCCACGACTGTGGCGAGCGATCCCGACGCGACAGAGTTGTTGCGTCTTTGGGCCGCTAACAAGAAACTGGATGTGTCGATCAACATCGGGATTTACGAAGCCCAAGGGCTCGACGAAGCCAAGGCTTGGGGAATAATTATCTCCAACTTTACGCGGCACGTGGCGCGAGCGCTGGCGCAGCGATACGGAAAGAGCGAAGAGCAAGAAACGGCCGTTATTCGCGATTCCTATCTGAGAGAGCTTAATCGTCCGACCTCGGCGATCACTGGCGATTAAGTCGCAGAACTTACCGCCAACACCGAGTAGCTGCTGAGTTCGCCTACGGCGAAACGGCTTCGCCGTCAGCTACTCGATCCGTTGGCGAGTCTGTCATGTGCGGCGTGGGGGTTCATCGGCCGTATTACTATGCCTGTAAACGCCCCCACTGACCCTGCGTCAGTGGAGCGATGTTTGGCCACTACCCTCGCGTCCGCGCGCAACCTTTCCTCGCTGCCCTTCGCGTGCCGGCGGCACGCGAAGGGCAGCGAAAATGAGGGATTGCCGTCGGTGGTAGTGGTCAAACATGCGTTCCCCCGGCACAGGGCCGGCGGGAACGCTTGCAGTGTGAACGAGGCGCAAGCGTCAGACTTTTACCGCTAATTCAGTCCGCCAACGTCGTATCAAGCGAGAACTTCATGAACAAGACAACAATCTTTATCCTTGTCGCCTTGACCGTCGCCCTGTTCCTGGTTTCAATCTCTGCGTTCGCCGCGGAGAGCCGGCACCTTACGATCCCCGTGACCCGCGATACGTGGATTTCATCAGTGGGCGCGGAACAGGAGGGGAACAATGGGGCCGCCTCGCACTTGAAGTTCAAAGGCATCCAGGAGTTCAGCCTGCTGGACGGCGACTTCTCCGCGCTCAAGGGCCGGCGAATCGAGCGGGTCGTTCTGCGCTTGAACCATTCATCTGGGGAACGACTCTGGCGGGTGACCGTCTCGACGATCTCCGTCCCTTGGGAGGAAGGCGCGGGGACGAACTACGCCAAGCTGCCCGGCGCGGCGTGTTTCCGCATGTCGGGCACTCAGCCGGATATCACCTCGGTCATCCTGGGCAACGGCGGCTCCATCTGGAGATTCGCCGACGCTTCGGCGCCCGATGCCGACGAGTGGCAGTCGATCCCCGTCGATCCGGCTGTGATCCAGGCGCGGATCGACGGGCGCAGTCACGGATTCGTCGTGATGGACGACGTGGGCCACGAGTGGACCCGCCAAGGCGAAACCTTCCACTGGCGGCCGCTGCCCAATCGCTTCTTCTTTTCCAAGGACCAGAACGCCGCGGTGGCCCCGCGATTCGAGGTTTGGCTGGCGGACGGCCCGCCGGTAGCATCCGCTGCGCCTGCTCCGCAGGCGGGCGATGCCGCACACGGAGCCGAGCCGAAGAAGATCGATTTGCCTTCGCTCGCCGTAACTGCCGAAGAGAATCCGCCCGCGCGGTCGATGGCCGTCGGCGATCTATTCGGCCGACCGCTGGCGGTGCTGCGCGCGGCGCGGGGCGAGACGGTCTGGTTGGATCTGCGGGCCGAAGCAGGAGTAAAACCCGAACTGCGCGTGCCAAACGGGATCTCGGCAAAGCTGTTCTCCGTCGAGACCCACGGCGATGCATTGGTGCCCTGTGATGCCTCCGGAGAGCCGTCGCTTCCCGAACGGGCCGATCGCCATCGCCGGGCAGGGCATTGGCTGGCGGAGGTCTTCGTTCCCAAGTCGGCCCGGGCCGGGTCGTGTACTATCCGGATCGCCAAGGGATGCGACGTGCCCCTGGAGGTCTGGGACTTCGCCCTGCCCGAGCAGCTTTCCTTCATTCCCCAGATGAACGCTTACGGCCTTCCCGAACAGCAGGAGACCGCCTATTACCGCCTGGCCCACGAGCATCGCAGTTGCCTGAATTGCCTGCATTACTCGTGGCAGGGCAAGGTCCATGACGGCTGCGCGCCGAAAGTAACGGCCGGCGGATCTTGGGACTGGACCGCCTGGGACCGCCGCTTCGGGCCGCTCCTGGACGGTTCGGCCTTTGCCGATCTGCCGCGCGGGCGGATGCCGGTCGAGGAGTTCTATCTGCCGCTAAACGAGAACTGGCCCATGGACCACGAGCGCGCCTATCGCGGCGGTTATTGGATCGAGAAGGCCTACCCCGAAAGCTACTGGGCCGAGTTCCGCGCAGCCAGCCGGCAAATTGCCCGGCACATCAAAGACAAGGGCTGGGCGGACACGACCTTCGAGTTCTACCTCAACGACAAGGTCTTCTTCAAGGCCACGCAAAACAAATGGTCGGGCTGCTCCGCGCCCTGGATCTTCGATGAGCCGTTCAACACGCAGGACTTCTGGGCCTTGCGGCGCTTCGGCCGCGAGTTTCTCTCGGCGACCGAAGGCGAGCAGAATCTCGTCTTCCGCTGCGATATCTCGCGACCCGAGTGGCAGCGGGACCTGCTGGACGGCATTTGCGGCGTGGAGGTCATTGGCGGAGCGCTGCGGACGTATCGCGATCGCGTCCTGGCGCGGCAGGCGCGCTACGGGCAGAAGGTCTTCACCTACGGCAGCCCCAACAAGATCGGCACGTCGAACCTCCAGTGTTCCGCCTGGTGCCTGGACGCCTGGTGCCTGGGGGCGGACGGTGTCGTGCCTTGGAACACGATCGGCACCGCCCAGTCGTGGACCAAGCCGGACCAGACCTGCCTGTTCTATCCCACCGAGCAAGGCCCGCTGCCCAGCCTGCGGCTCATGGCTTTTTGCCACGGCCAGCAGCTTGTCGAGTACGTGGCCATCTTCACGCAGTTGGCCGGCCACGACCGCCGCGCCGTGGCCGATGCCCTGCAGCGGGATCTGGGCCTCGACGGACTGCTCAAGAAGACCTCCGAGGATGATGCCGGCACAATGTGCTACGAGCGTCTCTCGCCCGCGAGCCTCGAGCGACTGCGAGTGCGCCTGGGCACGTGGATCGCCGCCCGGAAACCGGACAATCGCAAGTCGTGGAGCGTGCCGCGGCAGTTCGGCCCCATCGACACGCGGCCCGACGCGGCGTTCTTCGCGCGGTGAGCGGCTTGGTATAAAATATCTCAATGGCCACTCTCGACAAATCTCCCGCCGAACTGCTCGCCACGCCCGTGCAATTCCTCAAAGGCGTGGGACCGCAACGGGCCGAAGCGCTCCTGCGTCTGGAACTGCAAACGGCCCGCGACGTGCTCTTCTTCTTTCCGCGCACGTACGAGGACCTGACCGACCTCCGCACCGTGCAGCAGCTTGAAGAAGACAAGCTGCAAAGCGTCTGCGGCGTCGTCGAAGACGTGGAACTCCGCGGCAGCCGCCCCGGCCGCTGCGTGTTGGGCGTGCTGATCCGCTCCAGCGACGGGCATCTCCGCGGGCTGTGGTTCAACCAGCCCTTCATGGAGGAGAAGTTCAAGGTCGGGCAGCGGGTCGTGTTCGCCGGCAAGCCCAAACTGGAGGGCCTGGTCTGGCAAATGTCGCATCCCAAGGTCGATTGGCTGGGCGACGACGGCGAGGAGCCGCAGGGGCGGATCTTGCCCGTCTATCCGCTCACCGAGGGCGTGCAGCAATGGCAGATGCGGAAGATCGTGGGCGAGACGGTCGCCGCCTTCGGCTCCCTGCTGGAAGAGATCTTTTCCGACGAGTACCTCCAGGCCCACAACCTCTGGCCACTGCACCGCGCGATCCAACAGATCCATGCCCCGGACAACGCCGAACAATTGGCCGGCGCGCGGCGGCGGCTGGCCTACCAGGAGCTTTTCCTCTTGGGCCTGGCGCTGGCCGTCAAGCGGCAGCAGCAGCACGAACTGCGGCAGGCCCCGCCGCTGGAGGCCACGGCCTTGATCAACGCGCGGATCCTCCGCCTCTTCCCCTTCGAACTCACCGAGGGTCAACGGCAGGCGATCGCCGACATCGGGGCGGACATGGGCCAGTCGCGGCCCATGAACCGCCTCTTGCAAGGCGACGTGGGCAGCGGCAAGACGGTGGTGGCCCTGTACGCCATGCTGCTGGCCGTAGCCCACGGGCACCAGGCCGTGCTCATGGCCCCCACGGAAGTCCTTGCCCGCCAGCATGCCCTCACGCTCCGGCGGTTCCTCACCGGCAGCCAGGTCCGCCGCGCGGAACTGACCGGCGGCATGCCGGCCCGGCTGCGGGCGGCCGTGCTGGAAGAAATTGCCGCTGGCCGGATCGACCTGGTCGTTGGCACGCAGGCCGTCTTGCAGGAAGACGTCCGCTTTGCCAAGCTTGGTTTGGTGGTGATCGACGAGCAACACAAGTTCGGTGTGCGGCAGCGGGCCATGCTCAAGCACTCGGGCCCCGATCCGCATTACCTGGTGATGACCGCCACGCCCATCCCGCGCACGCTCACCATGACGCTCTTCGGCGACCTGGACGTTTCTCTCTTGAGCGACAGTCCGCCAGGCAGGCAGAAGGTCCACACCTACCTGGCCGACGACCAACGGCGCGAACGCTGGTGGGAGTTCGTCCGCAAGAAGCTTGTGGAAGGACGGCAGGGCTACGTGGTCGTGCCGCTGGTGGAGGAGTCCGAGCAGTTGTCCGCCGTCAGCCTGCAGGAGACCTACGAGGCGCTGGCCAACGGCGAATTGGAGGCCTTTCGCCTGGGTCTGATCCACGGCCGCATGACGAGCGAGGAGAAAGACGCCGTGATGGAGCGCTTCCGCCAGGGCGAGATCCAGGTGCTGGTTTCCACCTCAGTAGTCGAGGTCGGCGTGGACGTGCCCAACGCCACACTGATGACGATCGAGAGCGGCGAGCGTTTCGGCCTGGCGCAACTGCACCAACTGCGGGGCCGCATTAGCCGCGGCAAGCACCCGGGTTTCTGCTGTGTCTTCGCCGCGCCGCAGAGCGAGGAGTCCCAGCAGCGGCTGAAGGCGTTGGAGTCGTCGACCGACGGTTTCGAATTGGCCGAGATCGATTTCCGTCTGCGCGGTCCCGGCGAGTTGTTCGGCACGCGGCAGCACGGCCTGCCGCCCTTGCGGGTGGCCGACCTGTTCCGCGACGCCGATCTGTTGCTCGAGGCCCGTCGCGACGCCCTGGCCTTGGTGGCCGCCGACCCAGAGTTGAAGTTGCCGCAGAACCTGGCCTTGCGGCAGCGGATGCTGGCGCGTTACGGCAAGGCATTGGACTTGGGCGACGTGGGGTAAGGCATTCGGTTGTCCAAGATTGGCCGGATAGCCTCTCACTGATTGATGTGCAGGACCTTGGCCGGCGGAAAACCGTTGAACCAAGTCGACGAGGCCGCACTGTAAGCGCCGATATTCTCGGCATACAACAAATCGCCGATATCCAGCTCGGGAAGTTCTTCGGCCAGCGAGACGGTGTCCAATGCGTCACAGGTGGGGCCGAAGACCGCGCAGATCTGCGTGGGGCCGCTCTTGAAGGAGCGGACGGGATAGCGGCAGTGATCGAAAATGATGCCGGAGAAGGTGTGGTACACGCCGTCGTCGATGTAATAGCAGCGCTTGCCTTCGCGAACCGCCCGGCCGATGATCTTCATCACGGCCGTGGCGGCCGTGGCCACCAGGAAACGTCCCGGCTCGGCCAGGATCTCGATTTGCTTGGGGAAGAGACGGTCGAACTCGCTGTTGAGCGTGCGGGCCAGGTCTTCGAAGGGCCGCACGTTCTCGTCGTAGGGTGCGGGGAAGCCGCCGCCGATGTCCAGCAGGTTCAACTTCTCGTAGCCCCGCAAACGGGCCTCGTGGAAAATCTCTGACGAAATCTGCAAGGCCTGCACGAAATTGTCGAAATTCGTCGTCTGGCTGCCGACGTGGAAACTCAAGCCCTCGACCACCAGCCCGGCGTCGTGGGCCTCGTTGATCAGATCGACGGCCTCGCCGGGGCTGGCGCCGAACTTGGACGACAACTCGACCATCGCGCCCGTGTTGGGCACCCGGATCCGCAGCACCAGGCCGGCATGGGGCGCGTAGCGGCGGACCTTGTGGATCTCATCCACGTTGTCGTAGGTCACCAGCGGCTTGTATTGGTCCAAATTCTGCAGAGTTTTCTGGTCCTTGATCGGGTTGGCGTAGATGATCTTGTCCCAGATGTAGCCCTGCCGTTCCTTTTCGGGCAGGGTCTTGACGTACTGGTAGACGATGTCGAACTCCGGCATCGACGCCACGTCGAAACTGGTGCCGGCTTCGTAGAACGTCTTGACGATGGCCGGGTCGGGGTTTGCCTTCACCGCATAATATGCCTGCACGCGCGGCAGACATTTCTTGAATCGCGCGTAGTTCTGGCGCAGGACGTCGTGGTCGACGATAAATAGCGGGGTCCCATGCTCCTTGGCAAGTTCCTGCAACATCGTCCGTTTGATCATATAGGTATCGCGCTCCGTTCAGAGGAGAAAGTTTTTGAATTGCCAGGGGTCTCGCGGGGTGCGCACCCGCCGGGGACCAAGTCCGAAAAAATCCATCGCATCTTTCAATGGCGTCCAATCGGAAGGAATGGACAGGCATTGGCCCAGGTACGGGGCGGCTCGCTCGAGGATGTATTCGTGCGGGAGGTCGTCGGGGATGCAAACGCCACGCTGCGGATTCTCAATCATCCAGGATACCGCCGCGACCACCGAACAAGCAACCTGCATGGTGGTGGCATTCTGGTTGGGAACCAGTTGCCGCGATTCCTCGATGGAAAGAATGCTGCCGGTCCACCATGAATTATAAGCGTGTCCCATGATCAATGCGCCCAAAGTGTCGGCGCCGGCCACGATTTCGTCGGTCA
>CAZTPX010000113.1:11189-30817 GCA_964615095.1 uncultured Planctomycetaceae bacterium | reverse complement strand
GCCGTTTTGTTTTGGATCGCCTGTTCGAGAGAGGAACCGCTCATGGATAAGCCCTTAGCCCGTTGGAAAGAGTGATGTGAGTGTTGCATTACACCCATTATAATTCGCCCCCAGCACTGTGAACATTCCGGCCGGCCGACGACCACGACGATTCGGCCAGCGACAGCCGTTTATGCCGGCTGCACCGATTGGGATGACGGGTGGCATGCCCTAATCCCGCAGGCACCATGTCGGGCAGCATGTACCCATGGTCGTGCTCGGCCGGGATAGGCATGTCTTCTTGGCACTGTTATCCGATCGCGGTGTTTTCTATGAGACCCCAAGGAGCCAGAACCCGGACGAGTGGCTGGCCGGCGGTGGTCGATGGCGGCCAACCGCCGGAAAGTGGCGGTCAGGTGTGGCGGCGACAAGCCTGGAGCAAGGAGGCCGAAGGAGAATATGGCAAAGCGTGGGAAGGACTCAGCCAGTGGCGTGCCAAACGTGCTGGTACTCGAAAGCGCATGCGGCTCGATCAGACGCGCGAGGGAACGCTGTTCTCGCAACTGCCCATGCCGCGGGCCACCAACGATCTCGACCTCTTCCTTCGCGCTGATATGCACTGCGATCTCGAAAGCATGAAAACGGTCGCCGCCGCCTTGGAACGGCTCGACTACGAGGCCGTGCCGGGGGCCATGTACATGCCGTGGAACAAGCACTTCGATTTGCAGGGCCAGGACCGCGAGATCAAGGTTGATCGGCTCGTCGGCCCACTGGGGCAATTCCGCGAACGTCTCCAGGTCAAAGGCGTCCGTGCCCGGCCCATCGGCCCCATCAAGCATCACGCCCCTACAGTGGAAGAAGCCGTTCACCTCGACGAGTCGCCAGCTGTGCTGACAATCTCCGGGAACCGCTCCAATGGGGAGCCTGCCGAGGTGCAAATCAGCGTGCCCCAACCGTTCACGTACCTCATGATGAAGCTCTTTGCCTTTCGCGATCGCAAGGAGGACGAGGACAAGGACCTCGGCCGGCACCACGCACTCGATCTTTACACGATCATCGCCATGCAGGTTGAATCCGAGTACCAGGAGTCGCTCCGCTTGGGCAACCTGTACGGCAGAAACGATCACGTGGAGGCAGCCCGCAAAATCATCCGCAGGGATTTTGCCGAGCCGACGAGTATCGGCGTGATTCGCCTTCGCGAGCACACACTCTTTCGGCCGGAGTTTCCTGTTCCGGACTTCCTCGCTGTCCTCGGTGAGATCTTCCACGCCTACGGAAGCACGAAACGAACCTGAATAAATTCCAGATTGTTGGTTCACTGCGCGTGGCCGGTTTCTTGGGCAGCGATTTGAGGGCCTTGCCCACCCGAATGTGCGGGATCGATAGGGCCGTGGCGACGATGAGGCCCGGCCCAACGCCAGCCAACTCGATTTAGCTCATAGTGATTTCTCCGCGGGCTTGGAAAGAACGCTTGAGCCCTGGGACGAAAGGCGGCGAGCAGGGCTCGGAGTGCTAAGTTGGATGGCCGCGGTGTAATCCGCGATCGCCTTGCCAAGATCGCCCTTCCGTACGAAGGCGTTGCCTCGGATCCAGTGCGCCCCGGCATTATTCGGTTCGAGTCGGATGGCCTCGCTGAAGTCGGCAATGGCCGGGTCGAGCCCACCCTTCTCCCAGTAGGCCAAACCGCGGCCGTAGTAAGCCTGGGCGAATTGTGGCTTGAACTGGATGGCCTCGCTGAAGTCGGCAATGGCCTGGTCAGACTCGCCCTTCCTCCCATACGCCACGCCGCGGGCGTAATACGCTTCGAAATCTCTGGGGTTCTGTTGGATGGCCACGGTGCAGCCGGCAATGGCCTGGTCGAGTCCACCCTTCCCCTGATGGGCTAAATCTCGGCCGCAGTATGCCTGAGCGTAGGTCGGGTCCAGTTGAATGACAGCGTTGAAGTCGGTGATGGCCTTGTCAAACTCGCCCTTCCTCCCGTACGCCACGCCGCGGGCGTAATACGTTTCGGCATCCTTGGGGTTCAGCCGGATGGCCACGGCGAAGTCGGCAATGGCCTTGTCGAGCTCACCCTTTCCCCCGTAGGCCAGACCGCGGTGGTAATAGGCCTGGAGGTACTTCGGATCGAAGTGGATGGCCTCGGTAAAACAGCGGATCGCCAAGTCGTAATTGCCCCCGTCCAGAGCCGTTGTGCCCTGGTCAAGTAACTCCTTTACTTCAGGTTCACGGGACATCCCCACTTTCCTCTCTTCGGGTTCACTGGGCATATTCTAGCCCCTTCTGCTTATTTTGTGTTCCTGCAGCCATCGCGCAATTACAGGTTGGACTTGTTGGGCAATCCTCGCATTCGCGTATCCACACCAGTGGACACCCGTGTGGACGTCCAAGGGGCAGTCCAGCGGGTCGCCAAAACCGTCGGTGATCAGCACACTCGCTTGCCGCGCGGCGAGCCACCCGGCCAGATCATAGGGGTGGCATTCAAGGCCGCGCACGGCGCGACCGGAACCCTTCCCTGAATCGTTCTCCCGGATGTCGTGGAACAAGGGCCGCAGATCGCAGCAGAAACGATCGTGCCCACTCATCAGCTCCGCCATTTGGCCACCCGAACTAAGGTATTGATCGTCGAAGACCAATCCCTGGCCAGGCTGGACACTGCCCAGGGTCTCCGCGACGATCCGCTCCATGAGTTCCGCAGCCAGCACCTTGGTACCGGGAAAAAAGTTCGCGACCTGGGCAAAGCCGAACTCCAAACTGCTGGCCGCACTCGGTCTTACGGGTAGCGGCCGCGGGTCGTCGCCAAGTACTTTGCTCCTGCGGCCACGGGTTGCTTCCTGGGTCGTGGCGACGTAAGAATCGCACCACAGTTGTTTGCTCGTGGGGAGTTCCACCATGGCGGCGGCAAACGTCTCTGCCAGGCCGGTTTTGTCTCCGCGGTCGCGCGCCACAGCCGCCAGGAACCAGGCCGATCGCTTGTCGTACATCAGGCCGCGCGTGCCGTCGATGGGATCCACGATGAGCCGAAAACGGGGTGGACCGTCAGCATCGCCAAACAGGCGGCGTCCATCTGTGCCAAGACCTTCGGCGATGAGCAACAGCGGCTTAAAGTCCGGAGGCCACAGGTCAATTTCGCGGGTGATCACCGGCTCGACCAGACGATCCAGGGCAAATACCGTGTCGCCACCTTCGAAGGCCACCGGTAAGGCTAGATCGACACCCTCCGAATCGCTTAGACCAACGACATGCCGCCGCACGGCCAGCCCCAATTGCTCCAAGCGGCTTGCCCACTCACGTCCTTCACTCACGAATCATTCTCCAGGCTGTTGACCAACCGACAATAAATCTCGGCAGTTGCGGGCACATCTAGGCCCGGCAGTCGCCACGAACGATGCCCCGCGATTATCTACCGAGTGGCCGCCGAAAATATCAGTTCGCCAACCGCAGGTACTCCCAGGCCGAGGCTTTTTTCCTCGACGACTGGCATCCTCTTTTCGATGTTCTACGTACAAAAAGGTGCTGTGTTATCGTCTGGCCAACGGGGCTATTATACGGCACCGTTGCACGGGGAGATATCCGTGCAGAGATATCAGGCAGGCGAGCGGCAGTGCGGATTGGCGGGCGGCGACGCGCGGGGCAGGGCGGTGACTGGCCAAATCCCTGAAACCGCCGCACAGCACCGGTTGGAAGCGACTTGCGCAAGTTCGCAGACGCGGTTCGCAGTTGCGCAAACCAGAATATTCTCCCTCGAAAAGGGTCCTGTTGAATTCCCCGGCCCGCGCAAGGTCAAGAGCGCCACGTTTTTCGACGGTTACGCAGGCCCCGGCTGCGCCACGTTTTCCGACCGGTGTTTACATCTAAGAGAGGTAGCGGGATGGCTGAAACTGAAGATCGCCGCGCTTCAGTGCCTGCCGTCTGATCTCCTGCCCTGCAAGCTGGTTGAGGTCGTAGTAGTGCCGTGAGATGCCCGCCGCCAGGGGCTTGTTAGCCGGGCGATGGTATTTGGCGGGCAGGATCGAGGTCTTCTCCCAGAAGGTTCGCGTTGCATCCAAAACCCGCACTTGGCAAGCCGCTGCCGAAAATGCCGCAGGGAAGGCTTCGGCTGCGTAGGGATGAATCTCTCGCGCTTCCGCTGGCCAGTCGTCAGAGCGTGCCCCCATCTCCAGGCGAATCGCAGGACGGATGATCTTCGGAAGGCTGCCGGCCAACTCGCTGCGTGGATAGTTGAAGATGACCGTCTGGGGGTCGATGGCATCAAGCTTGATATCCGATCCATCAGTTCCCCTCGGTCCTAGCGACCTGTTCGATCACAGGGATCATCCAGGCGGCAGCGTAGCCGATGTTGTCCTTCAGTTCGGCCTTGTCCTCGGGGAGACGGCCAATCGCAACCGGTCGATGACTTCCGGCGTCACGCCGCCGCGGCCCAGATGGCGTAGGGCCTGGAAAACCAGCGGGGCCATCCTGCCGCCCACGTCCATCGTCTTCGGCCCACGATTCAGCAGCTTGACGGAGTAGGGGCCGAGCTTCAATCCCCGCGTTCGGCCGTTCGTGTAGTAGACGATCTTCGCTGGCACCTGAGTGGAAAGTCCGAGCGAGTTTGCAGCGTGTGCCCCAGATGGCACGACCCGCAGGCCGTTCTTCCTGGCCCACGCCTGAACCAGGTCGTCGGGTGACTGCACCATCGGTTCGTTCAGCAACTTGCCGACCCACGGCAGTTCATAGATCCCCCGTCGCACTCGCCGGATTGTCCCTTGCCGCACCAGACGCGACAGTGCCTGATCGACGGCCGCGCGTGCGCCGAGATCCAGGAAATCCCCGGCCGAGACTGCTACACCTTGCTGAGGACCCAGTCTCGCAAGTATTTTTTCGGCAATCGGATGGGCAACGTTCCGTGGCGGGAGGAGTGGTTTATTGTCAGCAAAATGGATCTAGTATCTGACATTATGGCATACGTCAGGGGCTGGTCAACTCCGGTCCCGCACGTCACCGCGACCCTGGAATACACATACCAAGGGGGCCTTCTACGAAGCGTTCCCGCCCGAGAAAGCCCACGACTACGTGAGGCGGATCAACTTCGTCTACACTGCCAAGCACGGCAGTTGGGTCAACGTGGCGGAATGCGAACTGAGCTGCCTGACCAGCCAACGCTGCGGCCAGCGGTGTCTCTCGCGGTTGATCTCTGAGCTCTGACCTCTCCGGCTCTGACCTCTCCTGCTCCTTGCCCCTCTTTCGGGAACACGTTAGAACAATGCCAGAGACAGATCGTTGGAGCAATCGATTACGAAGGCCTGGAGAGGGTAGGAAGTTTCGAAATGGCATTGACAGTAACCGACATCGGGACACTGATCGAGCAAACGCCCGGTGTTTGTGGCGGCCGGCCCCGGATAGCCGACACGGGCGTCTCCGTCCGGCGTATTGCAGGGTGGTATGAATTGGGACTGACGCCGGAAGAAATTGCCACTGAGATACCGCATCTTAGTCTTGCGCAGGTTCTTGCGGCGCTTACCTACTACCATGCCAATCGGGAAGCCATGGATGCGGAGATGGCCGCGGAGGAGGCCGAGGCCGAACGTCTGGAGCGAGAGCACACCGCATCGCGGCACAAGGCATGAGCATACGCTTATAGTGCGACGAGGATTCGTTGCGGCACGCGCTGGTGCAAGCACTCCGCAACCGGGGTATTGACATTTCCACGGCGTTGGACGCCGGAACGCTCAAGAAAGCCGACGACTGGCAGTTGGCGTATGCCGCAGCGCAAGGAATGACGATCTACTCCTTCAACGTGGGCGACTTCTGCCGCCTGCATGCGGAGTGGCTTGCGGCAGGACGGTCGCAGGCAGGCATTATTCCGGCGCGACAGAAACAGTTCCCGATCGGGGAGCAAATGCGGAGGTTGGTCAAGCTCGTCAACACCTTGTCCGAGGAGGAAATGCGGGATCGGCTTGAGTTCCTCGGCAGTTGGGGCTGACCCTGTTTCTTCTCATGCCTGTAATTCGTGGTTTCGCTCTGACCTCTGACCTCCCCTGCTCCAGTCAAGTTTGCGGTTGGGCCAAGTTTACGCCGAGTTATCCAAGGGGCAAGAGTCTCCATCGCGTCGCGCAGGTTTTGGAGAATTCGCTCTTGGAGAACTTCGCTGGGCTCCGACAGCACGGCGGATAGGGGGCGGATGATGCGAGACTGGCTGCATAAATAGAACAGCGACGTGCGCAGTCCGCTCTCCGTGAGGACGTAACGGTGCGTGCCCGCCACCCGCTCGATTAGTCCACGCAACGACGAGCGACCTCGGCAAGCATCCGGTTCGGTTCTGCCCGGGGCACTTGCTGAGCGTTCGAGCCCAACCGGCAGCCGGTCCAGCCGACTTGGTTTGGGCTGAGAAGCGGTTTACGAGCCAAGGGGAATCGATTATCTTATCGGCCCGAATTTTCTCCTGCGGCCCGCTCTCGATCGAGCTGAATAAAGCGCGTGGCTTGGCGGTAAACGAGCGCCATGCTGCCGATCGCCGGCATCGCCTCCGCGTACCTGTCCAGGCTGGCCGGGTCCGCGCCCATGACGGCCTTGATGCCGACACCCAAGCGATAACCGATTTCCAGCAGATCGGCCGTTGCGGCGCGGAGGTTCGAGCGCAAGGGATCAGGTTCCTGTACGGCGTCGACACGCAAGTCCTGGAGTCGCCGGATACGGCGGTCCACGCTGTTCGGCAGCGTGCCTGCTTTGGTAGTCGCCTGCGCCTTGTCCGCGACGACATCGGTCGCATCGAATCCATGACCATCATCCATGATCTTTCTCCCAACAAAGGTTACTAAAGGGTCTCGTTACCGTCCAGACATGCACCAGCATCTTCCCGCCGCCGACGAATCTCCCGGCCGTGAAAACGACGGGCGGCAAGCGGCAACAGCGGTTCCAGCCGGTGTTTCGTTCTTCGCAGGCACTGGTTTGCCTCCCGGATCAAGCGTTGTAGGTGACGGCGAGCTTTCGCCTGAGCCTGGAGTCGTAGTAGTTCCGCTCGTACCAGATCTACAAACTCAGGATTGTTGCCGACATAGCGAACGCGTTGCGTCGGGCCCATGCGGAAGCGCAGCTTGAAGTAACGCCTGCTCCCGCTATGCCCTTCCGCGCGGAGGGTCCCCTGTTTGGCCAGGGCAGCAAGCTGCTCCCTGCCCAACCCTAACGTAGCCAGGGTAGGATAGGATGCCGGGATTGGACCAGATTCTTCGCTCACCAGCGACGCTCCTTGCTAAACTTGTAAAGAAGATCACACACCTTCATCAAGTCCTTGGCCTCCAGTACGTCCCCATCGCCACGCAGGCCATTGCACACGATCTCCCGTTCGAGCTTGGCCAGCTGCAACTCCGCACTGAGATGGAACAGGCGAGTGATTTCCGCCAGACCCTGCAACCGGCTCCGCTCATGGGGGTTCGATTCCTCGGCCGCCTGCAGAAGCAGCGGTTCCACGAAGGTGCTCTCGACGGCCTTATGATGTTTCAGGAGCAGTCGCCGTCGAAGACGGCGACTGCTACCCGGTTGCACCAGTGCCTTGTGTAAACTCGCGCGGCTGGCGAGGAAGTCGCCCGTCGCTTCCTTGTCGCTGGGGGATGGCGTTAGCGGCGGGGCGCTTCGATCGATGCTCTTCAGGATCTCCCGCACGACGTCCTGCCGCTCGCCTTTGCGCAGGCCGAAGGTGATCCGCTGGGTTTCCTGCGGGGTGGGCCGCCAGACCAACACCTCATCGAGGTCGACACCGAGGTAGTGGGCGATCGCCATGATCGTGCTGATCACCCAGTCCAGATGTCCCGGACTCTGGCAACCTAATCGGGAGGGGCTCCACCCCACGAGGATCAACCGCGGCGGGTTGATCAGGGCGGACGGCGTCAGCGAGGCGGGGCCGGACGGTTCCTCGGGCTGCGGCTGCGGGGCACCGTCTTCCTGCGTGTCGGCCAGTGATGGAGGCGGCGTGGCCTCGTCGTCCCCTGCCGGGGTCGCAGGCCCTGGTTCCGCAGCCCCCCAGGCATTGCGGAGCTCCGCCAGCGCGTGACCCGTAATATTCTCCAGTCCCTTCGCCAGTCCCGCCGGCAGGCCCACGGCCCGCAACGAGAGCAAGTCCGCCAGGGAAGTCGTTACGAACAAGAGGCCGAGCTCGCAGATCTGTTGGAAGACGTGGTAATCCTGGTGTGCTACCGATAGCGGCAACCTGCCGCTGACCGTACCCGCGTCGGTCAGCAGATCGAACGGGTCACCCTGCGGACTTGCCCGCAGGGGAAGAATCTCGCAGGACAGCTGGGAAAACATCGGCGTGAAACTCAGGGTCTCGTCCGCGCCTTGGATTACCAGGCCGGACTCGAGCAGGGCTGCGGCGCCATGTTTTTTCCGCAGCACCGCGATCGTCGCCGCCTGATGCCCAGGCAGTGTCCAGAGGTCGGCGTTCGGGGCAAAACGTCGCCAGGGCTGCGGCGGTTGAATCGGCTCGCAGCGCTGCAAATAGTCGGCGTAGATTTGTCGGGAAGACATGTGCTGAGCTCCTATTCTGTTTTGGCCAGAGTGTTGCCGGTTCGCGCCGGGAACGAGACGGAGCGCGTCAATGCGCTCGCCGCTCGGCGGAGATCTTGTCCCATGTTTCCGATCAACTGGATCATTTCTGCACATCCTTGGCAGGTCGATCGAGCGCCGCCTTTTTCTGTGCCGGCGGCAGCTCCAAGTCCTTGATATTTTCCATTTTCGGGACCGTTTCGCCGGCGGCCACGAGCATCAGTTCGTCATCACGGAGTTCCGCCGCGCGTTCGTCGTAGGCCCCGAGCTCCGTGTCCTTGAAAACCTCCCGGGCCGCCGCACCATGCACCCAGGGCAACTCGCCGAGCATGACGGCGACGTGCCGCTCGATTTGGCTGAGCAAAGTGGATTCCGACTCGGGCTGGCCCTGCCGCTCGCGCAGGAGGAGCTTGAGCAGGCTCTCGCGCTGTTTGGGGTCGTCGGTGCTGAGGTTGTCCACCGCGATGAGCTGACGGATTTTGAGCAAAGACTGGGTCCATCGGCCAATCCAGCCGGCCAAGTCTCCGGCCTTGGCGGCGGCCTGATCATCCGGGGCGTCGTGGAAGAGCTTGTCGAGGGCGGCCGGTCCCAACTTGTAGCCGACGATCTTGTAGAACCGATGCAGATCCAGCACGCCCTGCCCATCTTCGTCCGCACTGCCGATGACGTGATACAGGAGGCCGAGTGGCGCGTGGCGGAGATACTCGATATCGTAAAAGGCCAGGCGGAACCAGCGGATGGCCTCCGGCGCTACGCCGAGCTTGCCGGCCAAAGGCGCCTCTTCCGTACCAGCCACGAGGTACGCCTCGGTGATCCAGCGCAGGTCCTTCAGCTTCCCGTGGTGGAGCTGGAAGGCAACCGGCAGGCCCGCGTGATTCTCTCTCACGCGGGCTTGCGGGCCTGGCCCATGCGTGGCGGCTTGGCGGTCCTTCAGGAATCGCCAAAGGTCGTGCGTGGGCCGGTCGTCATAGAAGAACGAGGGCCTGCAGCCGGCATCAAGGCACTTTCGGGCGATGCGCGCGCGCCGATCGGGCGCCACAATAGGATTTGCTTCGCTCCGGCGATATGGGGAAAGGTCGATGGAATTCATGATCCTGCTTCTCGCGGTACTGCGTTCAGGGGACCTGCGGCGATCCAGTTACAGACGGGGTTCATTTGTCATTGAAACCGATTCGCCGAAAAAGAAAAGCCGCAATCGCCTGGGAGCACTTGCGACCTTCGACCGTTTCCGATGACGCGTACTCACTGGGCGGCTCACCGGTTGCTTGGACGGACTGGCTCCGTCCAACGATGGACGGGACTCAGTTTTCATGAAAACCGATTCGCCGGAAAAGAAATAACGTAAGTGCCTGGAAGCACTTGCGGCCTTCGACCGTTTCCGATGACGCGTACTCACTGGGCGGCACTGGGTATTTGGGTGGAGTGGCCCCATCCGACGATGGGCGGGATTCGTTCTTCATTTATAACGGATTGGGGAAACAGGAAAACCGCAAGCGCATGGAAACTTTTGCGGAAAACTCAGCCGTCGAGAGAGCCGTCAAGAGATACGGCGGATATGTGCCCTAGTGCGGGGCGAGATACCAATCCGGTCCCAGCCGAGCAGCAATGAAGTTCAGGTCTCTTGCAACCGTGTCGTCGCTGACCCCAAGATACATAGAAAACACGCGGATAATAGCCGATTTCGTGCGTTTCAGGGCCGCCGCATGCCGGGCATAAAGTGCCCGCAGGTAGTGCTGTAATTCGAAAACCCGCGCATAACGGGGGATCTGGTTCTTGGCCGTGTTATCGGAACGGACGATTTCAAACCATTCGGCAAGATGGGCTGGTGGTTTACAGGCGCGCAGGGCCTCTTCGATGATCTCCCGGAGCGCGTCGCGGCTGGGTACGGGGTAGATGTCGGGAATATAGAAGGTTGTGCCAGCTTGCCGCATATGGCCAAAGACCGGGCGCAGGTCGGCTACGGGAAGGTGCGGCCCCATCGGTTGCGGTGCCCAGGGCGCCGGCATGCCCTCCAGCCGCCAGCGAATGAAGAAATCTTCGAATGCCTGGATGAATGCGGGCATTTCCCCTTCGGCAAGTTCAACCTTGGGAAGGGACGGGGCATTTCGCAACGCAGTTCCCATGCGGGGAATGCCCTGCTGGGCGACTTTACTCGCCCAGGAATGGAACAGCTGACGCTGCTCCTCCAAGAAAGCTCGGTTGGTCATCAGCCAGCCGCAATAGCCGCGGCGGACATCGACGGTCCAATCCAACCGCTCCTGCCCGACGGCCAGTATCAACCGCGCCTGCTCGCTGTTCTTGCCCCACGCCGACATGCCCTGCACGAAGAAGTCGTCTGTAAGGTTGTTTTTGGGCCGCAGCAGCAGGAAGTTGATCGGCTGGCCACGCCAGAAGCCAATACGCGAACTGTGATCTCCACACATGTCACTGAGAAGATACTCCATTTCCAGCAAATCGGCGTCAAAACGCTTCTCACCGACGTCGTCAAGCAATTGCTGGAAGAGTTTCCCGGGCAGGGTGAAATAGGGAGCGGCGCTGAGAAGCGGGTGGTCGCGGAATTGCGGGGGCAATCCGAAGTCATACGTCCCCGGCATTTGAGGCGGTGGTGATTGGTCCATAGCTGAGACACCTTGACGAAGCCCTAAGCGACGAGAGTTTCACCGTTGCCTCAGGCTGCAACACCGATGGGCGCTGGGCAGCCAGGCGACTTTCTGGCCCTGCATGGCCCAAGAGTACTAATATCACCCATTACTTGTGGAGTCAACCCCGTCCTATAGGTGGCGCGATCTGCTTGGCAGGGAAGGCTGTCCAGCGCCATCCAGCGAATCGCGCCTTGCGTCTCGTCTTTCACCGCTCTTTCCCGCTTGCCGCTGATCCTCTCGCCATTCGTTTTGGAGAATTGCTGCCGCAACACGCCGCGGCGCTGGAACAACCCCCGCCCCGCCTGGCAGGTACTTGGAATAACGACAGAGCTTCACGCAACTCTGTAGATGAGCGCAGATTACGAGCAGAGGTTGATTGCAGGATCGCCCTTTTGGAGATAAACCGGCCCCCGGGCCTAAGAGGACTAAATCTGTAAAGGACTCTTTTGTCGATTGCGGCACTATCGGACACCGCACACAGGACAAAGTATCTCGCGTGACGGAATGCGCCCGAGAGAGCGCAGCGTGGAAATGGTACTAGGCCGGTGATGAAGAATGGGAACAACACATAGCTGTGCCGAACATCAAATGCCTGGGCCTACGGTGAATAAGTGTCCAGAGCGACTCGCCCACACGCAGTTCCTGGCGGGGTTTCTCCCCGGGGATTCGCTTCATGCGGTTGCTATTGGGACAGGTTCCGCGTGAGTTCTTCATACTTGGCTCGATCGAGCCCCACAAGGTCTTCCGGCTTGAGACCGCGGCTACCGGCCTCCAGAAATGCGTCGTTGGCCGCCTTCTTCTGGCCGAGCTGCCGGTAAGCCAACGCCTGGTGAAAGTAATAGTCGGGGCGCGGATCGTCGCGAATGGCTTCTTCCAGATCGGCCAATGCCTCCTGCGGCCGGCCGCAGCCCATCAACGCGATGGCCCGCGTATCCAAGAAGGCCGAAACCGGCCCCGCCATGGCAATTGCCTCATCGATCTGCTTCAGCGACTCTTGGACTTCTCGCTTTTCCAAGACCAGCAAGAGGGCCATGTTGTTCAGTACGGAAGGGCTCCTGGCATCCCGCTGGAGCATCTCTCGGTAGACTTCCAAGGCATTCTGTGGCCGATACCGCATGCGGAGATCGCCCAGGATTTGCAGGATCGCCAACGGGCGGCCCTGCTTCTGAGTCACAGCTAGCAAAAGTCGATCCAATCGCATGACTTGTTCTGGCGCCAGTTTGGCGCTACTGGCCCACTGGGCGAGCTCCACTGCAAGCAATCTGGCATCAGCGTTTGGCCACAACTTCTCGGCAAGCGTTAATGCCTCGTCGACTCGACCCTGGAGAATGCGCATTGAGGCCATCAGCAGTTGGTCCTCGGGATGCCGAGTCACGTAATCCTTGAGCAGGTTATCCATTTCCGCCAAGAGTCGCTCCTTGGCCGTTTTGTCGCCGCGCTGGCCGGCTCTTTGGGCGACCGAGCTCAGGATGGAAATGGTCTGGAGAATTCTTTTGTCTTTGCTCTCTGTTCCCCGCTCTTGGCTCGCCGCTCCCTGCTGCGTCTCCCGCAGGGTCTGGATCGCCAGATCGATCTGCTGGCGGCGGACAAGCATCTCTACACGGAGCCCCAGGTTCGCGGGAGTTCCCGCTGCCAATTCATCCAAACGCTGGAGCCAGAGCCCGGCCTCCTGCATTTCATTCTGCTCCAGCAGCATGGCCACATAGACGGCAACGTACCGAGGTTCTTTGCCACGGACCGACAGAAGCGCCCGCATGTGCTTGCTGCACTGGGGCCAGTCGTTCTCTCGCAAGTACAAACTTGCCAGCACAAAACGGGCATCGGCCGTATCAGATGCCTGCAAGGACACCACTTTCTCCAGTGCGTCAATTGCCTCTTTGCGTTTCGCCCGCTGGGGAAAGGCCGCCAAGAGCAGCGCCTGGACCTGTAGGTCTTCAGGCGCAGGACCGCCAGCAAGGTTCAGGCGCACCAGTTCCACCGCCTTCAGCAAGTTGGCATACCCCCCCCGAGTACGAAGGATACCGGCCATGGTTCGGCGCGCCCAAGCGATGTCTTGGGGTTTGGCGGAAACCTCAGGGCCAAGGATCCTTTGCAGGTGTTTTTCGGCCTCCAGGGGCTTGTTCGTCCGCAAGCAGAATTCGGCGACCTGCCGCAAGACAAGCGGGTCGCTGCCGCCCTGGGCCAGAATTCGTTGATACTGTTCCGCAGCCTCGTCCGCATGGCCCAGGATCTCATAACAGGGGCCCAAGGCCATGGGGGCTTTTTCCGCGGGGAGTTTCTTGATCGCCTCGGCAAGCATGGTCTGCCCCTGTTCCTTCTGGTCGGTCAAGGCCAGAAAGCGAATCAGCCCTGTCCATGCCTCGGGAGTTTCGGGCGACAATTCCACCGCCCGGTGGAGAGCTTTTTCCGCTTCCCTATAGAACTCCTGGGCTTCCTTCGCTTTGTTGTCGGCCTCTGCCCGCGAACCCTGCGAAGCGAGGATCTGGCCCAACCAGAGGTGGTCGGCCCAATTCTTCGACTGCTCGGCAACTTGGCGGGCAATCGCCATGGCACGATCGACGTTCTGCAACCGCATCGAGACCTCCGAAGCCATCCGCCCCAGTTCTGGGAAGAGCACCGCCTCGCGCTCATCCAGGTGACGGAGCATTTCACTGGCCTCGGTATAGCGCTGCCGGCTGTAGAGCAACTCGAATCCGCGACGGATCGCGGCCGGGTCACTTTCCCCGGCGCCGATCGCCTTGACGTAGTTGTCTATGGCCGAATCGGTCTGGCCCAACTGATCGTACAGGTGGGCCTGCAAGAGATACGGACGGCTCCAGCCCGGACGTTGCCGCTGGGCAGCCCAAAGATGCGCGAAGGCCCGATCGAACAAGTGGGCGCCATCGCGCGGACCCGGAGAATGGTTAGCCAGGAGCGACTGCAGCATGGCTTGGCCGTAATGCCATTGTGGGCTTTCACCCTCGATCCCGCGGATCTCTTCCAGGACTTTCTCGATTCCGGAAGTGTCCTGGATCTGGCAGGTCAGTTCCAGCAACAAGAGCCGCAGGTCCAGGTTCGTGCGATCGGCCTGGCAGCCCTTCATGGCAAAGGCCTTAGCCTGCTCCAGGCATTCCGCCTCCCAGAGGCAGACGGCCAATCCGCGATACAAGCCAACGCGGTCTGCCATCGAGAAATTGCTCGCGTCCTCGCCCAGCTTTGTCAATTCCGCGATTAGCCTCTTGCCCTGTACGTCAGGCCGGCCAGGGATTCCTGGTGCCCGAGCCTGATGCGTCTTGTTTTGCTGCGTCAAGAGATACCCCGCACGGGCCAAGCGGATCCAGACGCGGTCTCCGAACTTATTCTCCGCCTGCTCGATCAACTCCACCGCCCGCTGCGATTGCTGCTGCCGCTCGGCCAGTTTCACCAGGGCCCCCCAGCAAGCGATCGACTCCGGATGCTTGTCCCGCACCGCGGAGAGCATTTTTTCCGTTTCGTCGTACCGCCCCTGTGCCAGCAGGGCCTCAGCACGAAGAAAAGCCAACTCGACGGCATCGGGCGCAGCCTGCGCGATGCGAGCGAAGACCGCTTCGGCCTCTTTCCAGTCGCGCTGGGATTCCGGCAAGCGGAGGTTCTTGAGAACCAGCAGGCGGGCGATATCCATGTCGGCGGCCGCGGCCGCGCCCTTGAGTTCTCCGATCTGATGGTATTCTTCCAGGGCCTCGTTGACCCGCCCCAGCGAGGCCAACGTGGAGGCGACTCCCATCCGCGCCGGTACGCACAGCGGATCGAGGCGGACAGCCTTGCGATAGGTCGCCAACTGCGCGTCGGAGTCACCAAGCTGCTGATAGCATAGCGCCAGGCGGCATTCAGCGTCTTTGAGCAGTTCATTCGCGGGCGTTCCTGGAACCTCCTTACCGCCGAGCTTCTGATCGGGCCGCTCCAACTGTTGAACGACGTCCGCAAAGGCCGTCGCGGCGACAGACCATCGTCCTCGAGCTACTTCGATCTGGGCCTGCAAGTAATCGATCAGCAGCGGCTCGAAGGCATGGTCCGGCGGAAGGCGGCGGAGCTGGGCGATTGTCTCCTGGGCCTCCGTCAAATTAGCTGCCCCTTCGCCCGGCAGGAGAGGGTTGGGCTGAGGGCGGGCGGCCTCGCCGATCAAAACCGCACACTTTTCCCAGAGAAGATCCCGTGCGTCGGTTGCCTTTTCAATTCCACAGCGGAGGCTGGCCAGCGCCTTTTTCACATCTCCCTGACGCGCATCGATCTGTGAAACCAGGCGATATCCGCCGGCCTGCGTCGGCTTAGCGGAAATCGCCCGGTTCGCATAGCCGCGCGCCTTTTGGTAGTCGCCCGACGCGGTGTAGAGGTCCGCGGCCAACAGCAAGGCATCGAAATCCTCGGGGGCCAAAGCGACGGCTTTTTCGGCTTCCTGCAGGGCCGCCTCTTGCTGGGCGGTGGTTTGCGCGCGAAGGTACTTCGCACGTAACGAATGGGCCTGTGGCGACTCTGGATTCTTGGCCACCAGCTTTTCCATCCAACTGTCCGCCTCTTGGGGGCGGTCCAGCCGCCGCAGCACCGCAGCCAGGCTGGCATAGGTTTCGCAGTGTGTGGGATCGAGGTCAATCGCCTTTTGAAACGACTCGACAGCCGCCCGATCATCGCCGCCACCCGCCTGGCAGATTCCCAATTGTTCCCAAAGTATGTCGTCGGTGGGAGTTGACGCCAAGAGAACTTTCAGGTGCTCGCGGGCGTCGCCATAACGCCCAAGCTCGATGTCGAGTTGAACGAGGCGTTTCCGCAGGTCTTCTCGCTGCGGCACAAACCGCAGGGCCGATTCCAGGAAGCAGCTGGCCGGCCATTTCATTCCCAGGTCGGCCATGAGCAGCCCAGACTCTGCCTGGGCCTCGGCGTCCTTGGGGGCCATTTGCAAGTAAGATTGGTAGTCGCGAAGGGCCGACTCGAAACGCTTTTCGTCCTTGGCTTGGCGTGCCCTAGCCAGCATAAAGGCCCCCTGGCGATGAAGCTGGAAGGCATGCAGGAAGTAAATCGCTACGCCGAGCAGGACAAAACCCAGCAAACTCGCCAACAAGAACCGCAGATTGATCAAGTTTTTCATTTGATCTTTCTTTACAAGTCGCTGCGCTTGGTCCAATAAGTGTGCGACATGCGCTGCGAAGCTCGACGGCGGGACTTTTCAATCTGAATCCTCAGATCTGAAATCCCAAGTCCTTTTCCTGTCTCAATCTCGCGACAAGAGGATGATCAGCGCGTCTAGTGAGCCGGCCGGCTTCGCATCCGACTTCTTCAGACACTGCGCGGCGGAACGGAGGAGTGCGAGGCCCGCCAGGGCGGGAAACTGCGCGGTTCGCTCCGCGGTGGCGGACCAATCGCTAACCGACAAAAGGGGCTGGGCAGTCTCCTTTGATTTGGCCGGCTTCAATTTTTCCTCGGCGGTCTTAAGGACATTGGCAATCGCAGCCATGCCCTCGGCTGTCGCGACCACTTGAAGGCCGTGTGGGATAAGAGGATCCTTGGAGTGTGCTGAGAGAAAATGACCGATCGCCGCCTGGGAATTGCCGACCAAAGTTGGGAAAACTGGGCGATCCGTATCGCCTAAATAGCTGAAGGCCAAGACCCGTTCAACATTCTGCGGTTTCGCCGCTTCAGGGGTGGTGGACTGGCCGCTCCCATCGGGCGCGGTGCTTTTCACCAATACTGCGTGACCGCTGGGCGCTGGTTCGGAGTCGGCGCCGGTCACCGTATGGCCTTCGCCCGACCTTTGCTCACAGGCGCCCAACGACAAAGCCAATGCAATCAGCACGGCAATTCCCGCTCCGTCCCTCGACATTCCGAGCACCTCCAAGAGTGAGGCTCAAGCCGCAAGGGTATTTGGGGCCTGGGCAATATGCCCTTTCGGCTTAGAGCAAAGACCAACCACGATAAGCATGAATGCACCGGAAAGCAGGGAATAAATCACGGCTGGCTCCGGCACGACGCAGTTACAGGCGCTTGTGATGGACCAATTGTTTCCGGGTACGGCCGCGTTATTATTGAATCCGGCCGCGGTCAAAGCGGCCGCCGTTAATGCCACTGGAGTTGGGCCGGAGTAATTGGCACCGTTAACTGTACCATTCTGAGTAATGCCCCTGATAGCCGAGGTTAGCATATTGGCACCTGTTGAGAATCCGTAGGTTCCCGACCAAAGCATCCCCAAAGCGTTGGTCGTAGGGTTCCAACAGACAAGGTCCAACTCTGCGTCCCAGACCGCATTTGGTGTACGTGCCCGTTGTGGTGAATCGCTGAACACGGCGTTCCGATTGCTCGTGACGGCGTTGACCGTTTGATAGTTGGTGTAATTATAGCTTTGTTGCGTCGCAGTTTGATTGGCCTCCGCGACATTCCAGTAGAATGGGTACTGGAGTGCCCGCGCAGTGGCAGTATGGGTGCCATTGGCATTTAGAGTGACATAATTAGTGTTTACGGGATCGCTCGGAGCCGGATCGAAATAATACGCTGGGCTTGCGGGCTGTCCCCCGTATGGCTGATTTGTAGTGATCAACTGCACCCACATGACGATGTCGTTTGGATTCAGGTTATTGTTCCCAACGAAACTCCCGCTGACCGATAACCCGCTGGCCCGAGTCGCGTTCGTGGGGGCTGTCATGTTCAGTGTGCCGACGTCAACGCCCATGCAAAAAATCGACTCGTTTGTTATCCCCGTTCCCGTGTACACGGTCGGGGCCGCCACGAGCTGGCCAGGCACGCCAAGTGCAATACTGAGAACTAATAACTTGTGCACATTCAGTCTATACGACATGCTACAGTCTCCTTCTCGCTTGAAATCTTGTAAAAACCTCGTTAGGCCGACGGTTACCAGGCAAAGGCCTAATCTTGACTTCAAATCTCCCCTGGCTTCTCGCACTTCTCTGGCTGCTTATTATTGTTTGAGTGTCCTGCAGTGCGGGCAATCTTCTGGCAGGCACAAAACCACGGATTTCCTATACTCGCAACCTTTTTGCGGAAACGCGCAGAATGAGGCCGGGAATAGTTCTATTTTCCCCCGTGGTATAATTCTCTTCGGAGACTTTGCCGAGCCTTCCTGAAAGGCTACTCCATGAAGGCAGAGGCAATCCGCGAAGCGGGCACGTGCTGATCGTCCAGCCCAGCCATGCCCAGGGCAGCCACCCCAGTCTCCAGGCATGATCAGAGCCGGAATTCCTAACGACTCGTGGAAAGAAGAATCTCACGCGGAGCATTCCTCAGCTGGCATACTCGGCCAGAACTATGTCGTGGATGAGGATCGCCTCATCGGGATCTTGCGAACGCTCCTGAGCCTGTGGTTCCAGGAACTCCCACAGCCAGCTTGCCCCACTGGCCATTGCCTGGTCGACGCTCGCGCGGTCAGGAATCGCAGCGCCCGCGGCCTGCCCGGTATGCGCAGGTTTAGCGCCGAGGGGATCACTCTTGGCCACAGTCGCAAAAGCTACCGCATGCGATTCAGCGTACGACGTGCCGAACGCAACGGGGATTAGATGCCCCTTGCCCGGGAGAGTTGCAGCAACTACCGAGCTGTGGCCGGAGGAGTTGCTCGCAATCGCAAGATGGGCCTCGATCAGCCCACCACGGGATTGCAAATCTGTGCTGCTGACGGTGGTCAGCGCGGTCAGGAGTTTTCCCGAGTTCGGGGTCTGCGACACTGTCTCCGTCGCGAGGCTCAGGACCGTTTCCCCTGTGCCGCCGATCGCCGCCGCACTGTATGCCGATGGATCCTGCAACGAAGAGGCAGGTGCAAGACTGGCAGGAGAAGGGATCGCGGATGCATCCGCAGAAGCCGCGACGGACGACTGGTTCTGCCCCCCTAGGGCAGCAATCGGGTCGAGAGTCGTATTGCCTACAAGTAGCGTGGTGGCCACGGACGCTTTGGGATCAAAAACAAAGATCCCGCCACTGCCGACGGTCAAGCTACCGCCGGCAGGCAAGGCGCCCGAGCTGGTGATCACCAGAGTGCCGCTGTCGACCGTAGTGCCGCCGCTGTAGGTGTTGACGCCCGAAAGGATCACGGTGCCGACGCCGTTTGCGATGATGCCGAACTGGCCGCCGCTCTCGCTGATGTTGCCGGAGATCTGCAAATCACCCACCGCGGCGTCCAACGTCCGGTCGTCGCCGACCAAGGCCAGCGGCAGGGCGATCGTCTGCGTCGAGACACTGTTATTGACGATGTCGCCGCCGAGATTCACGGAATTACCGCTCAGCACGAAAGCCCCGGCATCACTGGCAAAGGTCATTCCGTTAACTTGGATACCCGGCGTCAGATCATCTTGGTTGTCCAATCCCGCCGTCCCGGCGAATTGCAGGCTCTCATTGCTGCTCAAGGCCGTGCCGCCCCAATTGGCCACGGTGCTCCAATTCGCATCGGTTCCGCCCCCGGACCAGGTTGCTGTGAGTGGAGGTTGGACCGTGATCGAGGACGTGGCCGTGGCCGTGCTGAAGGCCGTGCTCCCGCCGTTG
>CAZTPX010000113.1:0-11089 GCA_964615095.1 uncultured Planctomycetaceae bacterium | reverse complement strand
CGATCAAGGCCGAGACCAGGTTGCCGCTATTGTTCGCCTGGTCCTCGTTGATCGTCGTGAAGGGATTGGCCCCCGAGAGCACCGGCGCGTCGTTGTTGACCGTGATCGAGGACGTGGCCGTGGCCGTGCTGAAGGCCGTGCTCCCGCCGTTGATCGTGGTGTCGGCCGTGGTCCCGGCCGTGCCGCTGGTCTGGTCCCAGGCACAGAAGGTCACCGAGCCCGTGGAACCGATGCCGCCGGGCACCAGCCGCAGATAATCCGTCGACGGCAGCAAGAGGGCCGCATTGGGGGCCACCGCCCCCACGGCGGTCCAGTTCGTGTCGTCGGTCGAGTATTGCCAGGTGCCCGTGCTGCTGTTCAACCCCGTCACGGCAATGCCGCTCAAGGCCCCCGGATCGGGATCGCTGACCATGCCCGCGATCAAGGCCGAGACCAGGTTGCCGCTATTGTTCGCCTGGTCCTCGTTGATCGTGGTGAAGTTATTGGCCCCCGCCAGTACCGGCGCGGTATTCACGCACGTTACGTTCAGGGTCACCGTGGCCATATTGGACCAGAAATGTCCATCCCAGGCCTGATAGGTAAAACTGTCCTGTCCACTCCAATATGCCACGGGCGTGTAGCTGAACGATCCGTTGGCGTTCAAGGTGAAACTGGCTGCGTGGGCAGGAGGGGTGATGATGCTGGCGCTCAGGGGGTTGCCATCGATGTCGGTATCATTAGCCAATACGCCAGGCGCGGACACAGTCAGCGGCGTGTTTTCTGGGGTCGTATAGGTGTCGTTCGCGGCAACCGGCGCATGGCCGATCGTGATGGAACCATTGGTGATCAGGGCCGGAATCCCGGCGAAATTGGTGGCCGTGCCAACTGGATTGGAGAGCGATAGTCCCCAAGAACCGGTCGTGACGTCCGTGGTATCGAAGGTCACCAGGGCCAGCAGGCCGCTGGCCGGAACAGTGCCACTGAGGGTGGTCACATATCTCGCCGCATAATAATCAGGGTAGGGAGTCTGGTTGGCGTAGGGATCCTGCTGGCCGTTGTTGTTGCCGTAGAAGATCGTCGCTTGGCTTGCAGTGCCAAGGACGTCGACAGCGCTAATTATTGGGGCGTTGCCGGGATTGCTATTTCCCACCGTGATATTGAAGTTTAGACCGGAAACGGCCTCGCCGCCGGTGACGTAAATCTCGCAGATCTGGTCTGGAGTATTGGGCAACAGATACAAGCTGCCGACATTGATCGAAGGATAGACCGCGATTTGCCGCGTCACGACGTTACTGTTGGCCAGGCCATCGTTGACTTCGAAGCTCACGGTGCGAGTGCCGCTGGTGGGATTGAGACTGGTGTCTTCGTAGGTCACCGCCTGCAGGGCCGCCTGGTAGTCGGCCAGCGTATCGCTGCCGCTGAGGGTTAGGGCGCCCGTGGCCGGGTTCCAGTTGCCCGTGATTTTGGCCGTATTGCTGAAGGCGAGCACGTCCTGGCCGTTTTGGTAATTGCCGCTGATCCAGACTGTGGCCCCGGCCAGGGTCGGGCTTTCGGCGTCGCTGATGGCAAGCGACGCCGTGAGCGGTGTGGCCACGTCGTCCTGCGTATAGTTCAAGGCCGCCGCCTCGATTCCCGCGAGCACCGGCGGGCTATTCACCGCGATACTGTAGTTGATCGAGGCCGTGGCCCCCAGCGAATCGGTAGCCGTGACCGTGAAGGTTTCGGTCCCGGGCGCAAGCGGCGTGCCCGTGATGCTGAGCGAGTTGCCGCCGCTGGCAGGCACATACAAGCCATTGATGGGGTTCTCGATATTGGTAACGGCCAAGGTCTCGGTACCCGTGCCGCCGCTGGCTGTGATCGACTGATTGTAAGCCAAGTTGAGCGTGTCGGCTGGCAGGCTCGGGGGGCCGAGCGAGACGGGTCCATTGACCGTGATGCTGTAGTTGGTCGAGGCCGTGGCCCCCGCCGTGTCGGTAGCCGTGACCGTGAAGGTCTCCGTACCCGTCGCTGTCGGCGTGCCCGTAATGTTCAGCGAGTTGCTGCCACTGAGAGGCACGTTCAGGTTGGCGATGGGGTTCTCGATATTGGTAACAGTCAGGCTCTTGGTACCCGTGCCGCCGCTGGCCGTGATCGTCTGATTGTAGGCCAAATTGGCCGTGTCGGCCGGCAGGCTCGATGGCGCGAGCGTAATGGCCGGGTTGACCGTGACGCTGTAATTGGTCGAGGTTGTGGCCCCCAGGGCGTTGGTGGCCGTGACCGTGAAAGTCTCCGTCCCGGTCGCCGTCGGCGTGCCCGTGATGCTCAGCGTGTTGCTGCTGGTGGTGGGCACAACCAGGCCGGCGACGGCGTTCTGGATATTGCTGGCCGCCAAGGTGTAGCCACTGCTAGCCGTGAGCGTCTGATTGTAGGCCACGTTCACCGTGTCGGCCGGCAAAGTGGCATTGCTGGCCGTGTCATTGGAAGTGATCACCTCCCCGCCGCCGGAGACCGTGGCCGTGTTCGTCACGCTGGCCGGGGCGTTGGCGACGACGTCGACCGTGATGGTCAAGGCCGGGTAGCTGGCCCCGGCTGCCAGAATATCGCTGCGGGTGGCGGTCACGGTCGACGAATTGAAGTTGATTGTCCAGCCCGTACCGGACACGGCGGTGGCTGTCAGGCCGGCGGGCAGCGTGTCCACTAGGTTCACAGAAGCAGTCGTTGCCCCGGAACCAAAATTGCTCGCCTTTAGCGTGTAGGTATCGCCCACGTCGCCCGGGGCGAAGTTGCCGACGTGGGCCATGGTCAAGGTAAGATCGGGCTGCGGACTACCCAGGGCCAGATCGGGCACGAGCAGATTGGCCTTGGGAGAACCCAGGCCGGTAACGAGGTTGTAACTAGACCCGGTGGTTGGAGTGAAATCCACCGAGTAATTCGGGGTGCCGGTGCTCGTGCCGGATGTAATGTCGTGGAAATCAGTAGCGGGCAGCGAATATAGTTCGGGCAGGGTCTGCGTCGGTCCGTCCAACGTTGTCAGACCCGCCGCAACCCGAATTTGATCGGCAATCGCAATCAAACCGGCCCAGCAGGGAGTGGCGAGACTCGTGCCGCCAACCTGATACCACGGGTTCGATCCGCCATTGTAGGAATCGTAGACGGCAACGCCGGTGTTCGGATTGGAGTCGAATGCGACATCAGGATTCGCACGCATCGCTGGACTGCCCGGACTGACGCCACTATTGCCATTGTGGATCACCAACCCCTGCTGATAACTCGGCTGCGATTCGTACTGGCTGATTCCACCACCACTGCCACTCCAGCCCGCTTCGCTATAGTTGCTGTTGCTAAGAGTGAGCGAAGTACCACCTACTGCCACAACATTCGGTGAATAAGCCGGATAACCGCCCGGCGCACCCGAGTCACCGGAAGCGGCAAGGAAGGTGATCCCCGTATGATTTTCAAAGACGGGGTCATAATAGACCTGGTCGAAAATGGACTCTGTGGAATTAAAACTCATGGATACCACCGAGACCCCTGGGACGAGTTTGCTATCGCAGGCAGTCTCGACGGCCGTCGAAATCAAATCTCTCCCAGAAGTACTACTCGCTTCGATCAGTACGATGTTGGCCTCCGGCGCAATGGCGTGCGCCCACTCCACGTCGAGCGATTCCTCCTCCTCCCAGGTGCCGCTACCTGGTTCAGTCTCCGGATAGTTTGTTCCACTGTTCTCATCCAACTTGGTGAAAGTGGGCTGTCCCGGACCGCCGAAATCGGGCAGGCTAAAGTAGGCGTCGAAATTGTGCAAGTCGCTGGTAGTGTAAGCGGCGTTGCTGCTACTGACCAAGTTCGGGTCGTCGTAGGCGGCAATGATGGCAATCGTCTGCCCGGCACCCTCCTGGCTGATCAAGTTGATCCCATAAGCGGCCCGGATCTGTTGAGGCGATAGCGCGCCAGATGGCGGAGCGGCGGAGCCCATCGGTGTCTCGCTCAGGAGAGGCGGACTTGTCGTTGTGCTATTTGCCCAAGAGCCATTTATGACAGGCTGGAAAGGCGCCGCTACGTCTAGGAGGGTGCGCGACTCCAAGACCTCGAAACGTAGTCCGCGCCCCGATTGAGGGTGGGAAAACACGTGGCGAGCACCGTACTTACGACTTCCGCCCGCCAAGTTTCCGTGACGCCGATGCTGTGGCGGTTCGAGAGGCGTCAACAGCGACTTGAGGGCGGCCCACAACAAACATTTTCTTCTCGCCACTACCGCCATCGCAGTTTCGATCATTCCGGTTGATGGACTTCAGATAGCCTTAGCCTATGCGAGACTATCATACCAGACAATGTCTCGATCGAAGAATCCGAAGCATCCTTCAACGATTGAACGACAACAGCCACAATCTCAGCCGAACGTCTATACCATCTCCAGGTCTGGTCTTGGCGTTCTGACCCAACGCCGTACGCTAAACGCATGATGTTGAGTGTTGATCTGGCATCCGGCATAGGTGGTAATCCGCCGAATTGCCGTTCAGCATTTCTGAAAGCTTTCTACCGGTCCCAGGAATTATCACGGCCGAATAATCACGCTCGCACACATGGCTGCCAAGTAGCAAGAAACATAAAAAAGCAGGACACCGTTCGTGCCCTGCTTTTCATAATTCAATCCTTGTCTCCGACCGGCCAACACAATTCAGGCCAGGCAGACTCCCGATTGCGAGAGGACCACCCCGCTCAAACTCTACGAAAGCGACGATAAAGCACATTGGCGCCGATGGGCAGCCCACATAGCGCCAAACCAACAAGCCCAACGAGCCCCACCGGTTCCGGAACTGGATTGCCAGTTTGTGGGGTAAATGAACCTAAGTCCAGCACCACGGATTGAATCTGGTCGCCATTCGTTGGGACAAGGGAGTAAAGAGAGGTAAAAGGTACGACACTGGAATCGCCCATGTGTGCGAGCCAATAGTTGGCAATTGTAACAGCTGTAGCGCCTGCAGTACCCGGTGCTGCTGTATTTGATGTCAGCGCGTCACCAAGACTGTCGCTAACCAAGAAGGGTGATGTAGCTAAGTTGTAATTCGAGCCGGCGGGCGGACGTGGCACCGTAACGACATCCCAGATTGCATATTGGAGGGCATAGGACAAGATACCAGCCTGTGGATTTAGCAAGGCTCCTGCGCCAGCAGCCTTCACATACTCCCCCGCGAGTTCCTGAAGGTGGGCCACGGCCAAGCCATTGTTGCTTGTGCCTCCCGAAATATTTTGTAAGGCATAGGGACTAACAGAAGCAGACGAGGTCAACGAATACACATAGGCAGAGTACCCTTGCTGGCCAATTTCGTCCACAAGATCGACGCAAAAACCATTCGTTGTGAGACCTTGCACGGCACTCGTGAGCGCGCCACCCGTATGATCAGCGGTCACGCTCGTGAACTGGTAGGTGTATGGGCCGAGATATCCATCGACGGTACTACCATTTTGACCATTTGCGTACACATAGGCGGTGGCATTGGAACTGTTAACTGATAGATTGAAGTCCACCGTTCCCAAACTACCAGTACCCAATTGTCCCCAGGCAGTCCCGACGACCGCCAAGACCGCCAGCATCAAAACAGGAATACAACGTTTCATACATATCTCCTAAGAATCAAGTTCGTAAGCCAAGGTGCAAAGTGTACCCAAGAGACCCGCAACCCACACAACTTGGGGAACGCCCACCCCTAATACGAAATAACTTCGCGAGAAACTCTTTAATGTCATTAAAACCTGCTACTTACCCGGGTCAAGGGTGGCAACCTACGGAATTCCACTTCTCGCCATAAGATTGCGCAAACTCGCAATTGCTTCCCTTTTCCATGAGCGGCACGACTCATGTCGGCCGATACCCTCATTTTCATCAAGATCAACAAATCGTCAATAATCATAACCACCCGAATTCATAATGCCGCAATGCTCTGCGCACACTCGCAGGTCGGATTGCGGATCAGCGCATCGTTCGGGGGGTTCAAGGTAAGTGCAATCATCGCTAGGGTGGCCTCTACGAAGGATATCATTGTAGCTCGCGGACCAGCTCGGCATAGACAGGCTGCTCTAACGGATGCAGCGATTCGGGGCGAATTTGCATCCCCTGGGCTTTCATCAGCGCGTCGGCGGCTTCCGCTTTTCGTCCCAGCTTTCGCAGTACCAGGGCAAGGTGAAAGTATCGATTTGGGGCGGGCTGTTGATCGAGCACTGCCTGTATGTCGACAAGGGCCTTTTCGGCCTGCCCCAATGCCAAATAGACGCTTGCACGCGTATCCAAAAGATAAGGCTGTGGCCCTGTATCCACGATCGCTTGCTCGATCAGGTTCTTCGCTTCGTTGAGCTGGCGACCACCGAGAGCGAGAAGACCCGCCAGGTTGTTCAACGTGGGCACGGAATGCGCGTCGTTCTGCAGAACCTCGCGGTAGAGCGTTTCGGCCTCGGCGTACTTCGCCTGCTTCTCTCGCACTTGCGCCAGGGCCATCAAGAGCGGCACGGCACGGTCGTGCTTTTTCAGGGCGGCGGTGAGGACTTCAGCCAGGCGATCGACTTGCACAGGACTGATCTCCGGCTGACGCAGGAGCAGTTCGCCGTTGGCGGCGATCTGCGGTGGCCCAGCCGCTTTCCAGGCCTCCGCGGCCAGTTCGAGCGCTTCGTCGACCCGCTTCTGCCGGGCGAGAAAACCGACCAGCACGGAGCCTCGTTTGGGATCCTCCTTGACATACTGTCGATAGAGCCCCTCGGCCTTATCCTTGGCGACGGCAGCCACGGGCGTACCCGCCATGTTGCCCGGCCGCGATCCCATCGATTCCAATTCAGCGGCGGCGCCCAGGACCCGCGCCAAGCGGTCGGCCGAACCGCGCGGCGCCTTCTCCATGAACTTCGTCAACGTGGCGAGCGTTTCGTCGATATGGCCCGTACGGAACTGGACCTCCGCGCGGAGTTGCGCCGCGCGGGGATTGTCCGGCGCAGTCTGCTCCAGGCGATCGATCCACGGCTCTGCCTCGCCAAGTTCATTATGATCCAACAACGCCTGCGCATAGGCCGCCACATATTGCGGCTGATTGCCTTGTGTGGCCAGCAGAGCCAACATCTGGCGGCGGGCCTTCGCCCAGTCGCCCGTCGCCAGGTAAAGCTGGGCCAAGCGAAAACGGTCTTCGGCAGCAGCGTTTTTCGGGTCTTCCACCAGTTTCTCGAAGATCGCCGTGGCCTCGCGCCGCCTGGCGGGTTGCGGATGCGTGGCCAGAAAGCGGGCCTTCAAACGCAAATCGGCAGCCGAGGCTGGCGCAGCCGCCAGGTTCTGATCGACCAGTCCGAGCGCCTCCAGTAGGTTCGCATATCCGCCTTGATCGGCGCGGACTCGGGCCAGGTCACGGCGGGCCTCGGCTACCTGCCGGGGCGTGCTTGGCACCTGGCCATTGATAATTCTCAAGAACTGGTCGGCGGCCTTAGGCAAATCGCCTTGCCGCACGTAGGAGATGGCGACGTTCCGCACGACGCCCGGATCATTGGGTCTCTGCTTCAGCGCCAAGGCGTATTGCCGGCCTGCTTCGTCGGTCTTGCCGAGGATCTCCAGGCAGCCGCCCAGGGCGAGCGGGGCATCACTCGCCGGGATCTTCTCGCGGGCGCTGGCCAGGGCCTTTTCGGCGCTGTCCTTCTGGCCCGTTCGGACGAAGAACTGCACCAGGGCCACCCAGGTCTCCGGGGCCTTTTCGCCCAGCAGACTTGCTTGCTGCAAGGCCTTTTCCGCCTCTGCGCGCTGGCCGACGATGCTGAGAAGTTGCCCCAGCCAAAGGTAGTCGCGATAGTCCTTGGAATCGGTAGCCGCCCGCTCAGCGGCCTTCAGCGCGCCCGCATAGTCCTGCAACCCGCCAAGCACCCTCGATTGCTCGCGAAAAAGCTCGGTGCTGAACGGCACCTGGTTGCCTTCGAGTTGACGCAGCAACGCGTTGGCCGGCGCATACTCGCCCTTGCCATAGAGCAATCGCAGCGCCCGCCGGGCAACGTCCGGGCTGTTCTCGCCCTGCCGGATGGCCTCCTGGTATTTAGCCAAGGCCGCGTCATCCTGATGCAACTCTTCGTAGATCATGCCTTCGAACCGTACCGCGCGAAACCAATTGGGCCGCGCCTGCAAGCTCTCGGCAAGGTGATCCAGGGCCTGTCGCAGCACCGCCTGACGTTGCTTGTCGGCCGCGGACGGCGCGCCCGTATTTCCAGCCGCTTCCGTACTCATCGCGTTCCGCCGTGATGGTTCAGTTTTCGCGCCATGCATGTCGCGCTGTTCCGCTGCGGAAAACATCAGGCGGAGGGCCGTCGCATAGTGCCAGATTGGGCCGTTGCTTTCCACCCGGCGGATCTCCTCCAAGGCCGCGTCCATCAGCTTGACGTCGTTGGCCTGGGCGGCCAGGTCGAAAAGATCGAGACGGACACCGAGGTCGCCCGGTAATTGGGCCACGAGAAGCTGGCAGAGCCGCTCCGCCTGCGGCAAGTCATCGACTGCCAGCGAGGCCCACACCAATTCGCGCCACACTTGCGCTTGGTCCTGCGCGGAGAAATCCTTGCATTTCTCGGCCAGCTTGCGGATTGCTTCCGCAGCCCCTTTCTCGCCTTTGCGGACCAGGTACCGCGCGCGGGCGAGGCGCAAGACGGCGCGATCGCCAAATTGCTTTTCGGCTGCTTCCAGGCTTTCGCGGGCGCGGTCCCATTGATTGTCGCGCACTGCCAGGTCAACCAGCGCGATCCAAAAGGCGATCTCCTTGGGGTCCTTGTTCTTCTCCGTTTCGATGAGTCTTGCGGCCTCGGCCGCGCGGTCCTGGGCCATCAGCAACTCCGCCCGCAGCAGCGGCACAGCAGGCGATTGGGGCGTCGACCTGGCCAACTGATTCAGCAACTCGATCACTTCGCTCCAATCGCGGCGGTCGGCACTGAGTCGCGATGTCCGTGCGATAGACCAGCGGATAAGTGTGGCCCAGGCCGCCAGGGGAGCGTCTTTGAGCCGCGCCAGCGCGCCCTGCGCTTCCAAGGCTTCATCGCTCCGGCCCAGCGCCTGCAGGCTGGCGGCGACCGCTTCGCGGGCCGGTCTCCACATGGGGTCCGCATCGACTGCCTGCCGGTAGGCAGCCAATGCCCGCTGCGTATCGGCCAGTTGTTCGTAGCTATTACCCAAGGCGAAGAAAGCCTCTTTCGCCAAGTCCGGCACCGACTTCAAACCCAAACCGATCTGGCGGAAGCGCTTTGTCGCCTCCTGCCAATGACCTTGGATTTGCTCGATTTGTGCTTCCAGCAGGTCGGCGTACAACCCCGGTTCAACTGGCGCTGCCGCAGATGGCATGTCCATCCGCGGGAAGACCTTCTTGCGGATCCCTTGGGCGGTTTGCCTGGCCTCGTCGAGCTTGCCTTGAGCGATTTGAATAGTCCCCAGTTTCCACCAGAGTTGCGGCGGACCATCGGCGTCCACTCCCATTTGCAGCCACTTGAGCGCTTCGTCCGGCTTCTGCCTGGCCAAATCAACTTGCGCCAGGATATCGTACATGCCGGCATCTTTGGGGGCCGCCTTGATGCCCCGCGCGGCATAGTCCCTGGCCTTGTCCGCTTGCTTGGTGGCCAGGCAACTTACCGCGGCAAGATGTAACGCCCGGGGCGCGTCGGCGTGCAGTTGCAATGCCGCCTCAGCATCTTGAACGGCCCCGTCGAACAACTGTTTGCCGTAGCGGCGATAACCGCGGAACAGATACGCCTGCGGGTCCTTGGGATTGGATTCGACCAGCCGGTCGGTCCAGAAATCGGCCGTTTTCTCCGCCCAATCTTTGTCCTGCAGCAGCGCCGTCCGCTGTGGGCGGGGCAACGGTGCAAGCCACTTCTCGCGGTCCCTTTCCAGATCGCCCCGGTGTTGCGACAAGACCGCGATCAACTGCGTGTAGGCTCCGCTGCGCGTGGGATCTCGTTCGATGGCGGCCGCAAACGAACGGCCGGCGGCCAAGTAGTCGCCAGACAGGACCAGGCAGCGGCCCTCGAGGTCGAGAAGTTCCGCGTCGTCGGGGAACTGCTTGAGCAGGTAGTTTTCGAGGTGGTCCCGGGCATCCGGCACGCGATTGGTGGCCATGGCGGCTGTTACCGCCTTGCGGCGCACGTCGCTCCGCGCGGGATCGCGCCGCAAGACCGCCTCGAAGACCTGAGCGGCCGCGTCGTAAGTGTGGGCCTCGGCAAGCAGCGAACCGTACTGCGCTTGGGCATCGATGTCTCTGGGGGCGAGCGCCAGATACTTCTCGTAAAGGTCGATGGCTTTGTCCAGATCTCCCTTGGATTTTGCCTCCTGGGCTTTATCCAGGATGATCCCAGCCTGACGCTGGACCTGCCAATGATTTAGGAGATAGGTGCCCACGCCCAGCGCGGCGAAGCAGGCGAAAGAACAGCAGACGAAGCGCAGGTCGATTTGTGTTTTCATCAGGAATTCTCTCTCAAGCGGACGGATTACTTAACCCTGTAGGGAACGTCCACAACGCAACACGCTGTCATTTCTTCCGGACGCTCTAACACACACTGACTTCCAGCCCTGCGTCGCTGACCTGGAAATCGAAGAAGCGCGCGCGGTCATTGGGGGGCGACTCTTCGAGAAGGTGCGCGATGCGCTCCGCGTCGGCCCTCGACCTGGCAATCAGCAGGAGGAACCCCCCGCCGCCGGCGCCCAGCAGTTTTGCGCCGTAAAGGTGCGGCCGTATACGGGCAAGCAACGCTTCGATCTCAGGAGTCGTCGACTGCGGATCGAGTTGCTGGTTGAGGTCCCAGGCGGCATCGACCAATTGGCCAAACTGCTGAATCTCCTTGCGGCCCATCGCTTCGGCCATTCGCGAGGCCAGTCCGGCCAATTGCCCCAGGGCCGACATGGCATGCCGGTCGCGGTCGAGGTAACGGCCCACGACGTTCTGCAGGATGTTCTTGGCCAGCCGCGTCACGCCCGTGTAGTAGAGCAAAGTCTGGCCGCCATTGAGTCGCGGATCCAGCGTGTCGGCCGGCACGTAGCGAATGCTGGCTTCCGGCAACAACCCGGACCTGGTCGTCACAAGCTTCAGCCCGCCGATCGAACCGCCGATCTGGTCCTGCCAGCCGCCACCGGTGGTCAATTCCT
>CAZTPX010000112.1:0-30861 GCA_964615095.1 uncultured Planctomycetaceae bacterium | reverse complement strand
GTCATTATCGAGGCCATCAAGGCGGCGGGCTACGTTCCCGGCAAGGACATCGCCATCGCCCTGGACCCGGCGGCCAGTTCCTTCTACGAAGACGGGGCCTACAACTTGGCGAAATCTGGCCAAGGCAAAAAGACCAGTGCCCAGATGACGGCCCTCTACAAGGCGTGGGTGGAAAAGTACCCGATTATCTCCATCGAGGACGGCCTGGCGGAAAACGACTGGGATGGATTCCGCGAGCACACGGCTGTCTTGGGTGGTAAGATCCAGATCGTCGGCGACGACATCTTTGTGACCAATACGAAGTTCATCGCTCGCGGCATCACGGAGAAGTCCTGCAACGCCGTGCTCATCAAGCTCAATCAGATCGGCTCGGTGACCGAGACCATCGAGGCCATCGAGATGTGCCGCAAGGCGGGGTGGGGTTACGTGGTGTCGCACCGTTCGGGTGAGACCGAGGACGCCTTCCTGGCCGACTTCGCGGTGGCCATGGGCGGCGGCCAGATCAAGACCGGTTCGGCCTGCCGTAGCGAGCGGATCGCCAAGTACAACCGGCTGCTGGAGATTGAAGCGGAATTGGGAAAGGCTGGCGCGTTCGGAAGGTAGCAGTGCTCCGCCAAGTGTTTGGGATACCAGGCTACGCTGTTCCATTTGAGCTTGTATTCGGCAACGAAGATGATCGCGATGACGGCGCTCAGAGCCAGCAACCCGCCTGCAAATCCGAGTTCCAGGCACTGGTCAACAACACACCGCCAACATCCACGAACAGGGTTGTAAACGAGGGAGGCACGTCGATACTCCCGTTGTTTTCACGCTTGATTGTGTTAGCGGACGATCAACACCGTACATGGACTGTGATTGCTCACCTGGTCGGCGGTGTCGCCTAGGCCCGTCTTGCCGCTCGGTTCGCCTCCCGCTCCCAAGACCAGCAGATTGCTCTTCTCTTCCTCGGCGCAGGTAATGATCGCGTCGGCAGGATGACCCTCGCGGAGAATGGGCGTCAGACGCACGCCCCGCGACGTGGCGAAGCGAGCCGCAGCCTGGAGCAACTCGTCCAAATGCCCCCGGGCCTGGGCCTTCGCATCTCCGGGAAGCTCATCCAGGCGCGGGTTGCCGGTCTGTTCCAATACGGCCACCGCCGTCACAAGGCCGCCATCCTGCTGCGCCAGCTTGACGGCGGCGTCCAGTGCTTTTTCACTACCAAGCGAACCATCCAGGGCGACGAGAATCCGGGGCATTGTCCTGTCCTCCAAATAATTTGCTTCCTGCCGGAAGGAAACGATGACACCAAGAAATTAAAAACCCTTGGGAACGAGATACTCCCAAGGGCAGTCCTTGCAACAGAAAGCCCCTACTTTCAAGGGAGAACCTTGTCCGTAGGGGTCATCATCTGCCCAGCCCGGCCGGCCAGACAGCACTTTAAGGCGAACCCCATCGCCATTTCTTCTACCGAAATTCTACGTCGGTCCCTTGGGCACGTCAACTTGAATCAACTTGAAAAGCGAAAATCGGAGGGCCGATGCGGAGCCGGCGCTTGCAGGAGGATTGCCAAGTCCTTCGTAGCACGGAATTTATTCCGTGGCCTTGCCCTTCTAGGGTAAAACGGAATGAATTCCGTGCTACTGAGGGCGGTCCTGCCAGACTTTGCAATTCTCCTGCCGGTGCTTGCGGCCATGTTGACAGCACGTTGGTGTGCAGTAAAATCTAAGCGGCGATGGGGTTCGCCATAAACCGCGACGGCCGCTTGTAGGCGCCGACGCTGATGACCCCTACCTTGAGAATGTTCTTCTGGTAGGGCAAGTACGGATAGTAGCCAGGCCCCGCCGGGAGAGATTCCTGGTGGGGCCTGTTTCTTGTTCCTGCCCGGAGAGACTTCTATGAACGTCATCACCATAACGCGTGAGTACGGAGCCGGCGGCGGCGAAGTCGCCCGAAAGCTCGCCGAGGCGCTCGGCTGGGAACTACTCGACCGCGAATTGCTCCATCAGGCGGCCGAGGTCGAGCACGTACCGGATGCCGAGTTGGAGCGGCTCGACGAAAAGGCCCTCACGATGGGCGACCGCTTTCGCTTGCACCCGCCCCATCAGAAATACCTTCATGGCCTGAAGGCGGTCGTGGAGACGGCGGCCGAGCGGGGCAATGTGGTTCTCGTGGGCCGTGCTGCAAGGCACTTGCTGAGCGAGCGACCCGGCACGCTTCACTTGCGACTCGTGGCCCCCAAGCTGTGGCGGGCCCAGCGGATGTCGCAAGTGGAGAGTTGGTCCCTGGACGAGTCTCTGGCCCGATGCACGGAGACAGATCGCGTCCGCAGTCGCTTCGCCCGTTACTTCTTCGGCGACAAGGCGACCCAATCGGCACAGTATGACCTGGTCTTCAACACCGAGCGCGTTCCTCTCGATGACGTGGTGGCCGTGGCCGCGGCAATCGTCCGCGGGACCTGGGCGGCTACGCCTGGCAGATCCGCGCCTCGGCGGGTCTTGACCCTATCGCGCGAACTTGGGGCCGGCGAGCAGGGCTTTCCGCCTACGCTCGGCCAGCGGCTGGGGATGCCGGTCTACGACCGCGAACTGCTGGAGCAGGAAGCCGTCCGCCTGGGCGTGCCGGAAACCGAACTGGAGAAGATCGACGAGCGCGGGGCGGGGATCTTCCAGCGGTTCCACCCGGGGAGCATCTATCAGCGTTACTTCGAGGCCCTGGTCCAGCTCATGCACGAGTTGTCCCAGCGCGGCGACGCGATGCTTGTCGGGCGGGGCGGCAACCGCATCTTGCGCGATGACCCGCGGGCCTTCCATGTCCGCCTGGTGGCGCCCATGCCGGTCCGCGTTCGCCGCGTGATGGAGTATCGCTGGGTCCAGGAGAATATCGCTAAGAAGTTGATTGCCGACAGCGACTCCCGGCGAAGCAGTTTCTGCGAAAGTTACTTTGGGCTGGACTGGTCCAGCCCCTTGGAATACGACCTGACCGTCAATAGCGGTCGGCTGGGACCCACGGCCGTGGAAACCGTGGAACTGGCCGCCGAGCGTCACTGGAGCCGCGTCCATTAGCGGCTAAGCTTGACGCACCTTCGAGGACTTTTTTCATGGAACTGACCTGGGGGATAGCCGCCGTCTGGCTGGGCCTGGCGCTGGTGGCCAGCCTGTTGTCGATCCGCTTTAAGATGAGCGTTGCCCTGGTCGAGATCCTCGTGGGAATCGCTGCCGGGAACCTGGCGCTGTTATTGGACCACTACCACGCTCTTGGCTTTCATTGGGAGTTGAAGCCCAACGAGTGGATTGCCTTCCTGGCCGGATTTGGCAGCATTTTGTTGACCTTCATGGCAGGGGCCGAAATCGAGCCAGCCTTGCTCCGCAAATACTTCAAGGCGACTTTTGCCATTGGCTTGGCCGGATTCGGAGTGCGGAATGGCAACTACACAACGCTTCTGATGTCCACGGGTCTGACCTTCGGCACGATCAGCGCCCTGTTCGGACTGGACCACCACTATATCAGTCCAGAACAATACTCGATCCTGGTGACCGTGGTGATCGGTAGCGCTATCGTGCCGACGATGATCGCCCAAACCTGGTTCAGGCCCAATATCGAATCACCTGTAACGTTGGAAACACGTCCAGAAACTTCTTGTACGAATACCAAGTGAGGTTGCCATGTTTCACAAAATCCTCGTGGCCATCGACGGGTCGCCCAGCAGCGAGAAGGCGCTGGCGACCGCCGTCGATCTGGCTGCGCATTACCAGGCCGAACTGATCTCCCTGAGCGTGGCCGAGTTGCCCGAAGTCGTGGCGATGGTGGACGAGGTCGATGAGATCCGCCAGAGCGCCGACACGTTTTTCCGCAAGATCGCGGAAGCGGCCTTCGAGTACGCCAAGAGTCGCGGGGTCGTCCTGCGCTCGGTAATGGTCCGCGGCCATGCGGCGGAAGAAATCCTCCGCTTTGCCGAGAACGAGGAAGTGAACCTGATCATCGTCGGTCGCCAAGGGCATTCGCGGATCGCGCGCTTCTTTCTCGGCAGCACGACAGACCGCGTGAGCGAACATTGTCATACGGCCGTGATGATCGTCAAGTAAGGCGGAGGCCAGCCGCAGCGAGCAGATCGCCAAGTACAATCGCTTGGCGAATGGAGATGCCGGTAACGTGTCCCTGTTTCGCTTGTCCCTGTTTCGCTGACTTCACCCACCCAGCCGCAGTCCCTTGGGCAGCGACTTGCCGAAGATCAGCCCTTGCTCCTCGCGGTGGAGGGAATATTACCCCGACAACAAAGTTAATCAACACTAGCCCGCGCAAGCGAGAGACCCTCGCTTGCGCGTCGGGCTAGTGTGAGGATCTTTCATGCCGAGGGAATAATGGCCGCAAGTGACTCTCATTCGCAATGCCAACGGCCGGGCGAGGTTGGTTCAACCGAGCGTGGATTACGACAGGTTGACGGCTGGCCAAACTGAGTGTATGATATTATGAGTTAATTGCGTAACAGGCAATTATCCGATAACAAAGTACTTATGGCCGTAGCCCTTGGAAAAATCGAGTCGCAGTTCTTCGCCTACGTCCAGATGCGGCGGCTGGGGACCGTCCGCACCGGCGAGTTGGTTCGTGCCCTGGGCATCACCCCGCACCAGGAGCGGGAGCTTCTTAGCCGCCTGGCCCGCCGCAGCCTGATCGCACGGGTTTGCCGGGGCCTGTACCTCGTTCCATCTCGATTGCCACCCGGCGGCAAGTGGAGCCCGGGCGAGTTCCTGGCATTGACCGCGCTGCTGGAAGACCGTGGTGGCCGGTACCAGGTCTGCGGTCCCAGTGCCTTCTACCGCCACGGTTGGGACAACCAGATCCCGAACCGGCTCTATGCCTACAACAGTCGCATCACCGGCGATCGGAAAATCGGCCCGGTAGCTATGAGTCTCATCAAGCTGACCGACGAGCGTCTGGGAGAGACCGAGATCGTCAGGACGCCGGATGGTATCGACGTATTTTACTCCTCGCGCGTGCGGTCCCTGGTGGACGCCGTGTATGACTGGTCGCGATTCAACAGTCTGCCGCGGGGTTACGACTGGATTCGTGCCGAACTGGCTCGTGATCGAGAGGTGTCTGGCGAGCTTGTCCGCGTTGCGTTGCAATACGGGAATGTGAGCACGCTCCGCCGCCTGGGGAAATTGCTGGAACTGGAAGGCGTGGCTGAGTCCCTCCTGCGCAAGCTGGCACGAAAGCTTGCGTTGTCTTCCGCCTTGATACCTTGGTTGCCGACCTTGCCTAAGCGGGGCACTGTGGATCGGCGCTGGGGAGTGGTCGTCAACTATGAGTGGTGAACCAGAGTGATTCGGGACTTCTATGACGTTGACCACGGCGTTCGGTCACGCCGGTTGAAGGCAGACGACCGGCGACTGATCGGACTCGTTCGCAGCAAACTGGCCGTTCCTGGCAACGACTTCATCGACATGTCCGATGAGAAGCAGGAGATCCTGAAGAGGCAGGTCCAGGGTCAACTTCGTCCAGTCCTACGCGAGGCCGACTATGCTGCCTTCGATTTGCAGCGGGCTCTCGAGATCGTGCTCGCGATTGCCCGTGCCCTGCCGTAGGAGAATTGAACCATGCCCTATGCGGAATTTGTCCCACAGAAAGACACACACTACCGACTGGGGTTTTTGCCCTTCTTGCCCGAAATCAACGTGCCTGGATTTTCAGGCCCCGCACGATTCGTCTTTCAGAAATCACTGGCGTGTACATGCAAACGTGAGATGCGACCCGCGTGATTGTGTGGTCCGGAGAGGAGCATTGCACTGCGAGCAGGGCGCAATGCTCCAAGCGGCGCGGCTGACGAAGCCGCGCCTTCCTCGCGCGATGCGCTTGCGCGGCACGTCGCAAAACCAAATTGTCAAAGAACAACAACCGTAACTATCTGAAATTATCCAAACTTATGGATTAGTGTCAAGGGGTGCGGAGGATGTTTTCTTGTCCGCCGCGCCGCCCGGCCCTGCGCAATCGCCCTAACTGCTTTTCCGCCCATGGATTCCGGCGAGCGAAAAAATTGCGGCGTGGGGGAAAACTTCCGCCGGATTCGTCAGCCTGTGCAGACGGCGGCCGGAACGGCGCGCGAAAACACGCCGTAACCCGATCGCCCGCAACGACTTGCTATGTGGAGCAGCCAGTTCTTTTCACAATGCTAGACGGGTCGGTATCGGACCAGCCAGGGAACCCGATCAAAGTCGGCGTCGTTGCTGGCAAGGCACGTCAATCCAGTGTCTTCCATGATCGTGACAATGAGGGCGTCACCGCATAGCAACTCGTACTTTTCGCTTACCGCCGTCGCCTTTAAAATGAGTGGCCACGTAACCGGCAGTACCTGTAGATTTGACTGCGGTAATTGCTCGATGACCTGGCGATATCGTATCAACCTGGGAATCTCTGAATGGCCTCGTCGAAGCCGTTGCGCGATTCCGGCTATGGGCCATTGAAACGTAAGTATCGCCTCAATAGTCATAAGGCGGTGTGCCAAATCGGAAACGACGTGCGTGGAACAGAAAGCACGAAGTTCCTCAATCTGACACCGTCGCACGAAATCAGTACATGCCGTTCCATATTGAGGGTCGGCGGCGAAATGATAGACCAGCGTGTTGGCATCCACAAAGACCGTTTCGCCAGCGGGGATGTCGGCAAGGATCATCGCACCTCCACCAGACCGAACTCATCATCTTCAGCAATGCGACGCAGATCTTGCGGATCGCCGGTCCAACGAAGGATGCCTGCGGTTTGACCGGCCCAATCCGCGTCCGCGTGAATGACTACTTCCACTTTTTGATGTTCGCGCAACGGCAACGGCACCGCAAACTTAAGCATTCCGTTTTCGTAGACAGCCTCAACTTTTAGCGTCATAGGTCCTTCCCCGAGCTGAATTCATCCCTCAATTATATCCTGCGGCCCAACCTCTGCAACGGCATGAGGATAATTATTCAAACTGTAAACGCCCCCACGGTCCCTGCTTAACTGCTGAAAAACCGCCATCAGAGAGCCGTACGCCTGAAAAGGAAGAGGGCTCGCCAATTCGATACGTGGCGGTCTGCCATGACCCCATCTCGATATCAGCCGCAATGTCGTTTGTCAATGCTGGTTAGCAGTTAAAGTCCGGCCCTGCTTGCGCTGCTGGCGCTGAGGATAATTACTCAGGCACGAAAGATCCAAAGCACATCGCCTGCTATGCCAAACCGCGGACCACAAACCGCGCTACTAACGGTCCTTTGGCGGCGACTCGATCGCTTTCGCCTTCACGACCTTCATCTTCGGTTCCAGCACCCCGAGCGACACTCGCCTCACATAACGGCCGTTCAGGGTTCTGGTGGATTCATGCCAACTTAACAAAGCGGATGCAGTGCGCGAGCGGTTCTTCTCCGGGGAGGCGCGATCTTCAAAGAAAGTAAACACCGCCGCCAATGGCGGGACTTCATCGTCGCGCCCCGCCGTGACCTGCACTTTTCCCGTCACCCTCAGCACACTCGTTTGATCGATTCCTAACGATTCCCGTTTCGAAAGTTTCAGTTCTGCCCAGTCCACGTAACGGCAGTCTCCAACATCCGGCAACTCTGGCTCGCCAAGCTGCAATCGGTAAACACCCTTTCTTTCTGTTTCCGTGACGTTCTTAATTGGAAAATCAAGTTGGAATACCCTCCCGTTGCATTTGGCAGAGAGCATTCGTGCATTCTTCTACATGTTCTCGGTTATTCGAGCATCCGTTTCCCCGAGGTCAGTTTCGAGAAACGACGTGACCGCCTTTACAATCGTGATCCTGGAACTCGCCAGAGCAAACGTGGTAAGTCTGCTCTGGTCTTCCTTTGATAGCTTCTGAACCGCAACCCTCACAATCGAGCCATCGTCCTTTTCCAAAACCGCAGTCCCGGTCGGTGCAGGGCTGGCTTCAAAACTCTTCAGCCGCGCCTTTACCGAATGCTGTCCGGCGGCATCCCGCCACTCGCGCGAGGAGGCAATTTCGTCCGACGGATCGGGTATGTAAGCAAACGGCTCGGGACCGGGCTTCTCGGCCGGATTTCCATTCCCCTTCTCTTGCGAATTGGATTTGTCGCGGCGTGTTTGCGATAATACAGGCTGTACGTCCATAAGAAGCAAACAAATTGTTAGAAAGACAAACAGGAGCCGAAGCAAGATCATCTTAACCTCCTATCAGATTTGGCCAACCAGATGCGCCGCGGGCAGCGTTGCTCGTGTGGCCCCGTTGCACTCTCGGTGGCGAAGTGTGCTCGGAGAACCGCCGAACCTAAACAACCGCGATAATAGACTCGCCAAGCGGCGAAATCAATCAAGCGCTTCACGCGGGGTCGGGTTGTTATCCGCGCAGTTTTGCGGCCGGGCCCTAAACCCTTTACAACCAACTCTCTGAGGAGGTCTCGCCGTGCCGATTGGAGCCAAACCGCTGTTTCGCCCCGATGTTCTCCGCACCCACCTCGCAGTGTTTGGGCTGCCCGACCGGGTCGCAGCGGGGTCGCAGTGGTAATAGAAGCTGCCGGTAGGTTTCAAGACGCGATGCATTTCTACACAACGGGGGCGCATGAAGTCGATGTAGGCCGCCGTTGATTCGTGGCGATCTTCAAACGACCGCTTCTCCTTGGTCTCACCCCAGAACACCTCATAGTTCCGGTTGGAGTTGAAAGGCGGATCGATATAAACCAGGTCCACGCAGCCGTCCGGTAGCTTGCGTAGCTGGTCCAAATTGTCCCCGCAGTATATGACGCGGGTATCCACTATTGCCGATGTTTTTTTTGGCATGCCTTCCTCCTCTTGAATCTCGCTTCGTTGCCAGCATATCAGGGGGTGAACGGACAAGCAAGCGCGGTTTCCTAGCGGTTGACAAAACCCGTCAGTTCATCACAGGCGAGCAGGCAATTGTCCATCATCGACTTCGGCGGCAGGCCCCGGGTAGCTTGATGGAAGGAAACGGCATAGGCGATTTCTTCACCCACCCAGCCGCAGCCCCTTGGGCAGCGACTCGCCGAAGATTAGCCCTTGCTCCTCGCGGTCCAGGCTGCCGCCGCTCTGCACGAGGGTCAGGAAGTGGCCCGGTGCGTTTTCCCGGGTGAGATAAGCGGCCGCGGCGTCGCGCTGCTTGGGCGAAAGATCACGATAACGGTCATCGGTCTTCCGCGCGATCTGCATCACCGCCAAGGCGCCTGCCGGATCGCCGCCAAAGGAATCCATCAGCCGCTTCAGCCATTGGCCGGCCGCCTCGGCGGGCACGACCGTGTTCAAGGGACCGCTGAGCGGCGTCCGCGCGCCCAAGCGGCCGACCGCCCAGACGATTGCCGGCCGCACGCTCTCCATCTTCCGCTTGGGCAAGAGGTCCAAGAGGATCTCGCCCAACTCGACCTTCAAGGCCACGGGCAGCAATTCCAGCGAGCCGAGCAGCCGCCAGATCTCGGCCGTTTCGTTGGGCTGGAAACCGAAGTCGCCGCCCCGCCCCTTGCCGCCCACCACCAGCCGATGCAGCCCGCGGATCGGACCTAAGAGCGGCTCGGCCAGAGCCTGCTGCTGACCGGCCAGCAAGCCGCCGCCAATCCGCCGCCAGAGGATCCAGCCTTCCAACCGCGCCGCCGCCGAAGGATGTACGAGCTTGCCTTGCACCAGCCGCCAAGTCTCGGCCACCCGCCAGTCGTCGACCGCCAGCCCATAGCCGGGCCGTAGACCGAACCCCAGCAGGTTGAGCCAGCGGGCTTCATGCACCGGGCCTTTCCGCCGCCCCGCCTCGTCCTCGATCAGGGCCTCCCAGATGCGGCGGCAGAGCGACGTGGGCCAGGCGTTGCGGTTCATCCCCGTCACCGCCGAGAGCCGCTTCACCAGGCCCTCCGGTTTATCCGTGCCGTCGGGACCGAAGACCTGCCGTATGGCGAACAGGCATTCCTGCCAGGTGGCCTCGTCGACAAAGCCCTCGCCTTCCGCCGCCGAGACATGGGCGGCCACGTCGGTCTGTGTGGCCGAGCGGACGTCGAACTGCAACCGCCAACTCCGCTTGCCCTCGATCTCGCTGCACCAGACGTCCAAGGTGCCGATCTCCGTGAGCCGGGCATGCAAATTGACAGCCACGGATTCCGTCAGCCCTTTCTTCCGCGTCCGCAAGACCGTGCGGATGGGTGGCAAAGGCGTCATCTGCTCGCGATCGAAAGTCACCAGTTCGCCCGGCCGATCGGTCAGCCGCGTGCTGGAAATATAAAGCGGGAACTCGACCGGTTCGGAGACCAACAGATCGAAGCGGCGCTGGCTGAGGTCGATGTCGTGCCCCGGTTCCACGCCCGCCGGTATGAGGCAGAGGGCGGAAGAGAGAAGGGGAGAAGGGGAGAAGGGGAGAAGGGGAGAAGGATCAGCAATTGACGATACCACCACTTCACCTTCGACCGTCCCCCTCTCCCTTTCTCCCTTCCCCCCTTTCTCCCCTGCTTCCTTCCCCTCCACGCCGATGTAATACGTCCGGGCCAGTCCCGCCGCGATCCGCACGCCCAGGCCGCGGCGGACCATGCCATAGTAGGCCGCGCCACGGGCGACCGCCAGATCGAGCCGGTCGTTGTCCAGCACGACCGGCTTCCAGCCGTCAAACATGTGCCCCAGCGCGTCGAGCATCCGTCGCCGCAGCACGGGCGATTCGAACAGCCCGCCGTTGAAGAGCACGATGTCGGGCCGGGCCGGATCCTGGCCGGCGGGCAAATCGACGTCGTCCATGGCCACGTGGCGGTGCGCGGTGAGAAAGGCGGCCAAGTAACGGGTGACCGCCGGATCGGGCGCGAAAGGCAGTCCGAATTCCTGAAAACCCGATCCGCGGCGGCTGGGCCGGGCATCCAAAGGCACCAGGGGAAAGAAGCCTTCCACCAGCAACTCGTGTATTTCACTCCGCTGGACCTCGACCTGCCGTGCGCCGCCGATCAGGCGGGAACCGGACCAAGGCAGGCTAAGCGTGAGCCGCTCCGGCGCTGCGGGACCCAGCAGCGTTTCCTTGAGCTGCCGGCTGCGCTGTACGAGCATGGCCCATTGTCGCGGCTCCAAGCGTTTGGCTCCCTCGCCTTCGGCCTGCGGTTTGGTGTCGCCGGTAAGCCGTTGTTCCAGGTGGTGGGCCAGGGCCAGATCAAGGTTGTCGCCGCCCAGGATCAGGTGATCGCCGACTGCCACGCGGTGGAACTGGACCTTGCCGCCGTCGCCGCGGCGGACGCGAATCAGGGTGAAGTCGGACGTGCCGCCGCCGATGTCGCAGACGAGGATCTTCTGGCCCGGCTTGACAAGCTGGTCCCAGCGGTCTCGATGGGCGTCGATCCAGGCATAGAAGGCCGCCTGCGGTTCCTCGATCAGCACGACACGCGGCAGGCCCGCCAGGGCGGCGGCCTTGACCGTCAATTCCCGAGCCACCTCGTCGAACGAGGCCGGCAAGGTAAGCACGAAATCCTGCTGGGCCAGCGGGTGCTGTGGGAAGCGCGTGTCCCAGGTGGCGCGGACGTGCGCCAGGTAACGCGCGCTGACCTCGACCGGCGACAACCGCTGGACGTCGGCTGCCCCGTGCCAGGGGAGCAGCGCGGCCGTACGGTCGACGCCCGAGTGGCAGAGCCACGACTTGGCCGAGCTGATCAATCGCCCCGGCACCACCGCCCCGTGGTCCCGGGCGAAAAAGCCGACGATGTGCGGCGGCTCGTCGCGACCCGGCGTGCCAGGTACACCGGCCACCGTCCAGGGCAGTCGCAGCGCGGCCGGCGGCAGTTCGCCCGCGGCGGGCTGGTAGTGGAACGAGGGGACGGTCTCGCGGGCTTCCACCTGTCCGGCGGCCACCAGTTGCGGCACGGCAAAGACGCGGACGTGCCACGGTTCTTCCGTCGAGTCGACATAGGTGACGGCCGAGTTCGTCGTGCCCAGGTCGAAACCGACAACATAACGGCTCGCTGTGCTTGCGGTGGACATGGAGTTGGCCAAGGGGAATGCTTGGGGCAGGAAATTCAAATAAACCAATCTTATCAATGCCACCGGGAAAATGCAGGGGGTGGGGTAATCAGACAGAATGAGATTCGAAACACGAAGCACGAAATCCGCCATCCGCAAGCGCGTACCCCGATCCAAAGTAGAAATTCAAAAGCAGGAAATTTGCCACGCATGGAACACCGACCCGGAGTACCGGGTGCCCCGAAACACGGAAACGCATCCGTGTTTAATCTGTGTTCCATCCGTGGCAAAACTGTTTTGAATTTTCTGCTTTGAGTTTCTTTCGGATTTCGACATTCGTATTTCGGATTTTGGGCAATTGGGACTTGCGACCATGAGTACATGGCTCCCGTCGGCCTACCCTATCGCCTGCACCACGGGTGACTTTCTCCCCCGTTTCGACTAGACTAAACGGTTCTGTCCTGGATATGTTGCAAATCGGGTCTTCCATGCGTCGCGAATTACTCGTCAGCCTGCTCCTAAGCGCGGTCGTGGCGGCGGTCTATTGGCCGGTCCACTCCTACCCCTTCGTACTCCTGGACGACCACAGCTACGTGGTCGACAACCCGTACGTTCGCCCGGGGCTGACCGGCGAGGGCGTGGCGCATGCCTTCGCCCTTACGGGCATCACCGTGGGCAACTGGCATCCGCTCACCATGCTCTCGCACATGCTCGACTGCCAACTCTTCGGCGTGGAATGCGGTGCGGGCTGGCACCACGTTGTCAACGTCGCGCTGCACGCGGCCAACACGGTCCTGCTCTTTCTCGCGCTGCGGTGGATGACGGGGGCTTTTTGGCCAAGCGCCTTGGCGGCGGCGCTCTTTGGATTGCATCCCCAGCACGTCGAATCGGTGGCCTGGATCTCGGAACGCAAGGATGTGCTGAGCACGCTGTTTTTCCTGCTCATGCTGCTGGCCTATTGCCATTATGTGCGGCGGCCGACGGTCCTGCGCTTTGCGGCCGTATTCCTCTGCTTGGCCTTGGGACTGATGTCCAAGCCAATGTTGGTGACCGCGCCCTTCGTGCTGCTGCTCTTGGACTACTGGCCCTTGGACCGCGGCAGACTGCCACGTTGGCGTTTGGTGGCCGAAAAGATACCGCTGCTGGCGCTGGCGGCGGTCTCCGCTGTGCTGACCTTTGTCGTGCAGCAACGTAGCGGGGCGATGGGCATGCTGGGACAGCCAGTTCCCCTGGAAACGCGGTTGGGCAACGCCGTCTGTGTCTATGGGGAATACCTGGAAAAGAGCTTCTGGCCCAGCCCCTTGTCGGCCGTTTACCCGTATTTCCATCGCAAGGGGATCGATATCCTGATCATCGGGGTGGCCCTCGTTGCGATCAGCGTGGCCGTGGTCCGCCTCGCCCGCATCCGCCCTTTCTTGCTCGTGGGCTGGTGTTGGTATCTGGGCACGCTGGTGCCGGTAATCGGGCTGGTGCAGGTGGGCGTGCAATCGATGGCCGATCGCTACACGTATATTCCCTTGATCGGCATTTTCATCATTGCCGCCTGGGGCGCGGCGGAGTTTACCGAGGGTTGGCCCGCTCGCAATAAAGCCCTGGCTGCGGCGGTGTTGTTGGCCGCTTGCGGATGGTTCAGTTGGTGGCAGTTGACGACATGGTCCAGCAGCGAGGCCCTTTTTCTCAATGCCGTGAAGGCCGTGCGCTACAATGTCGTCGCGCTGGATTGGCTTGGCAAGGCCTACTGGGAGGAAGGAAAGTTGGAGCAGGCACAAGAGCAATTTGAGGCTATTCTTAAGATCGAAAAGGCCATGCTCGAAGAGGCCATGCACAAAAAAGACCAAAATTTCCACGGTTTTGAGCCTGCCCATCGCACCTTGGGGCTGCTGCTAGCCGTGCGGCATCAACGCCAGGAGGCATTCCAGGACGCATTGAAGGAGTTCGACAGGGCGATTGAGATCCGTCCCCAGCAACCCGAACCCTACCGCCATAAGGCCTGGCTCCTGGCGACCTCGCTGGACAACAGCATCCGCGACGGAAGAAAGGCCGTGGAATGTGCTCGGGAGGCACTGGAAAAGTCGGCCCGAAAGCAACCCGAATACTGGGATACCCTGGCGGCCGCGCTAGCCGAGGCGGGCAAGTTCGAGGAGGCCGTCGAAGCGGCGGAAAAGGCCCTCGAACAGGCCCAGGCCATGCGGGCCGACGATCTCATCCCCGGTATCCGGGAGCGCCTGGAGTTATTCAAATTGGGCAGGCCGTACCACGCCGAGGCACAATATCCGCAGAGGCTGTGACAACTCCGAACCTTGCTAACCCAACGGGTCCGGTGTAGACTTATGACTAAATGGAGCTTCGCGATTCCAGGAGAGTGGCGATTATGCCTGTAGGGAACGGCCTCCGTGCCGTTCCAGAGATTTGGAACGGCACGGAGGCCGTTCCCTACAGTCTTCTCATGTATTCAAACTAAGGCTCAATGTGGACAAAGTCCAAGGCTACAGCTTGAGCGAGATTGTCGCCACGTACCGGCAGCGGGCGGAGTTGCCGTCGTACATTCTTGCCGTGGATTGGTTCGATCAGGCCTTCCGCGCCCTGGCTGCCATCCACGCGACCGGCCGCAAGCACGGTTCCATCGGGCTGGAGAAGATCTTTGTCGGCTCCGATGACGAAGTGCAGATCAACGAAGGCGACCTGCGCTCGGATTTCGCCCGCGGGTGGATGCCGGCGGAAAGCGCGGGCGAGTCGGCCGGCGCGGCGCCCGAGCAACTTGCCGGCCGCGCCGTCGACCAGCGGGCCGATCTCTACAGCCTGGGGGCCGCCTTCTATGAGCTCTTGACGCTCCGTCGCCCGGATACCTCGCCCGATCCGCCTTCGAGCATCAATCGCACGGTGCCCAAGGGTTTTGACACGCTACTCCTGCGGTTGCTCGCCGCGGCGCCGGAGGATCGTTATGTCAGCGCCGAGGAAGTCCTGGCCGACCTGACCGCGTTGCGGCGGTCGTCCAAGACGATGCGAGCACCGTCCCTGGTGGCCGCGGCCAGCCAGGCCGCCCGGCCCGCCGGCGTGCCGCGGGCCGCAATGATCGCCGCCGGCGCAGTCGTTGGCGCAGTCGGCGGCGCGATCGCGGGCTACTTCCTGAATTCGTTTCTTCCGGCTACGATCGTCGTCGGCGCGGTTGTCGGCGGCGTGGTCGGACTTTTCGCAAATCCCAACGCTTGAAAGGACATGGTTATGCACGGTTTCGAAATGGGCGTGAATCGCTTGAGTATTTCCAAGTGGCTGTTGATAACATGGGCAAGCTCGATTCTTGCCGCCGTGGCCGTGCCGGTGCAGGCCGCCGGGGAACACCCTGAACCGAGTAAGGCGGACATCCAGCGCATCCAGCTTTACCAGTCGATCCAGTGGCAGCAAGGGCCGTGCGACGCCCGGCTGGGAACGATCGCCCAGATCAAGGTTCCCAAGGGCTGCCGTTTTACCGCGGCCGCCGGCGCGGCGAAGTGGATCGAGGCTACGCACAATGTTCCGGATCCCAGCGTGCTCGGCATACTCGAACCGATCGACGGGGAAAGCCAGTGGACCGTCGTCTTCTCCTACGAGGATTCGGGGCATGTTCCCGACGACGAGAAAGCCAACCTGGATGCCGATGCCATCCTGAAATCCCTGCGCGAGGGCGCCGACGAGGCGAATAACTACCGGCGCAACAAAGGCTGGGAGGCGGTCGAACTCATCGGTTGGAAAACACCGCCCGCCTACGACGAGGAAACGCACAATCTCGTTTGGGCCCTTCGCAACCGCATCGCCGGCGCCCGCGGTGAAGAGATCGACTACAATACGCGCATCCTGGGCCGGACCGGCGTGATGTCGGCTCAATTGCTAGTCAGCGCCGAAGAGTTCGAGGCCGCCGTGCCCGAGTCCAAAAAACTGCTAGAGGGCTTCGCTTATCTGCCCGGCAGCAAGTATGCCGAATGGCGGACGGGCGACAAGGTGGCCCAGTACGGTTTGACGGGCCTGATCACCGGCGGCCTAGTCGTCGCCGCCGCCAAGAGCGGGCTTTTGGCCAAGCTGGGCATGTTGATCGCCAAGTTCCTCAAACCGATCATTATCGGCGTCGTCGCCTTGGGGGCCGGAATCGCCAAGTTCTTCCGTAGCATCTTCGGTGGCAGGAGCAAGGCATAATCCAAACGCGCAGCCGTGCGAGTTCATGAGCCGCGCGCAAGTCCACCTGGCCAAGAATGCCCCTTCATCTCAGCGACACCGAGTGGGTAATGATCGTCGTGGGGGCGATCTATCTCTTCGAGTGCGCGTGCTGGGTCCGCCGCGAAGTGATCTGCCTCTCCACGGTGTTGGGACGGTTTCGCGCCTTGCCCTCGCCGTCGTTCATGGGCAACGAGCAATACAAGCTCGTCATGGGCAATCCCTCGCCGCTGGCCCGCTGTTTCGTCTGTGAGCCATGGCCCATCGCCGTTTCGCCCGAAGGCATCTGCTTTCCGCAAGGAATGTGGATAACGACAGGCGGGACGTCCTCGCGCCATATCGCTTTCGACGATATCGCCGATGCGATCGTAGCCGTCGAGAGGGAAGTGTGCGTCAACCACCGTCCTATTGCGCAGTGCGCCTCGGACGAGCAGGCCCAGTGGCTGGCGGCAATGCTCAACGTAGTGGCCGTAACGCCTGAAGCCGACCGCGGCAAAATCATCGGCGAGCATCTGGACCGCTGGACCGACAATGCGGCCGCCGCCGAGCGTTATGCCGAATTGAAGACTCTGAGCGGTCCGCTGCGAGCTTCCAGCGTCACGCTGTTCGTGCTGGCATTCCTTGTCGGCCCGATCCTGTATTATTCGCCCCGGCAGCCGTCGTGGCTGGCGGTGGCAATTTATTTCGTCATGCTCTTTGCGATCTGGATGTTCACGGTGTGGGATTACGCCGCCTGCCGCAAGCGGCTCTTGGGCGAGAAGTTCGCCGCGCGGTTCCGCCACACGGGCATGCTCTTGCTCTCGCCCGCTTCCGCCATGCGGTCGCCGGAGAGCTTGCTGCGGAACGGCCTTGCCGCATTCCATCCCCTAGCCGTGGCCGCCGCGTTATGCACCAAGGAGCGCTGCGCGGCGCTGGCGCGGCCGATGATACTCGCCCTGGAACATCCCCTGCCAGGCGAAGTTCCCGGCGATCCCCTGGCCTGCCGTATCGATGCCTGGTTCCGCAAGAAGCTCCTCAAGCGGATGCATGCTATACTGCGCCGCGTGGAGATCGATGCGGTGGAGTTGCTGCGGCCAGCGGAACCGCTCCACGACTCACGGTCGTACTGTCCCCGCTGCCACAACCAGTTCGTGCTCGCCGCGGGAACCTGTCCCGACTGCGGCGGGCTGGCACTGGTTGCGTTCGCCGCAGAAGCGGAGAGCCGTTCGTCCTGTCCGTAAGGAACCTCGAAAAAACGCAAACGACAAACCGTTACACGCGATGAAGAAAAGGACGAAGCACGAATTGGTATTTCGTGCTTCGTGTTTCGTATTTCTACCTACTATTTGACGCGGGTTTCGAGGTCGTCCACGTCGCGGCGGAGTTTCTGCACCTGGGCGCGAAGTTCCTCGATGGCGGCGGCCTGGCGGCGCTCGATGGCGGCGGCCCTGGCGGCGGGGGCCGCTTCGCGCGTACTGAGTTCTACCCAGCCGCTCACGGGAGCGCCCGGCGGTAGACCCATGCCGCCGACGGCGGGCGGGAAGGTCTGGCGGAGTTCACGTTCCACGTGCTCGATCTGCTCCAAGAGCTCGTGGGCCTCGCCCTTTTTGTCGTCGCCCAGCTTCTGCATCTTCTGATAGGCCTGCCAGGCTTTTTCAGCAAGCTCGTGCTGGCGTTGGACCCGCTCGCCGAGGCTGGCCCGGGCAAACTCCTTGCGCGCGGCCTCGAGCTTCTCCAGGGCCTTGGCCTGGGCATCTTCGGCTTTCTGGTCGATGATCACCTCAAAGCTGCCGCCGGGCAGTTGGCGGATTTTGGCCCCGGGGAACGATTTTTCCTTGTCACCTTCGACTTGAAGAACCGCCACTCCCTCCGTGGGCCGCTTGGCCGGTTTCACCATGAACTTCTGTTTTTTGCCCTCGCGGATAATCTGCAAAACGAGGTCCTTTTCCTTGGCCTGCTGCACGCACTGAATCAGATCCTGAATGCTCTTCAGCGTCTGGTCGCCGGCCTTGACGATCACGTCGCCGGTCTTGATGGCCGCTTTGGCGGCGGGGCTATTGGGCGAGACGGCCCGCACGATCAGGCCTTGGCTCTCGGGCAACTCCAGTTTCTTTCCCTGCGCGGCATCCAGCGGCTCGACGCCGAGGCCGATCCAGTATGGGCCGCCGGCGCCCAGCATTAGGGTTTCCACCGCCCTACGGTTAGCATCAACCACTCCGCCACCGGCCTGGCCCCAGAATTGCGGCGGCTTCTTCAGCATTTCCTTCTGTTCTTTGGTGAGCAACTCCTCCACCTGGCGGCTGACGTCTTGATAGGCTTTCCAATCGACGATCAGCTTGGCGTCGCTGCTGATTTTGTCGATCAGGGTTTCCATTTTCTTGTTCTGCTCGTCCGTCAACTTGACGCGAGCGAACATCGCTTTCATGTAGGGCAAAAGACGCGATTTATTGAGCGCGGTACGCTGCTGGGGAGTGAGGATCTTGAGGATGGCGTCCGGCGCGCCTCGCCACATCCCTTCGTTATTGCCGGCCTTCTGCATTTCACGGAAGGCGGCCCTGGCCTTCTGCTTCTGTTCCTCGCTGAGCTCGATGGGAGCGGTCGAGGCCTTGATCCACATCATCGCCTGCTGGTCCAGTTGTTTCTCTCTCTGCTGGGACGTGAGGATCTCATCCAGTTTCTTCTGTGATTCCTTCATGGCCTGGTGGAAGGGCGCGTAGACGTCCTGATAGGCCTTCGTGGCCTTGGCGATCGCCTCCTTGTCGTTCTTTTTATAGGCTTCGCTAATCGCCTTGCTGGCAGCGGCAAGGCCCTCGGCATGCGTGCTCTGGAACTCTTGCATCATCTTGTCGCGGCCTTGGATAACGTCGGTGATCGCCTTCTTCTGCTCATCGGTAAGGCCGACAATCGGGTCGAGGCTCTCGATATACCATTGCGCACCGGACTTCGTCTGCCGCCAGCCGACCGCCGGCTGGCCCGCTCCTGCCTTGGCGCCGGATGGGGAGGGATTGGGCTTTTGGTCGTCCGCCCAAAGGTTCGCGGCAGTCGCCAGGACGAGCGCGACAGTCAATAATACTAAACGCTTCATAACGATCTCCTCAATAACGGGGTGAGAGTGGTAGGCTTGTAGGCCGGAACAAGCGCAGTGCAGTTCCGGCATGGTTCCGTTCGCGTTCTGCCGGAACTGCGCTGCGCTTGTTCCGGCCTGCAAAAGACCCTGATTCTGCGCTGCTAGCGGGTCACAACATAGGATCGAGCGCCGCGGGCGGCGATTGCAGCCCCAGTGGCACGGGTACGGGAAAATCCATGCACGACGCATCTTTGCTGGTATAGGATACGATCGGCGAACTGGCAGACAGATCGATCAGGGAATACGAGTCGAGATCTTCCACGACGACGACCTGCGGGCCGTTCCATGCGGCGACCTCGTTGTCGACAGCGACCGTCTCGGCGTGCGGCGACGGATTGCCGGGAGCAGGTGGAATATCGACGGCAACAGCGGCGGGCATGGCGGCTGGCGGTGCGGGGGCATGGTGGAGAGAAAATACGATGATCGCGGCGCAGGCGGAGGCCGCAATACCTGCCACCAACGTCAGCGCGGCCGCCAGTTGCCGGCCACGCGGTCGGCCACGTGGTCGAGCGCGTGGAACCGGCGCTGGTGACCAAGCTGGCCGGGGATAATACTGCGCATCGATTGCTTGGGCAAGCTGTTCCAACCCCTTCAGCAAATCGCTGGGGACGTCGTCTGTCTCGTAGTCGGAATTGTGGGCGTTCATGGCACTTCTTGCCGGATTGTCTTGAGAACTTGTTTCAAAATCTTCTGTCACAACGCGGGACAGCCGGTTCGGAATCGGCTGGGAAATAGGTCCGCAGTCGTTCCAGTGCGGCCGATACGCATGACTTCACCGTCCCCTCGGCGCAGCCCATCACTTCGGCTGTCTGGCGGATACTCATGCGCCGCAGGTAGCGGCAGGCGATGGCCTCTCGCTGTCGCGACGGAAGTTCGGCGAGGGCTTCTTTCAATTGTTGCAACTGTTCCCGATCACCGAGGGCAGTGGCCGGGTGGGTTGAATCGCACGCCTCGCTCAGACCTTCATCCAGGGAAAACGCCATCCGCCGACGACGGTCGCGGTGCCGCTCGCGGCAGATGTTCATCACGAACCCGCACAACCACGCCATGGCGTCAGACCCCTGCCGCCATCCGCGACGCCCGATGAAGGCCCGCATCAGGGCCTCCTGTACGGCCTCCACCGCGTCTTCTTGCAACAGGCCGGCGGCCAGGGCGAGTCGAAACAACTCGTCTTCAACCGCGGCCGCCAATGCGCCATACGCGGCGTTGTCGCCCACACAGGCCCGTTGCATGTACACGTTGATTTGCGACCGATCGATGGACATGAGCTTTGCCTATACTTGTCGGCCGTCGCAGAAAGGTTCAGCAGCCGCCGTGGAGCGAAGTTTATTCTACTGGAAAGCAGAAGAAAAAGCGAAGAATAGGGGGGAACGATCCGCCGTCCTCTCCAATAGTGGGGCAAAACGCCCAGAATTGGGACCGATGAATGCGGCCTTGTCCCGCTTTGAGGACCGGACGATAGATAACTTCCCTGTGCTTGCGAGGGTGGCATACCACCCAAATCCGGAAGTTATTCGTCGGTCGCCCCTGAACGGCTACTTGGCCGGCAGGCGGTCCAGCAAAGTGGCCAAGGTAGCGCGCAGCTCTTTCATCGTAATGGGCATGGTCAGTACGATGCGATGTTCGGCCGCGTTGGCCTGTTCCTTCCAGCCCTTCTGCGACTCGTCCAGCAAGAGCACGGTCGGCACAGAAACGGTGCGATCGTCGCCGGCCAGAGCATTGAAGGCGTTGAGGGCCGTTTCACCCAGCCCTTGGGCGCAAAAGACAATGCATTGCGCCGCATTATTGTCCTGCCGCACGCGGCTCACGGCCCGCTCGGGATCGGCAATCACCAGCACGCGGTAGTTGACGCGTTTGAAACCTTGGCGGAAGATGTCCTGCCACTTGGGGTTCGATTCGACGACCAGAACGGTGTGCTGCGGCGTATCGACGTAGCTGCCCATGGCGGCCGCGGCGGCCTCGGCCGACGTGGCGTCGCCACCTTCGACCAGTTGGCGTTCGGCGATGGTCAGGTCGGCCAGCATGGCCGCCGGCGACTGGTAGCGCCGCGCAACATCCAGCATCATCGCCTTGGTAACCACCGTGCAAACCCAGTGCGGCAGCGTCGGATCGCATTTCTGAATGGGAACGACATCCAGAAACCGCTGCTTGTTCATGCGCTGCAGCTTGTCCTTGATCTCCATCAAGGGCGGCTGGCCGGTAAGCATGTTGTAAAAGATGCAGCCCATGAAGTAGATGTCGCTGCGGGTATCGTCCCGGCGCATGCTCGTGGCCTGTTCCAAGGCGGCGTAGTCGATCGTGCGGGTATTGGGCATCTCGTTGTCCATGTCCTCGCCGAAGCTGTCATCCAAGGCCGCCAGCCCGAAGTCCACGAGCTTGGCCTGCCCGGAACTAGTGACCAGGACGTTATTGAGCTTCAGATCGCGATGGGTCAGGCCGTGTTCCAGGGCGTAGCGCAGTCCTTCGACCATTTCCATCATCAACTGCGTGGCCTGGAGGGGTTCGATCTTGGTGCGGATCTTGACGAGCTTATCGAGATTCCAGCCCTCGATGAACTCCATGACAATATAGTGCGACGCGCCGTCAACGCCGACGTCGTAGATGGGCACGATGTTGGGATGTCGCAGGGTGAGGCCCAGCTTGCCCTCGCGCAGGAACTGGGCGGCGTGGGCGGCGTTTCCGTGCTTGGTGGGGTCGCTATAACGCTTGCGCAGGACCTTGAGCGCGACGATCTCGCCCGTCTGGCGGTGTACGGCGCGGAAGACGCGGGCGAAAGTGCCGGCCCCCACCGCATACAGCATTTTGTAGGGGCCGCAGAAGAAGCCCGTCCGCTCGCCCTTGGCCAGGCGGTCGAACTGGTAGTTGGTCATGTACTCGCCGCGGAGGAGGAAATTCTTGACCTCTTCGACGGGGGCGCGCGCGCCCACGGCACCCCAAACCTCGTGGAACTGCCGTTGGTCCAGCAGCTCGAAGTCGAGCGCCCGTTGCATAATCATTTCAGAACTAAGTTGAGCTTGAGCCATGCCCCGTCCCGGCCTTCCTGCAGGGGAAACACCCCGGATGTCTTCATGTGACTGATTGTGGGTGCCAATATTCTATCTTACCTAACTCCGGGCTGCGCCTCAAGCGATTTTTCGGTGTCTTAGATTTCGGGTCACAATGATTTGCAAAGTCGTTCTGCCCCCCCTTTGCTTCAGAGGATTGCCACAGAGAACACAGAGTTCACCGAGAAGCAGAGAGCGGAATCGGCCTCTCTCGGTGGCCTCTGTGCTCTCCGTGGCGATTTTATTCTCCTCTCAAGCTAGGCGGGCCAGCGTAGGGTTCATGGTCCAATGGGCGTTTTAACGCAGGACGGACTGGTGGACGAACGAGCGGTCGGAAAACTCTTCCCAGTTTGCCTCTTCGGAAAGATTTCGCCTGCTGTTGTAAATTCTTTCTTGGTGCGGCGACGATGGAGACTACGGGATACTATCGATACCGGCTTAGGAACTGTGTGGAAACCCCCGCAATTTCGTTGTAGTGTGGACTTTAGTCCACCCTACAAGGTTCCGAGCACTCCACACCGTACAACAAGGTCTCGCAGTTTGGCCAGTGGTCTTTCCATCACGTTGGATCTCTTGACTAAGACGGAGAACGAGGCGGCGACGCAAGTCCTGATTCGCGCGCTGGATTCTGCCGATCCGGCGGTGCAGGAAGGCGCCCTGGTGGGCTTGCTGAAACGCCGCACGGCGGCCGGGGGGCGCGAGATCCTCGACCGTATGCCGCGGATGAAGCCGGAGTGGAGCACAATCATTCGCCAGCACCGCGGCCGGATGACCGGTGCCTTGCGCGATGCCATTTTGGGGGCCGACACGGCCTTATGCACGAACGGTTGTCGGGCGGCCGTGATGTTTCGCGATTACGACCTCGTTCCCACGCTTCTGACCGTTATCGACAGTTCGTCGCAGGCCAATTCCGCCTTGGCGGCCCGCACCGTGCTGGAACTGGTGGAGGCCCTGGGCGAAGAGCTTGCTGGCGGCCGCGATCCGAGCGACCGCCGCGACCCGCAGATGGTCCGTCGCTACGTTTTGGGCAGTCTGGAATCGTCCGCCCATCGTTTCAGCCAACACAAGCGGCGCGAGGTGATCGAGAGTTTTCTGTTGCTCGTCGGCCACGAGAACGCCACGCTGCGGCAGATCCTGAGTAATCCGCATCACACGGCTCTGGTGACCGTGATCGACTTGTTGAGCAAGAGCCCACAACGGGGGATTCTGCGGCTGCTGTTGAGTTTTCTCGAAGATTCGTACATCCCTTCGGCCATCTTGACCGTGATCGCCGGCCGCAGCGACTCCCGTTTCATCCACTACCTCATGCGCAAGATCGGCCACGAACCGACTGCCGCCATGGCGGCGAACTTGAAGAAGATGACGTCGCTCGCGTGGCTGGGCGATTGCCGCCGGATCCTCGACCAGATCGACGATGCGGGCCAGCATGCAGCCGTGCGTTTCGTGCTGGCCACGGGCGTACCGCGGCAACAAGCGATGGGGCTGGTGGAGACGGTCCTGCTGCACGGCAAGCCCGGCGGCCGCCGCGAGGCGGCCCGCGCCTTGGGCGAATTCCAGGGCAGCGAGGCCAACGCCCTAGCCATGAATGCCTTGGCCGACCCCGATCCCCAGGTCCAGGCGAACATCATCCCGCAGCTTCGCGGGCGCGGCATTCCCGGCGTGCTGCCCAGCCTGCTGGACTTGGTCGATAGTCCCTACGCGGTGGTCCGCAAGGCCGCCCGGGAAAGCCTGGCGGAATTCAGTTTCAAGCGTTTCGTGGCCGCCTTCGACATGTTGGACGAAGACGTCCGCCGCAGCACCGGGTTGCTGGTCAAGAAGATCGATACCCAGGCCGTGTCGCTGTTGAACGACGAGTTGCAATCGCCGATCCGCACGCGCCGGCTCCGCGGCCTGGCGATTGCCCGCGCGATCGACGCTGTGGAAAGCGTGGAGGCTGCCATCATCGAGATGCTCAAGGATGAAGACCACCTGGTGCGGATGGAAGCCGCGACCACGCTGGGCATGTCGGTCAGTGCGGCCAGCGTGGCCGCTTTGACCGAGGTCCTGAACGACAAGAGCGAAGCCGTTCGCCAGGCCGCCCAGCAGAGCCTGAAAGCGGCGATCCAAGCTCGTCCGCAATGAAGAAACTATGCACGCGATTTCCTTCATCCTGATTGCAGAGCACAACCGCAGCGAAACTTTCCGCGAGGGCTTCCGCAGCCGCGGCGCGACCGGCAACACCGACGTGCTGCTGGGTCTGCTGATCGTGGCCGCCCTGGTGGCCGGGATGTGGGCCATTTCGCGGCTCTTGGGCCTGCGGCGGCGGGGCGGATACAACAGCCCTTGGCGGCTTTTCGCGGACCTCTGCAAGGCCCACAATCTGAACTGGTCCGAGCGTTGGCTGCTGCGCCGCGTGGCCCGACATCAAGGGTTGCGCGATCCGGGTCGCCTGTTCCTGGAGGCCGAACGTTGGGAGGAAAACAACCTGGGGCCGGCGTTTGTCCTGGAGTATCCCCGCCTAAAGGCGCTGCAGACGCGGATCTTGGGCACGGCTGCGGCCAAGCCGTCCGCGGCGTCAGCCGTCCCGCCCTCGCGGCCGGCGGCACTGGCCACCCCACCCTTGTTTCCCACGATATCCAGCCCGACCCTCGACATTCCACCCTGGACGGTGGAGAGCAGCCGCTAAAGAGCCGCAAAAAAACTTTGTAGGGTGGGACCAGCGAGCTTGCGAGCGCAGGCCCACCAAACACTGCGACTGGTGGGCCGGCGCTCGCAAGCTCGCTGGTCCCACCCTACGAATATAAAAACAGGCGGCTATTCGTCGCTCTTAGGCTCGCTGGGAGCGGCTTTCGACGCGGCCGCCTTGTTGCTCTTCAGGGCGCTGGCGGCTCTGCCGACGTCCGACGTCGAAGCGCCGCCGAAATGCTCCACGGAACTGGTCTTCTGGTAATTCATCCGCTGCTTGAAATCGGCGAGCGTCAACTTGCGGAGTTGATAGCGGTCCACATCGCGGAGGATCTCGCCGTTGTTCTTGATGAACTCCGGCGAGGCATTCTTTTCCGGGGGGTCGCCGATCACGGCAAAACGCGTACTGGGCGTGACCAAGCCGACCTTGTGGCCTTGTTCGTCCAACTGACAGTCGATTACGCCGCCATTCTGCGTGATCAATCCGCGCACGATGTTCAGTTGGTTGCGGCCGTCGCCATCAAGGTTCATGACCCCAGCCAAGGCAAAATGGTCCTGCTGGCCGGGCGACCAACCGTACGTGAAGACCTTGTCGCCGGCCATGATGGGGTCGGCGAGCTTGTCCTCGAGGATGCGGCACTGGGCCGTGTGCGCGCCTTCAATCCGCATGACTTCGATCTGGCCCTTCTTGACGGCCTTGGCGCCCACGCTGGAGTCGGCCGAATAGACCGTGAACTTCGTCTGCCGCGGCAAGCCATCGGCCTGGCCGCGGTTGATCCAGACCATCTTCTGCGCGTCGCTCACCCAGGTAATTTCGCCCTGGGGAGTCTCCGTTCCCCCCCCCTCGCCGGCCGCCGGGTGCGCCTTGATAACGTCCTGAATTTCTTTCTCTTTTTGTGCCACCACGTCTCTTGCGTTCTTCTTCTCCTTTTCAGCCTCTTTTTGAGCTTCCGCGGCTTCGGTCGAAACCTTCGTGACCTTTTCAACCATGACTTTGACTTCCGCCGAAGTACCGGTGTTTACCGCGACGAAGTCGGTGCCGATCTGCTTGATCTTATCTTCCATGCTCTTGTAGTCGCCACTGACCCGCTTCATGGCTTCATCTTTTTGATCCTCGCGAGTCTTGAATCGCGCCTGTAGATCAGCCAGCGTAGCCCTGGATTGGACCAACTCGGCGCTGCGGTCCTCGATGGTCTTGAACATGCCTGCCAGCAAGCGCTGGTAGTGGAGGTTGTTGCTGTCGAACAGGGGCGTGTCGCTGGGGGTGCCGTCGGCGGCCGGCCTCCGCGCGTTGCCGTAGGTCGCCATGTCGTCATCGTGCTGCTTCTTGATTTCCTCGATGGTCCGCTCAGGCATGCCGATCAACTGCTTCAGCAGATCGCACTCCTTTTGTTTGTCGGCGGTGGCCTCTTCGGCCTTCTTCTGGTCGGCCTTTGCAGCCGTGGCGGCATGGGTGGTCTCGTCCGCACGCTTGACGTAGAGGTAAGTGGTCACGCCCAACACGACTGTGAGCATGACAAAGACAATCAACAGGACCTGCAGACCTTGACTTTCACGGGCCATGATTTCGTCCTCCTGAGAACGTCCGCCGCCAGGCTCAAGCCGCGGCGGCAGAGCCGATAGGCTTGCCTGCGCGGGCGCCGGCCGTTCCGAAAAGCTTAGGCGCGGGGGAACCTTCCCCGGCCACATTCCAGACACAGATTGCCTCTTCTCGTCTCTTACTCCCCGGTGGTTCCGGAAGACCGGGAGGTAAAACACGTTTTTACGCGATGTTCACACTCGTCTATTTTAATTCTCGGCGAAAATGCTGTCAATGAAAAGTCATACGGTGCTCAGGAGAACTGCAAAGTCTGGCTGGACAGTCCTCCGTAGCACGGATTTCATGGTATAATGCGGTCAAAGATAATCCTCACTTACGGCGAGAACTATTTTACCCCCTCTTTTAGGAGCATGCCATGAGCCGATTAACGCTGGCGATTTGCCTGTCTGGCCTGTTGGTCCTCAGTCTGACCGGGCTTGGTTTGGCCCAGGTGGTCGTGGCCCCGCCGGTTGCTCTTGCCGTGCAGGCCTTTGTCCCAGCGGTTGCCGCCGCGCCGGCTGTTCAGCCCCAATGTCAGGTTTTCGAGCGGATGGTCGGGACCTGGGAAGCGCAGGCCCAGCGAATTTCCGCCGAAACGTCGGATCAGCCGAAGCCGATCGGCCGTGTGACGCGACAATGGGTGGTGGAACACAAGTTTCTGCAAGAGCGCGGCAGCCAGCACGAGGCCTATCTCACTTTTGACCCGCGGCGAAACGCTTACTGCGCCTGGTACTTTCATGCCAATGGCCATGTCTTGGAAATGACCGGCCAATGGACGGGGAACTGGATGATGTTTTCGCTTTCTGCCGACGTCGACCAGAACCAGGGCCTGCAACGCAATTTCATGGTCCAGAACGATCAGAACCACGAGTGTACTGTCACCTGGACCGACGAGAACGGCCGCACGGGAATCTTTGCCACCTTGAGATACGCGCGGATCGACGCGGCAAAGACCGACAAGTCGGCCAATGCCGCCAGTCCGCCCAAGGTATCGCCACCGGACGAGATGAAGATCTTCGCCGACGAGATCGGAAAATGGACGATTGAAGGCAGTGCCGTCAGCGGGGACAAGACCACCAAGGTCAGTGGTACCACTACGGCCCAATGGATACTCGGCGGGCGGTTCGTGCAGACCACGGCCACTATCCAGGGACGCAAGGGCGATAACATCTGCGTGGCTGGTTTCGACGCTGCAACGAAGACCTACCGCTGCTGGTATTTTGACCCTGAAGGCAGTTTCAGTGAGCCGGCAGTCGGCACTTGGGATGAAAAGGAACATACGATGTCGTGGAAGGAAAAGATGACGAGCGAGATCGTGATGGTCAAGAAAAAGCAATGGATCAATCACGACACCGCTAAGATCCACGCCGTTTACACCCGGCCTAACGGCAGCGTGGAAGCCACCCAGGACGGCACGATTACGCGGCAAAAGGCAGCAGGATAACCCCGAGGGCATGCAAAGGACGGCGAGGAAATCTCGCGGGGGCGCGAATGTAGTGGCCAAACGTCGCTGCACTGCGGCAAGGGCAGCGGGGGCGTTTACAGTTCGACGATCTCATTCGCCATTATCACGGAGGAACCGATGAAATCGCGATCAACGACGACATTGAGCCGTTCAACATGTACCGTCATTTTGGGACTTCTGCTGGCAATCTACGCTTCCCTCGCGACGGCAGCCAAGCCATCGCCCCTCCCACCAAAATCGCCCAATGGTAAGTCGGCGGACGATCAAAAGAACCATGCGGCAGATGCCCATCGTCGCAAGCGGCGGCCAGCAACGGATCTCGATGGCGGCGAAGCCCGCGATACGCTGGAAGCGGTCTTGGAAAACTACGAGACCATGCTGGCAGTGGTCGCCAACAACATCGCCAACGCGGAAACGCCCGCATTCAAGCGGTCGCGGGCAATCGTCGAAGACCTCAGCTATCGCCAAGAGGGCCAACCCGGCGTCCAGGATCCGTCCGGGGCCTACTCCCCCAACGGGTTTTCGATTGGATCGGGCAGCCAGATCGTGGGCACGGAAATCGACTTCCGCCAGGGGAGCTTGCAACACACCGGTCGCGAATTGGACCTTGCCATTGACGGTCAGGGTTTCTTTCAGATCAAGGATCCCTCCGGCAGCATATTTTATAGCCGGGCCGGGCACTTCTCGCTGAATTGCAACGGCCAGATTGTCGTTGGGTCGGCCAAGACCGGCCGGTTGCTGGAACCGGCAATCACGATTCCGCACGACGCAAAAGGCATCTCGATCAGCCCGGAAGGTGGTGTCGCGTATCTTTCGCCGAGAAGCCAGACGCAACAGCAGGCAGGCACGATCCAAATGGCCGATTTCATCAATCCTCAGGGCCTGCTGAAGATCGGCGAAAATCTGTATCAGGAAAGCGATGGTTCGGGCGCGTGCCAGACCGGCACGCCAGGTTCCAACAACTTCGGCAAGATCCGCCAAGGTTGGATCGAGAAATCCAACGTTGATCTCCGCCAGGAGACGGCCGAGTGGAAACGCCTGCGGCGAACGTACCGTGCGATTCGGTCGCTACTGGAGGAGGAGTAAGTGCCTCCCCACCAACTCTACCACTTCAAGGGGGGCGTTTCGCCGGTTGTCTCTCGACGCGTCCTGTCATCCGGGGTAGAATGGGGCGATTGTAGAGCAACGGGCTGCTAGACGGTCAAGTAGGTCTCTCTTGCCGAGAGAGACTAATGTGCGCCGCGCCACGGAGAAACTTGGCGATTCTCCCCGGTCCACGCACATTGGTCCTTTCCGGCAGAAAGGACCTACCTGATCGCCCGGCACGTATTTTATCGAGAGCCGCTTGATACGGAGAAGACATGAGTTTGCAGCAGCGACGGGTCGTCATCACAGGCATCGGCCTGGTCAGCCCCTTGGGCAGCACCAAAGAATCCCTGTGGGACGCCCTCCACCAGGCCCGCAGCGGCGTCGGTCCGCTCACTGTGCTGCCGCCCTGCGCGCTGCCCGTACACGTCGCCGCCGAGGCCAAGCAATTCACGGGCGAAATCGAGGACTTCGGCCCCCTGGAGAAGGAGGCGAAAAAACAGATCCGTAAGGGCCTGCGGGTAATGTGCCGGGAATGCCAAATGGGCGTGGCCGTAGCCCAATTGGCCCTGGCCGACGCCGTTCTTGAAATGGGCCAGATCGACCCGGACCGGATCGGCGTCAGCTACGGCACCGACTATATGTTGAGCGTACCGGAGGATTTTGCCGAAGGCATCCAGCAGTGCCTCAACAGCGAAGGAAAATTCGAATTTCCACGTTGGGGGGGTGAAGGTCGGCTCAAAATGTCGCCGCTTTGGCTGCTGAAGTACCTGCCCAACATGCCCGCCAGCCACGTGGCGATTTTCAACGATCTGCGCGGCCCGAGCAACTCGCTCACACTCCGCGAGGCGGGTTCCAATCTGGCCGTGGGCGAGGCCTATCAGATTATCCGCCGTGGCAATGCCGACGTGATGGTTTGCGGGGCTACCGGCACCCGCTTGCACGCGATGAAGACCATGCATGCCTGCTCGCAGGAGGAGGTTGCCGCCGGAAACGGCGATCCGACCAAAGCCAGTCGGCCTTTCGACCGGGACCGTAGCGGCATGGTGCTGGGCGAGGGCGCGGGGGCCGTCATTATCGAGGAGCTTGCCCATGCCCAGGCCCGCGGGGCGACGATCTACGGCGAAATCGTGGCGGCATCGTCGCGCGCCGCCGCCGCTCCCCGACTCGTCGCCCGCCGCAAGCTTGCCCTGGCCAACGTGCTGCAAGCGTTGCTGCAAGACTCCGGCTACCGGCCGGAAGATATCGATCACCTCAACGCGCATGGATTGAGCACGCGGAGTTGCGATGCCGAAGAGGCGCAGGCCATCGCAGAAGTGTTTGGCCCGCGGGCCCGCACCTTGCCCGTGGTGGCCCCCAAGAGCTATTTTGGCAACTTGGGAGCAGGCAGCGGGATGGTGGAACTGATCGCCAGCCTGCTGGCCCTGTCGGCCGGCATGCTCTTCCCGACACTCAATTACGAAACGCCCGACGCCGAGTGTCCGATTCATGTCGTCCACGACAACACGACGCCAGCCGGCACGCGGTTCGTCAACCTGAACGTCACGCCGCAAGGACAAGCAAGCGGCGTGATCGTTCAGCAGTTGGCGTAAGAGGGTCCGGAAGAAATGACGAAGTACTGCGTCGTCGAGGGTGGCTGGGGCATAGCGCAGCGGTGCCCCAGTCAACCTGTTCATTTCTCCCGAACGCTCTAAAGAATCCGATCAACTCGCGTGTTTGGCCAGGTATTCGGCAACGCCCTTGGCGTTGGGCTTCATCGCCTCATCGCCTTCGCGCCAATTGGCCGGGCAGACATCGCCGTGCGTTTCATGGAACTGCAAGGCATCGACCATCC
>CAZTPX010000111.1:0-31329 GCA_964615095.1 uncultured Planctomycetaceae bacterium | reverse complement strand
CCATGAAACAGCCAGTTTCCAAGAACAAAATTCCGAATGCTGTTGAAGACGGGTCTGACGGTTACGAATATATCGCTTGTTAATAGCGATAGGTGGTTGGCCCCGATGCCCCACGTTTCGATCAGGTTTCGATCAGAACTTTACCATATAGCACCCTACGACGTTCATCGCCAGCAAGACCAGGAGAACAACAAACAAGGCGCGGAAGGCACGCCCTTGCGGGAGACAGAAGAGCGCGGTGGTCAGCACTATATAAAGTACGCATGCGGGGATGAAAGCCGGCGGATCATCGAAACCCCCGGGCATTGGATTTTTCGTGTGCATTCCAAGAATTTCGACAAGGCCCATGGGAAAAACCAATATTAGCAAGGGGGAGACAGAAAGCGCTTTAGGGACGTCGGCTCCAAGGCTGCAGCCCGCGGCAAGTAGCGACACTAGCCACGCCGCTAGAACGAGCTTGGCGCGGGCCCAATACGAGTTGCTGACGAATGCCGTCGCCACACAGGTTACGAGCGCGTTCCTTCCGGGTGAGCTACTTCTTGTCGGCGAAGGAGTTGGTTTGGCATCGCTCTGAGGTTGGGGAGGAACAGGCGCGCTTTGGTTGGGCTCCTGGGACATTTCTCCGTCTCCACGAAAATGGTCGCAGTGTGAGGTGACTTGGACAACTGAAAGGGCGAGATACGTCTGTCATTATAACGCCCCTCGGACCTCGCACGATCATTCTATCGGGGGCGAAACGGGGGTTTTTGGCTTTGACGCCTTGGGGCGGCCCTCGCCGCGCGGCGTGTGCAACTCGGGGCGGTTCCTGGAGCCTCAGGCGGGTTTACACTCGATCCGCCCATCGCCAAGGAGGTCTGCCGGACGGCGTGCTCGGCGACTTCTCTGGCTTCCGCGTAGCCAGGACCCAGGACTAAATGCGGTACATGGCAATCAACCTTAGCTTCGCGACGAATCCATAATATAAACACATGGTCATGCCAGAGGGATTGTGGGTGTCAATAGTTTGGTCCCAGGAATCAGGTTTTTTCAACCTTCGGGCAAACAGCCAGCTTCACCCCTCTGCCGCGGCTGCCGGCTGTAAGTAATCCAGAGGCAACCGCTTCAGCGACCTGCAAACCATTCGCAAGTCCAGTGGCTGCCGTAATCGGCTTCGCCCAGGCGGGCGGTTGGGATTTTGGTCGGATCTCCCCCAGCCGTCCCGCTTTTTTTCTGCCGTTACCGCCATTTTGTGCCGCGGAAAAAATTTCCTGACCTGCCACCTTTGGAACCCCCCCGGCGCGCGCAACTCCTGTTTCATTTTTTTCATCGGCGCGCATCAGGCCGCGGTGCCCCCAACGGGTGGGAGAATGGCGTAAGGCCCGTGTTTGGTTGCTCGAAAATTGCCGTTGCGGGCCGGCCTGTTTCAAAAGATGTGAAGCAAACGGGCTAAGTTCATCGCGCAGTGGCTCTAAACCTGTTGCAAATCTGCATCGCTTTAACGGGCGTTAAAGGAAATTCCGTTCAACGGGGTTCGCGACCCGCGTTGGCCCGTGTGCGGCCCATGCGAACTGCAATGCCTAGCAGGACAACCCTCCGTAGCACGGAATTCATTCCGCTTTGCCCTGAAGGGCAAGGCCACCGAACAAATTCCGTGCTGCGAAGGATGTTGCAATTCTCCTGGCTTGCGGCCGGAGTTGGCTTTCCTTTGTTGATTTTTCCGCCGTTACTTGGTCTAATCGAAAGATTGTCGGGATAGTTCCCGCCAAGCGAACGGCCCGCATGTTTCTACCCGCCTTTGCAGCTATACTTCGCGTGGCCAGGAACGGTACTAACCCGAAGCGCAAGCGAGGGCCGCAACGTACTACCTCGCTTGCGCTTCGGGTTAGTATGAATTGGCTTATTCCAGGCCGCGCGAAGTTAAGCCCCCAACCACCCTACCTTGAGGAGATTGTCCAATGAGCAACTATTCCCGACGCGACTTCCTGGCCCATTCCGCAGCAGCCGGCATGCTGGCCCTGCAGGCCGACCGCTTGCTGGCTGCCGACAAGACGGCCGCTAAACCCGCCGACATGGCTATCGCCCGCTGGAAGGGCGCGGAGCCCAAGGACGCCACGGACCCGCAACTTGCCGACATCGCCGGCAAGCTGACGCAAAAGGCCATCGAGGCCCTGGGCGGCATGCAGCGCTTCGTGAAACGCGGCGACGTGGTTTGGGTCAAGCCCAATATCGGCTGGGACCGTACGCCGCAACAGGCCGGCAACACCAATCCCCAGGTCGTGGCAGCGCTAGTGGCCATGTGCTTCGACGCAGGCGCTAAGACGGTCAAGGTGGGCGACAATTCGGTGCATGCCGCCGTCAAGACCTACGAGTCCAGCGGCATCGCCCCGGCCGCCAAGACGCCTGGCGGCAAGATGGTCTTCCTCGAGAAACAGGGATTCAAGGAAACCGCCATCCACGGCGAGCGGGTCAAGACGCTGATGATGTATTCCGACATCATCGAATGCGACCTGGTGATCAACGCGGCAATCGCCAAACACCACGTGCTCTCCAACGCCACGCTGTGCATGAAGAACTACATGGGCGTGATGGACAATCGCGCGCCGTTCCACCAGGACTTCGCCGCCTGCCTTGCCGACCTCACCCGCTTCATGAAGCCGCGGCTGTCGGTCTTGGACGCCGTACGCGTGCTCAAGGACCACGGCCCCACGGGCGGCAACATGGAAGACGTGGTGGTCAAGTCGACCGTGGCCGCGGGTGTCGACATCGTAGCCCTCGACGCGCTGGGCGTGGAATTGCTGGGCCGCGAGCCTGGCGACATGCGCAAGGCCCAGGCGATTATCAAGTATGCGCAAGAGGCGGGACTGGGCAAGTCCGATTACCACTCGCTGGCGCTCAAGGAGTTGGCGGTTTCATGACGGCACGGCGGCCCACGCTCAACGGAGTCTTAGTGCGGCGGACCGTACAGTTGGCGGCGCTCGTGCTGTTTTTTGGCCTGATTGTCTCGGCCCGCCGCCAAGGCGCGGCGGGCGCTAGCCTGTGGTGGCAGGGATTCTTCCTGCTGGACCCGCTGGTCCTGTTGTTGACCTGGCTGGCGGGCCACGCCGTGCCTGCCGCCTTGCTGGTCTCGCTGGGGACGGTTGCAATAACGCTCCTGCTGGGCCGCGTGTTCTGCGGCTGGTTCTGCCCGCTGGGGACGATCCACGCCCTGGCCGGGCGGTTCCTGGAGTTCTGCTGGCCGCGGCGGAAGCGGCCGCAGCATTGGTCGCGCTGGCAACTGGCCAAGTACTACCTGCTCTTCGCCGTGCTCTTGTCGGCGGCCTGCGGGGTCCATTGGGGCGCGATGCTCGATCCGCTGGTGCTGCTGTATCGGACAACCGTCACCGCGCTCGCGCCGGGCATGCAGTGGGCACTTGAAGACGGGTCGAACGTGCTGGGCATGAGCGAACCCGCCCGGCAACTGCTCCGCGAGCACGTCACCGAGGTCGAGCGGCAGGCCTTTTACGGCAGCGGCCTGATCATGGCGGTGTTCGTGGCCCTCTTGGCGCTGAATCGCTGGCAGCCGCGGTTCTGGTGCCGCTATCTTTGTCCCTTGGGCGCGCTCTTGGGAGCGGTCGCGGTGCGGCCATTGCTGCGGCGGCGCGTGGAACCGGCGAGTTGCAACCAGTGCGACCTGTGCGGACTGAAGTGTCACGGCGCGGCGGCGGCGACGCCCGGCGGCGACTGGCTGGCCGCCGAGTGTTTCGGCTGCCTGAACTGCACGTCGGCCTGCCGCCGCGGCAGCCTGGGCTTCCACCTGGCGTGGCCCTGGCAGGCCTCGCCCGGCAGCGGGTCGGGCACGGCGTTGGACCGCTCACGGCGACGGTTCTTGAACGGCCTGCGGGGGATCGCGGGGGCCACTGCGGGCGGCTTGGCCGGCATGCTTCTCTTGCGGGCCACGCCGCAAGCGCGCGGCTCGGTGGGCAGCGAGAATCTGGTTCGCCCGCCCGGCTCGCTGGCCGAGCGCGAGTTCCTCAAGCGCTGCACGGCCTGTGGACTGTGCATGCGGGTCTGCCCCACCGGCTGCCTGCAGCCCACGCTGGGCGAGGCGGGACTGGAGGGTATTTGGACGCCGCACGTCGTACCGCGGATCGGCCGTTGCGAGTACGATTGCACGCTCTGCGGCCATACTTGCCCCACGGGGGCTATCGCGCCATTGACGATCGAGGAAAAGCATGCCACGAAGATCGGCATCGCGCTGGTCGATCACTCGCGCTGTATCCCCTACGCCTATGCCCGCGATTGCGGCACGTGTGTCGAGGCCTGCCCCTTCCCCGAGAAGGCCATCCGCCTGGTCGACGTCGAGATCCAATATCACGATGGCAAGCGGCAGCGGACGAAGGTCGTGAGCCAGCCGGTGGTCGATCCCGACCGCTGCACGGGCTGCGGGGGCTGCGTGAAGGAATGTACGTTCAAAGACGAGCCGGCAATCCGCGTGGTCAGCGCCAATGAGACCCGTACGCCATCGGCCAAGCCGTTTCTCGAGATGCAGCAGAACTCGGCTGCCAAGCAGCCGGAAACAACCACGCCGCCGCCCGGCGACAACCCCTATGGCGGCTCGTAGTACACCGCTCAACCCCTTGTTCAGGAGACAGCAACCATGCGTTACGGAAAAAAGTGCTTATTTTCAAGCCATAAACGCCGCCACGGTGAGATCGCTGAAGAACTCGAGACGAATATAAGCTGTAGTACTGAGTACTCAGTACTGAGTGCTATGCGTTGTGTTGCCGCAAGACCTGTTCAGCGGCCTCGCGGGGTCATTGCCAGTTGGTGCTTATTGCTGGCCCTTGTGGCGTGCCTCGCGGTGCAGGTCCGCGGCAGCGCCGATCCTGCGGCAGCGCCCTTGTCCCTGGGCGCCGCGGCCCCGGACTTCAAACTGCCCGCTGTCGATGGCCGCAGCTACAGCTTGAAGGATTTTGCCGACGCGAAAATCCTCGTCGTGATCTTCACCTGCGATCATTGCCCCACCGCGCAGTACTACGAGGAGCGGATCAAGCAATTGACAGCGGACTATAAGGACCGAGGCGTGGCCGTCGTGGCCATTTCGCCCAACGATCCCAAGAGCGTGCGGTTCGACGAATTGGCCTGGACCGATCTGGGCGATTCCTTCGAGGACATGAAGATCCGCGCCAAGGATCGGCAGTTCAATTTCCCTTACCTTTACGACGGCGAACACCAGGCGGCGGCTACGGCCTACGGCGCGCTGGCCACGCCCCACGCCTTCGTCTTTGACGCGGCCCGCAAACTCCGCTACGCCGGGCGGATCGACGACTCGGAACGCCCGCAGAAGGTGAAAACGAAGTTCCTGCGGAATGCCGTCGAGGCCTTGTTGGCCGGCAAGGAACCGCCCCTAACCACGACCAAGGTCATCGGCTGTTCCGTGAAGTGGGCCGCCAAGGCCGAGGGCGTGAAGCAGTACACCGATAAGCTGGCCGAAGAGCCGGTGTCGTTGGGCCTGGCCGACGCCGATACGCTGAAGGCCCTGCGGAAGGGCAACCCCAACAAGTTCCGCCTGGTGACCTTCTGGGCCACCTGGTGCGCGCCGTGCGTGGCCGAGTTTCCCGAGTTCGTCACCATGCACCGCATGTATCGCAGCCGCGATTTCGAGCTGGTGACCGTCTCGTTGGACGATCGCGACGACGAAAAGACGGTGCTGGAGTTTCTCAAGAAGAAGCACGCGTCGTGCCGGAACCTGATTTTCGCCTCCGGCGACCGGGACAAGCTGATCGACGCCTTCGATCCGAAGTGGGACGGCCCGGTGCCCTACAGCGTGTTGATCTCGCCCGAGGGCAAGGTCATCTGCCGGCAGTCGGGCCGCATCGATCCGCACGCGCTGAAAGCGGCCATCATCAAGGCGCTGAACGAGAAGAAGCCGTGGTAGAGCATTGCCCAGCAACTGTTGGATGCTGGACCACAATGAGCGAAGATTAGCAATCACTTCCCTACGATGCCGAGAAAAATCGGCACTGGACCGTTGTATGCCGCGCGCGTAGGATACTTTAGACAGCCACGCTTGGCATTTTCCGGCTCCCTGGGTCGTGGGCGAGCCGCTTGGGCCGCCCTAAGCGTGGTGGTGTTCCTGTATCCCCATTCTTACACTTCAACCTTCAGATCTCGGAGCCAAGCCATGACAACGGTTCTGGTAGACAATCCCTTGAGCGATGTAACAAGTCGATTCCTTGAGCGTACGGGAAATCTGTGGATCGGCGGACAATGGAAAATGGCCCGCCTGGGAGAGACCTTTGAAGTCTATAATCCGGCAACGGGCGAGATCACCGCCCATTGCGCCGCGGGAGACAAGCCCGACATCGATGCCGCGGTTGCGGCCGCCCGACAGGCGCTGGAATCGGGACCGTGGTCCAGAACCACGCCCTCCGAACGCGGCCGACTGATCTGGAAGCTGGGCGAGTTGCTGGAAGAACATGCCGACGAGTTCGCCGAACTGGAAACGCTGGACAACGGCAAGCCGCTGGCCGTAGCTCGGGCGGCAGACATCCCCTTGGCGATCGACTTGTTTCGCTACATGGCCGGTTGGGCCACCAAGATCCACGGGCAGACGATTCCCCTCTCGGTGCCCGGCGGCGAGTTCTTCAGTTACACGGCGCGTGAACCGATCGGTGTGGTCGGGCAGATCATCCCCTGGAATTTCCCCCTGCTGATGGCTGCCTGGAAGCTCGGTCCCGCCTTGGCGGCGGGCTGTACGATCGTGCTCAAGCCGGCCGAGCAGACACCGCTGAGCGCGTTGCGCCTGGGCGAGCTGATCGAGGAAGCCGGTTTCCCCGCGGGCGTGGTCAACATCGTGACGGGGCTGGGCGAAACGGCCGGCGCGGCGCTGGCTGCCCATCCGGACGTCGACAAGATCGCCTTCACCGGCTCGACCGAGGTGGGCCGACTGATTGTCGAGGCGGCCGGCAAGAGCAATCTCAAGAAGGTCACGCTGGAACTGGGCGGCAAGTCGCCCAACATCGTGCTGGCCGACGCCGATCTCGATACCGCCATCCCCGGCGCCGCCAACGCGATCTTCTTCAACCACGGCCAGTGCTGCTGCGCCGGCTCGCGGCTGTACGTACAGAAGTCCATTTATGATGAAGTGGTCGAAGGCGTCGCCCGCCACGCGCGGGAGATTCGCGTCGGCAGCGGCTTCGACCACGCCACACAGATGGGGCCGCTGGTGTCGCGGGAGCAGTTGGAGCGCGTATGCGGCTACATCGATACCGGTCTTCGCGACGGCGCGCGGTTGATCAGCGGCGGCAACCGCACGGGCCAGCAAGGCTACTTCGTCGAACCCACGGTTTTCGCCGATGCGCAGCCGACGATGAGGATCGTGCGGGAAGAGATCTTTGGGCCTGTTGTCGCCGCCATGCCGTTTGACGACGTAAGTGAAGTGCTCTCGGCGGCCAACGACAGCACGTACGGGCTGGCCGCGGCGGTCTGGACGCGCGACGTCTCCAAGGCGCATCGCCTGGCCCGGCGGCTCAAGGCCGGCACCGTCTGGATCAACTGCTACAATGTTTTCGATGCCGCGCTGCCTTTTGGCGGGTACAAGGAATCGGGCTGGGGCCGCGAGATGGGCCTGGCGGCCGTCGAGCTATATACTGAAACCAAGGCTGTGACGACCCGCCTGGCGTGAGCCGTTCACGGCGGGCGGTTTGCAACATGCCCTATTTGCCCACGGCGTACAGGTGCCGGTTCGTGAGAACATACAGTACGCCGTTGGCGGCGGTGGGGGTCGTGTAGACGGCGTCGTGCATGCGGATGCGGTTGATCACTTTCAGTTCCTTGCTGGCCGCCAGCACCCAGAGGATCTTTTTGCCGGAGCCGAGGTAGACCTTGCCGTCGGCCACCAGCGGCGAGGCCCAGACCTGCGCGCCCGCTTCGTGAATCCAGAGGCAGTTGCCCGTCTCGGCATCCAGGCAGTGCAGGCGGCCGTCGAAACCGGCGGCATAGACCAGCCCGTCGGCGATGGCCACGGTCGATTCGCTTGCCCCAATCTTGTCGTAGGACCAGAGCGTTCCGTCGCGGCTGATGTCGCCCGTCTTCGTGGCGTCGACACAGACCGTGCGGCCCAACTTCATGCCGTGATGCGGCTCTTGGGTGAAGGTGGCGTAAACGCGGTTCTTGTAGAATACGGGCATGGCTGTCATCTCGTACGAGGTGGAATCGTGCTGATGGTCGGACGGTGGCGCGGCTTGCGTGCGGGCCAGCGGGTGGCCGTTCAGCCGCCAGACGGTTCGCAGCAGTCCCGGCGGATTGGCGGGGGCTGCATCCAGCGGCTCGAAGGCATAGAGCCAGCCGTTGCCCGCGCCGAAGAATCCCTGCGGCGTGCCCTGCACTTCGCCCAGCGCGGGCGAGCTCCACTGGCCGTGGATGATGTCGGGACCAATGTGGAAATCGTCGCGGGCCAGCAGCTTGCCGGTGTGCTTGTCGAGCACCACCAGCGACGGCGCCCCGGGATGCGGCACGTACTTGTGCGTCCAGTCGACGCCCTGGGACGTGCAGACGTAGAGCAGATCGCCGCGGAGCAGGATAGAGCAGTTCGAGCCGTTGTGCGGCGTGACGTTCAACTCGGCCGGCATGTCGTAGAGCCAGAGGATGTCGGCGTCCTTGGGGCCGGGGACGAGCGGCTTTTCGCCGTCGTCGGCCATCAGCCGGCCTTCGTCGGTGAACGGCCCCCGATTGCCGCCGCGCATGCCGTGGACGTCGAGGCACATCACCTCGCCGCGGTTGCTGACGAGATAGGCGCGGTCGCCTTCGATAGTCGGCGGCGAGGTGATGCCGATGTAATACCAGTCGCCCCACTTGATCTTCGTCATCTTCGGAAGGCAGAGCTGCCAGAGCAGTTCGCCGGTCTTTTCACTCAAGCACATGAGCACGCCGCGGTCGCCTTTCATGCGTGCATCGCGGGGTTCGGCATTGTTGGTCCCCACGAAAACCCGGCCGTCGGCGACCACGGGCGAGCCGTAGCTGGCGTCGCCCATGCGGGCAACCCATTTCACGCCGCTGCCGGCCGGCAGGTCGATATTGCCGTTGTTGTTGAGCGTACCGGCGTTGAATCCCTCCGGCAGGCCGGTTTCGGCGGAGATCATGTTGCGCGAGTAGCGCTGGCCCGCTTGCGGCTGGTCGGCCGCCAACAGGCGGCCCGGCTGCATGGGAGCGGACAGCAGGGCCGTCCAGCAGGCCAGGAAGGCGAAAATTCGAGACACGGCAGGGTCCTCCGGAGGGGAATGTGGCGGGCAGCCTTGGCAAGGGCGATGAAATCTATGATAACGGAGTAGCGGGGGAAGCTCAATGCGTGCTGGACCGGTGCAAAATCGCCCGGAGATGGTAAAATAGTTTTCGTCGCGGAAGGCCGTAGGGTGGGCCGAGTAACGCGAGTCCCACCAAAATCGAGCCGGAATCTGTTGGGACTCGTGTTACTCGGCCCACCGTACCAATGCGCCCACAACAGAATCGAAGTACGAAAGCACGAAGACGGCCAGCCAATCCATGATCAGCAAGTACATGACACGCTATGGCATCGAAGCCATCCGCAAGCGAATCGCCCGCCTGGAGGAGCAGTACCACGAGTCGCTGGGACATGCCGGCGCCGCGGCGCAGGACGACCCGAACTCCTATCACGACAACTTCGAGTATGAAGAGGGGATGCGGCGGGCGGACCTGCTGGCCCGGCAGGCCTCCATGCTTCGCGCAACTCTGCAATCGGCCCTGGTCGCGGACCCGCCGGCGCAGACCGAGCAAGTTGGCATTGGGCACGTGGCGACCATCGAGATCGACGGCTCGGGGACTTGCCAGTTATTGATCTGCGGCGAGGGCGAAGGGGCGTTGATCGAGGACGGCTGCTCGATTGCCAGTCCGCTGGGCCAGACGCTGCTCGGCATGCGCGTGGGCGAGACGCGGCTGGCGAATCTGCCCCGCGACGCGAGAAACGTGCGACTGATTTCCATTCGTATCGCGGAGACTGGAGATTTTCGCCCCAGCGACGGCATTGAATAGATACGTTATACTGCACGCGGGCAGAGATGGGCCGTTGGAGTCCCGCCTTTAGGCGGATTTGTGGCGGGGCTGCCGGCTAAAGCCGGGACTCCAACGGCTCATTTCTCCCCACGCAAACTACAACCAACGGAGACACTTTCATGAACCAACTCAGAACCGGCAAAGAATCGTTGTATGCATGCTCGTTAGCCTCCACCTACCGTCGCGCTGTCATGGCAATCATTGCCTGGGTGGCCATTTGCACGTCGACACAGACCATCGCCGCTCCGAGCGCCACTTCCAGCCCCGCGGCCGACGAAAAGTGCCCGGTCGTCGATTTTCGCTACGCGCCGCCGCAGTGGCAAACGGCCATCTGCCTGCCGGACGATCCGCACAAGTCGCTTGTCGACAAGAGCGGCGATCTGCTCTACCACTTCGGGCAGGGAGGACGCGAGTTCGCCACGCGGATCGCCGTGGAAGTAGTCGGCGGCGCGACATGGAAGAAGCAGGAGTTGTGCTCCCCGCGCGTGCCCGTCGTGCGGACGGAATTGGCCGCCGACGGCGTGGAGATCGTCGAAGAGGCATTCGCCGTTGCCGGCAGCGCCAAGCTGAGCGCTCAATCTCGCAACGACTTGATCCTGGTGCGTGTCAAGAACACCGGCCGTGAGCCGCGTGCGCTCCACCCGAAACTGATCGTCGACACGACATTCGGCGTCCGTCGCGAAACGGGCCGCGTCGTGGTCAACAATCACGAGACGGTCGTCTGCTCGTTGAAAATGGCCCCCGACGCCAAGAGGAAGCAGATCCCGCTGGAAGCCCTGACCGTGCCGCCCGGCCAGACCGCCGCGTTCTTCGTGCTCTATTGCGACGGCGATAAGATTGTGGCCAGCCCCTTGACGCTGGAAGAGGCCATAGCTGCGCGTGACCAGGCCGTCGCCTACTGGCGGAAGGCCCCCCTGCCCTATGGTCGCGTGGAGGTGCCGGACCGCGGCATCCAGGCCCTGGTCGATTCGTCGATCCGAAATATCTGGCAGGCCCGCGAGATCAAGAAGGGCCTGCCGGCCTTTCAGGTCGGTCCCACTTGTTATCGAGGGCTATGGATCGTGGATGGCGCGTTCCTGCTGGAAGCGGCTGCGATCCTCGGCGCGGGCGACCAGGCCCGCAACGGTGTGGCCTACGAACTGACCAACCAGAAGGCCGACGGCCGTATCGAGGTCATGCAAAGCTACTGGAAAGAGAACGGCATCGTGCTCTGGACGTGCGTCCGTCACGCACAGCTCACGCAAGACAAGGCCTGGCTCGAATCGACTTGGCCCAAACTTCAGCGCATCGCCCAGTTCATCAAGCTGCTCCGCCAGAAAACGCTGGAGAACAAGTCGACCTTGGACGATGGCCTTCAGCCCGCCGGTTTTCCCGACGGCGGCATCGGCGGCGTAATGGATGAATACACCAATATCTATTGGAACCTGCTGGGCCTGAGGGCCTATATTCAGGCGGCCAACTGGCTGGGCAAGACGGAAGAGGCCGACACCTGGCAAAAGGAATACGACAACTTCCTGGCCACGTTCCACAAGGCGGCCGCCCGCGACATGAAGACCGACCCGCACGGCAACCGTTACCTGCCCATCCGCATGGACGGCCAGGACCTGCCGCAGCGGGGGCAATGGGGTTTCTGCCACGGTGTCTACCCCGGCCAACTCTTTGCCAAGGACGATCCGCTCTTGGCCGGCAACATGGCAATGCTGGAGGCCACCGAGCGCGAGGGCATGGTCTACGGCACCGGCTGGGACGCGACGGGGATCTGGAACTACTTCGCCTCGTTCTACGGCCACGCTTGGCTCTGGCAAGGCCGCGGCCAGAAGGCGGCGCAGATCCTCTATGCCTACGCCAACCATGCCGCGCCGGTGTTCGACTGGCGCGAGGAGCAGTCGCTGCAAGGCCAGCCGTACAAGAAGGTCGGCGATATGCCGCACAACTGGGCCTCGGCCGAATTCATCCGCCTGACCGTCCATCTCCTCGAGTTGGATCGCGGCGACGAATTGCATCTGCTGGAAGGCATGCCCCGGCAATGGCTCCGCGCGGGGATGACGACCAAGCTCAACGACGTGGCTACACCCTTTGGCCCGCTGCACGTAGCGGTACAGGTATCGGCCGACGGCCGGACGGCAACTTTGAGTGTGCGACCGCTGGCCGCGAATTGCAAGGCGGTGGTTGTCCACCAACCCGACGGCGGTACTGCCCGCGTTGCGCCGCAACAGGGCGGCACGCTGACCTTTGCCGTGCCGCTGGCGGCGAGATAAGGTCTCACCAGGGAAATCCAGATTCGGCCACGGAAGAAACAGAGATTGAACACGGAAGTGAATGGCTCTTTCGGGTTTGGATGCAGCCGTAGCAGTAGTTCCGTCGAGAAATGAGGCCCAGGCGGGCACTTGTCACCGGCTATTATGGGTGGGGGCAGAGCCACTAGCAGAAAGGCCCGCGGCCGGCTTGCTTGCCGCAAGGGCGGCTAATGCATATTATTGCGTGCCCGTCTTGTCCGAGCCTCCAAGTATGAATCGCACGACCATCTATCCACTCCTGGCGTATTGCATTGGGGCGGTCTGGATCGCCAAGGGACTGTTTTGCAAAGTGTTGGGTTGGTTAGAACAAGTTTGTGCTCCATCACGCGGCCGAACGGGGATAGCATGCTTTCATTCCTGAAAAACCATCCCTTTGCGGTCGAGGCATTCTTCCAGCGTTCGCTCGTGTTGACCTTTGCCGCATTGAAAGAAGAACTCCAGCCGCTGATTCCCGAGTGCCTGGCGCTGGATGTCTTCGGCGACCGGTGGGCCTTCGTCGCCGTGGCCATGGTGCAGACCACCGGGCTCCGTCCAAAAGGTTTTCCTAAACTGTGCGGCAACGATTTCTTCCTCATCGGGTATCGGGTTTTCGTGCGCTATACGAACCGTGCCGGCCGGCGGTTGCGAGGGCTGTACATCCTAAAGTCCGAAACCGACAGCCGCATGATGGAATTCTTCGGGAACATCTTCACGCACTACCGATACACGACGACCGATATCCGGCAGATACGGCACGATCACCAGCTCGAAGTGCGGTCCGAGCGTTCCGACTTGTGCGTGGTGATCGAGACCGGCGAGGGAGACGTCCCGCTTCCCGACCAATCGCCTTTCGCCGACTGGAAAGAAGCCCGCAAGTTCGCGGGGCCAATGCCCTATACCTTCACGTATAACGAGGAAACCAAGAAGGTCCTAATCATCGAAGGCGTGCGGGAGCACTGGACGCCAAGGCCCGTGCAAGTAACGGACTATCACATATCCTTCTTGCAGACGCTGCCGCTAAGCTCCCCGGTGTTGGCCAACGCTTTCGTCGTCGAGAACATTCCCTATCATTGGAAGAAGGGGCGAATGGAGTCATGGAACGCGTGAGAAGGCCTTTCCAGGGCGTATGGAACGTCGTTCGCTTCAATTGGCCCTTCTATCTTTTGTCGGTGGGACTGACGCTCTTGCTGTTGTTGTCCGGCCGTATCCTGGATGAGCCGCACCGCGGATGCACGACGATTGCCGGCCTGGTCCTGATCGGAATCGCACTCCTTTCCTCGCTCGTCACATTCTACATCTATGATCTCTCTGGCTTGTACCGTCTGCATTGGTCCGGCCAGTGCCCGCCTGGCGCCTGCATCGTCAATATCCACGCCGGCTTTGATGAAACGAGCGCTTTATTGCAAGAGAGATTCCCCGATTCCGAATTGATTGTTTTCGATTTCTTCGACCCGCAACGGCACACGGAAGCGTCGATCCGGCGCGCTCGCAACGCCTGCCCGCCCTTCCCAGGCACGCGGTCCATGAGCACCTCAAACGTTCCCTTGCCGGAGGGTTCAGCGGACAGAATCTTCGTGACGTTGTCGGCCCACGAAATCCGGGACAGCGACGAGCGTATCGCCTTCTTCAAGGCGCTGAAACGATGCTTGAAGGCGACGGGCCAAATCGTGGTCACGGAACACCTGCGCGACCTGCCGAATTTCCTGGCCTACACCATCGGGTTCTTTCATTTTCTTTCCGTGGCGGCGTGGAACAAGACCTTTCGCGAGGCAGAGCTGCGGATTGCCGCAAAATGTAAAACCACTCCCTTCATCACGACATTCGTCCTGGAGAAGCATGGAACTGCATCTTAAGATCATTGGCGTTCTTTTGGTCGTGCTGGCCCTCATGCACGCCGTCTTTCCGAAATACTTCCGCTGGAAGAAAGATCTGGCGGCGCTGGAGCCGATCAACCGACAGATGATGTACGTGCATGCCTTCTTCATTGCCCTCACGGTCTTCCTGATGGGTATCTTGTGCTTTACGTCTTCGCGAGAAATCACGGAGACGCCGCTAGGGAGAAAGGTGGCACTGGGCCTTGCCGCGTTTTGGGCCGCACGGCTGTTCATCCAGTTCTTCGGCTACTCACCGCAACTCTGGCGTGGCAAAGCGTTTGAGACGACGATGCACGTCGCGTTTGTCGTCTTCTGGGCGTATCTCACTGCGGTGTTCACCGTGATTGTCTGGGCATCACCGCGGATGTAACTCCGTGAAAGCCGACTTACTGCATTTTCGTTTCCGGCACAACGCCAACCGGGAAGTGTGACGATTCGTTTTGGGTCGGCCGTGTTGGCTGCTCGCGTTCCAATCCTTTGTTCCCTGATTTGGATGCGAACCTTGATCGACTCCGCAGGAATTCGCTGATTTCATCCCAGAAAACCCCCGCGACATGACGGTAGGCGAAGCGAAAATGTTGGCGCAGGCGGCGGTCGGGAGTAGTCGCTGCGCGCCACAGACGGCGCGGATGGAGGTGGTACAGGAACTCTACGAGTTTCGCTCCGAAGAACAGTTGTGTGGGCGTGAGGCCCTTCAGGGCGACCACTTGGTGGCGGCAGTCCCATTTCCGCAGATCGGCCTCGATAATTCCCCGACTCTGCATTTCGCGCCCCGTCGATGTCCAGCCGTATGGTGTGAGACATAAGGCGTTCACGAAATCGCTGTCGTATTGATTTAGGCCGCGAAGGGCCTGCCGGATCGTCTGCGGCGTCTCCTCCTCCAGCCCGAAAACGTAGTCGATGATCGACAAGATTCCGTGCTTCCGCAAGAGCCGCACCGCCTGATACGCGTCGTCTACCGTGGACCCCTTGCGGATCTTTTTGAGGGTCTCGTCGCTGACGGTCTCGACCCCCATCAGCACGTAGAGAAAACCGGCCCGCCGATAAAGGTCGAGGATGCCGGAATCGCGAACGACGTCCTGGGCGCGAAGCGACGCAGTCATGCCTGTTCCCATGTTGCGGCAGGCGATCTCCTCCAGTAGCGCTTGCCATACCCGCTTGTCCGTGGTCGCATTCTCGTCGGCAAACCAAAAAAAGCGAACGCCCTGCTCGCGGTGCAGAAACTCCAACTCATCGACGAACCGAGCTACGTCACGGTGCCGCCATCGCTGCCAGAACGACCATTGCCCGCAGTACGTGCAACGGTGTGGGCAGCCGCGAGAAAACTGCACGACCGCAGTGCGGCCCAGGCCGAACGCCTGGTACTTCTCCCAGTCCGTAATGAGTTCCCAGGCGATGCGGTGCGCATCGAGGTCCTCTATTGGGACTCTCGAAACATTGAGAACGACTCGGCCGTCGCAGCGCCAGGCGATCCCGGCGACCGCCGATAAGTCGCCTAGCCGCTCGCCACAGGAGGAGTCGTTGCCCGACGACGCACGGGCGTGCGAGAGCATGGTGATTAGCCCCAGTACCGTGGCCTCTCCCTCACCGCGGACTACCACGTCAACGGCCGCATCTTCAGCCAGGATTTCCTCGCAGTGGTATGTTGGGTGGACGCCGCCGTAGATGGTTACGACCGTCGGAAGCGCCCTCTTGATCGCGCGCAAAAGCCGCAAGCTGTCGGCGTGCGCCTTCGTCGAGGCCGAATGTCCCACCATGACAACATCCGGGCGCACAACTTCCAGCCGCCGGACAATCTCCGCGTCGGTACAACGATCGTGTGCAGCATCGAGGAGCTCTACCTGGTGGCCGTGGTCGAGCAGTGGACCGGCGAGCATCAAGAGCCCAAGCGGCGTCTGGTAACCGAGAGCCCGATCGGAAACCGTCGAATCGATCGGCGCATGCACCAAAGCAATCCGCATCGTGTACGCTTCCCGGGAACCTGGTAAGCGAAACTATTCCGCCGCCCCATGCATCTGCGCGGCCCCGTACTTCCGGGCATGCCCGGCATTGTCGCGGACCTGGTTGAAATAGCGCGGGAACATGCCCACGATCAGGCCGTCGATGGGCTTGATGTTCGCGAAGGCATATTGGAACTGCTCGGCGACTTCCTTCTGGCTCCAGCAATGACGCCCGGCGGCAAGCACCTTGAAGCCCAGGCAAGGCTTGGGCACCTGCCGCATCATGGCGGTCATCTCTGTGCGATCGGACTCGAACATCGGCTCGCCTACGGGCACCATGCCGAGCTTCTTCTGCATTTCGTCCCGCGGACGCGTGAGACAGTAGAAACAGCACATGAAGAAATCGTTCTCCCAGCCCTCGTCGACCATCCGCTTGATGTTGTCGGGCTTATGGGAGGAGACGGCCGCCAGCAGCCCTTGGTCCTTGACCTTCTTGACGAAGTCGCGGACCTCCTGCGACTTGCCCTCGCGAAACTTGGCGTCGGTCACGCCGCCGTGATGGGAGATGGCGAACGGTTTCGTCTCGCGGATGACCGTTGGCAGCGGGGCATCGTTCTCCCGCTCGGCGTGCAGACAGAATACCTTGGGCTCGATGCCCTTGTCCCACAACTTCCGCAAGGTCGCCACCGCGTGGGGCTTATGATCGTATTGCCAGGCCGTGATGCCGTTGCGCATGCAGTCTTCCAGCAGCGCCACAGTTCGATCCAGGGTGAACCACTCCCGCATGCCGTTGCTCAAATCACGTGTCGCGTGCGAATATCCTTCAATGGGGTTCCAGCCGCAGACTAGCCGGCTGATGCGCTGCGGTCCCAGTTGAATCGAAGGCAAGGCGGGGCCGGCAGCGGGCGGCGCGGCAGCCGATTCGTTGGGCGCCCCTTCGGCCCGAGACAGGGCCAATGCCCCTGTAGCCGCAACCGCGGAAATCTGCGTGATAAACTCCCTCCGCCCGGTTCGATCATTTTGAGCCACGAGAAGATCCTTTCTTGCATAATAATTGGGCCATGCTAAGAGATTATACGCTCCCGGATCGACAAAGGCTAAAAAAGCCTTTCATGATTCTGGGACTCCGTCGACCATGCCTGTAGGGAACGCCGGGGTACCCGCTTGCGGGTCGGTGCCGTTCCGAAAGACTCGGAACGCCACGGAGGGCGTTCCCTACAGAAGTGTCCCAGAATCGTGAGAAGCTATTCAGCGCGGCGGGAGCCACTTGTTCTTGGGCTTCGGCTTGGTCTTCGGCTTCGGGACGTGCGTCAGAATCGATTCGGCGATCGCAATGCAGCCGTCCAACTCCGCGTCGTATTGCTCTGCCACAAAATCCTTCGCCAGACTCGCACGGTTGCCTTGGGGAAGATCACCATAGGTTTTCTTCCAGATGGCGGCGAATTCGTCGTGGGGAAGTTTCCGCAGCATCGCTTCCAGTTTTTCCCGCTTGAGCATGAATCTGCCCTTCTTGGGAGGAAAATCGGATGAAAACGCGCACGTGCCGGAACTATATCGGCTTGACGTTCTCGGCGCAGGGGCCTTTCTTCCCCTGGCCTACCGTGTAGGAGACCTTCTGGCCTTCGTGCAAGGCCTCGAAGCTGACGCCCTGCAGCGCCGATGCGTGAAAGAATAGGTCTTTGTCGGTTTCCGTCTTGATGAACCCGAAATTCTTGTCTGTGAGTTTTTTGATGCTGCCTTCGGCCATTTGAGCCCTTCCCGTATTGATTGTTCGAACCGGCGCCAAATTGTCGCCGACATCGTATTGGAAAGATTCTACCCGATCCGGCGCCATTATACAAGCACCCAGGACAAGGGGTCGGGAGAACTGCAAAGTCCGGCAGGCAGCCCATCGTTGCACGGAGTTCATCCCGTTTTGCCCTAGAAGGGCAAGGCTACGGAATAAATTCCGTGCTACCAAGAGCTTTGCAGTTTTTCAGGACGAGGGGTTTCGGTTCGTCGTTTTCCCTGCCGATGGGGGGCGGGTGGGGGGGCTTCAACCGGGAGCAGGCCAAGGCTATCATGGAACCATAACCCAAAGGAAGATCCAATGTCGGAAGAGCCGTTAATCGCCGTATTCGTGGATTTCGAGAACCTGGCCATCGGTGTCCGGGAAATGAAGGCCGGAAAGTTCCAGATTCAGTTGATCCTCAAACGCTTGCTGGAAAAAGGCCGCATCGTCTACAAGCGGGCCTACTGCGATTGGCGCAATTACGAGGACTCGGTGCGGGAGTTTCATGCCCAAGGCGTGGAGATGATCGACATTCCCCAGACCAAAATCAGCGGCAAGAATAGTGCCGACATCCACATGGTCGTCGATGCTCTCGACCTGTGCTACTCTAAGCAGCACATCGACACGTTCGCTCTGCTCTCCGGCGACAGCGATTTTTCACCGCTGGTCTCGAAGTTGAAGGAGAACAACCGCCGTGTCCTCGGCTGTGGCGTGAAAAGTTCCACGTCCGACCTGCTGATTGCCAATTGCGATGAGTTCATCTACTACGACGATCTGATTCGCAAGGCCAAAAAGGTTCCCAGGGAACCCAAGAAAGACAAAACCGAGGCGGACAAGCGACAAGAGGCGGTCGAGCACGTGCTGGAGGTCATTCATTCCGTGGAACAGGATTACGACCCTTTGTGGGGCTCGACGCTCAAACAGGCGATCCGCCGCGTGTATCCCGGCTTCAACGAGGGCTATTATGGCTACGGCAGCTTTTCGGACCTGCTTGAGGACATCAAAGCCAAAGGGTTGATTGACCTCGAATACGACGAAGGCCGCGGAAACTACAAGGTGCGGCCAAGGAAAAAGTGACGCGATTCCTCAATGGAGCAGATAGTCCGCCAGCTTGCCATTCAGCGGTTCTGTTGAGAACGTCGGGTAGGGAGGGACCAGCATGCTTGTCCAATCCTCGGGATGTTTCACGCGATAATGGACGATGATGGCGCCATCTTCATCCGCCTTGTGGTGGCGGAATTCCACGTACGCGCTCGGCTGGATCTCTCGCACGTAGGTCTTTCCCGGTTCGATCGAGGCCTTCCACGGCACGTCTAGGGGCGAATAGAACATTGTCGGCTTCAATGTCTTGCCTGACGCCGACCGCACCTCCACTTCCCAAAATTCTTCACAGCCCGCGCATCCTTCTCGAATGTCCAGAAATGTAAAAGGCTGGGTTCCGATATTCTTGATTTCGATTTCCAAGCGTCCCTGCGTCTTGGATGGTCGAAGCGTGGCCTCGACCAACGTGGATTCCGTGGCGACGGGCGCCGCGGAGTGTGCGGCTACGCGCGGGTCTTCAGTAGGATGTCGATTGTCGCAACCAGTTATCGAAATGAACAGTGCAACGGCCGCAACAACCGTGATTTGCTTCGGCATGTTCAACCTGCCTTCTTCCCAGCGTAATATTATAGCCGGAATCATTCCTTCCTGCCGTTTCGACACTGCATGTAATACTTCTGGACGTGGGCCGCGCAGGGTTGCCCGTTGGCTGCCATTTCCGCGCAGCGGGCCACGGGCGACTTGGCCCGCTCCACCGCCGCTTTGGTCCTGGTCACCACGCCCTCGCACACGTCCTGCTCGATGTCGGCCCTGGTCAGGCCGAAGCAGGCGCAGATAGGGGCTGTTGGATCTTTGGGATAAGCGGGCCGCCGAAGATCGACCGCCAGAACCAGTCGCTCGAAAGCGTCGAAGTAGGCCACGGGGCATTGCGGCGACGGGCAGAAATTGGCAGGCTCGGCAAGCCGGACGCGCTGCGCCTCGGTCAAGTACGTCGCCAATGTCTTACTTCCCACTGGCTCGCCTTGCCCGCCGCAGCGGGGGCAATAGTCGGCAGTCTGGTCGGGTTCGCGGACGAAGGCTTTGTTCATGGGACTACCGGCAATGCGTTCATCTTCCTCTCATCAGCTCCCAGCGATTCATCTCGCTCACCTGCCCGTTGAGCGTCCACAGGTCGTACAGCAGCCCGAGACCCACCAGCCCACCGCTAAGCAGGTAAATAATGCCGGTGATCCACTTTCCCATGTAAAAGCGATGGATGCCGAAAATCCCCAGGAACGTCAGAAAAATCCAGGCCAGAGTATAATCGATGGGACCGGCCTGGTAACGAAGGTCGGCCCGTCGAGCCATGCCGGGAATCAATAACAGGTCGATGATCCAGCCGATCAGCAGCAGGCCGCCAGTGAAGAACCAGATCGTGCCGGTGATCGGCTTGCCGAAGTAGAAACGGTGGGAGCCGGTGAAACCGAACAGCCAGAGGATGTAGCCGACGAGGACCGAGTGCGTTTCGATGGAATTGTACATACTGTAGCTATTCTACCAGATCGGCTGCCGGAATTCACGAGGAGCGGGGTCCGCCTAGCGAGCACCTGGCGATGCTGAAATTACATGCCCCCTTCATGTGTAGTCTATCGGCGGATGGCGGTTATGTCGAGTCCCTGGGGCCAAGTCGCAAAGCCGGTTCTTTTCCGACAATCGCTATTTCGTTGAAAAGATTATACACTCGTGGACAGGGCAGGAAGAACGTATTTCAAAAATCAGTTATGAACCGCTGTTTGGCGGGACTTCGACGGTTTTTGAGAGAAGTTCTCAGGAGATCAAGCATGATAATACACCTATCGCGTCGTTCATTCTTAAAGGGTAAACCAAGTAGGGAGGAATTGTGAGTTCGACCCAAGCTGCGAATTTCAGGACCCGTGACCTATACCGCCAAACCCGTCGTGCCGCACTGCTCGGCTTGATCGTGGCAGTAAGCCTGGGGGTCGCCAAATTACTTGGAGGCTGGTTTGGGCATTCGCTCGCCCTGCTTTCTGATGCAGCTAATTCGCTAGGGGACGCCTTTTCATCCGTATCAATCTTGGGAGCCTTGTGGTGGGCTGAGCAGCCGTCCGATCCGGCGCATCCGTATGGGCATTCCCGGATCGAGACCATTGCGGCTTCCTATGTCGCCCTATTCCTGATTGGGTCCGGGGTTTGCGTCGGATACGAAGCTATTTACGCGTGGAACATTTTGGTGCCTGCACCCGAATGGTACACGTTTGCCATTGCGCTCGTCTGCATTGCACTGAACGAAGGGCTTTTCCGCTATTCGATGTCCGTGGCCCGGTCCACTGGCTCCAAGGCAGTCGAGGCGTCGGCTTGGGACAAGCGACTAGACGTGTTCGCATCACTGGTTGTCTTACTCGGATTGGCAGTAACATTTTTTGCCGGTCCCGCGTGGCACGCAGTTGACCATATCGCAGCCCTGATCGTTGGGTGCATTATCCTCTTCACAGGCGGGAGTCTGTTTTGGAGCAGCTTGCAAGAACTAATGGATCGGCAAGCGAGCCCCGTGGTCCTCGCAAAGATTCGTAGCATGGCACTTACCGTATCTGGCGTACATGGCGTCGACAAGCTCCACGTCCGTAAGGCTGGACTGGAATACTTCGTGGACATCCATATCGAAGTGGACCCTGGAATCAGCGTTACCGAAGGCCACACGATCGGCCATGCGGTGAAGGATCGTCTTGTGAACGAGATCACTGCGGTCAAAGACGTGTTGGTTCATATCGAGCCTGCACACGGCGTCGCGAGTCATTCAGGCTGATGCATTTATTACACCGGCATGGAAGACCCTCACGTAGCGTAAAGGAAAGCCAGTTGCTCTCCTTCCCCTTCGGCAGTTCGCCTTGGATATCCGACAAGAAACCCCCTTCTTATCCGACACTTTTGGACATCAAGGTGCTTTTATTGCCTTTTCAAGAGAAGGCGAATCATCGTAAGTCCAAACAGAAAAGCAACTTGCGTCATCGACACAAGTGGCTATAAAGCGGAGGGCACGAGAATGCGTGCCTCCAACCTCCAACAACAGTGATTTGCAACGCGCAACTCATTTATAAGCCATATGTTACGACAACTCGGGCACGAATGCAATCCCCTGCCATTGTGCCGCTTATCAGAAAATCTTGGATCAGCAATCAGATAGCCGAGACGCACGAAACTCAAAGAGTGGAGGCATGGTACGTGGGAACGTGATCTCTCGATTATACAAGCTTATCGGGGCAACAGAAGTCTAAAAGTCTAGCGGTTTTTTGGCTGCGCCCAGACACGACGGCTTATGCCGAGAAGCCCGCCGCCCCACTTCTGTCGCCGCCCGTTACGATCCCGCCCCGTCTCAAAACGAAAAATGGCCCCCGTCCGTGCCCGCCCGGTCCCTGGCGACCAACCTCCCGCCTATCAAACCCGTGCCGTCAGCCGCCGCTACCCCATTAGCCCCTTCTCTTGGCCCATCCATTACAATAGAGGGCGAGACGACTTAGTGACGGCGAAGGTCAGCTAGCGAAGGAGTCCGACATGCAACTCATCACAGTGACGGTCGACAAGCCCGAGGCGATCAATTTCGTTCTTGGGCAGACCCATTTCATCAAAACTGTCGAAGATCTCCACGAAGCCTTGGTCGGAGTAGTGCCGGGCATCAAGTTCGGCGTGGCTTTTTGCGAAGCGTCGGGATAGCTTCTAAGATTCCATTCCATAGTCGATGCACTCCACTTGCCGCCGTCAGGCTCGCAGTTGCTGGTCTTGCGCTACAGCTACATGTAGTAGCGGTACTCCGGTCGCGGCGGGAGTTCCTGCGGCAGTTCTGCCAGTACTTCTCCAACCTTGCGCGAAAATGCCACGGTGATTGGCATGCTACATGAGAAATCAGCGGTGTTCCAGTTCATCTTGGTTAATGCCAGCACTTCTTGCAGCACGATATTCCAGGGGCTATCGCCACGGTGCTCGATGATCTCAAGCGGTCGGGGGATGCGGGCACCAGGATACGTCCGCAGATACGGGATATAGCCATCCGTATAGAGAGCAAACTCTGTGTCGCTGAATTTCACGAACGTCCCACGCACGGGCGGATAGTCGCCGGTGCGGTAGAACTGAATTCCCCGGTTCCCGAAGGCAACGAAATCGTGCTGTGGAACAATGCGGCACGCCGCCTCAAACCCCTGGACCTCCTCGTCGGAAAATCGCGATGTTTTGTGGATGACGAGGCGACTGGGGAGACTACCACGATTCTGTCGCTGGTATAATTCCAGCACGTCACGAATCAGCGCCGCGGCCGATTTGCTGTCCAGGTGAGGCGACCGTTCACGCTGAGAGTCGGACCACTCGAAAGAGTTTCCACGAAGCACATATCCGTCTCCCGCGGCAGTGAACGCTTGCGCCATGCTGGTTCGCAGCATGGGATTAGCGTCTAGTATCTCTCGATAGAAGGACACGCCGACAAAGCAAACGTCCCCGCTCACGCCATCAAGGCGCCAGGGAGACCCTCCCGCCTTATGGTAGAGCGCCGTCGTAAAGTTCCAGGCCCGAGTAGCGATATCCTGCACTTGCCCGGCGGGTCGGCCAGTGATATCGAGCGTGCGCGGCCATATCAACTGCGTGGGAATGCCGAACTGCATCGATTCCGCCTTGAGACCGCGCCGGAGATTTTGATGCCCTTCGACAGCATCCTCGATGCCGAGGGATGGACCGAGGTCATCGAAAAGGTATCTCTGGCCGGAGAGCACATCGCGCCGTACCTTCCTGGCTTGCCGACTGAGCTTCGGCCTTCGAGCCCGGCTAATCTGCCTAGCAAGACCGGTGCATTCGTCGACGATATCCTGTGGTATGCAGCAGAGGACGACGTGCGGCTGCGGATCGCGGTTGCGCAGCACGTCGATCGCGTCGATGTACAGATCGACGACTCGCTTAATGCGGCGGTGATCCTCAGGTTCGGCGATTGCCGTATTGATGTCGCTCACGCGAATCCCCTGATTCCACGTCTCACCAAACACAAGTTCGCAACCGAAGGGGGAATCGCGATTCAACCCAGGAAAGTGTGGGTGAAGGAAAGGCTCGCTGCCATCGTTCGTCAGCATTCCCCGACAGACCGAAAGCCATTGCTCGGCATCCGCGATCATCGCGGGCGGTCCGACGATCCCAACGATGATCGTGGTGAGCACCGGTTCGCGTTGCCCAGCCGGACTGTACGGCCCATAGAGACTGATGCCCGTCTTGGGATCGACGTGGGTGTGCTGGCCGCCGAAGAGGATCAACGGCTCGTGGAGAACGCCGGAATCGAAGTTCGGACTGCGATGCGGTCGCGGTTTCTGGCGGGCTCCTGTTGTCTTGCGGTGCGAGTTATTCGACATCGGTGAAGGTCTCCTCATCAACTTCGCTGGCTATATTCGAATCGTCGTCGCTGTCGTCAACAACAGTTTCGGTCAGTTCTTCGGCGTTCTCCATCTGTGAAATCATGGATGCCTCGCGGTCGAGGAGCCCCATGAGATCCCGTTGATCTCCCGCAATGCCGTATCCCTGCTGGATGAATGCGGGAACTTTGGCCACTTCCATGAATTGGTCGCCTATACGGACCGAGATTGGTCCGGGACGACTTCGCAGTACAGTGGTCCAAAAGCGGACATTGTACAGCACATGCAGATTCCTCTCCTGACCAAGCCAGCGGACGACAATCCGTCCGACATCAGGCCCGCCGCGAACCCGCTCGCCGTCCTCGGTAATCAAGCGGGTCGGCGACAAATGGATGTATAATCGCGACGCGAGATAGATGACCTTGATGTAGCAGGCGTGGTGCATCCAGCCGGTCGTGACCTCATTGCGGATGTACGGTTTAGTCACGGTCCGTTTTGCCTTATTCTTTGCAGGAATCCACTCGATCACACGTTCTTTGCCGTCATCCGGCGGGAAGAAGAACCTGTTGAACCGTGTTTCGTCGGCGAGCAGCCCGGATCGACGCATGTGACGGGCGAGGGACATGTTGAGCAGCGAGATAACGAGGTTTCGGTCGATCGGATCGGCAATAAAATCCGCCGTATCGAAGACGTCAACGCCATCGGGTTCAATGACTTCCTGCAGAATCCCTTCCATGGATTCCAGATCGTGGAACGTAACGATGTTGTCACCGTCCGTTCGAAACGCCGGCAGCCATCGTTTCGCGTCGCTCTCGTCTTGCAGCCGGTAGATTTCACTTCGAAGTTCGGCCTTCGTCGGTATCCCATCGGCACTGCCACTGCGGACTTTCCGAAGTCGGTGGGCGATGGGCGCCGAATACACGAACCGTGGCAGGCGCTCAATCGGCAAAAGATTGCAGTAGGCCCGTTCAGAGACTACATCGGGGTCGGCCTCCGGAACGGCAAGCTCAGCGATGAGCGTCGAGCGGTCAATCCGACCATTCGATGCAACCAACTGGCCACGAACAGCGACTGGGCGTGGGAGCGGCTCGTCACGGAGAATCCTCAGAAGCTGCTTCAGACCCTGCTCGTACTTCGCTTCGCGGAAGTCGATCATGAGGAGATGACGCAGCAGCGCTGGGACGTACGGGCAGTCATCGACCAGAAGCGGGACCAGTTTCGCCTTACGGTTGTCGGGGTCGGAGTGAAGAGCCGCATGCCATTCCGCATCAGTCCAGCCGCTACCCTTTTCAAAGTAGTTGGGGGTCAGCACCAAGCCGATGAATTCGCTCGTCTCGATTCCCTGGGTGACAAGAGCGGGAATGCTTTGGCCCGGCCGAATCTGCGCCTCGTCGATCCATGTGAGCAAGCGGCGATCGCCCTTGCGATGTGACTCGATATCTGCGGCAAGCTTCCGTACGAAGTCCTTGTCTTTGCTGCTATGCGACAGGAAGATGTCCCGCTTGGCCTCCCGGCAGATTCGCTCGATGCCATCGAGAATCGCCATGATCCTCTTGCGACCCGGCAGCGGAACATAGCGAGGTTCTCGCTGCAAAAATCGGGTGAGCATTGATCGCTCGACACCAAGTTGCTCCGCCAGCCATGCCTGGGAACGCCCTTGCTCGCTCAGCCAATGCTCGGCACGCCGCAACGCTCTCTCATAGCGTTCCTGCAATTCTTCGCGTTCACTGGAATCGGTCATTTATTTTGCCCCGTGAAATCCAAGTAGCAACCAAAACAGCATGATCACAAATGCAATTGTTCCGAATATTATCACGAACTCCGCAACGGAACCTTCGGACTGATACCTGAGCTTCTTTCCGAACAACGCGCCGTGAACCACGTTGGCTTCCTCCGTCTTTCCCCTCCTTCGGCGGGGACAAAGAGCCCTTCTGACAACGAGCGTGATCAGGGCGAGAACAATACCGATGCTTGCAGTGCCCGCAAATACAGCAAGGCTTCCGGGGGTTACTCCTCCATCCATAATCAAGTCGCTCCCTCAAATTCCTCCATCCATAACCAAGTCGCTCCCTCAAATCGCTCGCTAAGTCTCGTCGATGCCGCAAGTTATGTTTACACCGATATGTTGTACAACAAAACGGTGTAATCCGTCAAGCCTTGGCGGAAAGAAATTTCTGGTCCCGGCAGGATCTCAGATTTTTGGGCTGAATTGATCTGTTTCTCATAGCGATGGAATACCCCGATGGATGGGCAAGGGCAGCCTAGCGTTTTTTCCGAATGGCACAAATCGGTTTTGCGAACCGCTAGCTATCTTGCCGCCCCTAGCAGCGGCCGACTACTGAAAATTTGTATGGGTTGGTCGGAATCTGACCAGGCACCTCGGTACTCTTATTGACAGAGCAGTCGGTCACGAGCACCGCGGAGCCTATTATGACCACCTATTTGGATGAAAAACGCCGTCGCATCGGCCAATTTGCCGAGTACTTGCGACTCATGGGCCTGCGTGCCCACAAGCTCGTGAAGGACAATTGCTTCATCATCTTCGACGAAACATCTCCCGAAGATGCCGAGTCGCCCAAACTCAAGGAATCCGCTGCCATCAAGGTCGATTCCTTGACCGCCAGCGGCTCGGCATCGGGCGGGCCTGGGGAGGCTGGGGCCGCGCCGAAGCGCGAGAAGCACAGGAAACGCCGCTCCCGTTATATCCAGTTTGCTTTCATGCGGGATTGTTTTTACCTGGAACTCCCCAACAACGCGGTTTTCCCCCAGGAGGTTGAGCAGATTTTCAGATGCCGCCAAGGATTCTATTGGGCAAAGAGCCGGCCCGATCTCCGTTGGGTCCGGTCCAACTGGGAAGACATAGTGATGTGGGGGCCGTTGCAGAAGGTCTATCTCTACCGGGACGAGGAATCGGCCGCCGAAGACATGGCCTTCATCCTCTTCCAGATTTGGCACTTCCCTGTCGATTCGCCACTTTTTGTCAAGGCGGCATCGTTCCATACAAACCACCGTTTCGAGTTCGGCCGGCGGATCGCATAACCCTTTTGTCCAAGGAGCCTGAAATGCTTGCACAAGATGCTGAAGAACGCGTACGAAACTCTTTGCTTGGCGAAGTCGAGACCGAAATCGTCGGGATGGAGCACCACAAGGCCAGGCTACACCCTGGTGAACAGGTCAACTTGGATCGGGAATCCGAGAATGCCCATGACCGGTTTGCGGTCCGGGTTGAGAACGGCCGCTTCGAGCCGGTTGGCTACCTGCCGAAGAAAATGGCATCGTGGCTGGCGCCCTTGATCGACGACGGCAAGGTCCACTTGGACGGCTACGTGCCCCAATGCCACCCCGAAGTCTGCGACCAATCTTCGAGTCGCTGGCCGCTGGTCTTGTCGGTGTTCCAGTGCGAGAACGGCCACGGCTTGCTCGACAAGGCCGAGCCGAAGAACGAACTTGACGCACTGCACCAGACCGTCCTCCAGGCATACCAGAACGCCCAAGGCTATCGCAATCCAGAACTGATTTTGGGACTGGCCAAGGGACTGCAAACCTTGGAATCGCAGGAATTGTTGCCGGAAACCCGATTGCTGCTAGCCCTTTTGCCGGCAATGGCCCGCGAAGCGCGCATGTCCCAGGGCATGCGTGCGACGGTCAGGTTCCGTGAACTGCTCGGCACGCTGGTCATCGGGGAGCCAAGTCATCACCACAACTTGACGTTCTTCCCGCTATTGTGGCCAGAAACCCACAAGCCGTCGTATACGCTGCTGAGCAAGGCGATTGAAAAGGGTTTGGCCGTGGTCGAAGAGGTCAACGAGTCGGGCAGCGTTCCGAACTTGGCCGTGACCAACAAGGCCAAGCGACCGCTGTTGATCCCCGAAGGCGAGATCCTCATGGGGGCCAAGCAGAACCGGGTCATCAACGTCACGCTCTTGGTGGCAGCAGGCGTGAAGTTCATTCTGCCCGTCAGTTGTGTTGAGCAGGGCCGCTGGCGATACAAGTCCCGGCACTTCGAATCCAAGTTTTGTGCCCCGCCATCACTTCGCCACAAGAAGCTGAAAGCCGTTCACCGGAATCGCTCAGAACACGGCGTCGCGGCCAGCGATCAAGGCGAGGTTTGGAATGAAGTTCAAGCTTGCCTGTCGGAAACGGCAGTCCGGTCGGAAACCTCTTCGCTCACCGATGCCTTCGAGGCTGCTGAAGAGAAGCTCAAGGAGCACTGCAAACGCATGGTGCTGCCGAAGGGAGCTTCCGGTGTTCTCGTCGGCCGCCATGACCGGATCATCGGCATGGACTTGTTCGATTCACCGACGACGCTGAAGACGCTTTGGAGCCGATTGTCGGACGCCTATTTCTTCGATGCCCTGCGGGATCCCGCCGCTGCCATGCCGACCCCGGCAGACCATGCCCAACGGTTCATCGAGCGTCTGGGCAGTGCGGCGAAGCCACGGATTCCGGCATTGGCGTTGACGGATGGGTTGAAAAACTACGTTGCCACGGCTGATGCGAAAACCAAAGCGGAGCTGCTTCGATGTGACTTTGTTACCATCCGGGATCGGATTCTGCCCTACCGAAAGGCGCCCGACGATCCTGCGAAAGCGAAGAAGACGACCGTCCGCAAGCTGAGTGGAAGTCCTGTTGAAGTCGTGCTCAGTGCGTTGTGGACCACTTTGGGTGATTTCAAGCGGAGTGCAATCGAGTTGGGTGTGTTCGCGCACGAGGCGATCAAGAGCATCCATATCGAATCACACTTGTTCAAGCACGACTGTGACGGCGAGTCGTCGGAAGAGCGCAAGATCAAGGCTGTTGCTTACCTGGGGCGCTTGCTCGGCGGGGTTGACCGCTTCATCAAGGAATGGATCGACACCTCTCGTTTTCGCTCCGATGGACAGAGTATCCCAATCGACTCGAAGCTGGCGCGGCCCGACCTGGATTGCCAGTCGGCGCGAACTTCCGAACCCTTCCTGCAATTCTCCGTGACCGTGCATGGCGAGGGGTGGGAAAAGCCCGTCGTGAGATTGTTTGCCTGGCGACTGCCCGAGATCCAGCCTTACCGCGTCGCTGACGAACTCCTGCAATGGGGCGCCGAGGCAATTTCCTCGGCGCACGGATACTGCTTGCCGGCGTATCACGTGCCCTACTATGAGGAGTTGATGCTGGCCAAGGACGACGAGGAGACGCGTCGTGTCCTGTTGCATTGCGTCCATGATGAAGGTGATCGGATCTGCAACCTCCTTGACGCTAGCGATCTTGATGACCACGATCCACTGGTGCCGGCGACACACAAACTTGCCTTCGAATATGACCGATTCATCCAGAAGGCGAAAACCGACGGTCTGCACGCGGCACTTCTGGACGCAATGGACGGCCTGAGAAAGGCCTATGAGCAGGCGTACGGTGCCTATGTTCGCGACCCAACGTGCGAAAGCAGTCCTTTGGCAGCGTTGCTGTTCCGATCTTTCCTGATTATTGCCCGCCGGCGTGCAGCGGAAGGAGAGCGGTGGATGTGGGAAGCTCACGAGGCATCGTGCGCCGTGACCGTGTTGCATCCTGCGCTCTTGGAGATGCTTCAGGCGCACGTCCACTATCTCTTGACTTCGTTTACGACAGTCGCCGCGAATGAACTCAAATCCCCTGGGGCACGAGCATTCCGCGATTTGGTGTGGCAAGGTTACGTTGATTTGGCGGCGATCCAGATGCCCCTCAGTGGGCTTATCAAAGACCAGAACCGGGTGCTTGATACGAATGTGCGCGGCGAGAACCTGATCCACCGAATCGGCGCTGCCGAGGATGCCGAGGCGTCGCTCACGACCCGGTTATTGCTCCGCTACGACGCATTCGAGGAGGACGACATCAGCGACACGGAACTGTTTCGCAGAAGCCGCGAATCGATGTTGATTTGTCGTGTTCTCGACGATTATCGCAAGCTTCACCCGCACGCCAACGACGGTCTGAGCATTGCGGTCTACCAGAACCAGGAGGTTCAACCGCTGATCGCCGCCGTGGATGAGTTTCTGAAAGGAGTCTATGAATATCTCCAAGAGCTGTACGCGTCGCGGCCAGATGCGATGAAGACCTATGCCATGACCGTTACGGTTTTCACCGAATCCAGCGACGACAGCAGCGTTGCCAGGTGGGTTGGGCAATGGAAGGAGCGCTGCGAGGCGGCCGAATCGCAAGCGTCGCTGGCCCACTACAGGCAGACGAACCTGTCGATTGCACATCGAATCGTCTCTCCGGAACGCGAATACCGCCAGTTTACCCAGTTGGTTACGGATGGGCTACAGGTGGACATCGCGTTTCTCAACGAGTTCATTCGAGCGGGCACCCAGGGCAACGACTTCGAACTGGTTGGAGAATATGACGTGACGAGCCGCACGCTCAAGTTTCCCATCCTGGAAAAATCGTTCTGCGCATTCCGTGACCCTGGCCGGAGGCTGCAGCGGGCAAGGGTTTTGAGTAATCGCCAGTTCCGGCTTACCACCTGCCACGCCGAGCTAATGGCTCGGCTGAAGAGCCCGGAAACCCGGCAGAACACGCACCATGTGGTGCTCGGCTACGGCGACTACACGCCCTGGCAGGGTGTCGTGGATGCACTGCACCAACGCGCCGAATGGTTGGTCTGCATCGATCCGAACATCGACGAACGATTGATTGCGGAAAAAGGCCAGAACACCGTGGAGACCCGGGAAATCATCGGCTTTGGTTCGGGCGTCGGAGCGCACGGGGAGGCCAATTTCACGATTTCCACCGAACAGTTCTGCCTTGCGGACGTGCTGTATAAGCTCGAAGCAGCCATTCAGGAACTCTACAGCGGATGGGCGCCCGAGATGTACCAGATCGTTGCCAAGAGCATTCTAGCAGAATCGCAGCGTCTCTCTGGCCTGTCGCTGGTCCGCGCCACGGGGATCGGCCAATACGTGCGCGACTTCACGGCCTATTCGCTCACACGAAAGTTATTGCGCGCGGGCAGCGTGTCGGTGGCGGCGAAACTGAGGGCCAGTTTCGCGGGGCCAGGGGGCCAGGAGA
>CAZTPX010000110.1:0-31348 GCA_964615095.1 uncultured Planctomycetaceae bacterium | reverse complement strand
ATCGACATCGACTTCTGCCAGCAGCGCCGCGGCGAGGTGATCCAGTACGTCAAGGAGCGCTACGGCATGGCCAACGTGGCCCAGATCGGCACGTTCGGCACGATGGCGGCCCGGGCGGCCATCCGCGACGTAGGCCGGGCGCTAGGCATGCCCATTCCGCGGGTCGATGCCGTGGTGGCCATGGTGCCCGACGAATTGAAGATCACCATCAAGTCGGCCCTGGAGAAGAGCGACGATCTGAAGAAACTGCACGACGCCGATCCCGAGATCCGCGAGCTATTGACGCTGGCGATGAAGATCGAGGGGCTGGCCCGCAACGTGGGCACGCACGCCGCCGCGGTGGTGATCGCCGACCGCCCGCTGACCGACTACGTGCCCTTGCAGCACGTGCAGAACAAGGAAGAAGTCATCACGCAATGGGCGATGGGCGACGTGGAGAAGGCCGGCCTGCTGAAGATGGACTTTCTCGGCTTGCGGAACCTCACGATCCTCTCGAAAGTTATCGCCCTGATCGCGCAGACCACGGGCAAGCAGGTCGATCCCTACAAGTTCCCCTTGGACGACGCGGAGACGTTCGCCCTTTTGTGCCGCGGCGAGACGAAGGGCGTGTTCCAATTGGAAAGCGGCGGCATTCGCGATCTCTTGCAGCGGATGAAGCCCGACCACTTCCGCGACATCATCGCCACCAACGCCCTGTACCGTCCCGGCCCGCTGGAGGGCGGCATGGTCGAGGACTACATCCAGGTGAAACACGGCCGCAAGCAGCCGCAGTACGAGCACGCGGTCATGGAGGAGGTCCTGGCCGAGACCAACGGCGTGATGGTCTACCAGGAGCAGGTGATGCGGATCCTCAACCGCCTGGGCGGCATCGCCCTGGCCAACGCCTACAGTTGCATCAAGGCCATCAGCAAGAAGAAGCTGGAGATGATCGCCAAGTATCGCGAGGAGTTCATCGAAGGCGCCTTTCAGAAAGGCATGGCCAAGAAGAAGTCGGAAGAGGTTTTCGGGCTGATCGAGAAGTTCGCGGGTTACGGCTTCAATAAATCGCATAGTACTGCCTATGCTCTCATCGCCTACATGACGGCCTACCTGAAGGCCCATTACAAGGTCGAGTTCATGGCGGCCCTACTCTCCAGCGATATCCCGGGCCGCAACTTCAAGAAGAAGGACTCGCTGGTCGAGCACATTGAGGACTGCAACCGCATGAACATCGAGGTCGCGCCGCCGGACGTCAATCGTTCGGATGTCGAGTTCGCGGTGGGCGAGGGCAAGATCTTCTTTGCCCTTTCGGCCATCAAGGGCTGCGGCGGGGCGGCCTCGGCGGCCATCGTCAAGGCTCGCAAGGCGGGCGGCCCCTATCGCAGCATCTTTGATTTCTGCCAGCGGCTCGATCCGGGCCAGGTCAATCGCACGGCCATCGAGTCGCTGGTGAAGGCCGGGGCCTTCGACACGCTGGGCGGGCGGCGCTCGCAATGGTTCGCCGCCATCGATCGCGCCTTGCAGGCCGGGGCCTCGGCCGCCGCCGATCGCCGCAGCGGACAGAAGGGTCTTTTCGGCGACGATGAAGAAGAAACCGTGGAAACGGTCGCCAAAGACCTACCCGAAGTGCCTGAGTGGGAACAGAAAGACCGCCTGGCCAAGGAGAAGGAGGTGCTGGGCTTCTACCTCTCCAGCCATCCGCTGGCCGAGTATGCCAAGAAGCTGCGGGCCTATTGCTCGCACACCACGGTCGAGGCGACCGCCCTGAAACACCGCGCCGAGGTGATGATCGGCGGCATGATCGCCTCGATCAAGCACTCGCACACCAAGAACCCCAAGCCGGGCGCCCCCAGCCGCTACGCCATGTTCGACCTGGAAGATACCGAGGGCATCATGCGCTGCATCTGCTGGCCGGAGCAGTTTGCCCAGTTCGGCGAGCTGATCCAGCCCGATGCGATCTGCGTCCTCCGCGGCGCGATCGACAAGCGGGCCGGCAGCGAAGAGGCGAACACGATCATTAATGAAGTCATCCCCATCGGCGACCTTGAGGCTCGCTATACCCGCGGCATCCGCGTCCGCGTGCTGGAAGCGTCGCATGGCGTGAAGAAGCTGGAAATGCTCCACGAGATCCTCCGCGGCTATCCGGGCGATTGCCAATTCGAACTCCTGCTCTGCCTGGCCGACGGGCGGAAGGTTTCCTGCCGTTGCGAGACCTTCCGCGTTGCCAACAACGCCGAGATGCGCAGCCGCGTGGAAGAACTGCTGGGGGCGGACAACTTCCGCCTGATTACCGCCCGGCCTAGCGCGGGCAACGGAAGAGGACGCTCGTAGGTCCGTGGTAGGTCCTTTCTGCCGGAAAGGACCATTGTGCGCTGTGGAGGGGGAAACCCTGGAGTTTTTCGGGGCGCGGGGCAGATTGGTCTCTCTCGGCAAGAGAGACCTACTCGTTCGACGCGCACCAGCCGGCATGCTAGAATTGCTTATCCGCCAATTCCTTCCTGGAACCGCACCATGCCTCGCCGACTTCGCCTCACCGCCCTGCTGCTCCTGCTTGCCCTCACGACGGCTTCGGCCTTCGCCCGCGAACCTGTCGCCGCCGGGAATCCGGCGCTCGACCTGGAACGCCAGTACAAGGCCGATCAGACCAGCCTCCGCGAGGCCTTCGACATGCCGGCCGCGGAAAGCTATCTCGATCGGCAGCGGCAGTTGGGCCAGGAGTGGTGGACGCGTCTGGAGAAATTCGATTTCACCGTGCTCGATCCGCGCCAGCAGGCCGAATACCTGCTGCTGCGGACGGAAGTGCAGGGCGGACTTCTCGAAACAACGGACGCCAAAAAGCACCTGGCTTCCATCACGCCGCTGCTGCCCTTTGCCGCGGCGATCCACGACTTGGAAACGGCCCGCCGCCAATGGGGAACCTTGGACTGCCAGGCCGCGGCTAACCAGGTCGCCGCCCTGGCCGCGGCCGTCAAGCAAGTTCACGAGCAAGTTTCCCGCGCGGGTGGCAAGACGGTTTCCGCGGCGACCGCCATGCGCACGGCCACCAGCGTGCGCGAGTTGCAGGAACTGCTCAAGCGCTGGTATGCGTTCTACGACGGCTACGTGCCCGAGTTCACTTGGTGGCTGAAGAAGCCCTATGACGATGCCTCCAAGCAGCTCGATGAATATGCCAAGTATCTCCGCGAGGAAATCGCGCACGTCCAGGGCAAGGACGATGACCCGCTGGTTGGCCAGCCGATCGGCCCAGAGGCCCTGGCCGCCGGCATCCGCCGCCAGTGGTTGCCCTACACGGCCGATGAGCTGATTGCGATCGGCGAAGGCGAGTTGGCCTGGTGCGAGCGGGAAATGCGAAAAGCGGCCGTCAACATGAAGCTGGGCAACGACTGGCACGCTGCCCTGGCACGCGTCAAGGCCGACTACGTGCCGCCGGGCCAGCAGGCCGAACTGGTGGCCCGCATCGCCCGCGAAGCCACCGAGTTCGTCAAGACCCGCGACCTGGTCGCGGTGCCGCCGCTCTGCGAGGCCTCGTGGGGACTGACGATGATCCCTCCGGAAACGCTCAAGACCATCCCCTACGCGGCCTACAACGGCCGGCAGATGATGGTGGCCTATGCCAGCAGCGAGCTGAAGGAGGACGACAAGCTGATGGTCATGCGGGGCAACAACCGGCACTTCATGCGGTTGGTCGTTCCGCACGAACTGATCCCCGGGCATCACCTGCAAATATACTACGGCGCGCGCGGTCCGGAGCGGCCCTATTTCACCTCCTTCTATGTGGAAGGCTGGGCCTTGTACTGGGAATTGCGGCTCTGGGACCTGGGCTGGGCGCAAACGCCGGAAGACCGCATCGGCATGCTCTTCTGGCGGATGAACCGTTCGGCCCGCGTGATCCTCACGCTCAAGTATCACCTCGGCCGCATGACGCCGGAAGAGATGGTCACTTTTCTCGTCGACCGCGTAGGGCACGAGAAGTTCGGCGCCCGCAGTGAGGTGCGGCGGTTCATCCAAGCCGAGCCGCTCTACCAGGTCGGCTACCTGATCGGCGGGCTGCAACTTCTCGCGCTGCACGACGAGATGGTGGGCACCGGCAAGCTCACGGAGCGGCAGTTCCACGACGCCGTATTGAAGCAGGGCCCCATGCCGATCGAACTGTTACGGGCCGCGCTCACCGGCGCCCGGCTCTCGAAAGACGCGGAACCCTCCTGGCGGTTCGCGAAGTAGTCTCGGCTAAAAAGTTACCTTGTCCCGAATCCACACCACGAAGCGGCCGCCGCGATTGGCGCGGGCGTAGTAGGGAACCGCCGTAAGCGGCTTGCCGCCCGCAAACTGGCTGCGAATCACCATCACGCCGCCCAATAGATCGGGCTTCCACTCGGTCGTCAGCGGAGCGCCGGCCGGCAACACCTGCTCGACATCCTGGTCCGCGCTTTCGATGCAATAGATCAGCGGCCCGTAGCGCAAGGCCACCCGCCCGCGGTCGGCAGCCACTTTGTCGTCGGCCTTGACCCTCTGCGGCTCAAGCGGCAATTCCAGTTCGATCCGGTCGCCCCCCGTCCACTGGCGTTCGACCACCGCGTAGCCGTTGTCCACATTCACTGCCTGCTGTGAGCCGTTGACCATCAGCGACTTCAGCCCCTCGACCGTCGGCTGGGCCGTGTAAAGGCGGCTGGCATCCCGCGCGGGCATCCGCAGGCGAATGGCAAACCGCTTCTCCACCGCCGGGCGGACGACGATTGCCACTTTGCCGCTCCAGGGATAATCGGTCGTTTGCTCGACCTCGACTTTCGTGCCGGCCACGCCGTCCACCGTGACCGTGCTGCCGGCATACAGATTCACATAGAGCGAGTCCTTGCCCACGGCATACATCCAAGTCGGCAGCATCAGCAAAGTGCGAGGGATATTGCCCACACAGCACGGGCAGCCGTGCCACGGGTAGCGCTTCTCATTGGAATCCAGGGCGTTGGTGTAGGTGAAGTTGCGGGCCTCCATGTCGACGTCGCCAAGGATGGCGTTGTAGAACGTGTCTTCATACAGATCGGCGAAACGCGACTGGCGATAGATGGCGTTCATCTTGTGCTGGAAGAACAACTCGCCGCAGTTGGAGCACGACTCGCAATAGGCATTGTTGGGCAGCGAGTAATTGGGTCCGAAGCCCTCGGACGTTTCGCCGCTGCCGATGCCGCCGGTGACATAGTAGCGCTTGTGGACGAGGTTCTCCCAGATCGAGAGGACCGCGCTGTGCAGATCGACGTCATGGGTTTCCATCGCCACTCCGGCCATGCCGGAGTAAAGGTAGGCGGCCCGCACGGAGTGGCCCACGGCCTCGTATTGCCGGGTGACGGGCAGGTGGCTCTGGTCATATTCCTCGCCCCTGCGGCGGCAATTCAGGAGGAAGTTGGCCAGTTCGATGTACTTGCGGCCCTGGCCGGGGCCTTCCTCGGCGTCAACGAATTTGCCTAGGCGGACCAGGGCCTGTTCAAGTTCCTCGTGGCCGTCGTACCAGGCCTGCTTGGGGGCCGGGCCGATATGCCTGCACCAGCAATCGGCCAGCCGCCGGGCGGCACGGTACATGCGGTCGTCGGTCTTGCCGGTCATGAGATAATGGGCCAAGGCCGCTTCGATGAAATAGCCGGCGGTATAGCCCTCGTGATCGCCCTTGTTGCTCCAGCGTTTCAAGCCGTTGAGCGTATAGAAGGTCTGCAAGTAGCCGTCAGGCTCCTGGGCGCTGAGGATCTTGGGGATCCAATCGCCGAGCTTTTTGCGGATCGCGGCCTGGGCGGCGAGGGTTTCCTTGTCGCCTTGCGGATCGAACAGAAGAGCCAGGCACATCGATTCGACCGTGTTGTGGACATAGGCGTTGGGCCAGGGTGGGCCGCGATGGCCGACAAAGGGCCGCCCGGCAAGCTTGTTGCCGGCCTGCGTGAAATTCTCGATCCCGCCCTCGACCAGATTGGGTTCCGACAGCTTTTCGTAGCAGTGTGGGATCCAATGGATGATGATCTGCTTGAGCCGCTCGCGGAGCAGCGGGTTGGTGACCGTGTAGCGCGTGGTCGCGACCGGCTGTAGGGGACCGGCCGGCGGCGGCGCTACGACAGTGACATGCAGCGTGTCCTCGGCCTGAAGTTGCCCTTGCTGGGCAGCCAGTTTCAGCACGTACTCGCCCGGCGCGGAGAAGGAGGCCGATGTTGTCGCGGACTTGGTGTTCTCGAAGGTCACGTCGCCCGCACCGGAAGCCTTGCTCCAAGTCGTCGCGAGCTTCCCGTCGGGCTGGCCGGAATCGCGGACACTGCCGCTGAGCCACGTCTTGCCCGGCAAGACGACGGCTCGATCGATGCCCGCGACGACAATGGGCGGGAAGGCCGGCGAATCGCCACAGTCGTAGACTCGCCACTGGAGAATGCCGGTCGACTCACCGCTGGAATCCATCTCTAGGCGGAGTCTGGTCGTGCGCACGTCATCGAAGGTTGTCGTGTTGTAGGCGTTCCCCCGCAGGCCCAAACCCTTGGCCTTGGCGACCGGCAGGTATTGCCGGCCGTCGAAGTATTTCAGCCGGCAGGCCTTGGGCAGGCGGACGCCGTTGTGGTCGTCGAACCAATAGACGTCGATCATGTCGGTATGGATCGGCTTGCTCCAAGCGTACTCGACCCATTGCGTGCCCTTCCTGGGCCAATTGCCATAAGCCCCGTGGCGTTTGTCGTTGGAGTTGTCTGGATCAAAGCCGCTGTTCAAGGCACGGATGGTCTCGTGGCCGGAAACGAAGGAGGTGCTTGCCGTGGCCACTAGCGCCAGATTGGCGCGGGGCGGCTGGCTGGCGGATGCGGTTTCCAGGCTGAAGACAAGACAGACCAGGGCGACAATTGCGGCAGGTGCTTTCACGATCGGTTCTCCCAGGGGGTGACGTTGTTACTTGTAGGTCTTTCTTGCCGAGAAAGACTAATGTGCGCCGCGCTAGTGGAAAACGTCAAGTTTCTCTCCGGATCTGCGCACATTATTCCTTTCCGGCAGAAAGGACCTACTGGATGGCGGTTAAAAATCGGCAAGCCAGGTAGGTTGTCCTATTATGGCAGATCGGCGAAGTGATGGAAACACCCCGGTAGTACCGTGCAACTCTACCCACGGGCGAGAATTTCCTTACAATACTGTAGGTTCCGGTACCAGTAGTTTACTCAGGAGAATCGGTCATGGAAGCGAAGAGCCATGTATTTGGGAAACGTGTCTTGCCGCGGCGATTGACGCTGGTTGCAGTGATCGTGGGCGGCATGGTGATGGGGTTGTGTGTCCGGGGCCGCACGGCTCAAGGGGAAGATCGGGCGGCCGCGGCAGTGCAGCGCGGCTTGGCCTTCCTTGCCGCTCGCCAGCATGACGACGGCTCTTTCGGCGCGGATGTCTACCGGGGGCACGTGGCCGTGACCGCCTTCGTCGGTCGGGCGATAATGGCCTCCGGCAGCAAGCCGGGTGAAGGACCCTATGGCGCGCACCTGTCGAAGATTCTGGCCTACCTGCTGGGCCGCGTGCAGGCAAGCGGGCTGATCACCTCCAAGGACGCGGACGAGCCTGCGCCCATGTACGGCCACGCCTTCGCCCTGATGTTCCTGGCCGAATGCCAGAAGGCCGTGCCCCAGGACGAGACCAAGGAGAAGATCGAACGAGCGGTGAAGCTGATCGTCAAGACGCAGAACAAGGAAGGCGGTTGGCGCTATCTGCCCAAGCGCGACGACGCCGATCTTTCCGTCACCGTCACGCAACTCATGGCCTTGGCCGCCGTTCGCGACGCGGGCCTAGGCGTGCCTAAGGAGACCATCGAGCGGGCGATAGAGTACGTCAAGAAGAGCCAGAACAGCGACGGCGGTTTCCGCTACCAGTTGACCGAAGAAGGCACGAGCGGTTTCGCCCGCTCGGCGGCGGCGCTGACGGCGCTGTACTGCGGCGGCGTGGGAGGAGATGGTGAGGAGGTCCGCAAGGGATGTCAATACGTGGCCAAGTTCCCCGCCGCCAAGACGGTCGGCCAGCCGGAGGTGTTCTACTTCTACGGCCACTATTATGCGGCCCAAGTGATGAGCCATGCCCCGGCGGCCGATTGGGACCACTGGTACGCGTCCGTCAGCGACCGACTCGTAGAGCAGCAGAAAAAGGACGGATCTTGGCACGACTCGGCCTCAGTCGAACTGGGCACAGCCATGGCCTGCTTGACGCTGCAAACCAAAGCGGTCAAACCATGAAATTCGCCATTTGCAACGAGACGTTCCAGGACTGGCCGATGGATCGCGCTTGCGCTTTTGCGGCCGAGTGCGGCTACACGGGTATCGAGATCGCGCCGTTTACCTTGGCTGCGCGGGCGGGCGACGTCTCGCCCGCCCAGCGGGAAACGGTCTGCCGCCAGACGGAAGCCGCCGGACTGGAGGTCGTGGGCCTGCACTGGTTGCTGGCCAAGACTGAGGGCTTTCATCTGACCAGCGCCGACACGGCGGTGCGGCAACGTACGGCCGACTACCTTGTCGAGCTTGCGCTGCTGTGCCGCGACCTGGGCGGGAAGGTGCTGGTCCTGGGTTCGCCCGCGCAGCGGAACCTGGGCGAAGGCGTGACGAAATCGCAAGGCATGTCCTACGCCGCCGAAGTCCTGGGCAAGGTCCTGCCCGTGCTGGAGTCCAATCGCGTGGTGTTGGCCCTGGAGCCGCTGACTCCGCAGGAAACGAATTTCCTGCTTACCGCCGCCGAGGCCGTGGAGTTGATCGAGCGAATCCGGTCGCCACAGGTCCAGTTGCACCTCGATTGCAAGGCGATGACCAGCGAAACGACGCCGATCATCGAATTGATCCGGCAGAATTGCCGCTGGCTGGCCCATTTCCATGCCAACGATCCCAATCGCCAAGGTCCCGGTTTCGGCGCGCTGGATTTCGTGCCGATCTTCCATACACTGCAAGAGGTCGACTACCAAGGCTGGATTTCCGTCGAAGTTTTCGATTTCTCGCCGGGCATCGAAAGGCTGGCCCGCGAGAGCATCGAGTATATGCGGCGATGTGAGGCATAGACAGCCTAAAGGCTATCGCTCTTCCCGCAGGGCGGGCAGGATGGGGGATTGCAGGATGCCGCGCATGGCGGCGAGACTGGCGATCAGACCGACGGCGAGCACCAGCGCAAAAATGGCGGCGAGCATCGCCAGCGGCACGGCGGCGCCGCGGCCGATGAGGTGCGGCAAGACGGCCACAAATGCCGCCAACAGCCCGACACCCAGCCCCGCTAACAACAGCAACACGTTCTCCATCGCCACGAGCGCGGCCAGTGTCCGGGCGGGAAAACCGGCGGCGCGGAGTAAGGCCAACTCGCCCCGCCGTTCCAAAACGTTCCGCCATTGCACCACGGCCAGCCCGATGGTCCCCAGCAGCAGCCCCAGCCCACCGAGACTCTGGAAGGCGGCGATATAGGTGTTCTGGATGGCTGCCAGCGTGCTGAGCCGCTGAGCGGTCGTTTCGCTAACAAAGCCGTAGTCGCCTAGCTTCTGTTGCAATACCTGCTGAACCGCAGTCGCCTGGTCCGGCGGCGTCTCCACAAGGAAGTAGCGGTAGCCGACCACCGCCGGATCGTAGCGGTGAAGATCGTCTTCGCCCACCAGGAGATCGCCCTGGAAGATGCTGTCTTCCAGCAGACCGACAACTTGCAGTTTGAGCGGGCGTTCGAAGATCTCGCCGCGTCCGCCCTTCAGATCGAGCGCGTACGTGGCGGTCGTCTGATCGAGCACGACGGGGATTGGTTCCTGGCCCGGAACGCCACGCAGGGCGTTCCCTACAGGCGGCGCTAGCAGTTGCCAGGGATGGGGCATGTCCGGCGCGTCGGCCCAGGCAAAGCCGTCGCGTTCGATGAACTTCGGCGTCACGCCCAGCAAGCGCGGCTGTTGCGGTTGATAAAGATTCAGGCAACTTGCCTCATCGCCCGTTTTGACGCGGAAGGCGTAAAAACGGCACTTGGCCAGCAGTTTTTCCTGTTCAGGATCGAAACCTGTTTCCTGACGGCCCTGGGGCGTGTCGAGGTCGAAGTAAATGGGCAATGCACTCTGGCCAATGAGGGTGAAGCCGCCGCTGCCGCTGTCGCGATCAGTGGCTTGCCGGGCGGGATCGACGCGGAACACGCTCACGGCCGCAATCAAGAAGCAGGCCGATGCTGTCAGCCCGATGGCCAGGGCGCTGCGGCCGGGGTTGCGGGCCGCATTGCGCAGCGCCAGGCGGAGCAGGTTGCCGCGCCCTTGGGCGACGGCCGGCCCGGTCGCCCCGCGGCGGAGTTGCAGATAAACAAGTGTTAGCAGCGATGCCAGCGCCAGCGAGCCCGCGCCAAAGAAGGCCCCCACCTGGGCTTCGTCGCCCAGTTTGATCAGGAGCAGGAGGGCAGCGGGAGCGAGGGCAAGGAGAAGCAGGAAGAAGGGGAGGAGGAATGAAGGATGGAGGACTTGAAATCTGAAGTTTGAGATTCGAGATTTGGAAGCAGAAGCGGAGGATTCGGTACTAGGTACTGAGTACTGAGTACCGAGTACCGAGTACTGAGTACGATGGTGGGTCGGCGCTGCGCTTGACCGCACCCTACGGGCCTTCCCCGCCTCACCCGCCAATAACCGCCGTGGGGCGATGCGGCCGATGCGGCGAACGGCAAGCCAAATGGCCGCCAACGCCATCAGCAGCCCGCTGGAAAAACCGATCAGAGGACTCTGCCAGGAAGCGTGCAACGTGAGGAATGGCGTGCCGATGGCCGGCAGCCACCATGTCCGCAGTCCCCAGAGCATCAGCGCCGCGTAGCCCACGCCGGCCAATGTGCCGAGCAGGCTTCCGGCGGTTGCCAACAACAGGCCCTCGCCCGCCAGTAGCCGCGTGATCTGCCGTGGGCGAAAACCCAGGGCCAGCAACAGCCCCACGTGCCGGGCGCGTTGCTCGATCCCCAGGCGGAATAAGAGCATCACGAGCATCACCGCCGCGGCAATCACGAAGAAACTGAGGGCGAGAAAGAGCTCGCCGAAGGACGTCGTGCCGGCCGCGGCCTTGAGGGCCTGCTCCCTGATCGGCTGGAACACAAACTGTTGCGCCGCCGGATCGAGTTCGAGCCGCTGGGCCAGCGACTGGGCGGTAACTCCTGCGGCAGGGCGGATCCGCAGCGCGGTTGTTTGTCCAAAACGGCTCGCCCATAGCCGCCGCCCGGTGGCCAGCGAAACGAATGCCTTGGGCGTGGCCCCGTACTTCGTCCAATACCTGTCGTCGTCCGGTTTGATCCGCCCCCGCTGGATTTTGAAAGGCAAGTCCCAATCTTCGATCGTCGCCTTGTCGGTCAGGCCGCGCACGGTCGGAGTGAGGTTCTTGTCGGCAGCCGCTGCCTCCAACTTCACGATCGCCGCCAGCCGCAGATCGATGGTGCGTTCGTGAACCAGCCCGTGCGTGCTTTCCGGTTCGAAAAACGCGACGTGGATCGCGTCGCCCACGCGGGCCTTCAACCGTTGGGCCGCCCAGGTGTTCAAGGCGATCTCCCCGTCGCCCAGTTTGGGCAAGGGCACACCGTCGGCGGAAAGAAATGGTCCCAGCGGCTGATCTCTTGGAAAATCGATGGCCGTGATGGTCGAATAGGGCACTTCCAGTTTGCCATCGGTGATGCTGTTGGCCAGGTAGGTCAAGGCCGGCTGCACGTCAAGCCCGCCAAGTTGCTCCAGCAGCGCCTGCTCGACGGCCGGCGGGAAGATCATCTGATCGGTCGTCACCTGGATATAGTCGTAGCCTTTCGGCGTCTCGACATGGATGCCGTAGTCGGCCAGCGTGGGATGCCAGGTCGTTTCCTGCGCGGGGCTTTCGCGGAGGATCGCGTTCACACGGCCGCGTTCCTTGAGTTGCACCTGCAAGGCAGCCAGCGAAACATAGGCATTCCGCGGCGCCCGTTGATTGGGCCGCAGGCCGAATCGCCCCAGACCTTCAGCCGGAATCACGCAGACGACTTTGAGCCGCCTGGTATCTACCGCGACCTTTTTACGGCCAAAGGCGCTTTCCGCCGGGATGCCGCCGGTCTTGGGTAGGTCGAGCATTACCGAGTCGCCGGCTTTCACGGCCAGCAAGTTGGCCAGCGGCTCATTAAGAACGATTTCGTCGCCTTGCGGCGGCGCTGGCGGGCCGCCGCTGCCAAGCTGCCAGAACCGCTTTTCGCAACCGATCAGGTTGATCTGGTCCACGCGGGCCGCCGGGGCCGGATCGACCGTTTCCAGGCTGGCGGAATAGAGGATCACGGGCGCTGCGACGTTGCCGGACGACTCGTCGCCGGCCAACTCCTCGCGGAAGAAGTGGTTGGCAACCAGAACCTCGTCGATGCGGCCCAACCCGGCGAGCACCAAATTCTTGAGGCTGGCTTGCATTGAGTCGCCCACCAGCAGCGCACCGGTGAGCACCGCCGTACCCACGGCCACGCCGCAGGACACCGCCACGTTCATCTTCCAGAAGTGCCGGACCGAAAGCAGTATCAGATGAAAGGGCGACATGGCATGCGGAAAACAATACGAAATACGAATGTCGAAATACGAAACAAATTCAAAACTAAGAATTGCGAAGGTTCAAGACTATTTGGTCATTCCGATTTCGTCATTTGGATTTGTTTAGGATTTCGTGCTTCGTACTTCGTGCTTTGTATTATCTCGTGGTCCATCCTTGGCTGTACAACGATGCTAAGCGTTTCCCTTTCCCAAAGGTTGGAGTCTGCCGGCGTCCAACTCCAGCCGCCTCTGCAATTGCTCCGCCAGCCGCTCGCTATGCGTAACGACGATGAGCATCATGGGTCCGCTCTTCTGCAATTCGACCAACAACTGCCCGACCTGTTGCGCCGTGGTACGGTCGAGATTGCCAGTGGGTTCGTCGGCCAGGAGCAGCTCGGGGGCATTGATCAGCGCGCGGGCCAAGGCGGCCCGCTGCCGCTCGCCCCCGGAAAGTTCCGCCGGCCGATGCCCGCGGCGGTCGGCCAGGCCTACGCGCTCCAGCAGCATCTCGGCCCGCTGGACCGTTTCCGCGCGGACGGGTCCCAAGGGCACGGCGGGCAGCAACACGTTCTCCAGCACCGAGCATTGGGGCAGGAGGTAATGGTCCTGGAAGACGAAGCCCACGCGGCGGCTGCGGAAGGCGGCAAGTTCTCGTTCGCCGAGTTCAGCCGGATCGATCCCATCCAGCAGCACGCGACCGCTGCTGGGCGTCTCCAGCGTGCCGACGATACTTAAGAGCGTGCTCTTGCCCGAGCCGCTGGGCCCGAGGACCGCCAGGTTCTGGCCGGGGTCGAGTTCCAGCGACACGCCGCGGAGGACCTCGATCGGCGCTGCGGGCGCGGGATATTGCTTGGTAACGTTTTCGACTTGAAGTTTGGACATGGGAGCTTCAGGCTACAATTAGCTCAAGTATAGCCGCTGCCGCTAGGGAAGTATAGAAGTATATACGCCGGAAACCCGTCGGCCAACGGCGAACTACACTACGGCTGCCTGGCGAATCCGCACCAGCGTGGCCTGGGCCGGCTCGGCTTGGCGGCCGTCATGGAAGAAGGTGCAATTGCCGCCGCTTGCCGCCGCCTGCTTGAGGGCCAAGTACACGCGGGCCAGCATGGTTTCGGCACTGTCGGTCTGTACGGCCACCCCACCGGCCAGACTGACGGTGAACTGCACGGATTTGCCTTCGATCGGCAGGACACAGCGGGCGACGGCCTGGCGCAACCGCTCTGCCGCGCGGATCAGCTCCATGGCGCTTGCGCCGGGCAGCAGGATGGCGAAGGTGCCCTCGTCGCACAGACTTCCCGAATCCATCGCACGGATAGCCGCGCTGAGGAATTGCGCGGCACTGCGGATGATCATGTCGGCAACCGGCCTGCCATATTGCGTCATCAACGAGGGGAAGTTGTCAATCCGCATCGTCAACAAGGCCGGCGCCGTGCCATGCCGCCGCCATTCCGCCAGGCGGCGGGCCAAGTTGAGATTGAAGTCGTCTTTCGGGCACAGCCCATACTGCGATCGCCAGCCGGCCGCGCCCGCGGGCGCCGTGGCCTTGCTCGAAACCGGCGCCGGCATTTGCGATTGAATTGCGGTCGCAGCGGGCACCGCCGGTTGCATCTTCTCCACGGGCTTCGCATCGCAAGGCCGGGTAATTGGACGGATCCCCTGGCCGTCGTGCCAGCAACCGCGGTTCCGCCCGGTCTCTTTGGCCGCATACAAGGCGGCATCCGCACGTTGGATTAGCGCGGAGGTCTCCTCGCCCAGCAACAATTCGGCGACGCCGAAGCTCATTGTGACTTTCAACTCGCTGCCCGGGCCGCGGAAGCGGGCTGCCTCGACGGCCTGCCGCACGCGCTCCAGCACGGCTATGGCCTCGCCGGCCTTTGTCCCCGGCAGCACGATCGTCATCTCCTCGCCACCATAGCGGGCGACAAAATCGCCTTGCCGTCCCGACTCGCGCAAGACACGGGCTGTGCCGCGCAGCACTTCGTCGCCGGTCTGGTGCCCGTGCGTATCGTTGAACTTCTTGAAATGGTCGATGTCGCCGAGGATCAGCGAGAAGGGCCGGCCACTGCGCTGGAATTCGTCAAAGCACGCGGCCACCTTGTCGTCGAAGGCCCGGCGGTTCGCCAACCCCGTGAGGACATCGGTGCGGGCTTCGTTGGCCTTTAGTTCCACCAACTGTGCCTGTTCCGTGAGCTTTTCCTCCACGGAACTGAGTTGCGACTGGATTGAATGGTTGGCCTCGATCAGCCGCGTTACGGCCGAGATCACGGCCTCGGGTTCCTGCGCGGTACCCACGTTCAGTTCCTGGTTGATCTCTTCCACCCGGCTACTGTGCTGGCCGACGTTGGTGGCCATGTGGCTGGCCAGAGCCTTGAGCCGATCGAGGACTTCCTTGACCGCGAGTTGATCTTCGGGCAGATCCACCGCAGTGCCGCGCAGCGCGCGGTGCAGCAGCCAGCCGGTCCCTGCTCCCGCGGAACTCACCAGGATTCCAAACGACAGATCGCCGAGCAATTCAAGCATATACCCTACCCGAATCAGGGGACTTTCCCCGTTCAGTCACATCACTAACGCTTGTCATCAAAAGCATAGGTTCGGTTTTTTGCACCTTGGCGGCAAAGAATTCGGAACGCTGAGTGCGCGGCGGCTTCCGAGGTCGGAAAAAGGGGCGCAATCGGCCTTCTTGCCATATTTCTCTCAACCGTTTGCAACCGCCCAATCGGCATGCTATACTTCCACCTGTGCTTGCCCGCCCTAAGAAACCCGCCTGACTGCCCGAATACAAGCACATGCATCGCCGGGCCAGGAGAATTGCAAAGTCATTCGTAGCACGGAATTTATTCCGTGGCCTTGCCCTTCTTATAGGGCAAAACGGAATGAATTCCGTGCTACGGAGGATTGTCCTGCCAGACTTTGCAGTTCTCTTGATCGCAGGGCGTCGCGACCTGGAAAACATCCTTTATTCTTTGATCCTGGAGAACCATTATGAACCGTTTGGGAATTCAATCGTTGGCCTGGTGTCTGGGTATTGTCGTGGGGCTGACGGCCCTGGCGAAGGCCGAACCGCCGGCCGCCGACTCCGAAGGCTTCCGCTCGCTGTTCGACGGCAAGACGCTGGCGGGCTGGGATGGTGATCCGAACATCTGGCGCGTGGACGACGGCTGCATCACCGGCCAGACGACCAAGGAGCACCCGGCGCCTTACAACACGTTTCTCATTTGGCGCGGCGGCAAGCCGGGCGACTTCCAACTGAAGATCGAGTTCCGCATGCCCAATCCGGGCTTTGCCAACTCCGGCGTGCAGATCCGCAGTTGGGAAGGGGACAACCCCAAGGAGAAGTGGCGCGTCTTCGGCTATCAACCCGACATGGATTCCGACGACAACTACACGGGCACCTGTTACGGCGAGGGGTTCCGCGGCGGCTTGGCTGGCCGCGGCGAGAAGGTCACCTTCGACAAAGACGGCAAGAAGAAAGTGGAGCGTTTCGCCGATTCGGGCGCGCTGGCCAAATTCATCAAGCGCCGCGATTGGAACGAATACGACATCACTGCCCAGGGCAATCGTATCGTCGAGAAGGTCAACGGCCACTTGATGTGCGAAGTGATCGATAACGACAAGGTGGCCCGCAAGGACGGCATCATCGCCCTGCAGATCCATGCCGGCCCGCCCATGAAGGTGCAGTTCCGCAACGTGCGTTTCAAGGAGCTCAAGCACGACAACCCCATGAAGGCCGACGCCAAGAAGAAGATCGTCTTCATCGCCGGCGCTCCCAGCCACGGCTATGCTCAGCACGAACACCATGCCGGCTGCCTGCTGCTGGCCAAGTGCATCCAGGAGAGCGTCCCCGAGGCGGAGACGGTCGTCTACAAGGGCTGGCCGAAAGATGCCCAGGCCCTGGACGACGCGGCCAGCGTGGTCATCTTCTCCGATGGCGGCGACGGCCACCCGGTGATGAGCCATCTTGCGCAGTTCGACAAGTTGGCCCGCAAGGGTGTCGGCCTGGCCTGCATTCACTATGCGGTCGAGGTGCCCAAGGGCAAGGCAGGAAACTTCATGAAGGACTGGATCGGCGGATATTTCGAGACCTTCTGGTCGGTCAATCCGGACTGGGTGGCCCATTACAAGGCATTCCCCGACCATCCCGTGGCCCGCGGCGTCCGCCCCTTTGCGATCAACGACGAGTGGTACTTTCACATGCGTTTTCAGGACGACATGAAGGGCGTCACGCCGATTCTCACCGCGGTTCCGCCCGATGACGTGCATCGCCCGGGCAACGACGCCCACGGGGCCAACCCGGCCGTGTTCGCCCGTAAGGGCCAGCCCGAGCACATGGCCTGGGCTTACCAACGGCCCGACGGCGGCCGGGGTTTCGGTATCACCGGCGCGCACTATCACTGGAACTGGGGCTGCGATGGCTTCCGCACGGTGGTGCTCAACGGCATCGTCTGGACGGCCGGACTGGAAGTGCCCGCCGGGGGCGTGCCCTCGAAGACGCCGACCGTGGAGGAACTGCTGCAGAACCAGGACAAGCCGCAGCCGAAGGATCTTAACGTGAATGAGCTAAAGAAGAAACTGGAAGGGTTCAATAGGGACGGAGGGAAGTAGATCCAGCCCCGATCTGTAACGATTTAGTTGCCGCGCGACGAGGAGATTTCGCGCTGTTTGGCAATCTGTTCGGCCAAGGCTTGAACCTGCGGATCGCGGTCTTTGCGGGCCAATGCCTCGACGCGGTCCAATAAGGCCGGATCGCCGGTCGTCGCCAGCGTTCCTACGGCGGCCAACCGCACGTCCGTCTGCGGATCCAACGCGAGCCACATCAGCCATTGGGCGGCGTCCACGCTCGCCAATCGCGGCACCGCCCGGGCAAGTTGCTTACGGATCTCCGCGTCGGGACTGAAAAGTTGCCGGGCAAGTTCCAGATCGACTTCGCTGAACCCTCGCCGCACCAACTCGCGGCGGGCCTCCGTCCGCTGGCCGGCATCGTCCGCGCGCAGTCGCCGCATCAGGTCGAGCACGTCAATGGACTTCAGGGCATCGCGCAGGACGTTTTGCGACGCCGACGTTTCGGCCGAGGCCTGCACAGTCGCCGCGAGGGACGGCCGCAGGCCGTGCGCATCGGTGGCCGCCTGACCTGCCGGCTCGGCCCAGTCTGCCGACTGCGCCTGGTGGATTGGGCGGGCCGTTGCGTCATTCTCCATCTGCGCCGGGGCTGTTGAGGAATCGGCGACCTGGATATGCGTCGTTATCTGGTTCGCTGGATTGACCGGCCGCAAGACATTGCCGCCGGGCGGCGAATCGGTCCTGTTCGACGAATTTGCCAGCCGCACGTCTTGAGCGGGCGCGGGTTGCCCCATCGTGGCAAGCTCTTCCAGGCACTCTGCCGGCAGATCGTCCGCCGCGGCATCGGATGGCTCGGGTTTTCGCTGGGCCTGTTCGACCAGCGGCGAGACGTAGAACCGTTCCCAGGCGACACCTGCGGCAAGCATCCCGATAGTCAGGGCCGCCACCAACAAGAGCCGTTGATAGATTCGCATTGCATGGCACCTCGCGGAAAAAGACAAGAGCGGCCTATTGTTCCTCTTTCTCCACCGCCGTGCAAGATCAATGCAGGCTTTTCAGAATACCCCCTCGCATGATTCGAGGCCGTAACCTCGATCCCTTAAGATAGCGGCTCGATTGACGTAACTTGCGTGCAAGACATATCTTATAGCACTTACTGGCCCCATGCGGCCAACAATTGTTGCACGGCGAGTTGCTGGAGATTGGCGGCACCGGCCGTGGTCTGCGCGGGAAGGTCATCCCGGGAAGGACTGGAATAACCGCTGCAAGCCCCCTGATTACGGCAGGCTTTCATGGTTCTGTCCGAAGGGGTTTCGCAGCCAGTTCGTGCCACACGAGTCCTTTCAGTTGGTTGTCCAGGGTAACGCTCAGCGTCAGTTGGACCGTTCGCCCGTTGTACTGCTGCAGGTTCCAGTGCATGAACCGCATGCGGTACTGCTGGGTGATCTCCATGAGGGCGCCCTTGTGCCCCGTTCGGCTGTCGCGGCCTTGGACAGAAACTCCTCTTCTTCTCGCCAGCGCTTCAGACCTGCCGCCCGGGTTGCCCTGGTTGTCTCCCGCTTGCCATTTGTCCGGCATCACCCGCACGTTGTCCACGCGGAGTTCAACAGTCGGCACGGGCGCATCCTTGAAATAAGCGAAGCTCAATTCCAGCAGTCCGTTGGCCGAAGAAACCGGAAACGACTTACGGTGGATCGTCAAGGGCTGATTGCTGGCGGACTGAATCAGCGGGAGCCAGCGATTGCGCGGAGTGTCCCAGTAAGGGCCGGCACGGACGCGGCGGGAGTCGGCGGGAGCGAGGTCCCACGCCTCCCAACCCGGCACGAAACGCCGCAATGCTTCGCCGTAGGCGGCGGCATCGGCCTCGACAGTGACAAGCGGCATCAGCCAGTCGACGTGGCCGCCGATATCCAGCGGATAGGCGTCCGGCGGCCGGCCATCACCCGCCCAGGCCGTCGCCAGCACCAGGCTCCGGCAGCCAGCGATCGACAGCGGCCCCACGGGCGTCGGTTCCTGCCCGCTGCGGAGCAATCCGCTGGAAAACAGCGGCTTGCCGGCCGCCTGTTCGGAATAGATCTTGTAGGTGGCGCAGGCACCCGGTCCGATGCACCGGTCCAAGCCCACCAACGTGGTGAAGGCCTTGGCTTGCGACGGCAACTCGAAGGCGATTTCGCAGCAGGAATGCGTTCCCACGCCTTGGTCCACCACGACGCCCCCACTGGCTAGTTCGTCACCGTCCACGTTCGCGTTCCGCCGCCAGGACCAGCGGTGCAGGCCGACCTCCTCCCGCAACGTTTTCGCCGGCAGCAAGGAGAGCGGCACTTCCTTGGCCGCGCGGAAGCTCTGCCGCCAAATGGAATCGACGGGCACAAGAACCACACTTGTGGACCAGTTCGGTTGAATGAGCAGATAGCTGGCCGAGGCCGGCGCGCGGCCGACTCCCGCCAGCGTCATCTCACAGGCGTATGTCAGCACGGCCCCCTCGAACGTCTCGAGCCTGCCGACCACCGTGTCGGGTCCGAAGGGCGGGTAGGAGCTGTCGTCCAGGACGGCCCGCACGACATCGACCTTGGGAACGCTGAAGTCCGCAATCGCATCGAAGGCCACCGCCGTGAAACCGCTGGCAGTCAAAGCACTGAGACCCTGTTCCGTCCAGCGCATCGCTCTGGCCTGCAGCCTCGTCCCATTGGCGAGCACCAGCAAGCCGGGCTGACCGGAGCCCGTCGCGTCAGTGGAGGTCGCCACGCGGAGGACGCTTTCTGCGCGCACGGGCAAGCTGCGCGCGGCGGCCGGCAACAGCGGAGCGTCCAGGGAAATCAATAGCCGCGCGGGCGCGTCGTTCGCCGCAGACGCCGGCAGGAAACCCGTGATCCGGCCGGGGATCACGTCACCGTTGGCCATGAGCACGCGGGGACCTTCCTGGGCAACGCGCGGCCTCAAGTTCTGCAGCAAGCGCACCGGGTTCTTGGTCCCAAATAGTCGGCGGCCGCCGAGCATCGCCTCGCTCGACCCCCACACATCCTTGGCCTGCGCCGGCAGGCACGCGCGGGAGCCGTCGTAAAACAGTGCGTAGAAGTTGTCCGCTTCGCCGACGGCGGACGCCGCAGCGCCGGTCGCCAACCAAGCGAGCACTGCGAGCAACTGTAGGGGGAGATTGCGCATGAAATGATGACGTGGGTTCATTTGCGAAGAGCGGCCTACCGCGGCCGGTTCGACGCCGGGCTTTTCCACCCAGCCATCATTGTACTCTCGCCGGCCGGCGACTTCAATGGAGCGGTTCCATTGCCGTTCGGGCGGCAGATTGAGTTGGGCCAACCCCGTGATGCCAGGCCGCACAGCTAAGCGGTTGCGATAGCCGGGAATGGCTTGCGAGAGGATCCGGGCCGATCCGGCCTACAAGAGATGCGAGTTTACCTAACAGCGCAACGTTCCGTAGGGTCGGCGAATCAATAACGGTCGAATTGTCGCCTGTCGCTCCGCGAAAGTAGCGCTACTTTCGCGGAGCGACAGGCGACAGCTATTTCTGCGCCGGGCCTTAGCCGCCTTCGCGCCAATCGACCAGGTGCAGTTCGACGTTGTGCCGGCCCTGGTAGCTGTTGATCACGGGACGGAAAGCGATGTCGAAGGGCCGCGTCAGGGCCGCCATGGGCTCGGCCCACTCGGCGGCCCCAAAGGCCACCGCCCTCAGACTCACGCCGTGCTGTACCAGCCGCAAGGAGAGATGCCGCCCGCCCGCGCCGATGGCCTTGGGCGGGCCGGCTAGCGTGGCGCCCGTGGCGCAGAGCAACGGTCGCGTGTTGTGCTGCCCGAAGGGGCCCAATCGCTCCATCTGGTGGACCGTCTTCGTGGTGAAGGCGCTCAAGGGGAATTCGGCGTCGATCACGAGATCGGCCACGCGCTGCGCCTCGCTGATCTCCGTCACGGCCACTTCGCAGAACGCCGCGCGAAAGGCCTCGATCCGCTCTTCATCGATCTTCAAGCCGGCCGCCGCCGCGTGCCCCCCGTGGGCCAGCAAGTGCTCGTCGCAGGCCTCCAAGGCGGCGTGCAGATCGAAACCGGGAATGCTCCGCGCGGAGCCAATGCCGGGACGCGTACCGATCGCGTCCAACGAGATGAGCACGACGGGGCGATGGTACTTTTCCGCCAGCCGACCGGCCACGATGCCGATCACGCCCGCGTGCCAGCCCCGATCGGCAAGCACGAAGGCCGGATCGTCAGTCTCATGGAAATGCTCGTCGATCTGCTTCTTGGCGGCAAGCTGGATACTGCGTTCGAGCGTCTGGCGGCTGCCGTTGAGCTGGTCGATGTATTGGGCCAGCTCCAAGGCCCGATCGGGCCGGTCGGTCACCAGCAGTTCCACGCCCAACTGGGCCTGGGCCAGGCGGCCCGCCGCGTTGAGCCGCGGGGCCAGGGCAAAGCCGATGTCCTCGCTGTCCAGGCGGGGCTTGCTGTCGCCGTTGACCTTGGGCTCGACCTTGGCAATCTTCATGAGCATCGCCAACCCCAGCGTGGGGCAGCGGGCAAGGCTTTCCAGGCCATGGTGGACGAGCACGCGGTTCTCGTCCACCAGCGGCACTACGTCGGCCACCGTGCCTAAGGCCGCCAAGCCCACGGCTTGTACGAGGAACTCCCGCATCCGCGGACTGACCTTTTGCGCCCCGCTGGCCTGCTGGCACAGCGCCCAGGCTAGCTTGAAGGCCACGCCCGATCCGCTTAGCCCGGCGAAGGGATAATCGCCGGAGACTTGCGGATGGACGATCACTGCGGCCTCGGGCAGTTGGGAGCCGATGGTATGGTGGTCGGTGATGATCAGTTCCAGGCCGCACTGGCGGGCGGCGAGGGCCTCTTCCACACCGCTGATGCCGCAATCGACGGTGATCATGAGCGAGGCCCGGCCGTTGCCCCAGGACTGCACGGCCTCGCAGTTCAGGCCGTAGCCTTCGTCGACGCGGTGCGGCACGTAGTAGCTGACCTCGGCCCCCAGCAGCTTGAGGCAGAGGTAGAGCACGGCGGTGCCCGACATGCCGTCGACGTCGTAGTCGCCGTAGATGACGATCCGCCGCTTGGCCTGGACGGCGGCATGGATCCGCTGGGCCGCCTCGCGGCAGCCGGGCAGCATCTCGGGATCGTACAGGTCCGTAAGCTTGGGATCGAGGAAGGACCGGGCCTTGGCCGGATCGGTGATGCCACGGCAAATGAGCAACTGGGCAACCACGTCGGGCACGCCCGCCGCACGTTGCAGCGAGGCGATACTGGCGGGATCATGCGAACGAATGTGCCAGCGCTTGGCCATGATGAACGATCCGTCGTTAACAGCCCACCTTGGCGCTGATCACTACGATGCAGTCGCCGGGTGGCACGCCCCTGAGCCGACCGTGCTTTCAGCTCAGGCGGACTGAAGTCCACCCTACTTCCGGCATGGTTGGACTGAAGTCCACTCTACTTCTTCTTCTCGTTGTGCTCGGTGTGTCTCCGGCACGTGGGGCAGTATTTCTTGAGCGTCAGTTTCTCGCCGCCCGGCTTGCGCTTGAGCGTGTAGTTGTATTCGCCCGTTTCTTTGCAGACGAGGAACACCGTTTCCGATTTTTTCTTACTCTTGGCCATCCGACAAAACACCTATAAAAAGCTGGCTTAATGGGCAAACAGGCAATTGTACACGAATTTTTCAGGAATGGGAACGGAGGGTGGAAAGATTAGTGAATAGATGATTCTTCGACCGGATCTTGATTTTGCAGCGGGGCGGGCGGATCTTCGTCCTCCTTCTCCTTCTCGGCAAGGATTTCCTTGATCGACTCGGGCTTGATCAGCACCCGCGTGGCCTGGCGGATCAACTTCGAGTCGCCCGCTTTCCGCGCGGCTTTCAGCGACTTGAGAATCAACTGCCGGGCCGTTGTCGGCTGGTGATCGTCCATGGCCTTGCTTGCCGCCCGCAACGCCTCGCCGGCCACGGCCTGAAAGTCCTCGGGCGTCTTGGCGGCAGCCAGCATCTTGTCAAATTCCTCGGGCGTCTTGTGTTTTTCGGCCTGGGCCGGCTTGGGAGCCGGTTCCTGCTTCGGTGCGGGGGTAGCCGGGTCCCCGAAGGGATCGTCATCGAGCGGCGGCTTGCCGCCAGGCCGGGTCTTGTCCGGGGGCCTGACAATTGGCGTGCTTTCGAAGGGGAGGTGGCCGCTGTCAGCCCCCGAAGGCTTATCGGGTGGCTTAGTCTCGGCGTTATCGTTCGTTTTGGACGGCCGGAAACGAGTGTGGGAAGCCTGCGGCGCTGCCGAGTTTGCCGGAACTGGCAAATTCTCGTCCGCAGCGGCCGGTTTGACGACAGACGGATTGGCCTCCGCGGGCGATGCGCTGGCCATATCTTTGACCGCTTCCGATACCTCAGTCTTCGGTGCCCGCGACACGACCACGGCAATCGCGACCGCGAAAATAACCGCTAGTGAGCCTAGAGCCGCCAGGGGCAAAAAAGCAGCATTTTTCGACCGCGTCTTGCGGACTTCAAAGCCTTCGTCTTGGGCCAAGTCCAGCGGAAAGGAATTTGCAAAGTTCGCCCCGGCCGATTCGGCCGTAAGGACCGCGGCTTCGTTCGCCAGCGGTGGAGCGACCACGGGAATCGCTCCGGTGCTCTGCCCGGGCGCGGTCCCCGCCGCCAAGCGGGCGCGGAGCCGGTCGTCGTATTCGGCCTTCTTCACCTCGCTTAGCAGGCAAACGCGGGCGGCCGCAATCTCATTAAGGATCTTCTGCGAGAACTGGGCGTTCTTGCCCCCCTGGAACGAGCGAACAAACGCCATCTGCTTGTCGGCCGCAGCCGAGATCACGTCCGTGTCGGATTCGAACAAATCGATGGCCAGCAAGCGGTAATAATGCGGCGGCTGGTCCTTGGGCGAGATGCCCAGCCATTTGTGATATGGATCGAAGTTGTCGTGGGCGACAGGGTCGGTCATCTTGGCGCGAAGCGGAGGTTGAACGCTTTCTAGTCTACCAATTGGGGGCCTATCGTGCAAGAATGGGGGAATCGCGGCGGTTTCCGCACGTTGCTAGGGGCCGCCCGATTCAGTAAGATGGAGGAGTTCCATTCAAGGGAGGTATTGCTCCGATGCGATTGACGGCTTGCACCTTGTTGGTGGCGCTCTTGCCCTGTTTGAGCGTTTGTGCCGATGACGCGGCCGGCACGACGGATACTCAGATCGCGGGTGCGCGCGAACAGATGTTCCGCGACGTGGGCCGTCGGCACAGCGTGCTGATGGGCGTCGAGGTCTTTGTCGGCAAGTCATCCGACAACGATGTGATTCAGGGCGTGCGGCCCATTTTTCTCGATGCCCAGGGCCGCCAACAGCCCGGCAGCCTGCACGGCAAAGACAACGGCCGCCCTGCCGTCAGTGTCAAGGCCAAGAAGGGTTATGTCGTCGGGGCGATCTCTGTCAAGACTGGTCAGCGTATCAATGGCCTTTCGGTGACCTTCATGAAAGTGGAGAAGGGACGGCTCAATCCGGAGAAGTCTTACGAATCCGAATGGCTCGGTGGCCAGGACGGCGGCGACGCGCGGAGCCTGGGCGGATCGGGTGAGGCGGTTGTCGGCTTGCTCGGTTCCCAGAACCAGAACTCCGAGCTTAACGGCCTGGGGCTGGTCCTCTCCAGCAAACCGATCGCCACGACCCCGCAGAAGAAATTGCCGGTCCCGGACCAAGGCGCCCAAGCCAAGTCGCACGCACTGGCCAAAGAGGTCTATGGCGGCGACTGGGCGGCGGCGAAGTCCTTCGGCCAGAAAAAGGAGTTGGCCCAAAAGCTCCTCAAGGGGGCCGACGAGAGCGAGAACGACCCCGCCGGCCGCTACGTCCTCCTGCAACTCGCCCGCGACATCGGCACCCAGGTCACCGACGGCGGGCTGGCTTTCACAGCCATCGATAAAATGGCCGAAGACTATCAGGTCGACGACGTGGAGATGAAGCTGGCCGTGCTGACCGCCTTCAGCAAGCGGACCAAATTGCAGGGCGACCACAAGGCCCTGGCGGAGCAGGCCGTGGGGATGGTCGACGCCACGATCGCGCACGACAAGATCGACCTGGCGGTCAAGCTTTGCGAACTGGCCCTGCCCGAGGCCCGTGCCGCTCACGACCAGGATTTGCTCCACGAAGTCAACGCGCGGACCGAGCAGTGCAAAGCCCTGGCCAGGGCCTACCGCGAGATGTTGGAGGCCGCCGCCGTGTTGGACGCAAGGCCCGACGACGCCCAGGCCAATCTGACGGTCGGCAAATACTACTGCTTGCAGAAAGGCGACTGGGAAAAGGGGCTGCCCATGCTGGCCCTGGGGCAGGACGAAGCGCTCAAGGCCGTGGCCGGGCAGGAGATCGCCAGCGTTGTCAAGTCCGCCGACCGCGTGAAGGTGGGCGATGCCTGGTGGGACCTGGCCGACAAGGCCCAGGGTGCGGCCCAGGCCACACTTCGCAACCGCGCCGCTTACTGGTATCAGCAGGCCCTGTCCGAACAATCGGGGTTGGCCAAGGCCCGGCTGGAGAAACGGATCAGGGATGCGGAATCGGGTGTCGTGGGAACCGCCGACAAGAAGACCGAGGGCGTCGTCCCCAAGCGGCCCGGCAGGTATCTTCCCGGCCTGGTGGCCCAATACTACAACGACCTCAATCTCGTGCAAAGGGCCAAGGCCCGCCTGGATGCCAAGCTGGACTTCGATTGGGGCAACGATTCACCCGACCCGCTCGTCCATGCCGAGAACTTTGGCAGCATCTGGTTGGGCTACATCAAGGCGCCCAAGACGGGCCACTACGTGATTCACGCCCGCAGCCAGCACGACAGTCAGGTACTGATCGACAACGCCGTGGTCATCACCAATCAACTGAAGACTGCCCACGCCTGCGATCAGCAGGCCGAAATCAACCTGATGGCCGGCTATCACGTGCTGCTCGTGCGTTTCGTACACGGTTCGGGGCCGGCCTACGCCCATCTCGGTTGGCAACCGCCCGGCGAGACGAATTGGGTGGCCATCCCGGCGCAGAACCTGTTTCACGACCAGCGGCAGGAACAAACCGCGGGAATCAGCGCGGGTCGCTAGAGCGAGTCCCGCATTACCTCCCACGAATCGTTAGCGAGCAGGAATTCGAGTTCCATCAGCTCGTTTTCAGGCGTTGGTCACTTGGCTCATGCGTTTGAGCGTGTCGTCGACCTCGGAAGTCTTCAGCATGCCGACCGTAATGGCATGCACCAGTTCGTTGCTGAAAACGAACTTCAGCGAGGCGTCTTTCTCCTCGGGCTGGACGAGCTTGCCCGCGCCGAAGATCTTCATGCCCACGATGGCCTTGCCATTCTTGCGGGCCGCCTTCAAGACGCCGGAAACCTCCGCGACGCTGCCGTCGCACATGTACTCCTTGCCGCACTTGTGGTTGACGCGGGCGAAGATCACGTCGACCCAAGGATGCTCGGAAGCGACCTTCAGCGCGGCGAAATCGTGGCACGACACACCCACCGCCCGCACGGCCCCCTTTTCCTTCAACGCCGATAGTTCGTCGCGGATCCGCTCGTATTCGGTGGGCCACTTGGCATTCTGCATGCAGTGGATCAAGCAGACGTCGAGATGGTCGGTGGCCAACTCCTTGCAATAGCGATTGACCTCCTCTTTGGCCCCGCCCGAAGGCTCGACCCAACTCTCCTTGTGCGGCCACAGCTTGCTCAAGAGCGTCAGCTTATTGCGCGGCAAGCCCTTGATCACGTCCTTGACAAACGGGTGGGATCCGTAGAGGTCGGCCATGTCGATGAACCGGATCCCCTGGTCGAGGCTGTGCCGCACCAGGCGGTCGAAGGCCGCCTTGCCCTGCCGCGTATGTTCCGACGAATGGTTATAGCCGTTGAATCCCGTGCCCTGCGCCAGGCGGGAGACCTTGATACCGGTCTTGCCCAACTCGACAATGTCGGTGCCGTTGAAATGCACGGCCGGCTCGGCCGCACGCAGCAGTCGCGGAGCCGTTGCCAACAGGCCGGCGCCGGCGATCGAGGTTTTGAGGAATTCGCGTCGATTGAAAGAACCCATGGTTCGGTCCCTGCGTGTTTGTAGGTGAGGAATTTCGTCTAGTATCATTCATATCGCCTAAGTCCCGAGAAGTAAAGCAAAATTTTGTTTTTGACAGGGCGGGCGCAGCGGTCTACAATAATCGCAAACCAGGAGTTCCCAAAAATGTCCAAGATTTTCATCGTTTTCACGGCCTCGGTTCTTCTTGTTAACATTGTGTCCGCGGCCGAGAGCACCATTATCGCCCCCGGCGCAACGCTAACGGTCCTGGCCGGCGGGTTCGAATTCACGGAAGGCCCCGCCGCCGATACCGACGGCAACGTGTTTTTCACCGATCAGCCCAACGATCGGATCATGAAGTGGAGCACCGACGGCAAGCTCACCACCTTCATGAAACCGTGCGGGCGGTCCAACGGCCTCTGCTTCGACGCAAAAGGCAATCTCTGGGCCTGTGCCGACGAAAAGAACGAGATGTGGCGGATCGACCCGGCCGGCAAGGCCACCGTCGTGATCAAAGACTACGAGGGCAAACTGCTCAATGGTCCCAACGACGTCTGGCTGCGGCCCGATGGCGGGCTGTATTTCACCGATCCCTATTATCCGCGGCCTTATTGGAAGCGCGGGCCGAAGCAGTTGCCGATCGAAGGGGTTTACTACTTGGCGCCGGACCAGAAGAAGCTCACACGCGTCGTGGCCGATCTCGTGCAGCCCAACGGCATCATCGGCACGCCCGACGGCAAGACGCTCTATGTGGCCGATATCGGCGGCAACAAGACCTATGCCTATGACATCCAGGACGACGGCACGCTTGCCAACAAGCGTCTATTCTGCAAGCTAGGCTCCGACGGCATGACGATCGACGACCGCGGCAACGTCTACCTGACCGGCATAGGTGTGACCGTTTTTGACCGCCAGGGCCGCAAGATCGAGCACATCGACGTACACGAAAAGTGGACTGGCAATATCTGCTTTAGCGGCAAGGACCGGCAGACGCTGTTTATCACAGCCAGCAAGCACATTTACGGGCTAAAAATGCAGGTCCATGGCGTGGGCAGCCAGTGATCCAAGGGACTATTTTCCCAAGCACCGCCCGATTTGCCGTACGGCCTGTCGCAGGCGGTTCTCGTTCTCCACTAGGGCCAGGCGCAGGTGCCCTTCGCCGGCCGGTCCGAAGCCGCCACCGGGGCTTACGGCCACATCGCCTTCCTTGAGCAACTTCATGGAGAAATCGAACGAGTTCATCTGGCTGGCCCACGGCTCGGGGATCTTCGCCCACACGAACATCGATGCCTTGGGGCGCTCGATCGGCCAGCCCAAACGCTCCAGGCCATCGCAGAGCACGTCGCGGCGATTCTGGTAGATCATGGCCTGGGCTTCGACCGCGGCCTCGGCGTTTCGCAGGGCCAGAATCGCCGCAATCTGGATCGGCCGGAACATGCCATAGTCGTAATAGCCCTTGATCGTGGACAGTGCTCGTACCATTTCGGCATTGCCGCCGCAGAACCCGATCCGCCACCCCGCCATGTTGTAGCCCTTGCTCATCGTGGTCAGTTCCACGGCCACGTCGATGCCCCCGGAAGCGGCCAGAATGCTGGGCGTCTTATAACCATCGAAGGTTACGTCGGCATAGGCCAGGTCGCTGATAATCATCACGCCATACTGCTTGGCCAGCTTGACCGCCTCCACGTAAAACTCGGGATCAACGACCGTCGTCGATGGGTTGTGCGGGTAATTCACGATCCAGACTTTCGGCCGCGGCACCATGTGCCGGCAGGTGTAATCGACGTTGGCCAGCAGTTTCTGCGGATCGGTCACTTCCAGTAAGATGGCGTTTGCCGACGCCAGGGCCACCGCATAAAGGTGGGCCGGATACGACGGGGCGGGCACGATGGCCGTATCGCCGGGTCCCAACAACGCGAGACATAAGTGGCTGAAACCCTCCTTCGATCCCAGGCAGGCGATTAGTTGCTGCTGTGGATCTAGTCGCACGCCATGTTGACGAAAATACTTGCTCGCCACCTCGCGGCGCAGGCTGAGAATGCCGGCTGCCTCGCTATAGCCGTGGTTTTTTGGGTCTCGGGCCGCCTCGGCAAGTTTTTCAATCACCAAAGATTGAGGGGGATCGGAGGGATTGCCCATCCCCAGATCGATCACATCATCGCCGGCCCGCCGTTTTTCATACTTCAGCCGATTGAGCTGGGCGAACAAATAGGGGGGCAGACGCCGCACCCGTTCCGACACCTCGATCGAGAAGGGCCGGCCCTGTGAAACTGGTTCGATTGCTTCTTTCGTCTCCGTACTCATCGGTCTGGCTCTGGAAAAAGGTCGGTAGGATAGACTTCAGTCCGTCCCGGCGCGGGCGGACTAAAGTCCACCCTACAGCGAATAACAGACTTGTTGTAGTCCAAACTCTTAGGATAACGGCAATTTGCCCTTGCGGGAAGGCGGAGCAGGTGGACCTGCAAGGTCCGGCAGGTCGGTCTTCCCTAGTGTAACGTCTCCGAATTGCCGTGTTTGTTGGAGTCCCAGCTTTAGCCGGTAAATGCCGCCTAAAGGCGGGACTCCAGCGATTGCCATAAATACCAATCTGCGTGAGACACTACGCTAGCACGGAATAAATTCCGTGCTACGAATCTCCTGTGTGGAGCCGGACAACCTCCACAAACGGACACTTTGGAAGGATCCCGGCTTGTTTGAATAATCCCGCATGGTACGCCCCTTGGAAGCCACCGGGATTGTCTGCTAGAATTGAACCTAGACGTGTTCTCGCCGAGCCGCCCTGCAACGCGGCTCGTAATAGCAAAGGGACGAGCATTGACCGGTATTGAACAAGGCCGCCCGGCCGACGAAAACCCCACCCCAAACCCCATTCCCAATCCTCCTGTCAGTTCCAGTGCTGGAAGTCAACCGGCCGCGGAATCTGCCTTGCCGGAAGGCCTTGCCACCAGCGAGAGCGAAGCTGCCGCCGCCGCACGGCGGCGGATCCTCATCGGGTCGCAGCGCGATCCGGCCGCTTCTCTGGCCCGACGGCAGCGCGACTGGACCCCAGTCGAAGGTGACGACGACCCCCAAGACAAGGAAAACGAAGGACAGGGCCAGGAGGGTGGCCAGGGCCAACCAGACGGCGAGGGCCGACATCGCCGCCGGCATCGCGGTGGCCGCGGTCGACATGGCCATGACCGCCGGGAGTCAACTCCTCCGCAGCAATCAGGCCAGCCGCGCCCTGCACAGACTCTACCGATCGCCGCGCAAAACCAAAGCGGCCCCGTGCAGAACCAGACCGTAATGGTCTCTTCTCCAGCGAGCTCGCCGCAGCCGCCAATCGCACCGCAGGCCGTTGCCTCGTCCGTCGCATCGCAGCTCGTTGCCGTTGCGTCGGCGCATGCCGTCCAGGACGAGGCCTTGCGCAACAGCGCGGCCTCCTTGGCGGGCGCCGATCTGGCCAACCTCGACACGCTCTCGATGCCCCGCCATCCGCTTCCGCCGCCCGAGCTACCGTTGCCGGAGCCGGTCCTGCGCAAAGTTGCCGCCGAAAATGAACCGCCCGTCATCCCTGGCCGCCGGCAAAAGCTCACGTCCAGCATGGAAGCCGAATTGGATCGCGCCATGGGCGGCCTCTCGTTGGACGACCTCATGTCCGGCGGTGAAAGTGCCGGCCAGGAAGGCGGCTTGGAGCTTGAGTCGCGGCATAGCGGCCGCGTGGTGGCCTTGCGCCGCGAGGAAGTCTTTGTCGAGTTCGGCGGCCGCGAGCAGGGTTGCATCCCCGCCCGCTCGTTCGAGACGTTGCCCCAGCCGGGCGACACCATCGAAGTCATCGTCCAGCGCTTCAACGCCGAAGAGGGCCTGTACGACCTGACGTTGCCCGGCGCCTCGGTGGAACTGGGCAACTGGGACGAAGTCCATGAAGGCATGCTCGTCGACGTGCAAATCACCGGCCACAACACCGGCGGGCTGGAATGTGAAGTCAGTCACATTCGCGGCTTTATCCCCGTGAGCCAGATTTCGCTCTACCGCGTGGAGGACCTGGCCCAATTCGTCGGCCAGCGATTCGCCTGCCAGATCACCGACGCCAATCCCGCCCGCAAGAACCTCGTGCTCAGCCGCCGGGCCGTACTGGAACGCGAGAAGGAAGAAAAGAAGAAGGAATTCTTCGAGTCGCTCGCGCCGGGACAGGTCCACGAGGGCACGGTGCGAAAGCTGATGGATTTTGGGGCCTTTGTCGAGCTGGGCAATGGCGTCGACGGCCTGCTGCACATCAGCCAGTTGTCGTGGGGCCGCATCAAGCATCCCAGCGAGGTCGTGCAGGAAGGCCAGCC
>CAZTPX010000109.1:0-31855 GCA_964615095.1 uncultured Planctomycetaceae bacterium | reverse complement strand
TTCGACTCCTGGCGAGGACACTGAATGACGTGGCGCTGGAGCCAGACGGCAAGGCAACCGCCTGCAAAGCGGTTATGAAGTGGGTTCGACCCCCACCGGCGCTTCTGATACGGCCAGGCCAACGGCGCACGCGCCCTGCCCTTTCGGCAGTCGGGAACTCGACCAGTTCCTGGCCGACAAGGATGCAGTTGCCAAGGAATTGGAGACGAGTGTCCGGCAGCGGGTGGCCGCATTGGGCCTGGAAGTCATCTCGGTGGGCATCCGCGACGTGATCTTGCCGGGCGACATGAAGGACCTGATGAACAAGGTTACGGAGGCGAAGAAGGCGGCTGAGGCCAACCTGATCGTCCGCCGCGAGGAAACGGCGGCCATGCGCAGCCAGGCCAACACGGCCAAGGTGCTGGAAGGCAACCCGACGCTGATACGGCTCCGGGAACTGGAAGTTCTGGATCAGGTGGCCGCCAGCGGCAAGCTGAACATCGTACTGGGCGAGAAGGGCCTAGCCGAGCGGATCGTGAACCTACTCTGATTGAAATTGAGGCCTGGAGGCTGGGAGCGATCCTGGCCTTCGGGCATCTTGTTTCTGTGCTGATGCTTGCATCTTGGCATGCGGCTAGTTACACTCGTAAACATGAATCAAGGCCCCGGTGGTGCCAGGAGCGAACAACCAAATGGTCACTGCGGCTACCAGTAGGAAGAGCCGCTCAGACTGCCAAATCTGGAACACTCGTTCTCCACGTCGGCGTCCACTACGGGGCCACCTTATTCGGGAGGGTCGCGATGATCATAAATAAGCAAGGCCAAGAGTTCATCATCAAGGACACCCACCGGGGCCTTTGGTACGAGGACGGCAAGCTCACCAAGGTTCTGGAAGCGGGCCGCTACGAGATCCCCGCACAGAAGCAGTGGTTTAAGCGGCTGCCCACGGTGGAGTGCGTTCTGGTGGACGTCCGCGAACGGGATCTCACGATCAAGGGTCAGGAGATCCTCACCGCCGACAAGGTGGCCTTGCGGGTGAGCATCCTCGTGCAGTTCCGCGTGACCGACGCCAAGGCGGCGGTGCAGACCGTGGAGAACTACGAGGAGCGGCTCTACAGCGACGTGCAACTTGCTGCCCGGCGCTCGCTGGCCTCGATGGCATTGGAGGAGATCCTCACCAACCGCAACCGGCTGAGCGAGGACATCCTGACCGAGATCAAAGAGGTCGCGGCGGGTTACGGCGTGGCGATTCGGCGGGCCGATGTGAAGGACCTAGTTTTCCCCGGCAACCTCCAGGAGATTATGAATCGGGTGCTGGCGGCCCAGCGGAATAGCGAAGCCCAGCTCGTCGAGGCCCGCACCAAGGCGGAGGTCGAGGAGATCCAGGGTAAGACCCGTGCCGAGGCCAAGCGGCGCGACGCCGAGACCGACGCCGTGGCTCGGCGGCTACAACTGGAAGCCGAGGCGGAGGCCGCCCGGCTGAAGGCCGAGAACGAGACCAGGGCACTGGTCGAGCGGCAAAAGGCCGCCGAGGCCCTGGAGAAGCATCCCGGCTTGCTGCGTCTGGCCGAACTGGAGGCGCTACGCGAACTGGCCCACAACGCTAACGCACGGGTCTATCTGGGTTTGGGCGATAAAGTGTTCAAAATCGGCGACACAGACGGTCGCCGCGAATGACGATAGGGGGTAACGGCCACCCTGGCAGCAATGGGCGTCTGCGTGGCTTCCATGCGCACGATCCTGGTTCAGAAGGGGTATTGCGTGGGCCACAAATACCGCTTTGACGGCGGCTACGCGGTTCGGCCAGCGGGTGAGAACGCCATCGAAATCTACGACCATGGCGGCAAGCTGCTGAAGACAGTCAGCCTTGAACTAAACGGCGGGGAAGAGGCCGCATAAGTGACGGATTGGTGCGAACGACCGCTATTATATGAATGGCGAGCCGATGGACATGCGCAGGTAGACAGGTTGTAGCTATTAACCTATACCAAGTCCTTCAGGCCCTTCAGGGCCGTGACCTTGACGACGTTCTTAGCGGGCTTGGCCTTGACGATCATCTCTTCCTTGGTGAAGGGATTGATGCCCATGTGTTCGTCCGTGGCGGGCTTGCGGACGACCTTGATTTGCAGGAGGCCAGGGATGGCGAACGTGCCTGGGCCGTCATTGCCGAGATTTTTGCCGATCAGTTTGGAAAGTTCATCGAACAGGCCGCCCACTTGCTGCTTGGTCAGGCCCGTGGTCTCGGCCAAGGCGGCGAAGATTTCCGTCTTGTTCATAGGTTTCTGTTGAATCGCTTCCATCGTTCACTCCTTCTATGAAAGTGGCCCCGCCGATTTGCGGGTCATCGGCGGGGCGTTCACTTCGGGCAGCAACACGTCCTGTGAACTGCTCCAATTGGCAAGTAGCTGGCAGGCATCCTTTCCGCCAAAGTGGGAATCATACTACGAATCGCGGCGGCAACAAATACCCAATTTGGGTAGGCGGTACTAGCAATGCTGGCGCAGGGCGTGGTTGGCCTTCACAGCCACAGGGTTTTTGGGTATAGTCTTCCCTGCTTGCGACAAGGAGGTTGCAGGTCTATGGATGAAGTCAAGCAACTCGTTGCCCGCACATTTGCCGACCTGGGAGCCAAGGACGTTTTCAATTTGCGGGATACGCTTTTCCTCGAAAACGGCAGATGCTTGGCCGTGGCCTATAGGGCTGATGGCTTGAGAGCAATCTGGTGCTGCACGGATCAAATCATCGAGTTCCGCAACGCCGAGGGAAAAGTATTACGGACATTGTGCCTGCCCGAAGAACCAAGGTCTTCGTCGGCGGCAGCGTAGGCAGGCTTTTCATTGCGGTTGTGTTCGCGGGCATTGCGCCCCCTTGCACTGAAATCGGTGTTTGGGGGCAAAGTGCTTTCTTACGGCATATCACAAGGAGGTCTTGAACATGGCTGCATCGAGGTTGGCCCCATCGCTTATCTGCGTCATCGGATTCATCTCCTCTGCCTTCGGCGGCGAAATTCAATCTGCTTTGGACGACGCGCCGAGGGTCACGCTGACGACGACAGGGATTCACGGCGACCCCATCAACGTGGGGCTGATCGGCACCAAAGACGAACTCATCGCCGCGACGCTTGCGGCCAAGTGGCAGCCCGCCGACCCAATCACCGTCACGAGTTCGGCCAAACTCATCAAAAGCGTAAGGGATCGAAGGGTTCCAGACGAAGCGTGATGGTCGCAACGGCGGCGGCGATCCCTACCACACGGATGGAAAGTTGTCGGTGGGAGTTCTGGAAGGCAGATGAAGGCCGTCACTCGCTTTTGTGGGAATCGTGTTCACGGGCCTTGTCGGGCGATTCGATCTGTGGACCTTCGGAAAGTTTGATCGCGTTGTAGACCTCACGGCGATGAACTGCCACGTCTTTCGGTGCCTCGATCCCGAGACGAACCTTGTCGCCTTGAATACCGACTACCGTGACAACGATGTTCTCAAGAATAATTATACTTTCACCCTTCTTGCGACTCAAAACGAGCATTTGATCGCCTCCTGCTGGTCATCGGTCTTGGAAACTGCGGTCCACTTCCCGCCTTATTAGTATGTTTCCGCAGCCACCGAAATTGTCACGGCGACCAACCGAAGCCGTCAATTGGCGGCGGCATGCGGTGGGACCGTAGGGGTTGTATCGGCCATGACGCACAAGATCGTTGCCACACGGAGGGAATTGCCGATGGGGCTTCTGAAAGGGAGATAAGGCTTACTTGAGAATAATGTCGAATGCGGAGAGGAGCGACATAGCCTCGGGCATGGAGAAAACCGTCTTCTTCAAGCGGTTCGCTCTGGGGTCGATGACGTAGTTTACCGCTTTTGAGAAATCCGCATAGCTCAGATTCGTATCTAAGAAGAAGCTGGATCGCTTGAACAGGGTTCTTTTTGCGGGCCTCGCTTTGGCCCTCTTGCCGTGGATCATCGCGGCGGCAAAGACGATTCCCGACTTGATCGAGGGGAAGAGTGGAAAGTTTCAAACGGTCACGATGGTCGATGAGAATGGAAACAGCGTCGGCGGCCTTGTTGGCAAGAAGGACGATTCCGCCCTCACTATCAAGGACAGCAGCGGTCAGAGCAGAATCGTCTTGGGCTTCTGGAAAGGGCACCCTAGCCTGTTGTTTGCCGACAAGACGGGCAGCGTGGTGGCGACTTATGCTGAAAAGGACGGCTTGTTTGAAAGCGTTGAATAGCTACTCGTCGTATTTGGCCCGTGGCATTGTCGCACGCCATCACCGACTTCATCGTTGATAGCCATCTCGCCGCAAGCGTGGGCATGTAGGCCCAAGGTCGCGCAGCACAACTTCGACGGCTTCACCCTAGCCCGAGGCGAATCATCGCCCCGAACGAGGCCGAACCGTAAAGCCGCCCACCACGCCGCCGATGAGGACTGCAATTCCCAGCACCACGCCCAACTGCCACGATGCCTCCCAAGGCAACGGAAGGGGAAATCGCAGGAGTACGCAGAGAAGGACCGCTCCCAAAAGAAACTGGATTCCAAATACGACGCCCTGCACGAAACCCAACCGTGTGCCCGCGACGATTCTCCCCTCAATGCCGCCAAGGGTCAGCATGGCAACAAGCGCAGAAAAGAACCAATGCGTGCAGACGCCGAGGGAACATAGCACGGCCACGAAGACGGTCAACAGCAAGAGTGACCGCAGACTGAATTGATACCAGGGCAACTTGGGTTTGGAGGTCGCCATGGCTAACGAAGGACGGCGGTTGCCAACGCGGCAAGAACGAATAAGACAGGGGAAGAACGCAGCCAACAGGCTGATTGTACTTGGTGTGTGGGAATTTGCCAACGGAAGGGCAAAATAGTCGCTGAACGCCCATTCCCGCCTGCATCGTGGCGGGCTATATTGGACCGAATGAACGATAGCGATTCCCAACACCGCCCCTTTCAATACAGCCTGTGGTCGCTGTTCGTCCTTACGACGGTCGTTGCCGTGCTTTGTTCGATTGGTGCTTCCGCAGATTGGCGTGTTCCTGCCATGATTGTCGCGGGAGTCTCGCTCAGCATCATCGGTTACCGTCTTGACGCGCCTCGTCTACGGCGTTCCTTCGCGGGCGTCGGTTGCTTCGTCAGGTTGGTTGGCCTGCTGCTCGTGATCATCGGCCTGCTGCTGTTCGCGGTGGGCCTTGGCGTACGGCTGCGATAGAAAGTGGCGAAACAATCGAGCGTATTCCCGTCGCCCGCCTGCGCCGCAATCCGTGGGGGCTGGAGGTCGGTCCTCCGTTGTCTAGCGAGGACGAAGAAGTGCTGCGGCTGAGCATCAAAAAGGACGGCATCCAGATCCCCTTGATTGCCTGGAGACGTGGCAAGCGGCTGGTCGTCTTGTCGGGCTCCAACCGACTGCGGATCGCCAGGGAACTAGGGATGAAGAACGTCCCCGTCAACGCCGGCCGTTGACGTATGGAAGCAGTTGGATGCCAGCCGCCGGCTGGTGGTCCGGCCGGCTGGCCTGGGCGGTCAACACTACGGTGCGGCCCATACCAACATGGGAGCGGTCGACGGAGACCTTCACAGTGGCAGGCTCGGCCGAAAGCGGCAGAAGGTGTGGCGTGGGCTGCGGTTTGGCCGCCCGAATCTCCGGGACGACAGGGTGTAGAGGGCCAGTCGTCTCAGCGGCCCGCAAATCGGCCCCCGCCGCTACCGCCAGAAACATCAAGATCGTCCGCATAATCGGACTTGCGGGCGCAGCACTTCTTAAACTTCTTGCCACTTCCACAAGGGCACGGATCATTGCGTCCGACCTTGGGCCGGTCGAGCCGTACCGGCTCCACTGCCGCTGGTAGCGGCTGCACTCTGGATGGCGGTCTGGGCTTCTCTGCCAACTTCGCAAACGGGTCGATGCCACGGGCCTTCAGAGCTTGATACCGTCTTCCCATTTCGTCCAGCTCTGCCCGCCTCTCGGCCTGCCGCCGTTCCTTCTCCTCACGCTCCGCCCGCCAGACATCGGCCTCCGGCAACTCGATCCCCAGAACATGGGCGACGGGCAAAAGATGGTCCTCAAGGCAAACGATCGTCCGATCATAGTCGGAACGTATCTGACGCCGGACGACTTCCACTCCCCGCTGGGAAAACATCTCGCACAGTTCCAGGCAGAGCATCGTGCGGATGCCAGGGTCTTCCTCGATCTCCAACAGTTCCAATATCGCCTCTTCGGCGGCAGGATGTCTGATCTTGCCCATAGCCCCCGAGGCGTAGTTTTTGACGTGCCACGGCTCGGTTGGGAAGATCGTGTGGATCAGACGGGCAGCTTCAGGGTCGCCGATCTTGACAATCGCCTCCGTGACACGCTCCCGCAGGTAGTCGGTGTCGACGCGCAGGCGATCAATCAGCAGCGGAATGGCCGTACGGAGTCGCCGCTCTCCCACTAGGTCCACAAGGAAGGTTTCTAGCCATCCTCCATCATCGCCAAAGGATTGGAGCATGTTACAGATCGTCGCCGCGTCGGGTTCGTCGTGGGGTCCCAGTGCCTCGATCAGGTCGTCGGCATAGGCATGGTCGATTTCGCCGACGTAGTGTTGATCTCTTGATCGCTCGGCAAAGTCCTGGAGTTCCTGCCACAGTTTTGCCGCTGGCCAACCGGAAAGGTCTTTGCGCCGGTTGAACCGCTTCAGCACTTCGTCGGGCAGGTTCGCCACGTCGAGAACAGCGGACTCTTTGCGCAACAAGACATCAACGGGAGCGTGGCTGATGATGCGGTGCAGCCGCCAGGCCATCTCGGTGTCCTTCGTCTCCGCCAGCATCTGCAAGACCGAGTCCAAGGCGGCATCCGTGACGACGAGTTGACCGCAGGCGATCAGGCCATGGACGTTCTCCGAGACCCCGTATCGGCGACACGCTTCGAGAATCATCGGCACCAGGGTGGGATCTTGAGACCAGCCGTCGCGGAAGTAGTCCACCGCCAAGTCCCGGACGGGACAATCCTCGTAAAGCAATAGGGGCTTGACTTCTTCAGCAGATAGCACGGTTCACTCCTTTCGTGGCCGTCACTTCCATTCTGGTCGTTGTCCCGATGACGGACTTCTCGACCAACAAACCATGTTATCAGTGCTTGAGACGACGTTCAAGCGGCAGGAACAAGGCGGCAGGAACAAAGCGGCCCGCCCCTGTCTGTCTGTTAAATTGGGCGCTTTACCCGGGAATGGCCCGAGGATCGCTCCTGGCGGCCCATCGCGTGGCAGGCTCCAACGGTCGCCCGCAGCCCCAAACTTCGTCAGCCGCTTTCTTGGCGCTTCTTGCTGTGTCTGCGGCGGCCTTGGCCACCCACGGCTATGCCTGCCAATCCGGGTTTCTTTGCCGATGGGGCGGGAAACTGATCCCGAAGCCCGGACTTTAAGCCGTCTGGCAGCCGCCTGTCAGCGGTCAAGGCACGCGGTCAAGACTGGGCAATGGTCCCGATAGAGCTTACCGAACGTCAATCGCAGCCAATTCCTTGCCAACGGCCAGAATCTCATCCCGCCCGTGAACGCCGTTTTCGATGTTGTCGTACCAGCGAGCCGGAATCCACGAACTGCCATGCAATGCCCCCACCAGGGCACCGGCCATCGCGCCAATCGTATCGGTGTCGCCGCCGAAACCCACAGCCCGAATGATGCACTCCTCGGGCGTCTTCCCGTATCGCAGGAAAGCCCAGAGTGCCGCCGCCACGGCCTGCGAAGCCCGGATGCCGTTGCCGACGCGGCCAATCACGTACACGTCCTCATCCTTGTGGTGCAGTCCTTCAGCAAGGGTTCTGAGTTTCATGGCCATCACATCCGTCCGGCAAACCGACGATAGGGCGCTCACAAAGGTCTTCGGGTCGAAGGTATTCAGCTCGGTTGTGGCGGCCAATGCCACCGCCTTGGCCTGTACCAGGGCACCGTCGATGGCCTCGGTGTGGACGTGCGTGCATACCAAGGCGTCCTCCACGGCCTCCAGCAAAACGTCGTCCGTTGCATGGCGGTAGGCGAGTCCGACCGGCGCGATCCGCATGGCTCCACCGTTGCCGAAGGAGCCCTCGGGGAATTGCAGGCGGCCCGTTCCCCAGTAATCGCCGCCGTCCTGGAGCAAACGCATGACGCGGTGGGCCGCCCCTCCGTAGCCTCGCCAGATTTCGTAGAACTCCGCATACTTGGCCGAAACATGGGCCGCGTCTACCCGGCCATGTTCGACAAGGCTGGTGGCCAGCGCGATCGTCATCTGCGTGTCGTCGGTGTAGCACCCGAAACCACGGCCCGGCTCGGCAAAATCACGGATCTCACCGTAGAGTTCCCGGATGTCGCGAGCAGAACTGCCCTCGACCGCAGCGCCCAGGATGTCGCCGCATGCAGTTCCCAACAAACAGCCGATGCAGCAGTCTTCGTAGGAAGCCTCCTTGGCTTCGCCTTGGGCAACGATGTGGCCTGCCCGCAGATCCGTTCCGGGATACTCGACCTCGGTCCCGCAATGGCAGCGAACCCGATGGCCGAACTGGAACAGCGTGGCGTCGAACTGCGATCCGCAATGTGGACAGGTAATGGCCATGGGAACCTCGATCAGAACGGGATTTCCGTGTCGTCCTCTGGCGTGAAATCGCCGGAAGAGTCCACGCGTAGCGGAAAGATGTCCTCGTCGTTGTATATCTCGGCGGCCTGCTCGACTAGAAAGTCGTCCAAGTCTTGCTGTAGCCGTTGTTCCGCGCGATTCAGGGCGTCGGTAGCTTCGATCCGGTTCGCGTAGGCACGGATTCGCTCGTCTTTGTGGTTCAGGTATCCTTGCGCGAGAATTTCAGTCACTTGGTCATTTCCAGAATGCCCAGCCGCCAAGGAATCTTGCCGTAGGGATTTCCTCGGTATTCGGAATCACTGGCACCTTGGAAAACAAACCGGACATCAGCCGGGTCAATCTCCATCATCTCATCCACGCCGGTGCGGAGCAACTCCCCGTGGCTGATGTTGGTCGTCCACTGCTTGCCTTGCACGACGTTGGAGACGGCGGCAAACGGCTTGTCGCGGCGGTCGGCCAAACCATGCCAGGGTCCTTCCAGCCGATCCGCCAGGTAGGCTTTGTAATAGCGCCGGGCGTCGGCCTGGGCTTCGACGATGGTCAAGTACTTGTCCATGCCCTTGAGCCGGTAGGTGTGCGATGCCTCGAAGATGTCGGCCTGAAGGGCCAGCACGGACTGCGACCAGCGACTGGGGAAGTCGGCCAGTTTTGTTTTGGACCGCCACAGCCGTCCATCGTTCGACGTGTAGAAGAGATGCGCCTTCGTGTTATCGCAGATCACCCAGAAGTCGATCCATTTCTGCTTCTTCGAGCCCTCTGGAAATAGCCAGCGTGGCTTGGACCAGGACTGTGGATTGCCGAGGGCCGTGGTGGTCGAGTACGCCGGGCCGAAGGGCGGTTTGTGGTTCTTGTCGGCGATCTGGTAGATCAGATACTACAGCTTGTGCGGCCGGAAATAGAAAACCTGGGGAGCACAGTAATAGTGATCGTGGAGGTTCAGCCGGTGCCGAGGGGCCCGATCAGCGTCCTTCCAGTCGGTGAAATTCAGGTACTCAATATCCACCTTGCCTGAGGCCAGCCGCACGGTGGCGAAGATGTGCCAGCGGCTCTGATCGTGGACAATCGTCGGGTCCTTGATCGAGATAGCCGGATCGTCGGCCGTACTGCTCGGCGTTACCAGCGGGGCCGACGCCTTCCAGGAGAATTGGCCATCCGTAAACGCCTTCCAGGCGGCCTTGTCGGCGGCAGGAGCCGATCTGGCTACCAAGCCGGCGATCATCAAGACAACGAGAAGAACCCTTGGCTTCATATTCTAAGACCCTCGGGGATTCGGCCATGCGGCACGTTGCTACAGCTCGATCTTCGTCCCCAACACCTCCAGGAACGCTCGAATCCACTCGGGATGTGCAGGCCAGGCGGCTGCGGTCACGAGATTACCGTCCACCACGGCATTGGAGAACGTCTCGTTGACGTCCCGCCACACGGCCCCGGATCGGACGAGATCGGGCTTGATGGCGGGGTAGGCCGTACAGCGACGGCCCGTCACCACGCCTGCGGCGACGAGGATCTGCTGGCCGTGGCAGATCGAAGCCAGGGGTTTACTGGTCTGGGTGAAGTGACGGACGATCTGGAGCACGCGCTCGTTCAAGCGAAGGTACTCCGGGGCGCGCCCACCAGGGATAACGAGGGCATCGTACTGGGCCGGGTCCACACCATCGAAATCAGCGTTGAGAGTGAAGTTATGCCCCCGCTTCTCGCTGTAGGTCTGGTCACCCTCAAAGTCATGGATGGCCGTCCGCACAACGTCGCCCGATTTCTTCCCCGGGCACACGGCATCGACCTGATGGCCGACCATCAGCAGCATTTGGAATGGGACCATCACCTCGTAGTCCTCGACGTAGTCGCCCACGAGCATCAGAATTTTCTTGGCTGCCATAATAGTTCTCCACGGGGATCTTGGTTGCGCGTTTTCGGCGTAGCTGGCACGTTCAGCCAGCACAACTGATCATCCTATCCACCGCCTCGATGGCCTGCAACGTGCCCACCGGCAAGGCGGGTTACAGGGCTTGGCGCTCATGGCAGGCTCCCTTGCTTGACGGTCGCCACCCAAGAGGGAAAATGAACCATTCGAGCCCTTTTGGTGTCCTCTATGGAAAAGAATCGCCCATGGCCGCGAAATCACCCACGAACGTCGAACCCGGGCCACCGCCAGAGCGCGTACCGGTGCGGGTCATCGCCTCCGGCAAAAACTGGAGTGTAGGAGACGCGGTGCAGCAACTCCAGCGGGTCGCTCAACTGCCGGGGGTGGTAATGGCGGTCGGCATGCCCGACCTGCACCCCGGCAAGGGCGTTCCCATCGGCGCGGCCGTTGCCACGAGCGGCGTGCTATACCCCCACTTGGCCGGCAACGACATCGGCTGCGGCATGGCCCTCTGGCAGACGGACCTGCTCGGTCGCAAGCTGAAGCTGGACCGCTGGGTCCGCAAGCTCGACGGTCTGGAAAGCCCCTGGGAGGGCGACGTGGCACCGTTGCTGGTCGAGGCGGGAATCGTGGCAACACCCTTCGATGGGAGCCTGGGTACGATCGGCGGCGGCAACCATTTTGCCGAACTCCAGGCGATCGCCGAGATCCAAAACCCTGCGGCCCTGGCAACGCTGGGGGTACAGGAGGACCGGTTGCTGGCGCTGGTCCACAGCGGATCGCGAGGCCTGGGGGAATCAATATTACGGGACCACGTGGACCGCTTCGGGGCGGGCGGCTTAGCGGAGGACTCCGAGGAAGCCCGCCAGTACCTCGCCCGGCACGACCATGCTTTGACCTGGGCCACGGTCAACCGAGGACTAATCGCCAAGCGGTTCTTGGCCATGCTGGGCGCAGAAGGCCGGCCGTTAGTCGATCTGTCCCACAACAGCATTCTCCCGAACACGTTCCAGGGCCAACGCTGCTGGCTGCACCGCAAGGGAGCCGCACCCTCGGATGCCGGGCCGGTCGTCATTCCGGGCTCCCGCGGCACCTTGAGCTACCTGGTGTTGCCTACGGGCGACCAGGAGAGCAGCGGCTGGTCCGTGGCCCACGGAGCGGGCAGGAAGTGGGCTCGCACCGACGCCCGCGCCCGGTTGGAACGCCAGCACTCGGTCGAATCGCTCCAGCGGACCGATCTGGGTGGCCGGGTGATCTGCGAGGACAAGGACCTGCTGTTCGAGGAAGCCCCCCAGGCTTACAAGAATATCGACCAAGTGATCCAGGACCTGGTGGACTCCGGGTTGGTCGAAGTGGTCGCCACCCTCCGCCCCCTGATCACGTACAAGGTGAGGATCTCCCGCGAATGAACGTCTGGCTCCAGATAACGGCCGGGCAAGGCCCCGGGGAGTGTCGATGGGTCGTGGCCCAGGTCGTAGATGTCCTGTACCACGAGGCGGCGCAGCAGGGGATCGACTGCAAACTCTTGGAGGGCGTGCCCGGCGACGAGGAGAATATATTGAAGTCGGCCCTGCTGGAGCTGGAAGGCGAAGGAGTGCAGGCCTTTGCGGCCGGCTGGGAAGGGACGATCCAATGGATCGGCAAAAGCCCCTGCCGGCCTAACCACAAGCGGAAGAACTGGTTCGTGGGCGTCGAGGTCTACGCACCGCCGCAGCGCCCGCAGTGGTCGGAGAGCGATCTGCGGACCGAGGTCATGCGGAGTTCAGGCCCTGGTGGTCAGCACGTCAACAAGACCAACTCGGCCGTCTGAATTACGCACGTACCCACGGGGTTGAGCGTTGTGGCCCGCGAGGAGCGGTCCCAGCACCAGAACCGGCGGTTGGCTCTAGCCCGACTCGCCCAGCTCCTGGAAACCCAGCATGCCGACGCCGAAGGGCAGGCGAAGCAGCGGCGGTGGGAACAACATGGCGAACTGAGGCGAGGCAACGCCGTGCGCGTCTACGAGGGGCCGGACTTCAGGCCACGGCGGAGGGCGGGGCGCGGTTGATCGCACATCGACGGGCCGGCGCACCTGGAGCGCCAGCCGCTGCATGTGGCCACCTGCCACGCCCCCACGGACGTGCTCGAAGTCTACACTCGACCGGTTCTATAGCGGCTCCCGCTTCTTCTCCGTGTTCAACTCCGGCCCAACCTTGCGGCGCTTGTAAGTCACGCTGTAGCTGACCGTCTGCTTCTTCCCCGGCTGGAGATCGAGGAAATACTTGACGTGCTGCTGGTCTACCCGCTCGACTCGACCAGGCACGTTGCGCAGATCGGCATAGGCCCCCGGGTCCTGGCTATTCCAGCCCTTGGGCTTGCCGTCCGGGCCCCAGAGCACTACGTTGGCGTCGAACTGCCGTTCGACCTCGGTCTTGGCCGCCACCGGCTTGCCCGAGGCGATCTCTTCCTCGAAGGACAACGTTTCGTCGTAGTCGATCAGATCGTAGTACAGCACGAACTGGTCATCCAGCCGACGTTTGTACTGCCGCACCACGACGTTGCTGGTCTTCTGGTCCTTGAGCCGCCGATGGATGGTGATGTCCTCGGAATTGTAGATCGTAAGCTGCGTGCCTTCGCGGGTGGGCAAGGTCACCAAATCCACGGCACCCTGGGCGGGGACGGCAAGGGCCACGATGGCTACCAGCGACTGCCAAATTATGCGGATCTGCATATCGAGACTCCCCTGTCGAAACTACAATCCATGGTAATCCAGGCCGGCGACTTCGGCTACCATGCCGAGGATTGGACATGACCGCGGCACCGGTTGCGGCCGTACACCGGTCGAAGCTACAATCAACTAGGATACACTGTCTTTTGATTCCCCGATAGGAGCCTTCCGATGAGAACCCTTAACCTCTGCTGCCGCATCGCGCTGTTTACCCTGCTGCTGTTCACCTTGACGGTTTCGGTGCCGATCTCTCTTGCCGATGAGGTTGCACAGCCAGACGGCAAGGGAGCGGCCCCGCGCATCCTCATCGCGTACTACTCGCTTACCGGCAACACCGAGAAGATGGCTCGCGGGGTCGCCGAGGGGATTCGCCGCGTGCCGGGCGTCACGGCCGTTGTCAAGCGGGTCGAGGAGGTCACCAAGCAGGACCTGGATGCGGCGGACGGAATCATCCTCGGCTGCCCGACGTACTACGCCAACATCCCCGGCAAGATGAAGGTCGTGATCGACGACTGGTCGTGGAAGATGAAGGTGGACTTCACGGACAAGATCGGCGGGGCGTTCTCTACGGGCGGCGGCCAAGTCGGCGGCAAAGAGCACGTCGTTACAAGCCTCTTGCTATTCATGCTGAGCAACCGGATGGTCGTCGCGGGGCCTCTGTACCAGAACGAGAAGACGGGTAGCGTGTGGGGCGAACCGGGATCATCTGCAATGACCGGCCCACTTGATCCCGGCGTGAGCGAACAGGAACTCGACAGCGCCCGCCGCCTGGGTGAACGCATCGCAGGGTTGGCGAAGAAACTCAAGACACGCTAACTGCTGCGGCGAGCCGAACCTAATCGTCCTTGCTTGTCGCAGCCTTCCATACCTGCTCCGCGGTCATCTCTGAGGTCACCTGAACCGTAATGACGGCTGCCCCACGTTGCCGAACTTCGTGGCCAGCACGACTTGGCTGCGGCGGCCCCGGATCGCCTTGCCAACGAGGACCTCGTTCTTGCCTATACCGTACATGTCGGCCGTGTTCAGGAAATTGACCCCAGTTCCAACGCGCGATGGATCGTGGCGATGGACTCGACCTCGTCACCGGGACCGTAGAACTCGCTCATGCCCATGCAGCCCAGGCCCACGGCTGAAACGGTCAACCCCAGGCTACCAAGATGCCGCTGTTTCACAGAATCCTCCAGATCCTAGTACCGCGTCGCGTACTGCTGACGTCGTTCAGGTTTCGAGCGACCAGCCGGAACGAGAAGGCTCGTGAAGGTACGAATTTGCAGGCTCGTGGTTCGTGATCCTCATGGAATCTGCATCCCATTGCAACAGCTTTCCGGTGCGGATGGCGATGTTGCCCAGCAGGACAAACTCCGTAAGCGGGCCGGCCCAGTCGAAGTTGCAGCCGGCCTGCTCCCTGCCGCGGCAGGCTTCATACCACTCGCCCCATGTACCTGGCCGCCGCGGCAATGTCTTCGGCACATCCGCAAACTTCTTGGCCCGCGCTGCGGACACGACCGCTGGACCGAGCATTTTACCCTCTTCGCCGACATACAACGTGCCTTCGGCCGGCAGCGGCTTGCCGTCCAGCTCGGCCGGGTACGTGGGCTTCAGCCCGCCGTCGTACCAGATGACCCGCACGGGCGGCATGCCTTCGCGGGCCGGAAATTCATAGGTGACGATGGAGGCCAACGGCGCGGTCTCCTTCAGGCACCGGGTCGAGGAGGCAGAGATGCTGGTGGGATGCTTTAGTTTCAAGGCGCGGAACGGCGTGTTCAGGTGGTGACAGCCCATGTCGCCCAGAGCGCCTGAACCAAAATCCCACCAACCGCGGAAATTGAAAGGATGGTAGATGCCCTTTGAGAATTGCGATACCTGCTTCAGCTCCAGGGATTCACTCGGCCAGACGTTCTTGAACGGCCGCATCGGGGCGGGTCCGATCCACAGTTCCCAGTCCAGCGTCTTGGGAACCGGGTCTTCGCCGGCCGGTCGATCCATCCCTTGCGGCCAAATGGGCCGGTTCGACCAAATGTGGACCTCGCGGACGGCGCCGATCGCCCCGGCCCAGATTAGCTCGCAGGTCCGACAGGCATCCTCGCTGGTATTGGGCGAGGCCGTAACCTGCGTGGCCACACCTGCCTGATGTGCAGTCTTGACGACAAGTCGGCACTCCTGCATCGTGCGGGTGAGCGGTTTGACGCAACAAACGTGTTTCTTCTGCCGCAGCGCGGCCACGGTAATGACCGCGTGCGTATGGTCCGGGGTCCCACAATACACCGCGTCGATCTTCGGCCCTTCAGCCTGGAGCATTTCGCGGAAATCGCGGTATCGGCGCGCCTGCGGCCAACGGTCGAACGCCTTCTTCGCGTATATGTCGTCCACGTCACAAAGGGCAACGATTTGAAAACCGGCCTGTTCGCAGGCCTTCAACTGGCCGTAGCCCACGCCGCCCACGCCCACTCCAGCCAAGGCGGGCTTTTCGCTCGGTGCTTGGGCATTGGGGCCTCCAAGTACCACCCGTGGTATAATCGTCACCGTTGCCAGTGCGGTCGCACTTTTGAGAAGCCTGCGTCGGGAAAAGACAGTTCGGTTGAGGCTAGCCATAAGCGATCCGTAAACTTTCTCGGGGTTCTTACCATTACCGCGCCTCCCGGAACCCTCTTGGCGGCAGGCCGACGATTGTGATCTTGATCGGCGAAGTCCGCCTTGTCAAGTAACTCCATGTAGTCGCAACCCCGTACTGTGCATCAAAACTCTTGGCAACAGTATCTTGGATTTGGTAAACCACCAGCCGTTTTGCGCACGAGTGCTGTGGCAGCGGGCTACTGCCCTGGCGTCAGCGATATGCCAATCCGCGGGTTCCTGACAAATACGCGATGCGGACGCACGTCCGTCACCCCTGCAGCAAGGTCCTCCCTATCGGCAACGCGCAACTCGCGAGTCTGGGCCAACATCTCGGTCAGGAAGGCTTCGTCGCCCTGGCCGACGTCGGCGATGGACTTCGCCCCGCCACCCGGCGTGTACTGAAGACTGTCCAAGCGGGCGGCGCGAGCGCTGGGCGATAGGTTGGCGAACCACTCGCCACTGCCGTGGCAACTGAGGGCCAACACCTTGGTCTGAGGGCTTTGCCCCTTCACGACCAGTGCCGGGACGCCTCCATCGCCTCCCACCTGCGTAAAGCAAACGCCCAGGAAGCTCACGCGGCCACGGAAACCGTCGATCTCCACGCCCGGCTCGCTGTGCTTGCGGGGATGGGCCACGTTGGAGCCGTGCAGCGTGAACTCTCCCTGCCCGGTCAACCGCATAAACCGTGGCTTGCTACCGGTTTCATACCAGATGTCACAGACCAACAGGCGTCCACCATCGACGACCTCGTAACTCAGATCGTTGTTGCTGGAGGCACCGCTGAGGATGACGATGCGTTACCCAGTAAAGCGATCAGCGGGAAGATCAAGCCGCGCCAGATCATGTTCTTAACCTCAACGGTCTTGCAAGTGATTGGCCAACCTGTAGAGTTCCACGTCATCGAACCAGGCCGCGTCCTCCGTCGTGCTCTGGCCGCCGACACCCAGCAGGATCAACAGCCGTCCGGCTCCCGCCGGCACGTCCACTACGCCGAACAACTCCCGCCAGTTGTCAGGCGAAGCCTCGCAATAGAAAAGTTGGTCTTGGGTTTCGGCTGTCCAACGGCCATCCGCCGTCTGCCAACGGACCCGCAGCCATGCGTTGCCAGAACCGCGTACCTTGCAGGCAGCGCGGACTGCGTAGCGCTCGCCGGGAGCCACCTTAAACGACTGGAGAAAGCATCCGTCTGCAACGCGGCTGGCCCGGGCCGCCCCCTTGCCCGTTGCCCCAGCTTCCCGGTCCCAGGTAAAGGTCCCTTTCGAGTCGTCCCTCTGCCACGCGCTCCAACCAGCGGGCGGGAGGCCATCGTGCCAATCTTGTTCAGTACCTTCCATCGACTTCGCCGTGGACGAGCTGAAACTACCATTGCGGGCCAGATTCACCGCCTTTCCGTCCTGTTTTGCCTTTGCGATCTCCGTTCGGGCGTAATCCAGCGGGTCACGGGCATAGAGCAACGCCTGCTCGCAGCCGGGAATCGCCGCAGACCAGCTTTCCGGGCGGACCCCCCGGTTCGGCGTCGGCCACCAACGGAACCGCTCGCCGTAGACCCAGACGTACTGGTCGGCCGCAGCCAGTGCCGCCGAGGTATTGGCGCGGAGACGTTCGACACGCGGACCGCCCAGGCCGCCGATATACCATGGCGAGTCCTTGGGGTTCCAATAGGCGTCGAGGTACATGCCGAAGCTCACTTGGACCTGCGCGCGATACTTGGCCCGGTTCTCGGCTGAAACCAACTCCTGGCAGGCCCCTTTGATCTGCAAAGCCGACTCCAGGAATTGCTGACGGCTGTTGTAGAGATAAGCCGATTCGCAGCCATCGACCAGAACGATGGATGGCGGGGCGACGTCCAACCAGCCGTCGATCATCGCCGGATACAACCCATAGCCCTGTACTGCCAAGGCCGGCCGGGGATCGGCCCGCCCGGCCGCTGTCACACAAACACTGTTCATAAAGTAGCAGAAGATCGTGATCTTGGGATATTCTTCGGCAACGGCCCGCATTACCTGGCGGCCGCGTTCGCGGGCCTTTGCCGCGTACTCATTGAAAGCACGCTGTGCCCGATCCGGTTGAGCCACGTAGCTGAACTGCGAGTGTGGCGGCGTATAGGGCTCGGGATCGAAGAGCAGCCCCTTCAAGCCCGATTGCTTGGCCAGCCAAGCAGCGATCCGCCAATGCTCGACGATCTGCTGCCAGCCCTCGTCGTCGAACCAGTCGATGTTGCCCGGATTGGCGCCGATGGTGATAAAGTTGTCGGTGAAGCGGGTGAACTTGCACTTCCGAAGCTCGTTCACACTCGCCTGGAACCACGCCCGCCGCCAGTTCTGGTTACTGAAAGCCACGCTAAGCGGACACGACTTGCCCTCGTCGGTGTGGCCGGTCAATTCGATCACGACGCCATCGAACGGCTGCTTTTCCATCGCGGCCAGATTCGCCAGTAGCCGCTGGCTGTCGGGATGGTCCCACCCCGTGGCGATGAGCTTCTTCCGCATTCGCATGTCGGGCGACTCAGCCCATGCGGACGTAGCCGAGAAGAGGATCGTCAGGATGACGCCGATTCGCAGTCCAGAAATGCGATAACTGAATTGGTCCACTATCGGGCCTCCGATAATCTGTCGGTGACTGACTTTGGTACTTGGAGTACGGTGCCATGCCGTGCCCCTTTCGGAAAAGTGAGCCGGGAAGTGACGTCTTCCCAGTCCTTCAGGTTCCGGGAGCGGACTGCACCGTAGCAGCCCTTCGTGTAACAGTCGAAGTACACGACATAATCGTCGCCGATGCAGATGGCTGACGGCCCTTCAACCCAGCTTGGCGTAAAAAGGGCGGAGACCGCGCCGAATGGTCCCTCGGGACAATCGCCCACGGCGATGCGAAGGTTTTTCTTTACGGGCTTCAGGGTCTCGTCCTTGACGATCAAGTAATACTTCCCCCTGGCATGCAGCATCGTGGCGTCGATGACGTTGAAGCCGCCGTCAAAGAACAGCCGCGTGGGCGTGAAGGTCTTGAAGTCCTTGGTGGTCGTGGCGTAAATTCGATGGTTATACTTGCCGTTGCCGGTGCCGTCCGTCTGGGGAAAGCGGCCGGGGATCGTGGTGGACCAGAAAACCACGTACTGTTGTTTCGTTCCATCGTACACGATCTCGGGGGCCCAGCAGTTCATCGCCTGGGGTTCGTGGGCCATGACGCCAATGGCTTGCTGTTCCGACCAATGCCGCAGGTCCTTCGACGAGGCGTAGCCGATGGTCTGATCGTTCCATCCGTTGGTCCAGACCAGGTGGAATATGCCGTCCGGCGCTCGCAATAGGCACGGGTCTCGCATCAATTTCGACTTACCTGCTTGAGGCGCTAGAAAACTCTTCCCGCCGTTGAGCGCCTGCCAGTGGTAACGATCGCTGCTGCGCGCCAGGTGCAAGCCGTCTTCGCCGTTGCCTACGAAGTACGAGAACAAGAAGTCGAACTTCAGGCCGGGCTGCGGAGGGATGATCCCGCCTTTGTACCAAGCGTAGCCGTTGCACGACACGGCGAAAGTCTGAATGACGTTTGCCCCAAGACCTTCATACCAGCGGACGTGATCCGCGGGCGAAGCGTCGGCCCAGACGCCCGGACCCGCGAAACCGTTGATCCCTTTCGGTCCCCAGTTGAAGTCGATACAGAAGGCTTTGATCGGAGGTGGGGTGTTGCGGTCGGCGGCAATGGCGGATCGGCCCATTGCCACGAGAACAACCGAAACGAACACCCCCAGAAGCATGCGATCTCTCATTGCTTACGTCCTCAACGACACGGTTTCCAACGAGATAATCATCCCATGCGGCAGCACAATACTCAAGGCATCGGACCAGTTTCTTGAGCGCCGTCTTGATCCGTGACGGTTACCCGGCCACGCAGCCGATGTACGAAACCAGGATCCCCGGCCTACCGGCTACGGGCACTTGTCGGCCGTGATCACCTTGAGATTGGCCAGCGGCGTAGTCAACGGGACGGCGCACTCCGGGCCGACGACGTCGATGGGGCCGTGCCATCATCTTACGCTGGGCAGGGGCCATGTCACTCACGGGTACCGCGTCCGTCAGCTCCTTGCCGCGGCTTCGCGCCTGCCTCATCGCCCAGATGCTCGCACGGGTCTATCCGGCCCCGGCAGCGGGCATCGCGTCATGCCTGTGGATCGCCGCGCGGACCAGACCGCCGAGCATCGCCAGCAGAGCTACGCTGGCGCAGGCAAGGACCACGTAGACCAGCCACGGCCAGCGCTCCGTCCAAGGCTTCGGCTCCGGCTCGAAAATGGGATTCTCCATAGGGGCTCCCAGGGTGGTTCTCGCGGGCGGCGGCTCCAGAACGACGGGCAGCGTGGCGGCAAAGTCATAGTGCGGCGGCGCGGCCTTCGGGTTGCCCGTGTACAGCCGCAGCGGCTCCACGAGCCCCTTGGCGGCAGCAAGGACCACTTGCCGGGCGGCTGCCGTATATTTCACCGCCTCGACTGCCAGCGGCGGGTTGCTGTGGTCGGTCACCACCAACCGCAGTCGGTGAGCCATCACCTCGCGCCCAAGGGAAACCACCAGCGGCCTGCGGGGATCGGTGGCCTGCCGTCGCAACTCCCCGTTGGCCACGATCTGCCGCGGTCCCTCGCCGTCGAGCATCTCCACGACGAAGGGGCGAGCGAACTCGGCGTCGGCGACGTCGATTGACAACTTCTCGCAAGGCACCTGTTGGCCGCCCAGGTCGATGATCCAGGCCGAGCCCGGCCCACCGGCAGCGCGCACCGCCTCCCGCGGGCCGAGTTGGGCCTCGCGGGTCACGTACTCGCCTGGCTCCTGCACTGTGTGGAAGACCGTCAGCGAAGAAAACTCGGGATGGTCGTCTGCATGACTGCGGTCGGGAAACACTCGCACCCGCAGGTAGCGCAGGCGGCAGGGCGGATACCGCAGGCGGCGGATGTCGACCACCTGGTTATCGAACTGGTAGTGAACCAGCCATACGCCGTCCACCAGCTTGCCCCAGCCGCGGTCGTTGTCGCTGCCTTCCAGCACCACGCCGCGGCGGACGTCGGTGCCGCTGGTCGCTATTTCCATCTCGTTGTGCTCCGCGGGCCGCTCGCCCAGGTCGAGCGTGACCTCGATCGAATGGTCCGCGTTGGACTGACGGTTGAACTGGCGGGCGGGCAGTTGCTGCCGCTCGTCGCGGGCCTCCCGCACGCGCAGGGAATAGGGCCTTTCCTGCCCCTGGCCATCGTACAGCCGCAGGTCGCCCAGGTCCTCGCGGGACTCGCCGAAGACGGGCACCGGCAGGACAAAATCGACCCGCGGCGAGTTGCCTGGTTTGGGAAGCGGCACCTCGTGGAACCACTGCCACTTCGAGAGCGGCTCGGCCCCCAACTGCGATTCCGCAGGGGTCGGGCCCTGGGAAACAGCCGGCGATGCACTGCCGGCGGCTTCGCCCCAGCATAGGACGACCAGGGTAAGGGTCAGTACGGCCCGTGTGGCAATGCTGCCCGCGGCGTGGCGGCTGATGAAGCCAGGGTCAAGGTTACGCTGCGACATGGATACTTTCCTCCATAGGCGTTGTCTTGCGGGTGACCAGCCACCGCTGGTAAGCCCACGCTCCGATTGCCATCATCACGGCCAAGGCCAGCAGGGTGGCCACGCGGTAGAAGCCTGGCAGTTCTGCCATGTCCACCAGGAGCACCTTGCCCAGCGTCAGGGCAAACAATGCCAGGGCTGCCCAGCGGACAGGGGCCCGGCGGAGGGCAAACCCCGCGGCCAACACTACCGCTGCATAGGCCGCCCAGACAAACGAAAGCACCGCCTGGGACCTACGTTCCAAGCGGGGGATCTTCTCGGACGCCTCGACACCCAGCGGTTGGCCCGCTACGGTGACCGCCGTGGGGCCGTAGCGGGCGGTTAGTTCCGACTCGTGGCGGATCTGGGCCTGGAAGTAGTCGTAGGTCTCAACCGAGAGCACTAGCCAGACGAGGGCGATCCCGCCCAGCCCGGCGGCCCCCAGCGCCAATCGTTCGAGCGTTACCAGCCCGTCGCGGAAGCGCGTGGCGGTGGCTGCTACGGCCAGCAGGCATGCGGCCACACCCAGGGCGGGCAATGCGTATCGGTTCACCAGCGGTACAAAGAGGTCCAGGTGGGCGGCCGGCGTATCGACCACCAGCAAGCGGCCCACGGCGAGGATCAGCAGGGCACCGGCCAGGCCGCGCAGGGCCGCAGCGCAAATGCGGAGGCCGAACCAGCACAAAACCAGTCCCTCGACCGCCCAGCCCAGCGCGATCCAGTTCGCCGATGCCTGCAAGGGTATCGCCACGGCAATGAACCCCAGCGCCAGGCCCACGACCGCCAGGAGTTGCCGCTGATCTTCCGGCCGGCCATGGAATATCAACCAGGCCAGGGCCGTGTAAACGATCACCATGCCCAAGGTTAGGCTGCCCATCCAGACGTGATACTGCGGGTCCAGCAGGGTGTAGACGGCCGCAAAGAACAACGCGGCGCTGAGCGCCATGCGGAGCAGGTCCTCCACGTTCGCCCTTCGCCGGCCCAGGACGTGGGTCACCAGGGCGTAGAGCAGGAACAGGACGAACAGGGTGACCTGGAAGCCGACCGCCGCGGCCAACTTCTCGGGATGATAGTGTTCGTTGTACCAGGCCCAAAAGAGCCCATGTGTGCCCAGCAAGGCCACCGTGGCGACCGCCGGCCAGGCCCGCAGCACCCCCAGCCCCACCACGCCGGCGTTGACCAGGGCGAGATACAGGAACAGGGCCTGGTACTGGTCGTGCTCGGTCCGCAGTAGGACCGGCGTGAGCAAGCTGCCGATGACGGCCATCAGGGCAATCGCCGGTGCCTCGTAGAGGACAGCCATGGCTGCCGTCTCAGCAACCAGGATGACGAGGAACACGCTGGCGTGCTGCTGCGGTAGCAGGTGGTAATAGCCGAAGGCGGCGAAGGTAGCCAGGTAGAGGAGTACAACGCCGGCGGCGGCGCACATCTGGCCCAGGACGTGACAGGACCGCCGCTGGTAACGGTAGCCGGCGGCGCACAGCCCCACCCCGGCCGCAATACCGAACGCCACGCGGCCCACCTCGCCGATCCACTGGTTCTCGAAGGCGTGCTTGAGGAAGAAGGCCGTGGCGAACAGCAGCAGGACCACGGCCGCCCAACCCATCCCTTTGCGGCCGATCCATGCCTCAAATCCCTCGGTGTTTGCTGACGGAACCTTACGGGGCACCATGGACCGCGGGGCCGGTTCCGCAGGGGCCGCTTCGAGGATGAGGAGCGCCTCGACGGGTTCTTCGGCCACCGCAGCGTCCACGCTGGAGGCAGGGACGACAGACGCCTGGGCGGACGTCCCCGCCTGCTTGCTGGCTTCCTCCAACTGCCGCACTCGGGCGGCAAGTTGGGTGATGCGTCGCCCTTGCCAGACCGCGACCAAGGGCAGTCCGATCATCACGCCCAGAACCCAGACCGCGACGATCAGCAGCAGTAAGATCAAGATTTGATCCATCACCCGGCTCCCTGAGCGACATGCAGCCTATGGTCGGACATGACCGGCTGCGTATGTTACTGGCGAGAAATCGACGCGCATATAACGGCCACCATCTTAGCCCAATTCGGCGGCGGTGTCATCCAGGGCTCATGGTGTGCATTATAAGCTCCTTACCGCGGCTTCGCTGCCGGCCTGAAGGCATTCGCTTTAGCCGCCGTCCTCGCCGTTTTCGGCCACTTCCTGGACTCGTCGCAGAGCAGAGCGACCATCGCGTGCAACGAGATGGAAAGGCCGGCAGGCCCTTTAATATCCCTGGGCTCCGGCAGGTGTCCTGTCGGCGTGAGCCCCGCGTTTGGCGACGATTTCAACAGCCGGTGGGCTTCGCCCGTCGCCGTCCGCTACGGCTGGCTGTTGTCTTGGGCCGCCCAAACCTAATTCGACTGAACGGTCGTCACATTGTGGTCATCTTCTAACGACTTACAATCTTCTGCGAAGGCCACTTCCAGTGCTAACGATCCCCATGCACAAGTAAACGGAATACAGATCCGCGGCGCGTTGCGTGGAAAGTCGATGCAATGATTCGTACCAGTAACGACCGTCGGCAGGCCCAGGCTCAGGGAAAGATGTTCGAGTTGGGCCTTGGCCTGACCGGCAATCATGTTGGCCATTTCCCCCATAGCGTCGGCCACGTCGGCGTTCAATTCGGGCGGTAGCTCTTGCAAGAGGACCGCTGCTACCTGAATTGCTACCTCACGATCGACGCTCAAGACCACCGTTCCCCTGGACTTGCCCAAAAGCCCGATCACCGCTGAGACCTCATGACTGGGCTGGAAACCACCTTTCAACGATGGATCGCCACGGTACAATTCCGCTTCCACCATCGTGCCAAAAACGTTGGTCGTGGCGGAAATGAATGGATTGATGTACTCGACTTTCATTCGTCAGTCTCCCTGGACCATTCTCGTTGGCTCAGCCCAACACGAGGATCAATATTTCATTCCGGGCTCGCGAGATTCGTTACCAGTGCGGATCTGGGAGAGCGGGCTCCACGTATTTCGGCGGCCCAATTCACTTGCCTCCGCGACTATTCGTTGTGGCAACTACCTCTGTGTAGTACTTAAATAACATTAGTACATAACAAGGGGTTATTTTGAAAATCACTCAGAAATGGGAGAGGCAAGGACACCGGATCCACCGTATGGATGGTCTGTTCTGAAGAAGCAATTTCCACCGATAGTATCACTGGCGAATGGTAATTCCGCTTCCTCATCCTGTGGCATTCTGATGATGGATGTTGGGGTGGTCGTCCCGCCACCGGCGAGAGGATCATCGTGTTCACCCTTAGCGCCCGCATCACGAACGCTCTTAACTAAGGAACGGGTTTCTTTCCAACCGCCAGCAATTGCGACTCCGTTCGCAGGAAGAGGACCCCTCCGGATACCGCGGGCGAACTCTGGCTGCCTTCACCCAGCTTGGTCTCCCCGAGCAACTTGAAATTATCCGCGGCGGCGATTACCACGACTTGCCCTTCGCGAGAAACAGCGTACAACCGGTCCCGGATGCGAATGGGCGACCCGTAATACTGGCCCTCCACCCGCTGTTGCCAAAGCTTCTTGCCCGTCGCGGTATCCAGGCAGGAGACTATGCCCTGATCGGTCCAGAGGAAAATCAGGGCTCCACGGGCCACGGGTGTGACCACGTAGGGCAGCTTGGCCTCGACGTTGTAAGCCACCCTGGCGGCCTGTTTTTTGGCGGTATCCGGCGGCTGAACGGCAAACATCTGCTTGCCGCCACCCCCTTCGCCACAGGCGGCAAAGATCAGCCCACCAGCCATGATCGGCGAACCAACCGTCCGGTACTCCATCACCGGCAATTCCCAGTTCAACTTCCCGGTGTGCGGATCGAAACTCGATATACCGTGGGCGTGGCTGGTAAGTATCAGCTCTGCCGCCCCGATCTGCCCTGAATAAATGATCGGCGTCGAATAGGAAGCCTTCGTCGTGCGGCGAGGAGTTGTCCAGCGTGTCTTGCCCGTCGTGCAGTCGAGCGCGATCACCGAGCTTGCGCCATCCTGGTCGTTGGGCACAATCAGGATGTCTCCGAACACGATAGGCGATGCCCCGGAACCGTGTTGTGACGTGAAAGGCCCAAGGTTCCGTCGCCAAGCATCTTTGCCGGTCTGTTGGTCGAGGGCAACGATCGTGTATTCCTCGGGCGTGGTCCAGGCGAGATAAAGATGGTCTTTGTCGAGGGCAGGCGTGGCAGCCGCAAAGCTGTTCAAGGTGTTCTTCTGGTAGACCTTTCCCGGAAAACTCCGCTTCCAAACGTCGCTTCCGTCGGCAACATTGAAACAGGAAACGAATTTGCCGGCATCATCGTCGGTCGAGGTGATGAAGACGCGATTGTACCAAACGACGGGCGACGCGTGCCCGGCGCCGGGCAACTTCACTTTCCAGAGAAAATCCTTCTCGCCCCAAGTGACGGGGATACCGTCGGCCTCACACTCCCCAGAGCCGTTCGGGCCACGAAAGCGGCTCCATTCTTGCGCCTGGAGCGAGCTAAATGCGGTCCAAGCGAGTAGACATGCTATGGCGGTTTTCAAAGCCCCGAATTGCTGTATTATTGACACGATGCTCTTTCTCCGGTTCGGTGTACCGTCCATCTGCCAGCACGAACGTGTTCATCATGTGTTCGCGAGGCGCAAGGGATGGCCCGATCAAACGCCGAGTGTACGCCCAATTCCCTCGGCTTACAAGGTTAAGGCAGCCCGGGATGCCGCGGCGCGATCGAAGATCACCTCGCGGCTCAGCCCGGCCTCGGCGTACATGGCGAAGATGTTCTCCATGGGCGTTTCCGGCGGGATCGTGTGCGAGGCAGCCAGGATGTAGCCGCCGCCATCGCTGGTCATGCCGTCGATCAGCCGCCGCTCCATGCGGGCCAGCAACGCCTCCTGCGCCTCCAGAGGGAAGTGATAAGCCCGCACCTCTTCAGGTGTGCAGTTCGCCAAGGGGAAGCGGGCGATCTGGTTGTAAGGTCCCTCTTTGATCCGGTGAATGCCCCACTCGTCGATATGTCCCTCGCCGTCCTGCTCGTGGACGACGCCCTCCATGGCGGCGTTGTTATTCACCCAGGTCATACGCACGTCGTTGCCAATGACCATGTCGACCTGCCCCGCCGGTATCTCCAGCGTCTCGGCAAGGATCGCCCTGCTCTGTGCGTGGAACCACATGAAGATCGGGATTCGATCGACCGGTTGCCGCCGCAGGGCGGCATGCACGCGCTGTTTGGAGTTCATGATGCGAAGTTTCCCACGGGTGAATGGATCTTGCCGAGTTGCCTGATCGAGCGGATCGATGGAGGAACCCACAGCAGTAGCCTGACGGAGACAAGTTTGGTTGCGGGGCTTCACATTGTCAAGGAGCCGAGTTGTCTTCGTTCCCAGAATCGATCGGTCACAAATATCTTGTTCGGCTCAACAAAATGTGAAAGATGCCTGAGGCATTCGACACTTGGCCGCAAGATGCAAACCGGTCGGGCAAGAGGACCTCGATGTTCTCGGCTGACGCGTGACTTCGGCTAGGTCGACGATGACAGTGTCGATCACGTAGTAATCCAATCCAGAAATAAGAACCGTTCTCGCCTGGTGACAAGTGACCCGGTAGCGTCACCTGGCACCAGGTTATACATGTATTTGCATGTATAGACTAGCTCAGGCACCGAGAATTCGTTCACGCCATGCCGGCAGTCGGCAAGGTTACGATCAAGGCCCAACCGGCTTAGCCCCGGCGGCGCTATGGCCGGGACCGACTTCGATCGCCTGAATCATGGCCAAGCTGGACGTGGTGCCGAGGAAACGGACTGTGATCACGCCGTGTTGTGGTCGGACGTCGTTGACCACCAGGTCAACTGCCTTGCCCAGACCGCCGGCCGTGGCAGCGATGTCCATGCCGGCGGCAACCACCTTCCCGCCAATCTGGATACTGGTAGCATACCCGCCGGGCTGAGTCGGCTTTCGCGCCTGGCAAAACTTCAGTCGCACGTGGTATATCTGCTGCGGCGCAACGGTGAAGTACGCGGTGAAGTCACGGCCGTGGACGCCGTAGCGGTATAGCTCGGGATCCGGCGTGCCGGCCACTTCCTTGAGTTGCGGTTCCGTCCAAAAGGATGCCGGCACTAGGTCGACCAAGGTTCCCAGCCGCATGATGAACTCGGTTGCCGGCCGCCAGGCGAGGCCGCTGGAATCGACGTAGTCTTTGCGACCCACGTAGCCGAAGATGACGCGCTGTGTCTCCGTTGGGCCGCCGCCTTGCCCAAATCCGTTTTCCCCCTGCGCGGCTGAGAACTGGGCGGCGTCCAGATAGACCCGCGTGCCGGTGGAGACGGGGTTCTTCTCGCCCGTGGCCATGATCTCCAGGCTGTGCTTGCCCTGGGCCAGACCGTTCTTGTAACAGAGCACTTGCTGATCGCGGGCCTGGGGGCACCAAAAATCGATGCCGCAAAGTTGCTTGACGCCGTCGAGGTACACGTCGGCCTTGCCACCGCTGGGATCGGCCCGGCCGATGAGGCGGACTTGATTGCCTTGGAAGTCGAGCTGCGCTCGTGCGCCTGCCTGGGCGGCGACCTTGAGTTTGCCATCCGATGCACCGGCGAAGTCCTCCGTCGTCCACGGTCCTTCATAATGGAACCGGTCATGACCGAGCGTCGCTTGGGGATCGTTGCCCTCGACCATCAGGTCGCAGCAGTCGTCGTGGCGAATCGTAAGGATGAAGTCTCCATTGCTCAACGGTTTGATCGTGAAGCCGTTTTGCGAGAGGTTCTGCCTCAATGGCAAGGGTTTGCCTTCAGCCAAGACGGCGGCGGGCGCAAATGCCAACCGCAACACTTCCTCGCAAGGGGCCAGGGCGTCAAAGGTGGAATAGGTGATTCGCCCTTTCCCGTAGCGAACCGCGCAGACCACCGAACTGCTGCGCATGATGTGGTTCTCGCGTGCTGGGCCGAGCACTTCCGGCTGCCAAGCGAGCATCTCCAAGACCATGCGGAACGGCCAGGGATGGGCCAGGTTGAACCACACACCCGTCACCTCGACACCGCCGGTGATGCGGTCTTCCACCACGCCAGTCTGGTGAGCATCGTAGGTTGTGAGAATGCTCTGCCGGCGGGCGATCTCCCGCGCCCAGGCGTCATCGGCCAACACGCCGTAGCGGGCCCACGTGGCCGCCATGTGCATGGTCGGATATTGCAGCGACTTACCGCAGCAGTTGCTGGCCTCCGGAAAGGCCCAGGCGCCAGAGTAGACGTCGCCGGCGGACGCTGGATCCACGCTTGATCGGCAGAGAAACAGTGACATGAAATTGCGGATGTCGCTTTTCCACTGCGGGAAGGCATCGCGGCGGTCCATGATGTACTGGGCCGTGTAGCTGGGCACCGCGCAGGTATAGACGGGATTGTCCCAGTCCCAAAAGTGATGGCCGAACGTTGGGTCACGGCTCCACTCCGGCAGTAAGACATCGCGGCAGTACTTTTCCCCAGCATCGCGAGCCTTGACGAGCACGTCGCCCTTGCCGCAGTAGCCCAGTCGAATCAAGTCATTGAGGAATTGCAAGGTGAGCGACATGCCAGCCGTCTCTTGCGCGTTCCAGGGACAATCCTCGGGGTTGGCGTAGCGGCTCCACGGCGCCACGGCGGGCCGTAGGTCACAGTGCTCCGCCAGTAGATCCGCCCAGTGCGTGACGGCCTCCAGGTAGCGGCGATTGCCCGTCAGCTTGTAGGCCGCGAGCACGGCCGAGCCAAGCTGCGCACTAAGGTCCAGTTGGATAAATCCGTGCGGGTTGGCCCGGCCGAAGGCTTTTCCTTTCACCGGGGCACTGATGATGAAGTTGGGCCAGGCGTGATCGGCCGGCGTCTGGCAGTAGTCCAAGAGGTAATCGGTGGTCAACACGATCAGCCCGATGGCCGCCGGATCGCCCGTGTAGCGATAGTACGCCACCGCGCCGAACAGCGTGCTCACCGATCGCTGACCGATGTCGGCGTTCATCCAATCGTCGAGTTTCGGGCTAACGACGATGGTGCCGTCTGGCTTGATGCCCCAACTTCCGCTGAAGACGAAATACGGCGCCGCCATGACCGCCACGCTCTTGTCGGTCCAAGGATAGCGTTTGAGGGTCTCGGCCGCGATGCGGGCGCGAAAGTCGCACTGGCCGTTTTGACCCCGGTACCAGGGCGCAATGACCCCGTCGTGGTCCTCGACGGCCGGATGGGCGAAATACTTGTTCACGGGCTGCGCGTCGGCTGCCGTCGCGTAGACCGGCCAGAACAGCATCGCGGCGAAAAGCAACCTGGAAGACGAAGGACACATCACCAGCTCCTTTCGGTTAGAAGTTCAAGTGGAGCATGTTGAATTCCTCGGTTTCCGGAGGGAGAAGCTTACATCATCGCAATTTATCTCGCGACGTCAAGCGGTCGGTCGTGGGTCGAGGACAGCGGGACTGTTCAGGTAACACGAAGTAAAAAGAAACGATCTTCACTGGTGACGGGTGACCCGGTAGGGTCACCTGACACCAGGTTATACATGTATTTGCACGTATAGACTAGCTCAGACTAGATTTTTGTTCAGATGAGCAAAAAGTAGGGCTGCCCTTGCCGTCGATGGTCCCGATCGTGGTGCCGACTTCAAGCCGATAGTTGAGGCCGGTACTCGGGTGTCCTCCAGGGCTTCCTACGTCGATGCTGGCGGCCGGCCTCGAAAGCGTTCAAGGCTGTTTGGGGCCTCCTGACAGGTCAAGAAGCTCTACGGGCGTCTGGGGGCCTTGCGCCTTGGCTACCGCTATCGGTTTGACATCGGGCTCAATCTGGTAATAGATCACGGTTCTTAGAGGGCCTTCAAAGGCAGAAACTTGCGGAATCTCCCGATTTCCGGAAACTTTCTCCACCGGCAAACGTCTATTCTTTCGACGTTTGTGGCAAAATCCCCTTGTCTGCTTCCGCTCTCCCTCAGTCGGGGGCTTTTTGACCTATTCTTATACGAAGAGTCTTCATTCACCCCAAGAGTACTGCCATGCGATCTCGGAATCTGCCTCTCTGGCTGGCCATCGTCGTGGTCTTGGCCCTGCCCTCGACAGCCCTGGCCCGCATCAAACTCATCACCCTGCCTGTGCGAGAACGGGTGGAAATCCAACTCGACAACCCCAACGCCACATTAGTCGAAGAGGAACGAATTGTTCCCCTGGTGCGGGGAGTCAACCAGGTCGATTTCTCCTGGGCCAACACCCAAATCGATCCGGGCACGATCGTTTTCCGCGTGCTAGGCGGGATCGATGGCGGCGCGAGGGCCGATGCCAAGGCCGGTGAAAAGGACAGGCCGGCCTTAGACGTCAAGGTTCTTTCCGTAAGCTATCCGCCCAACGAACCGTCGCTGGTCTGGCAGGTTTCCTCCAGCGGTTCCGGTTCCGCCCGCGTGCGGATCAGCTATCTCTTGGGCAACCTGAACAAGAGCTTCAATTATCGAGCGATCGCGGCCAATGACGAGAAGACCCTCGTTCTCTCCGAGTACATCCGCATCCAGAACCTGGCCAACGAATCCTTCGGCTCGACCGGGCTATGGGCTGGTTTCGGGCCGCGGTTCCTCAAGCCGATCGGCATCAACGAGACCAGGGAGATGCTGGTCGAGAAGTATGCCGAGCTGCCGGTCAAGAAGACCTACACGTGCGATCCCGGGGCCCACGGTTACCTCGATCGGCCGCAGAACAAGCTCTTGGTGCCCATGCACTACGTGCTGAAGAACGACAAGGCCAGCCACCTTGGCGCTGCGCCGCTGCAATATGGCAAGGTCCGCATCTTCCAGGAAGACGGTCATGGCGGCACGGCCTTTATCGGTGAGGACTGGGGCAAGTTCACCCCGCTGGACGATGAGATGCGGCTCTATGTCGGCGTCGCCCAAGACGTGGTTGTGAAACGCACCATCGACAAGAACGAGCAACGGCGGGTCGCCGGCAATTTGTACGACCGCGAAGTGGTCGTCAAGTTCGAGATTGAGAACTTCAAGGACAAGGCCGTCGTGCTCGACGTATCGGAGAGCGTCCGTGCCATCCGCAATGAGCTGTATGGCGACAACGGCCGCGACGTGCAGTGGGAGCTCGGCAAATCGACCACGTTTGCCGGCGGCCCCGACAAGGAGAAGAGCACCTTCGAGAAACTCCTGTTCCACGTTTCGCTGCCGGCCCGCGGTGCAGATGGCAAGGCCGAGAAGATCGTTCACAAGCTCCACCTGCTCCTCAAGAACGAATGGTAAGAAAGGGAATTCCCATGCGACGACTATTGATCCTGGGAACGCTGGTGCTGGGAACCGTGTTCCTGTCGGCCCTTGCCGTCCGGGCGGAGAATGTCGATCTCTCGACGGTTCCGAGCCGCAATACCGTACAACTAACGATCTATAACTCCGAAGACCTGACGCTGGTCCGTGAAACCCGCAAGGTGACTTTCAAGCCTGGCGCCAATCCGCTGCAATTCAGTTGGGCGAATACGCTGATTGACCCGACGTCGGTCGAACTGCGGTTCCTGACAAACCGCGAGAAACTGACCGTGTTGGATACGACCTTCCCCCACGCCAAGCCGCAGATGCTGTATTGGAACGTGCAGAGCGAAATGGACGGCG
>CAZTPX010000108.1:0-32349 GCA_964615095.1 uncultured Planctomycetaceae bacterium | reverse complement strand
CAGGACATGCGGAAGCACGCCGTTGACATGCTCATGGCCGAATTTGGCCGGTAGCCGCGGGCAGCAGGGTCGGGCAGCGGGGTCAGAGAAAGCGCCGATTAAAGCCAGCAAGGAGTCGCGGATGAAAGAGCCGCATAGAAAAGGACTAGCGAACCGTTCTAACCCGATCCGTGGACTCGAAGCCCGACCGTGACCAGCGCGCGACCGTAATTGTCGACGTAGCCGTTCATCGAACGTGCATCCCGAAGTGGATCGCCGCCTTGTGGCCGACCCGCATGGCGTGCGTCATGCGATCGGGGTACAAACGGCGTGCCGCGCCGGCGGCCTCGCTCAGCGTCCTGCCCAAGAAGTAGTCGCCCGACTCAGGCTCGATGGCGACAAACTCGTCCATGTGTTCCGGCTCCAGAACCGCGCGCAGTCGTTCGGCATAGATTCCCTCCGCCTTTCGCACGAACTCCTCAACACTTCGTTCTGCCATTGCTCGTCACCCGCGGTAGGATGGCAAGGTGCATTGTACTGTGGTATTCTCGCAGATCTCCGCAAGCAGCCTGCTTGAGTGTGCTCGTCACGATCGTATTCTATCTGATCGCGGGGCAGTTCGCCAGCGGTTTTGGAAGCCGCGTGGAGGCCGCCGGGCGTTTCCCCTAGCTTGCGGCGACGGCCGATGTCCGTTTATACTGGCCAAAATCAGCGAATTCTGTCTTCCTTTTCCCAATTGCATCCGAACTCGAAGCCGATGAAGGCTATGCCAATTTCGGCCGGTAGGTCGAAGACCGGCTAAGGAGCGTCGATCTGCGGAATTTTTGTACCTACCCGTTTGGGGACATCCAGCAAATGCAATCGCTATTTATGAAATAGACCACATGAAAGAGTGTGCAAGGGGCGATTCGCTTCAAGTCCGCCACCCCCCGTTTAGGCAAGACAAGCCCTCTCTCGCGATCAATTCCCCGTCCGTCGAATTCACACCGGTTGACAGGACGGCCCGGGCAGTTTAATATGCTCTATTTCCCCCGCTTGGTGACAAGTCGCTTGGGTAAGGGTTGAGCGTGGGGACGCTCCCTCGACCAGCAACCGTCTTAGGGAAGATGGAGCCTCAAACATGGCCGTTCCAAAACGCCGACATTCCAACTCCCGCACGAACAGCCGCCGTGCCAACCACGACAAAAAGGAGCCGCGGCACGTGACGTATTGCGTGCAGTGTAGTTCCGCAGTGCCTCCGCACACCGTCTGTCCGAAGTGCGGCCATTACATGGGCCGCAAGGTCGTCGACGTCGAGTCGTAAACTCCGGCGGTGTACTTCACGAAGGGTTCGCGTTGGGCAAGATCGCTTTCTTGTTTCCGGGGCAGGGCGCCCAGATGGTGGGCATGGGCAAGCGATTGGCCGAATCGCTGCCTGTTGCGCGTCGCCTGTACGACCGCGCCGAGGAACTGCTGGGTTATGATTTGGCCAAGCTCTGTTTCGAAGGGCCGGCCGACGTTCTCGATTCCACGATCTACAGCCAGCCCGCCTTGTTCGTCACTAGTCTGGCCGCGTTGGAATCGTTGCGAGCGCAGTCGGCCGAGGTGGTGGACGCGTGCGAGGCTGCGGCCGGATTGAGCCTGGGCGAATATACGGCCATGGTCTTTGCCGGCGTCATGGATTTCGACGAAGGGCTGATGATGGTCCAGAAGCGCGGCGCCGCGATGCAGGAGGCGGCCGATGCCACGCCCAGCGGCATGGTCACCATCCTCGGTCTCGATCATGCGGCGGTGGAGTCGCTCTGCTTGCAGTCGCGGCAGGGCGAGGTCCTGGAAATCGCCAATTTACTCTGTGCCGACATGCTGGTCATTTCCGGCACGAACGGCGCCTGCTTACGGGCCGCCGAGTTGGCCCCGACGATGGGCGCGATGAAGGCCGTTCCGCTGGCGGTCGCCGGCGCGTTTCATACGCAGATCATGCGTCCGGCCGACCAGCGCTGTGCCGAGGCCCTGGCCGAAGTCCACATGAAAACCCCGCGAATTCCCGTCATTTTCAACGTCGACGCCCTGCCGCACGACGATCCGGAAGAAATTCGCGGGCTGATGGTCAAGCAGATCATCAACCCGGTCCGTTGGGAGGAGTCGATGCGCTACCTCCTCTGCCAGGGTTTTGACCGGTTCTACGAGGTCGGTCCGGGCCGCGTTCTGCGGGGTCTGCTCCGTCGTATCGATCGTAAGATCGCCTGCCAAAGCCTGGATGTTTGAGAATGGTTGTGGGGTGAGTAGCCAAGAACTTAGAGTTTAGCTTGCTTCTGAGTACTGAGTACTGAGTACAACCCGCGGGAGTGGATAAATGTCCGAAACGAAGAAACGAATCCAAGTGGACCTGAGCGGCCGCATTGCCCTGGTCACCGGCGCCGCCCGGGGGCTGGGCCGATCGTTCGCCCTCGATCTGGCCGCCGCTGGCGCCAAGGTCGCGTGCGTCGATATCAACACGGAAACCCTCGCGGAGGCAATTTCGGCGATCCAGGCCGCCGGCGGCACTGCCCATCCGATCGCCGCCGACGTGACCAATTCGCAACGCGTCGATGAGGTGGTCGCGGAGGTCGTCAAGCTTTGGGGCGGGTTGGATATCCTGGTCAACAACGCCGGCATCACGCGTGACAACCTGATCATGCGGATGAAAGACGACCAATGGGATGCCGTCTTGAACATCAATCTCAAGGGCACCTTCCTCTTCACCCGGGCAGCCTCGCGACCGTTGTGCAAATCGAAATATGGCCGGATCATCAACATTGCCAGCGTCTCGGGCTTGATGGGCAATCCGGGCCAGGCCAACTATTCGGCCTCCAAGGCGGGTATCATTGGTCTGACGCGGACCATTGCCTGCGAGTTGGCCAGTCGGGGTGTGACCGTCAACGCCGTCGCGCCGGGCTTTATCGCCACGGACATGACCGCCAAGCTGGGGGAAGAGATGTTAGAAAAAATCAAGGAAGAAATCCCCCTGAAGCGGTTGGGGCTGACCCAGGATGTTTCCGACGCGGTGCTTTTCCTGGCCAGCGATGCGGCGGAATTTATCACGGGGCAAGTACTTACCGTCGATGGCGGCCTGACGGTATAATATGTCTCCGAAAAACGGCGACAAGCGATGCGGATGATATAGACAGCGGACGGAAAAGTCGCTATATCTGTCTAGGTGAGATGAGAAGAAAAGGTAGTTCAGCGGGGTTGTATCCCTGCAAGATTGCTTTTTTTATTGAGGACTTGTCTCGAGACCTTCGAGCGGCCAGTAGAAGAGCCGCCGCGGACGGTTTTGAAACAGGTTCGAAGAAAAAGGCGGGGATGGTTTGAGAATTCGTCCGAGAACTCCATGACCCCTTCGCCCCCCCTACAAGAGCCGGGTGAGGTTTTCGGATCGGCTTCGGAAATCGCCTTGCCCAGAGACCCAGCATTACTAGGAGGAGCCTCAGGTGGCCTCAGTTGAAGAACGTGTGATTGATATCGTTGCCGAGCAACTTGGCGTGAACAAGGACCAGATTACCCGCGAGACGTCGTTCGTCAATGATTTGGGCGCGGATAGCCTCGATACGGTCGAATTGGTTATGGAACTCGAAGAAGAGTTCGACATCAACATTCCTGACGATGCGGCGGAGAAGATCCAGACGGTCGGGCAGGCCGTCGACCATATCAAGAACGCCGTCGCCAGCAGCGAAACTTCCTCAAGTTGAACTTGCTGCGGTATAGAAATCCATGAAGCGACGCGTCGTCGTAACTGGTTTGGGTCTAGTAACTTCGCTTGGCTGCCAAGTCGCGGAAGCATGGACCCGCGTTTGCAACGGCGAAAGCGGGGTTGCCCCCTTGCGCTGTTTTGACGCCACGAACTACCGCGTTCGTTTTGGCGGCGAGGTTGCCAATTGGTCGGTTGCCGGCTATATCGACGCCCGCGAGGAAAAGAAGCTGGACCGCTTCACGCAGTTCGCCCTGGTGGCTGCCGTCAACGCCGTGAAGGATTCGGGCATCGACTTCTCCAAGTACGACCCCTTCCGTTGCGGCGTGATGATCGGCTCCGGCATTGGCGGGCTGTGGGAGATCGAAACCCAGCACGAGCGGCTGCTGGTCAAGGGTCCGGACAGGGTCTCGGCTTTTACGATTCCCAAGCTGATCGCCAACTCGGCCAGCGGCCAGGTCTCGATCCAATGGGGACTGCGCGGACCCAACGAGTGCATTGTCACGGCCTGCGCCAGCGCGGCCAACTCGCTGGGCCAGGCCTATCGGACGATCCAGTACGGCGATGCCGACGTCATGATCAGCGGCGGCAGCGAAGCGGCGGTCACGCGCATGGGGCTGGCCGGCTTCGCCGCCATGCGGGCGCTCTCGGAACGCAACGACGACCCGCAGCACGCCAGCCGCCCCTTCGACCGCGACCGCGACGGCTTTGTCTTGAGCGAAGGAGCCGGCGTGCTGGTCCTGGAGGAATTGGAGCACGCCAAGGCCCGCGGGGCGAATATCTACGCCGAAATGATCGGCTACGGCATGAGCGCCGACGGCGGGCACATTACCGCGCCCGACAAGGACGGCATCGGCGCTGCCTATGCCATGAAGCTGGCGGTCCGCGACGCCGGCATCGATCCTGCGGAGGTCGGCTACATCAACGCCCACGGCACGAGCACTCCGCTGGGCGACGCGGCCGAGACCTCGGCCATCAAGTCGGTCTTTGGCGAGCACGCTTATAAGGTGAGCGTTTCCAGCACCAAGAGCCAGTTGGGGCACCTCCTGGGCGCCAGCGGCGGCGTCGAGTTGATTTTCTCGATCCTCGCCATTCGCGACAGCCTGATCCCGCCCACGATCAACTATGTCACGCCCGATCCCACCTGCGATCTGGACTACACGCCCAACCAGGCCCGGCAGCGGCGGGTTCGCGTCGCCATGTCCAATAGTTTCGGCTTCGGCGGGCACAACGGTTCGCTCATCGTCAGCGCCCTGCGGAACGGGGTCGCGGGGTAGTCGCGGTTTCAGGGGTCACGGGACGACGCCTGATTGTCAATTGCCGAAACATCGGCCTTTACCGTTCCGATGCATCGCTTTGTCCGGCTTTTCGGGCCTACAAAGTCTCGGTCGGATCGTCGTTCATCCCGTTGCAACTGAGCAACCAACCCGTCCAGCGTGCCCCCAGCCTCGGCAAGCAATCTTTCTCGCGTTTGGTGCAACTCGTCAAGGATTGGATTCTTCGTCATCGTACAACTCTCCAAGAAACTCGGCAGGTGTGCAAATGAGCAAGCCACCGTATCCCCGGGTGGCGAGAACTGCATAAATCCCCGGTAAGGTATGCGCATTTGCGATGTGCCGGCAGTTCTGTCTCAACATATATTCTAACACCGGCAAACGCAGCCGCGGCCACATGTAACGCATCTGCGGCCGCCTTTGCAGGCATCAGCGATGCAGAAACCAACACCGCGGCAATTTGCCGGACTTCGGCTGTAATCGGAATCAAGGGAACGCCAGTAAGCAGTTTCAATCGATCGGCAGCGGCTCGCGGGTCGCCGGCGGTGCTTCGTTGATGACCAGTTGAGACGTTACAAGATCAAACTTGGGACGTTCGATCCGCCACCAGTCACGAGCTTGCATTTGTAACGTTGCGATGTTGGGATCAGAACTCGGATGTGCCGCCGCGTGACTGACAATCGACGTCTCGATGTAAACGGTTGCCATGATCGTCTTCTTACGCGAACTCCGAATAGTGCCGCTGGCGCGGCTGTGATTAGTTATGGCGGCAAACTACTCATCACAATAAGAGGCATTTTCACCGTGAAGCATGAACCTGTCACGCAGTTTGGGCCGCTGACGTCACCGTCTTCGACTCCGTTGACGGCAACGAACAAATTGGCCGGAAACTTCCCGGCCGGGCCTTACCTTCCGTCGCCCGGCGGTGGACCCAAGGGCACGGTGAACTGGAAGTCCGGCCCCTGCGTCTGAGGCTGCGGTGGAGCGGCGGGCCGATAGCTCGGCGGGGTCGCCGGCTGGCTGCGAGGCTCGATGGAAAGTGGCCCGATAGAGAGGGCCGGCCCGGCCGGCTGACCATTGGTCGACTGGCCGGCGGGCTGGATGCTAATCGGCCCTAGATTCAGCGCGGGAGCCATGGGCCTCTGCCCCGGCTGTGGGGTTTGGGCATTGCCTTGCGGCTGGCTGTTGATGTCTTGGATTCGCTTGGCCAAGTTCCGTTCCGCCTTCTGCAGATCGGACTCGACCTTGGTCTTGTCAACCGAGACGTTGATGTCCATTTTGTTCGATTGGGGGTCCGACGGCACCCGATGGAAGGACAACCAGCCAAGATAGAATCCGACGCACACAATACATATCAACAGCGTGAACGCCCCGCGCAACATGCTGAACATGGTAAACTCCCTTTGAATCCGTCAAGTTTCGGGCGAATAGTGCCAAAAAAAGGGGGTTGGTTCAAGAGCAGTTTTGCGCCGTCTAGTGTCAAAACCGCCTATTTCCTCCGATTTTTCTTCGGCAGTGCGCAAAACTCTTGGTTGCTTGTGCCAGGAGAAATTGCTATTATGCAGGGATATGGGCCAGCAGGGGCAAGTTTTTGTGCCGCTTCGAGCGTTCGGAAGAAATGAACGGGTTGGAGTACCGGCTTTAGCCGGAATGTCTGAAAACGCCGCCGATCATGAGCACATGGTGCCCGGGCGGGACTCCAGCAACAGGGCATGTTCGGCATTTCTTCCGTAGGCTCTTATGGGGGCGAGGCCCATCGTTTCATTTTGCCCGGCCAAGTTTGCGGGAAGTTCAATCATGACGCTTGTGCGAGTATATGCTCTGGGCGTGCTATTGATGTCTTCCGGCTTTACGGGCTGCGGGGGTTCCGACCCGCCGCGGGTCGTGCCCGATCTGCCGGATGCCTCCGCCGCCGACAAGGCCATGCAGCTCTACGACACGAACCACGATGGTTTCCTGGACGCCCAGGAGTTGGAGCAGGCGCCCGGCTTGAAGGCCGCGCTCCAACAGGTCGATACCAACCAGGACGGCAAGATCTCCAAGGAGGAGATTGCCGTGCGGATTAAACTGTGGGCCGAGTTGCAAATTGCGCGGATGCCGGTTGTGCGGCGCGTGACGCACAATGGCCAACCGCTGGCGGGCGCGAAAGTAGTTTTCGTGCCGGAGAAGTTTCTGGGCGGCACGATTCAATCCGGCTCGGGAACCACGTCGGCAATGGGTGTTGTCGATGTCTCGAGCCCCTACGCCGCGGATCCGAAGGTCAAGGGCCTTTCGCCCGGCTTCTACCGCGTGGAAATCACCAAGGCGGGCGAGAACATTCCGGCCAAGTACAACACTGAGACAACGCTGGGCGCGGAGGTGGGTGGTGGCCGTGACGCGAAAAACAATTTGACGTTCGATCTCGAGTATTGAGGAGGCGGTGCCATGTGTAGGACGCTTGCGGTTGCCGGGCGAATCGGCGAGGGAACTGCAAAGTCCTTCGTAGCGCGGAATTTATTCCGTGACTTTGGCCTTCTTAGAGCAAGATGGAATGAATTCCGTGTTACTGAGGGTTATCCTGCTGAACTTTGCAGTTCTCCTGCACGAATCGGAACGAAGCCCGCCCGCGGCTTCACGCTCGTGGAGCTTCTGATCGTCATTTCCATTATCGGCGTGCTGATCGCGCTGCTCATGCCCGCGGTCAAGTCGGCGCAGGAATCGGGCCGCCGGGCGCATTGCTTGAACAACGTCGAGCAGTTGGCTCTGGCGAACTTGGCGCACGAGTCCGCATACAGGTTACTGCCCGGGGGAGGTTGGGGCTGGGGCTGGGTGGGCGATGCCGACCGTGGCAGTGGGATGCGCCAGCCCGGCGGTTGGGTTTACAATATCCTTCCCTATATTGACCAGAACGACCTTCATGACATGGGCAAGGGTTTGCCCGACGCCCAGAAGCAAGTCCAGAACGGCATCCGCACCGGAACCCCGACGGCGATCACCCTCTGCCCCACGCGCCGCCGCGTTCAGGCCTTCACCTGGTGGACGCACGGCACCGGCAACTTCCAATGGCCCCCGTCGGGCGCGGTGGGTCGCAGCGACTATGCCTCCAACGGCGGCGACAACCCTGTCTTGCCCGGTGCGATGGGCTTGTGGAGTTCCGGCAACTGCATGAACGCCGATTGTGGGCCTGCGTCGATTCCTACCGATGCGGTTCTGGGCCAGGTGAAGGCCGTGGCGGATACCTTCGGAATGACGGGAATCGACTATCCTTTGAGTACGATTTCCTTGGCGTCCATTACGGACGGTCTCAGCTTCACCTATTTGCTCGGGGAGAAAGCTCTCGCCCCGAACATGTACCTGACGGGGCAGTCGAACGGCGACAACGAGAACCAGTACATCGGCTTCAATTCCGATGTCGGCCGCTTCACGGATACGAACGACCCGCCCATACAGGACACCCTGGGCAATGACAACTTCAACTCTTTCGGCTCGGCACATTCGTCCGGCTTCAACATGGCCTTTTGCGACGGCTCGGCGCGCCCAATGTCGTACGCCATCAACCTGACCGTCCACCAGCAATTGGGTAATCGCAAAGACGGCCTGCCGACGGACTTGTCGCAGATCGACGCCGGCAAATAGGAGAACTGCAAAGTCTGGCAGGGCACGCCTCCGTAGCACGGAATTCATTCCGTTTTCCCTAAGAAGGGCGAGGCCACGGAATAGATTCCGTGCTGCGAAAAATTTTGCAATTCTCCTGAATGCGCAAGACTCTTGGTTGCTTGTGCCGGGAAAAATTGCTATTATGCAGGGAGATAGGCCAGCAGGGGCAAGACTGGAACGGAGATTTCTGCACCACTTTTGGGGGCAAGGCCTATCGTTTCATTGTGCGCGGCCAAGTTCGCGGGAAGTTCTATCATGACGCGTGTGCGAATATATGCTCTGGGTATGCTATTGGTGTTTTCCGGCCTTTCGGGCTGTGGGAGTTCCGGCCCGCCGCGGATCGTGCCCGATCTGCCCGATGCCTCTGCCGCCGACAAGGCCATGGAACTCTACGACACGAACCGCGACGGTTTCCTGGATGCCAAAGAACTGGAGAAGGCCCCCGGGCTGAAGGCCGCGCTCAAACAGAAGGACGGCAAGATCTCCAAAGAGGAGATTGCCGAGCGGATCAAGGGCTGGGCCGATTCGCATTTCGGGCGCGTACGGGTTCCCTGCCGCGTAACGCATAACGGCATACCGCTGGGAGGGGCGAAGGTGACCTTCGTGCCGGAAAAGTTCCTGGGTGGCACGCTTCAGCCCGGCTCGGGGACCACCTCTGTAACGGGTGATGTCAATGTCTCCTGCGCCAGTGGGGCCGATTCCCCCGTTCCAGGTCTCTCGTTGGGTTTTTACCGCGTGGAAATCACCAAGGCCGGCGAGAACATTCCGGCCAAGTACAATACGGAAACGACGCTCGGCGCGGAGGTGACTGGCGGCTATGAGGCGCGGAACGGTTTGAAGTTCGAACTCGAGTACTGAGGAGGCGATGTCATGTCCACGGTTTTTTGGAACGCCCGGCGAAACGGCAGGAGAACTGCGAAGTCCTTCGTAGCACGGAGTTTATTCCGTGGCCTTGCCGTTCGTAGGGCAGAACGGAATGAATTCCGTGCTACGGAGGGCTGTCTTGCCGGACTTTGCAGTTCTCCTGCGCCAAACGGGAGAAAGCCTGCCCACGGATTTACGCTTGTGGAACTCCTGATCGTCATTTCCATTATCGGCGTGCTGATTGCCCTGCTCATGCCGGCGGTAAAATCGGCGCAGGAATCGAGCCGCCGCGCTCAGTGCCTTAACAACGTAAAGCAGATAGCGGCGGCCTGCCTGGCGCTGGAATCGCAACAACGGCACCTTCCCACCGGCGGCTGGGGCTGGCAGATGGCCGGCGATCCGGATCGCGGCTACGGCTCTACGCAGCCCGGCGGCTGGCACTTTAACATCCTTCCCTACCTCGATCTGAGCGACTTGCACGACATGGGCAAGGGCCTCAGCACGCCAGGCGATACCGCCAATTCCAAGCGCATGGCGGCAGGCCAAGCGCAGGCGCGAGTAGCGGTGCCCATCTTCCTCTGCCCCACACGGCATCGCTTGCAGGTTTTTCCCCGCTCGCTCAGGAATGATTACGTCAACATCGTGGACCCTTCCCCGCTCATGGGACGCAGCGACTATGCCGCCAACGCGGGAACCTCTTACTCGAACGTCGACCCGGGTAGCCCAAATCCGTCCTATTCTCTCACTTTCGACTGGTCCTCGGTGGATGGAACCATCAACTCCACGAACAGCCCCGCGACCGGCGTGATCTTTCGCGCCAGCCAATTATCGACAGCCAAAATCAAGGATGGCGAATCCAACGTCTACCTGATCGGCGAACGTTATCTCGACCCGGATTGCTACTACACGGCGGGCTGCTGCGATAACGACCAAGGATGGGACGAGGGCTACGATTGGGACACGAATCGTGGAACTGGAACCGGCTACGTGAACGTCAAGTTGCCTGATACGCCGCCGCCGGTTGGCTCCGGCACTCCACTTGTGCCCATGCAGGACCAGGCGGGTGTGGGCGGCTGCATGCAGAATTTCGGCAGCGCCCACGAGTCGGGTTTCAACATGGCGTTTTGCGACGGCGCAGCCCGATCGGTCAGTTTCGCTATCAATCCCACAGTACACATGCAACTGGGTCACCGTAGCGACGGCCTGCCGACAGACTTGTCGCAGATCGACGCCGGCAAGTAATGGACCCGTTCCGAGAATTACTGCTGGATATCTGGCGCGAGGCCTGCCGGCACATAGAAATAAGCCGCTCGACAGCGGCCGTCGCCGGGTTTCTGGCCGCGCATATTCCCATCGAGCGGATCCTCGTCCGCCGCATCGATCCGCAGCGCAACTGCCTGGAGACCGTGGCTGTCGGGCCGCTAGCCGCGGGGCAGGAGATCCGCGACGCCCGTAGCGAGTGCCGGCCGGGGCAGATGGAAGCGACGCTTTGCTGGTGTCGAGCGGGAGATGTCTTTCACGGCAGCAGTTCTGGCCCGGACGGCCGTGGCGAGGCAGACTCCTTGCCTGCGGCGATTCTCCCAGAACCTGTCCGTTGCGACGTGCTGGCTGGCCCGCTGGCGCTCCGCGATGATCGTTTCGGAGTGCTCTTGTTGCTGGCCCGGCCGCCCGAGCGGTTTGAGCCGCGGCATGTTGAGTTGATGCGCGTGCTTCTGGAGCCTTTTGCCACGGCCCTGGAAAACGACCGCCACGAGGCGGAAATGGCCGCCTTGCGCGAGGCGGCCGAGGCCGACAAGCGCTCCTTGCTCAAACGCCTGGGGCGCGACAAGCTGGGCGACACCATTGTCGGCATCGGCTCCGGACTCCGCGCCGTAATGGAACGCGTCGAACTGGTCTCCAAGTCCGACGTGCCCGTGCTGATCTTCGGCGAGACCGGATCGGGCAAGGAGGTGGTTGCCCGGGCGATCCACAACGGCTCGCCGCGCGGCCAACGGCCGTTCATCCGCGTGAACTGCGGGGCGATCCCTCACGAGCTGATCGATTCGCAACTCTTCGGCCATGAGAAGGGCGCGTTCACCGGCGCTACGGAGACGCGGCAAGGCTGGTTCGAAAGGGCCGACGGCGGCACGCTGCTATTGGACGAGCTTGCCGAACTGCCGCTGGCGGCGCAGGTCCGCCTGCTGCGGATCCTGCAAGACGGCTGGCTGGACCGCGTGGGCGGTCAGCGGCCGATCAGCGTCGACGTGCGGATCGTGGCGGCCACGCATCGCGATCTGCCGGCGATGGTTGCCGCGGGCCAGTTCCGCGAGGACCTCTGGTATCGGCTGGCCGTGTTTCCCATTGTCATTCCGCCGCTCCGCGAGCGGCGCGAGGACATTCCCGAACTGGCCCGGCATTTCGCCCGCCGCGCGGCCACGCGTTTCGGCCTCTACCCTGCCGAGCCGACCGCGGCGGACCTCGATCTGTTGACGGCGTATGTCTGGCCGGGCAACGTGCGGGAATTGGCCACGGTGATCGATCGGGCCGCGATCCTGGGCGACGGCAAGCAACTGGAGGTGGCCAAGTCCTTGGGCGTGCCCACGGGTCTATCCGCCCCGTCGCCGCCTGGCATCGGCGGGCCTCTGCCGGCGCGGCCCATGCCGGCGGAAGAGATCGTGCCGTTGGACGACGTTATCCGCCGGCACATCGAGTCGGCGCTGGCGGCCACCGACGGGCGGATCGAGGGACCCCGCGGCGCTGCCAAGCTCTTGAAGATCAATCCGCACACCTTGCGCGGACGGATGCGCAAGCTCAAGATCGATTGGAAGGAGTTCCGCGAGTGAGCGCGACAAAGAGGAAGTACCTTTCACGGCTCTTACCTTGGGTTGGTGAGGATCAGTTGACAGCTTCTCGTATGCCCCGCAATTCCATTCCACGCCTTCTCCGCTCTGAGTCCGACGCGAGTAAGGTTCGTGTGGGGTTCCGCACCCACGTTCGCAACAAGGTATAATAAGGTAAAGGAGGATCAGACATGAGCAATATCGTGCTTCAATCGAGAAGTGGCCCGGATAGCAAACTCCATCTGGAGATTCCGGTCAGTCAACCCGATTCCGAATTCGAAGTGGAAGTTGTCGTACGGGCGAAACCTTCCGCGCGGTCGTTCCCATCCGCCTACTTCGATTTAATCGGATCGGTGGATGACGAGACGTTGATCGTTCATCCGCAACCGCCGTTGCCGCCACCTTTGGAGATTGAATGATTTACCTGCTCGATTCCAATGTGTGGATCGGATTAGCCCGCGGGTCATCCACAGTGCTTGAAACCCGATATCGTTCGATGGCCCCTTCGGCTGACATTCAAGTTTGTTCGGTGATCGTCGCCGAACTCTGGTATGGATGTGCTCGCAGCGCAAAGCCGGCGGCCAACCGTGCGGCCTTGGATGCACTGATCGCCCCGTACTCGAGTTTGCCCTATGACGACGCGGCGGCAGACCACTTTGTGTCAATCCGGCGTCATCTCGAATCGCTTGGACAAGTCATCGGGCCATACGACATGCAAATCGCCGCTGTCGCACGCGCCAACGGCTGTACGCTCGTGACCCATAATACCGCCGAGTTCAGCCGCGTTCCCGGTCTCGCGATTGAAGATTGGCAGGTCCCATGAGCAAGGGCATTTCCGAACTCGTGGAGGCCCACTACCTCTGCGGATGGAACTCGCCTAACGTCTGCCGCATGGCGTCGGCGGGGGAGTTCGCATAGACCCGGCCGCCCGTGTTGTTGATGATGTGGGTGATCTCGCTGCCGGGCTGGCCGTTGAGCCAGATGGTGGTCAAGTTGTGGAACTTGACGCCTCGGGCGGCGGGCGCCTCGACGGCACTGTTGGCCTTCACGGCCGCGTCGCGGAAGTAGCAGTACACGCCTACACCCCAGGCCTCGTGGCTGGTCACCTTGTCGGCGACCTTGTACGACGCGTAGCCCTTGGTCGTGTCGCTCATCCAGGATGACTGGTCCGGCACGTCGTAGGGCATCTCGGACTGGTAGAAGTACACGCGGCCGCCGTTACCGTTCCACAATGTCTGATACTGCTCGTGGTGCTCGTTGAACAGCCCGTAGATCGTCACGTTGTCGCCGTTGACGAGCAGGCCGTTCTTGGTGGGATTTTCGGTCCAGGCAGCGCCCGCGCCGTGGTCCGCCCGCCAGAGCCAGATCTGGTCCGCCACGACGTCGTTGCTGTTGATCTTCACACCCACGTCGTTCTTGCCTGCCGCCGGGCCACCCGTGCGCACCGTCAGATCGTAAAGAAAGGTGGGATTGGCCGAGTGGTCCGCCGCGCTGCCCCCAGGGCCTACTTCCAGGATACTGGAAGAGTTGACCGCGCCGGCGTCGAGGATCAGGCCGGCGATCTTTACACCGTCCACGTCCGCGACCGCGATGGCCGGTTGGCCGTTGGTGGGAACCAGCGAGGGGACGCCCAGTCCGAGAACGATGGTGTTGGCCTTGGTGACCTTGAGCGTGTCGTCGAGCAAGTAGTTGCCCGGGGTAAACAGAAGGTGCTTGCCCGCGGTCAGGGCGGCGTTGATGCGGGCGGCGCTGGCCGTCGAGGGTTGCGCGACATAGAACTGATCGAGAGCGACGGACGTGCCTGGCGTGGGGCCGGCGGCCCAACTCGCGCCCCGGGTGTTGGTCTGCAGCGCGGGGACGAAGACAAAGTACCGACCGGCGCGATTGACGTAGAGGTAGGGCTTCTCGCGGATGATGGGCGTCTGGTTCACCACGGTGTAGGGCGGGTTGGGGAACGCGCCCTTCGGCGCGCCCGTACAGCCCACGAAGACCATGTTCCAGACGCCGTTGGACCAACTGGCCCACTTGCTGTTGCGCGAGAGCCACTGCTGCTGCGAGGCGGGGATAACCTGGCCGTCCACGACGGAATCGGCCAGGAAACCGCCGCTGGCCCAGCCCGCGTTCCACTTCGAGTCGAAGTCGAACAGGTGCAGCGATCCCTTGACGTGCAGGCGTCGCAGGGGAGCGGCCTGGGAGACGGCGATCCGTGTGACCCCCTTGGTGGCCGACGGCGTGACGGCGAAATTCTCCAACGTCCGCCAGAAATTGCACGTCGCGTTAGCACCGGGCATCCACTGGGCATTGACGTTCACGCCGCCGTTGATCTGTACGTCGTCGGGGTTCTGTCCCAGGCCGGCCACGTGGGTGTAGAAGCCCACGTTGAAGGTGACATTGTACGTGCCCGGCTTGAACAACAGCGCATAGCGTTGGGCGCCGAACTGCTTGGATTCCATCTTTGCGAAGATACCAGCGGCCGTGCGTTGGATATCGGCGGCCGGCATGCTCGCGTCGAAGACATAGACATTGGGGCCGAAGATGGTGGTGTTCGCCGTGGAGACGGGGCCGGCCAGCGCTGCCCCCGGGATGACCGCGCACAGACCTGCCGCGGCGGCCAGTGCGATAACTGTGGATAGGAGGTTCTTGACCATTGGATTACCGGATAGGAAACTCGATTTCGTGCCGAAAGGAGCAATTATAGCCGGAGCGGCAACGCAATGGTAGGATGGCGAAGGCTGGGCAGAGTACTGAGTCTAGCAAAAGCAAAGTCACTTTCAATGCCATTGAGGCGGGAGACCGCTGAAAAAAAACTGAGGCGGACACAAGATGTTGTACTGAGTACTGAGTACTGAGTACTGAGTACTATGCGTTGTCTTCTGGCGAGACTTTTTCATCGGTCTCGTAGGGTCAGCGGGGGGCGATTGCCTCATGTCCGTCACCTCGATCCGAAATAGAACAGCACCAATCCCAGGGTTACGGCTTGCATCGGTTTTGGCACCGAATTGCCATAGTCCAAGAGATAGGCGGCCGAAGTCACTGCCGTCACGGTCAGGATGACGAAGGCCTTGATGTCCTCCCATCTCCGGACCTGCTGTACGCGCACGAAAATGCCCAACAAGTAGGCGAACACCACGCCCAGGATCGAGAGGGCCTGCGGCTCCAGCAACCGGCCGTGCAGGTAGAGATAAACGCCCACGGCGATGAACGACACCAGCAGCAGCACGCGGATGCTATGGCTGGGCAGATAGAGCGGCCGGGCCTCCAGTTCAATATAGCCTTCCTGGACGAGCCGCTTGATCTCCGCGGGCGGAAGGCGGATGAATCGCCGCGAGGCAAAGTAATGGGCCATGGCGATCATCAAGGTTTCCGTCCAGAGCAGGTGGATCTCTCCTCCGCGGACCAGTTGCGCAATGACGACCGCCACAATCATAAGCGTGAGCAGGGCGCGGATGCTCCCCCGCGGCAATCCCAGCGGCGGATGGTCGGACGGCGTGGACATAGATTTCATTCCTTATCCCAGAGATAACGGCGGGCTGCGGACCCTCCGGGTTCGATTCACCATCATAACATGCTTTCAACCGGTGGTGACCGGCCGGGGGGATTGACGGGGGCAGGAAGCCAACCTATAAGAAGGATTACGCCGGGCACTATGTCGGCGTTGTTTCGCCACGGGGACTTTTCCCGCACTCATTCATTACCTTCCCGCGGAGATTTGCTGTGCGTTGTAATCGTTTTCTCGTCACTTTGACCGCGGCCGCGCTGTTGGCCTGCCCGGGCTGTGGCGGCCAGGAGAAGAAAGTCACCAGTCCCACGCCTTCCGCCGGTCGAGCAAGTTCCACAGACCGTCAAACCGCCCTGCCCAAAGGCCAAACGCCTGATAGGTCGTCGGTCACTCCCGATCACTTTGCTGCCATTGTCGTCAATCTCCGCCGGCTTGCCGACTCGCCACTGGTGGCCGCGAAGTTGAAACAAAAGGAGGTGGCGGCCAACATCAAGAAGTTCGGCATCGATCCGCGCGAGGTGGAGCAGTTGGTCATGCCGATCGGTCTCGATGTAAGCCAATCCGGCCCGCCCAGGTGGACCGCCTGCCTGATCGCGCGTTTCACCCACGACGTGGATCCCGAGGAAGTTCTGGCCAAGTACGGCGTACGACGTCCCATCACCGAGCTGCAGTTCGCGGGCAAGACCTGTCTCGACTTGGGGGCGGGGCGCGAGTTGGCCTATGTGCCCAGCAAGGACACGATCGTGTTGGCGATTGCGGAAAACATGGCAAAGGCCCTCGCCGCCACCGAGCCCGGCGGGCCGATGTCCGAGCGGTTCCAGACGGCCGACGCTGACGGTGGCCTGATCATGGTGGCCGATTTCGAGAAGTGCCCCCAACTGGATAAGCAGATCGACGCGTTGAAGAAGGATGCCCCGCCGCCGCTGTGGGACTACCTCGACGCTGCCAAGACCTTGCGCAAGGGAATACTTGCCTTGGACCTGACGGGCGACACGCTGCTGCGCGTGGTCCTGGACGCCAAGGACGCGGCTGCCGCCAGCGCGGCCGAGAACCTGCTCAAGGACGGCAAGAAGATGCTTGCCGGCCTGCTGGCGGGCGTCAGGCAGAGCGCCTCGAAGGAAGCCCGCAGCGAATTCGCCGCCGCCTTCGATCTGGGCGAGGAGACCATCGACGCCATGCGGATAGAAAAAAGCGGCGCCCGCGTGACCCTCACGATCAAGCGGCCCGCCGGGCTGGATAAGGCCGGTCCTTTCGTGGACAAGGTGATCCAGGCCTACCAGGTGTTGAGCATGGGCGGCGGCCAGGCAAGGCCGGAACCCCCGGCGGGAGAAAAGTCGGCGCCGGGGCGGTAACGTGTGGGGTCGGCAGAACGAAAAGAACCCACCACTATTTGCCCAAAACTCGAAAAACTGTGACGATTTAGCGGAATGAAGAACACGACCCCTGCCAGCTTGCCTGGCAGGTGAACGAGTCTTGTGAGCGAAGAGGCGACGGCCAAAAATACTTCGTAGACCCCCGCCGGCTTGTCCGGCGGGTGAATGAGTCTTGCGAGCGATGGGGGCCGCGGGCATTGCTAAATAGACTTCTTCACCTACCGGACAAGCCGGTGGGGGTCGTGGATCGACTGACGTAAGCTTTACTCGCTAAAAAGACTGGTTCACCAGCCCGGCAAGCGGGCTGGGGTTTGCTCCTCCATTCCGCTAAACAGTTACCGTATTTCGAATGCCCAAACAAAAAACCAATTCAAACGGGAAATGACCAAGACCCAGTTAACGGAGGTTTCCATGCATCCCAGTCGTCTCTTCATGGCATTTTTTGCGGTCGCTTGGTTCGTTGTTTGGCCAGGCTCCGCTCGCGCGGCGGATTCCACAAATCCGGCGATCGACGTGTCGCTGGTCACGCCCCATGACTTTATGGCCATCGTGATCCATCCGCGGCAGATCGCCCGCTTGCCGCTGGTGACCGAGTTTCTGCAAGAGGAGATGATCGCCGCGGCGATCAAGAAGCTTGGCATCGAACCAACCGAAGTTGAGCAAATCGTCGTGCTGGGCCGTATGAACGCGAAGGTTTCCGCCGAGCCGAGTATCTTGGTCAGCGCGCGATTCACGCACGAAGTAAATGCCAAGGAGGTCCTGTCCAAATTCTCAAGAGGCACACCGGTCGAGGAGATCAAAGTCCGCGGCAAGACCTGCTTCCGAGTGATGAACCCGTTTGCCCCAATGGCCTATGCCCCCGACAAGAACACGGTCGTTCTGGCGGGGCAGGAGGTGGAGGTGATGAAAGACATCGTCGACGCCGGTGAGCCCAAAGGGCCGCTGTTGGAGCGATTGAAGAATGCCGATGTCAATAGCGAGATCGTCGTAGTCGTGGAACCGGGCACGATTGCCAATCTCGCCACGATCCTGGACGCGATCAAGAAGAATGCCCCGCCCCTGGTCGGGACTTACCTGGACGCCGCCAAGACGGTGCGGGGCGGAACGGCGAATTTCAGCCTGCACGGTCCCACGCTGCTCAGCGTAGTGTTTGACGCCAAAGACGCCGGGTCGGCCGATAACCTCGAAGAATTGCTGCAACAATCCCTGCGCATGGCCGGCGCGGGGCTGGTGGTCGCCAAGCAGACCATGCCCAAGGACATGCGCTCCACGCTCGACCCGTTGCTGAAACTGGCCGACGAACTGGTCGACGGCGGCAAGGCCGCGAAGTCGGGCAGCCGGGTGACCCTTGACTTCCAGCGGCCCAAGGACCTGGACACAGCCGGCGCGGCGATCGCCGGCGCGCTTGGCAAATCGATCGTGGAGGCCCGCTCCGCTGCCCGCCGCACACAGCAGATGAACAACATGAAACAGGTCACCCTGGCGATGCTCATGTATGAGCAGATCCATCAGAGTTTTCCCCCCGCCGTGATCGAAAAGGACGGCAAGCCGCTGCTGAGTTGGCGAGTGGCTATCCTTCCTTTCCTGGAAGAAGACGTTTTGTACAAGCAGTTCCACCTCGATGAGGCTTGGAACAGTCCCCATAACCTGGCGGTCGCCAAGAAAATGCCCGCGGTTTTCCAATCGCCCGAGAGCCCCAAGACCGGCAAGACGCGGGTCATGCTTTTCACGGGCAAGGGCGCCGCGTTCGACGGCGGCAAGAAGATCGCGGTAGCGGACATCCGCGACGGCATGTCTAACACGATTCTCTGCGTGGAGGCCGGAGCGGACAAGGCAGTGCCCTGGACCAAACCGGAGGATCTGCCTTTTGATGAGGAGAAACCGTTGGCAACGCTCGGCACGATTTCTCCCCAGGGCCTGATTGCCGCCTTTTTCGACGGCCACGTGGAACAGCTCAAGGTCGACAACAAGACGCTCAAGGCCCTGATTACGCCCGATGGTAACGAGGTGATCGATTTGGAGAAGATGCGCGGCGGCCGGTGAGTGAAAATGAGGTGTCGGCCGTCAATGCCTGAAGAAAATCCGAATTTCGTGCTTCGTATTTCGTACTTTTTTCCCTACGGTTCCCGAATCTTCTGTGAGAACTCCGGGGCGTCGCGATATAGATAGGCCTTGTAATTGATCTTGGCCGCGGCCCTCGTCTCTGCAAAGGAGCCGTTGGGCTTGATCAGGCCCAGGTCGTAGGCCATCTCGTCGGAATAGCCGGGCAGCAGCACGCGGTAGTCGTAGGGAATCCGGTCCGGCAGCAGGCGGTTGACGTGGTTGCGAATGTTCGTCGTGCAGTTGTTGGTGAGCGTGTTGTAGAACTCCGGCTCGCGGGCCAGCTTGTTCACCCGCCGCATGACGTCGACGAACATCTCCCGGGCCAGCTTGGGCGTGGCCGTCGTGCGATAGAGGAACGCCTCCTGTTGGAAGCCGATCGTGTCCTTCCAGATCACGTCGCGCTCATTGGCCAGGACGTACATGAGCGTGTACTGGTTGAAGAAGCCGTTCAGGGCGCTATACTTCTGACCGATGCGCTTGCGGATCTCAGCCGAGGTGGCCAGGTAGTCCTTGTTCTCGAAACCGAAGCTGATCATCACGTGGGCGATCGACGGATTGTCGTTGAAGGGCACGACGATGAAATCGACCGTAGTCAGTTTGCCCACGTCGAACGTCTTGTCGTAGAGCCGCACGGTGTAGTCATCGACCGTGCGATAGTAGCAATTGCGAATGTTGTGTACGGTGACCAGATTGTCGTGGAACTCGGCCCAAGGCAGCACGGTCTGGTCGGGCGACCAGGGGCCGTCGTTGCTCGGTTCCACCAACCGCTGCACGGGGCCGTCGCTGGCCAGCGTGGGCGAGGGCAGGCTGTTCCACGCGCCGCGGTTGGGCGGTTTGGCTGCCAGGTCTGGCACCGGCCCCGATGGTGCTGCATAACTTGTCAACTGCACGGTCCGCTCGCGGGGCAGTCCTTCCTCGGAGATCGGCAAAGGCGGCTGTTCGCTGCTGGTTGGTGACGGCAAGGTGGAGGTGCCCGCGCACCCGCCAAGAAACACGGCCAGCCCGAGGCAAACCGCGCCCCCGCGCAGTCTGCCCCTCGCACCGCCCCCCTTACAGCGGTAGTCTCCCGGGATCGGCATGGGGGAAGAGTACCTGCGGCAGCGATTTCGGGCAAGAGCAATCAGTAGGTCCTTTCTGCCGGAAAGGACCATTGTGCGCCGCCTTATCGAGCAATACGGAATTCTTCCTGCGGTTCGAAGCACAGGAGTCCCTCTCGGCAAGAGCGACCTACATGCCTTTCTAGCGGAAAGGACCAAATTGGGGCGCCGGCCCGTTATTATCGGCTGAACTGCGCGGAAGCTACTCCCCCATCGCGTCGATGGGGTTTTCGATCGAGCTTTGCACCATGATTGCCTTGTGGCCCTTGAAGGCGCCCAGCTTGGCGCGGAACTTGGGCACGCCCTCGACGGAAACGATCACCGGCTGGTGGACGTCCTTCTGCGTGGTGATGATGTCGCCCACGCGGAGGCCCATCAGCTCGCCCGTGCCGATCTTGGTCTGCGCCAGCCGCACCTGCACGCCCACGGGCGAGCTGCAGATCGTTTCGCTGATCTGCTGGACCGTTTCCGGCAAGGCGTTCTTGCGGCCATAAGAGATCCAACTGTTGGCCGAGAGCTTGCCGCCGATCCGCTCGATGGAGTTGTAAGGGATGCAGAGGTTCATCATCCCGCGGAGATCGCCGATCGTCAGCTCGAAACTGATCACCACCACGACCTCGTTGGGCGGCACGATCTGCACGAGCTGCGGGTTGCTCTCCACTTGCAGGACCGAGAGCTTCAGATCGAGCACGTTCTCCCAGGCATGCCGTAGTTCCTCCAGGAACAGGCCCGTGATCCGCGAGACCAGCCGCAGCTCGATCTCGGTGAGCGGACGCCGAGCCAGCGCGCCCATTTCGCGCCCGCCACCCAGCAGGCGGTCGATGATGGGGTAGAGAATCGAGGGGTTGATGTCGAGAATCAGGTTGCCTTCCAGCGGCTCGGCTTTGAGCAGGTTGAAGCAACTGGGGTTCTCCAGGCTGAAGACGAACTCGCTGTAGGTCAACTGGTCGACGCTGGTGAGTTTCACCTCGACGATGCTCCGCAGTTGCGTGGAGAGCGCGGCGCCGAAGTTCCGGCCGAAGCCCTCGTGCAGCGTCTGCAAGGCCCGCATCTGCTCCTTGCCCACGCGTTCCGGGCGCTTGAAGTCGTAGGGGGCGATCTTCTCGCGGCCCGCGGGCGAGGGCCCTTTGCCCGGCAGATCGGGGGCCGGCAGTTCCCCGCCCGAGCCCATCGCGCTGAGCAGGCTTTCGACTTCGACTTGCGAGAGGACTTCAGTACTCATGATTTACGAGCGCACCTGGCCGTTGCCGTAAACGACATATTTATAGCTGGTCAATTCGTTCAATCCGCAGGGGCCGCGGGCGTGGAACTTGTCGGTGCTGATGCCGATTTCCGCCCCCAGGCCGAACTCGCCGCCGTCGTTGAACCGCGTGCTGGCGTTGATCATCACGGCCGAGCTGTCCACGCGGGCGGCAAACTGCCGGGCCGCGTCCAGGTCGCGGGTGACGATCGTCTCGGTGTGTCGCGAGCTGTAGTGGTTGATGTGGGCGATCGCCTCCTCCAGCGATGCCACGACCTTCACGGAGATCACCGGACCGAGATATTCGGTGAAGTAATCCTGCTCCGTGGCGGGCCTGGCCGCGGGCAGCAGTTCGAGCGTGCGGGCGTCGCCGCGGATCTCGATGCCGCGGTCGATCAGGGCCTGGCCGACCCGCGGCAGCAGCGCGGCGGCCGCCTCGGCGTGGACCAGCAGCGATTCGGCCGCGTTACACACGCCCAGCCGCTGGCATTTCGAGTTCACGGTCAGCCGCTCGGCCATGTCGGCGTCGGCCGCGCGATCGAGGTACACATGGCAGTTGCCGGCGAAATGCTTGATCACGGGCATGCGGGCCTCCTCGCTCACGCGGCGGATGAGGCTCTCGCCGCCGCGGGGTATGGCCACGTCGATCAGCTCGGGCATGCGGAGCAGTTCGCCCACGGCGGCGCGATCGGTGGTGGCCACCAGTTGTACGGCGTCGGCAGGCAGACCCGCTTCGGCAGCCGCCGCCGCCAGGAGGTCGACGATCGCGCGGTTCGAATGGACCGCTTCCTTGCCGCCGCGGAGGATCACGGCATTGCCGCTCTTGACGCAGATCGCCGCCGCGTCGGAGGTAACGTTGGGACGCGACTCGTAGATGAAGAAAACCACGCCCAGGGGCACGCGGACTTTCTGCACCTCCAGGCCGTTGGGCCGGACCGACGAGGAAATGATCTCGCCGACTGGATCCGGCAGCATGGCGATTTCTTCCAGGGCGGTGGCCATGGATTGAATCCGCGCCGGGGTCAGGCGGAGGCGGTCGACGGCGGCGTCGGTCAGGCCGAAAGCGGGCGCGGCGTCCAGGTCGCGCTGGTTGGCCTCGACCAAGGCGGACGTGGATTCGACGAGCCGCTTGCCGCAGGTCCGCAGCCAGGCCTGTTTTTGCGCCCCGGTGACCACCGCTAGTTGGGCGGAGGCCTGCTTGGCACGGTTCGCTATTTCCAGGCAGTAGGCATGCAGATCGTTCATGGCGGGAGTATCCTCAGGAAGGGGTTGGAAGTCAACGGCGATTTGCGCGGGACCAGCGTCGGGGGTTCTTCGTGCATACTACCCGCGATTGGGATTGGTCCGATCCACACTAACCCGAAGCGTAAGCGAGGGAACGACTTGTGATCCTCGTTTACGCTTCGGGTTAGTGTTAGTTTCAACGCGGACAGTATAGAAGAATTATAGCATAAGCCTTTACGGCAAGGGAAGTTGCGCACCACCTGGATACCCGTCCGAGATAAGGCTAGAATTACGCCATTTCCCCTCTGGCGGATCAAACTACCCCCGTTGAAAACGCGGCCATGCGGATCAATCCCTTTCGCTTGAAAGACATCTCCTCCGAGATTCCGCCCGACGGAAACGGATTGAAGAAGGTATTGGGGCCGCTGGAACTGGTCATGCTGGGGATTGGCGGGATTGTGGGGGCGGGGATCTTTGCCCTGGTGGGCACGGCGGCCGCGGGCGATGCGACACGCCCCGGGGCGGGACCGGCGCTGGTGGTTTCCTTTCTCTTGACGGGCGTGGCCTGTAGCTTCGCGGCCCTGTGCTACGCCGAGTTCGCCTCCATTTCGCACGTGGCCGGCAGCGCCTACAGCTATGCCTACGCCACGCTGGGCGAACTCGTGGCCTGGATCATCGGCTGGGACCTGGTGCTGGAATATGCGGTCGGCAACGTGGCCGTCGCCATCTCCTGGTCCGGCTATTTCCAGGACCTTATCGGCGGCTTCGGCATCAAAATCCCCGCCTGGCTGGGAACCGATTTCCAGAAGGCCATCGCCGATCCGGAGATTCGCCAGACGCTTCCGCAAGTGTTTGGAATGCACGTGGCGATCAATGTTCCAGCCGTGTTCATCGTCGTGGCGATTACGGCCCTGCTGGTCGTCGGCATCAAGGAAAGTGCCTGGTTCAACACCATCATGGTGGCGATCAAACTGTTGGTGCTGGCCTTCTTCCTGGTCGTGGGCGCGTATTACGTCAAGCCGCAGAACCTGCATCCTTTCATGCCTAACGGCTGGGCCGGCGTGCAGGCGGGTGCGGCAATGATCTTCTTTGCCTTTATCGGTTTCGACGCCGTTTCCACGGCGGCCGAAGAATGCCGCAATCCGCGCCGCGATCTGCCCATCGGCATCCTCGGCTCGCTGGGCATTTGCACCGTGATCTACGTGGCCGTGGCTGTCGTGCTCACGGGCATGTACCCTTGGCACAAGCTGAACGTGGACGAACCTTTGACGGTGGCCATGCACGCCGTCCATCAAGATCGGGCGGCGGGGCTGGTGGCCTTCGGATCGGTGGTCGCCCACACCGCCGTGTTGCTGGTCTTCCAGTTGGGGCAGCCGCGGATCCTGTACGCCATGTCGCGCGACGGCTTGCTGCCCAAGGTCATGGGGAAGACGCACGCCCGTTTTCGTACGCCGCACGTGGCGACGATGCTGACCGGATTGTTCGTGGCCGTGGGGGCGGCCCTTTCGAAACTCGACGAGATGGCCGACCTGTGCAACATCGGCACGCTCTCGGCCTTCGTGATCGTGTGCGCGGGCGTGTTGGTGCTGCGCTGGCGCGAGCCGCATCGCAGCAACGGCTTTCGCACGCCCTGGGTGCCTTGGGTCCCGCTCTTGGGGATCGCCTCCTGCATCTGGCTGATGTGCGGCCTGCCCTGGGTCGCCTGGATCCGTTTTGGCATCTGGCTGGTCGTGGGATTGGCGATCTATTTTGGCTATGGGGCCTGGCGCGGGCGGCACGGTACTGTGTAGGCCGGAACAAGCGCAGCGCAGTTCCGGCAACCTCCCCATGCAAGTTCGCCGGAAGTGCGCTGCGCTTGTTCCGGCCTACGTCTGATTAGGAGCCGTGAATCGCTACGTGTCGCAAGAACGTATCCGGCACACTCCGTGTGCCGTCCGCAACGGCACACGGAGTGTGCCGGATACATTCTTGCGGCGCTCAATCCAGTCCGCCGGTAGCCTCGAAGGCGAGTAGCGCTTGCCGCACCGCGGCCACGTCGTGTACGCGCAATACCTCGACTCCCTGCCGCGCGGTGGCCAAAGCCGCGCCGATCGTGCCGGCGGTGCGATCGCCTGCCGGGTCGCCGATCAGCCGCCCAATGAATGCCTTCCGCGACAAGCCAACCAAGATCGGACAGCCCAAGGCCCGATAGCGGGCCAGACGGTTCAAGACGGCGAGATTATGCGCCACGGTCTTGCCGAAGCCGATCCCCGGGTCTAGGGCGATGCGGTCCAGGGCAATCCCAGCGGCCGCTAGGGCGTCGCGGCGGGCGGCCAGCCAGGCCCATACTTCCTCCACCACGTCGCCATAATGCGGATCATGCTGCATGGTCTGCGGTGTGCCTTGCATGTGCATGGCACAGACACCGCAACCGCTCTGGGCCGCCAGGGCGGCCATGTCGCCGTCGGCAAAGGCAGTGATGTCGTTGATCGCCTCCGCCCCGGCGGCAAGGCACTCGGTGGCGACCTTGGCGCTGAACGTGTCGATCGAAAGCGGCGTTTCCGTTTGCCCGCGCAAGGCGATGATTACCGGCAACACGCGGCGCAACTCTTCCTCCGCCTCGACCGCCGCAGCTCCGGGCCGCGTGCTTTGGCCGCCGATGTCCAGTATGTCGGCGCCTGCGGCCGCCAGCCGCAGGCCGTGCTCGACGGCCGCCGCCGGTTCAAAGAACCGCCCACCGTCCGAGAAACTGTCGGGTGTCACGTTCACCACGCCCATCAAGCGTGGAACGCGGCCGGGCAATAGGGTTTTGGTCCGCAAACGCCAGGGAAGAAGAGAGGGCATAGCCATTTTATCCCAAGTAGGTCCTTTCTGCCGGAACGGACTAATGTGCGCCGACCTGTCGAACAATGCGGAGGTCTTCCCGCGGTTCGAGGCACAATGGTCCCTCTCGGCAAGAGGGTCCTGCTGGCCGCGATCATACCGTCTTGGCGGATTGTTACCAGGGCTTTTCCATCAGCGAGACGATCTGCTCGGCCAGGCGCTGAATGGCCCGCTGGTGGGCGGTGGCCACCGATTGGCCGACCTCCGGCACGAGGTTGCTGGCGGCGCTGACGTCGACGGCCGCGCTGGGCACCGGCACGAGCGGGATCTCCTTGACAGGCGCGCCACGGCGATCGACCCAACTGACCTTCACCGCCAGGTTCACTTCCATCTCGCGGGGATCGCCCGTGAGGTTCTCGAAAATCAGATGCTTGGTCTCGCCGGTGATCTTACCTGTGAGCACCGTGTCGGCCGAGGGCGAAGAGACGACCTTGTAATGGGACCGCTTCTCGATTTCCTTGACCACCGCCTCTGTCAATTCCTCACCCAGGCCGCGGCGGAGACTGACGGAATCGAAGACGGGCACGTAAACCGTCTCGATGCCCTCGGGAAAGAGCGTGCGGGAGCCGAACTGGTACTTGTCCAGGCTCATGCAACCGGCCGAAAAGGCCAGGAGCAGGGCGGCGGCGGATATCCGGATCGACGAAGGCATCGAACCTGTATTCCAGTAGTGATGTCGAGGTTGCACACGGTGAGCGTAGGGTGGGACGAGATCGCTACGCAATCTGGTGCCACTTTACGGCGACTATTTTCCCTCGCCAAAAGGGGCCGTTAGCCACTTGAAGTAATTGGGCGGTTCGTCCGGCTCGTTTTGGATCTCCTGCATGCGCTTGGCCGCCCGCTGGCCGAACGCCGTCCGCGGGTACTTTTGCAGGAGGGTCTTGTAGTATTCGCGGGCGGCGCGGTACTCGGCCTTGTTGTCGTAGTACTGGGCCATGACCCACTCGCGCTCGGCGCGTTGTTCGACGATCAGCGCCAGGGTGTCGCGCACGCGGCGTTCCTCGTCGCCCAACTGGCCGGGGAACTGCTTGAGCGACTGCTTGGCGATTTCCTCGGCGTCGTTCAAGGGCACGACCGAGTACTTTGGACCCTGGTAGATGCGCTCCTTGGCCTGCAGTTCCAGCAGGTGCGCGTCCTTCTGATACTTGCTCTTGGGATGGTTCTTCCGCAGCATGTCGTAGTGCTGGGCGGCGTCTTCCCATTCGCCGCGGCGGAAGTGGGCGTTGGCCACGCGGAACAGCGCCGCGTCGGCCAGCGGGCCGGTCGGATCGTGCATCCACACCACTTCATAGCAGGCCAGCGCGTTGCCAAAGGTGTCGAACCAGGGTTGCGTATTGTCGGTGAAGTTGGGAACCACCGGCCACATGTGGGACTTCAGGTCGAGTTGTTCCCAGTAGGTGCCGATGGCGAACAGCCGGGCAATGACCGTGTCCAGGTAGCGCGTGTTGTCGTGGGCCTTCAGCAAATTCGAGAAGCTGTCTTGCGCGGGGCCGTATTGGTCCATGAAGAAGTACGATTCGGCCATGAGAAACATGGCGTCTTCTTCCATCGTCGAATCGGGCCAGCGCCACGTGGCCGTGTAGAACTCCTTGGCCGCTTCCCCGTAGTTCTTCATTTTGCCCGCTTCGTCGTGGTTCTTCGCGCATTCCAGGGCCGCATTGAACAGCGCCTGGCCCCGGTCATAGGCCTCGCGGGCCAGTTTGTGGTCGGGACCCCAGCCGACGGCTTTCTTGAATTCTTTCCAGGTGTAGTCGGGGGCCAGATGCTCCAGGCTCCACTCGTTGTCGTCGTCATCCTTTTTTGGTTCGGCGGAAACCGGCTGGATCGTCATCGGCGCCGAGGGGCTGGGCCCCGCGTAGCCTGGCGGCGGGCCGGCGGAAGCGTTGCCGGCGTCTGGGGGCATGGTCGACGGTCCGGCCGGCGCTACCCCGGTAGCCCCGACAGGCACCACGTTGGGATCGAAGTAGCGTGTGGTAGTGGTCGGCGACGTCCCGCTGGGCTGTTGTCCGGCGGCTAGGCCGTTACTCGATGGGCCGGAATACGAAGAGCCGGGCGTGTAGGTCGACGGCGGCGTGTACGCGCGGTCCTGTGTCGCGTACTGCCCAGGCGTGCAGCCGGCCAGTACGGCCAGCAGTCCGGCGAAAACCAGCCAGCAGAAGTTCTTGCCGAGATTTGATTGTGGCATAGGCGACGTCCTTGTCGGCCGGCTTCCCTGGGGAAGCAGTCGTGGGCAATGTATTCGGCACACTCTGTGTGCCGGTCGGCAACGGCACACGGAGTGTGCCGGATACATTTGCCGGCCGGCAATCCTGTCGAGCTAGCTCCAGAAGTCGTGGAGGTAGTCGTACATCCGCGGTTTCCGACCCAAAAGGTTAACGATGTAGTTGTTCAATACGCCGCGCAACTCGCCCAGCATCCGCGCGTCGATTTCCATGCGTCGCCACGTCTGGGCCTCCAAATCGGCCAACTGGGCCATCGTCCGCAGCACTCCCGCGCTCACCGCGACAACCTGATTCTTTCCCCGGCGGCACTCGGGACAGAGCACGCCGCCGTGAGTCCCGCCGAAGGCAATCCGTCCGGCGAGGTCGATTTCCGTTCCACACTCGGCGCAGTGGTCCAGTGCGGGCGAATGGCCCAGGAAGCGCAGGGCGCCGAGTTCGAAGCGCGCCAGCCGCCGGTGGACCACTTCGCCCGCCGCTAGCGCGGCGAGCGTTTCATCTGCCAGATCGAAAAGTTCAGGATGAGGATCGTTGTCGTCGGTCAAGTCCGCCAGCAACTCGGCGACGTAGTAGCCGGCATACAGCCCTGCGAGGTTCCGTCCCGTAGGGCGAAACCGCCGCAGGAGCTTGGCCTCGGTCACCAAGTCGAGCGCTTCAGACGATTTGTGGAGGAAGACTATTCGACAAAGGGCTAGTACGTCAAGAGCAGACTCGAACGGGTTCTTGAGTCTGCGGGCGCCTTTGGCCAAGGCCCCTATTTTGCCAAATTCCCGCGTAAAGAGCGAAACCACCAGGCTCGTTTCGCTGAAATCGATCGTGCGGAGGACCAGGGCGCTGGCTTTCTCGGAAGGCATTGGAGCGATTATTCAGCGGCAAGAGGCAGAAATATGGCGAAATCCTATCCCAAGGGGCGGGGTAAAGCAATCGGGGAAGAGGAGGAAAGGCCACGCTCTTTAGATGACAGAAATATGGTTGACAGAAAGATAGTCCATACGGGGGCACGCTATTTCCCTCAACCAGGCATATTTCTGTCAATCATATTTCTGTCATTCTTCTTTTCCATTCCTTCCAATTTTCTCGCAAATCCGCTGAAATCGTTACCATTGCTTCCGGGCATTTGGCGAATTTGCTTGTGACGCGCCCCGCGCCTGCGGCATCTGACCTATTAGCAGGGCCGATGTGTGCGGCCCGCCAAAAAAGAACCTCGTGCGAAAAAGGAACAGAATCATGTTGATGGCAGATGGCGCTCTTACGGTTTGGGAATCGACAAAGATTTCCGTGCAGAACAGTTTCCAGCAGGCCCTGGACCAGGTCATCCTGTATGGTCCCAAGGTGGTCGCGGCGATCGTCGTAGTGGTGGCCGGCTATGTGGTAGCCCGGCTGATTGGCAAAGTGCTCACCAAGGTGAGTGAGAAACTCGGTTTGCAAGTCGCCGCCGAGCGGAGCGGATTGGCCCAGTCGATGCGGCATATGGGCATCGAGCGGAACGTGCCGACGATCGTGGGCACGATCGGTTTCTGGCTGCTGATCTGCGTGTTCTTCATGGCGGCCTTCAATATCCTGGGGCTGACGGAAGTCTCCGCCGCCATGAGCAAAGTGGCCCAGTACATACCGAACCTCCTGGTGGCCACGGTGATTGTCGTGGCGGGCCTGTTCGCCGCGGCCTTTCTCCGCGGCGTGATTGCCACCAGCACCGACCGGCTGGGCATTTCCTATGCCGAGCACTTGGCCAACGGTTGCTACTACACCTTGGCCTTGTTGACCTTCATCCTCGCCTTGAATCACTTGGGCATCCAGTTCCACTTGTTGGACTACATGATCCTCCTGATCTGCGGCGGCCTGGCCTTGGGCTTCGGCCTGGCCCTGGGCCTCGGCGGGCGGGACGTGATGGCCGGGATCCTCGCCGGCTATTATCTCCGCCAGCGGCTGGCCGCGGGCGATGCCGTTGAGGTGGCTGGCTTGCAAGGCACGGTGCGCGAGGTCGGCCCGGTGGCCACGGTCATCGAAAGCGAGGAGCACGGCCTGATCAACCGGCACACTGTCCCTAACACCAAAATGCTGAACGAAGCGGTGCGGTAGAGCGAGAAGTAAGTGGAAGAGGCTGGTTTGGCCCTGGGATTGACATCGATCCCAGGGCCTTTTCATTTGCTACTGCGGATACATCGTGTCGTTGGCGAGTATCTGGCCGGAGCCATCGAAGAACACGGCGATCACTCTACCCGGATGCGCACAATTCAAGATGCCGGGCGTGACCGGCGTCTGTGCAGTCAGCGGCGTCGGCCCCACAAAGGTCAACTGCGACCAGGCCGGGGCCGTCGTAGTGCCCGTCTTGGTCCAAGGGCCCGCCGAGTGCGCTGTGACCGTCACTCCATCGCCCGTACACTCGCCCAACATGATGGTTGTCGCGGGCATGGCGGTCTCGCCGTGCGGATAAGCGGTGATGTCGCAATCACTGGCAATGGACCGGTACTTGAGATTCGAGAGCACGGCCGGCGAGACCGTTGTACAGCTTCGGTTGACCGGCGCGTTGGCGCTGCTGCAATTGACATAGCTCACAAAGAACTTGTCGTTGACCGCATAGCTCAATATCCCCTGGTAGTTGGTCGAGGTCACATTCGACAGGTAAGGGTCGTCGGGGCAAATCAGGACCTTGATACTTGGAATCGAAGTGGAGCTATTGGTCAGCTTGCCATTGCAAACCGCTTCCCATACGTCGGAACGGTCGAACTGGGGGGAAAGCGCCTCGACCCAGTTGTACATGGCCCCGCCCCCCGGCAGTTGCTCCACGACGCCGGGAAGGTGCTGCTTGCTGCTCGCGTAGCTGAGCATGGCCATGCCGATCTGCCTCTGATTGTTCAGGCAGATGCTTTGGCGGCCGTGTTCCCGTACCACGTTGACACCCGGAATGATGAGCGCCACCAGGATTCCGATAATCGCGATGACGACGAGCAATTCGATCAGGGTAAAACCGCGCCGGAAGCGACACATGGGCGTAATTCCTCTCAAGATTCAGGCATAGACCTCCTGCCCCTACCCTCTATTCTCGTAGAAATTGGAGAAAAATTCCAGCCCGGGAAAAAAATCGAGAGAAACGCTGGATTTTCCGGCAAGAATTTGAGACAATACCATTGGGCAAGGCGTGCGATGGTCGCGGGGCCTGCGGTACTGCCGCGGCCTGCAAAATCGCAGGCCGCGGGCTGGGTCTAGGGGACCTGTTGCAGCAAAGGAGTCGGATTATGGAACGGCAGAAGAGAACAAATCGCGTGGCACGGGTGCGCCCGGCCTTTACCCTGGTCGAGTTATTGGTGGTGATCACGATCATCGGTATGTTGATCGCTTTGCTCATGCCGGCCATTCAGGCGGCACGGGAAAACGGTCGGCGGACTCAATGTATGAGCAATCAGAGACAGTTGGGTACGGCCTTGCTGGAGTACGCAAGTTCCAAGCAGGTCTTCCCCGGTTGGCGGAACACGGTAACGACAACTACCAACGGCTCAACCGCCGCGGGAACGGTGGTGGTTTCATGGTTGACCATGCTGCTGCCGAATTTGGAACGCGCCGATATCTGGCAGAACAAAGTCAAGCCGGCGGGGACATGGGGCACATTCGTTATTACGGGCAGCGCGACTTCCCTCCAAGTGCTCATTTGCCCCAGCGATCCGCCCAGTAACATTACGGGTGTCGGCCCGAGTGCCTACGTCGCCAACGGCTTAGTGCTCAGAGACCAGTATCTCTATTCGTCGGGATCCACCGCACTGGCCCCGCAGACATTGGACTATGTCTCCAGTAACGACGGCACCTCGACCACCCTCATGTTGGGTGAGAATACCCAAGCCCCTCCCAACGCCGCAGCAACCGCCGGCGCGACCGCTAAAGCCCACAACTGGTACGATTGCGACACTGCCACAACCTACACAATGCCGACTTCGTATCTGCTCAAGCAGACCTTCGGCGTAAGTTTGTCTGCTTACACCACTTATTACAATGCCGGTCTGATCACCCCTTTTTCGGCAGCCTATAACAGTCAGCTCAGTTACTATAACGGCAACACAATGACCGCGAACATCAATTCCGCCCATCCTAATGGAGCGGTGGTGGTCTTCTTCGATAATCATGCCCAATTCCTCCGCGACGATGTGGGATTGAACACGGCAACCGGCGGCAGTCAGACAGTTTTTCAAATCATGGTAACTCCCGAGGGTAGCAAGAACGGCAGCGAACCCACGGCCGACGAGACCCAGTGGGCACCCGCTGGAGGATAGCAGCCGGTCTCTACGAGGGTTAGCGAACCTTCACAACCTATTTGTTGCACGGCCCCCTTGGCGACAACCCGCCAAGGGGGTTTTCGTTCTGCCTGGTCTCTTTTTGTCAGGTCTTGAGCGAATTCCCTGAAACAGTGCAAAGAACGGCCACGAGTTTGCCGATTATTCCGACTGCACTGTTTAGGAAGACTT
>CAZTPX010000107.1:26976-33332 GCA_964615095.1 uncultured Planctomycetaceae bacterium | reverse complement strand
CAGAGCGGCAGTTGTCGGTCATCCGCCGCGTGGCCACGATGGGCCAGACCAGCCCCGAGATCGTCAAGGAAGTCGAGCGCGGGCTGGAACATCGCATGTCGAGCGTGGTCAGCCAGCAGTTCGAGAATGCCGGCGGCGTGCCCAGGGTGGCTGGCATGCTCAACGTCATCGATCGCGCCACGGAGCGCAGTCTCCTGGAGAATCTCTCCCGCGAGGACCCGGAACTGGTGGAAGAGATTCGCCGCCTGATGTTCGTGTTCGACGACATCAACGGTCTGGGCAACAAGGAGATCCAGATGCTCTTGAAGAACGTCGACAACTCGCAATGGGCGATGGCCCTGAAGGGCGCCAATCCCGAGTTGAAAGAGAAGATTCTGGCCAACATGTCCAAGCGCGCGGCCGACATGCTGCGCGAGGAAATGGAGTATCTCGGGCCGGTCAAGCTTTCGGCGGTCGAGCAGATGCAGCAGCAGATCGTGGACGTCGTCCGCCGGTTGGAAGACGCGGGCGAAATCACCACGCACAGCGACGAGCAGGAAGAGCAGTTCGTAAGCTGATTTGAGCAGGCGACGCTATAACTCTACACGCTCCTCGGCCCCATCGTTCATCTTTTTCGAGGCGTCAAACCTAGCGGCCTAGCGTCGGTTCACCTTGCTTTCTTGCGAGACAAACCCTTCACCTTGATAAATCGTCAGCGGCGCATGTGACGATTATTTGGAGGACACTGGGTGTGGCATAAAATCACCGGCTGTATTCAGTTTACGTGGATCGCACCCATCTTTATAGGGATTGTCTCGCAAGTTCGTTCCTTGTATAAGCCTCGGCGCATACCACCAAGAATGTGTTGATCAAGGTCAACCGGGGGTTTGTCACCCTAGTATTTATCCACGCTTCCTCGGATGGACTCTCCTTGGTGGGAACCTTGAATCAAAACGGGGACCACATCGAGTATAGGTGATAATATGTTGGCAGGCAATGGCTTACGGCGCCTCCTACGGTTCCTCCGGGGGGCATTTCGCGCGTCGGACCGACTGGCCCGGCGGCGAGGGCTTACGCTGGTCGTCGTCGGCCTGGCAGCCTTTGTAGCGACTGCCGCTTTCAATCTTCACGGGGTCCGTCAGCCGAAAGTCCACGACGAGTTCTCATACCTGTTGGCGGCCGACACTTTCGCCGCAGGCCGATTGACGAACCCGGCCCATCCCTTCTGGCCGCATTTTGAGAGCATCTACATCCTTCAGCAACCCACGTACATGGCCAAATATCCGCCTGGCCAAGGACTGGTGCTCGCCCTGGGACAGGCGCTGTCGGGACAACCAGCCGTGGGTTTGTGGCTTAGTATCGCGGCAGCCTGCGCGGCGGCATGCTGGCTCTTCCAAGGATGGTTGCGGCCCCGTTGGGCGCTGCTGGGCGGTCTGTTGACCATCTGCTGGCTTGCGCCATCCTACTGGGGACAATCGTATTGGGGCGGCGCGGTTGCAGCCTGTGGCGGCGCGTTGGTCTATGGAGCGTTGCCGCGAATCGTCCGCCAGCGCCGCTGGTGGGCCGGATTTCCCTTGGGACTCGGTTTGGCCGTGCTGATGTATACTCGCCCTTATGAAGGCCTCGTTGCCAGCTTGCCGGCTGCCGTGGTCTTGATCGTTTGGCTTTGGCGATTGGGGTTACGAGACACAATCGCCCATGGGCTGCCGGCCATGGCGGCTGCGCTCGCAGTGTTTGTGCCGGCCGCCGCCTGGCTGCTATGCTACCACGCCGCCGTCACGGGCCATCCACTGGTCATGCCATACTGGCTTCACGATGCCACCTATGAATCCTGCCCGACGTTCTTTTGGCAGCCCTTGGGCCCCGTGATTTCCTATCGCCACCCGGAAATGGGTGATTTGTTCGTCGGCTGGGAGCGGTCGCGGTTCATACGCCGGCAAGTCTTTTGCGGAATGAACCTGTCGCTGTGGACCCGTGTCTGCGACTTCTTTCAGTACTTTGTCGGCATCGGTTTTGCGCTACCGCTCGTGGCCTTGTGGCGCAACTGCCGCGACCGCTGGCTTTGGCTGGCCGCGGCGACCTGCGGGCTGGTGTTTCTGGCGTTGACCCAGGTGATCAACCTCACGCCCCACTACGCGGCCCCGATTACCGCGCTGGTGCTGGTACAAGTCGTGGCTGGAATGAGAAGCCTGCGCGGCTGGCGATGGCAGGGCCGTCGGGCAGGTCGCTGGTTGTCGGCGGCCGTAGTGGCATTTTGCCTGCTGGGATACGTCCTGGCATTAGGCAGAACATGGTTCGCGGGCGCGCGCACAACCGCCCGGCAACAAATTGCCCAGCGATTGGAAAACGACGGCGAGCGTCACCTGGTATTCGTGCGCTACGCGCCCGACCACGATTGCCACCAGGAGTGGGTCTACAATCGGGCCGATATTGACGGCTCGACCGTAGTTTGGGCACGTGAGATCTCGCCTGCCGACGACCAGCGGCTGCGGGACTACTACACCGACCGCAAGGCTTGGGTGCTCATTGCCGATGAGAAGCCCCCGCGACTGCTGCCGTTTGACGACACCTCGCTCGTTGCGTATCCTAGGCGTCCCAATCCCTATTTGCTGCAGGCCTCGCATGCCACGACCGACATAAGATAGTTCGCTTCCGGTCCGCTAGGACCGGCGAATCAATAACTGTCGCCTTTCGCTCCGCGAAAGATGCGGCTTTCGCGGAGCGAAAGGCAACAATGCGACACTTATTGATTCGCGGGTCCTATCCATTGCCGTAGTACGCGGCGACGGCAAGTCCGGTGCGCTGCCTGACCAATTCCGCCAGGGCATCGACTTCCGAGTTTTCCAGCGGCGCGGCAAAGCCCTCCGCCGGCCGTCGAGCGATCGTATGAATCTGCACCAGCTTGATCTGTCCGCCGCCGACAAGCAACTCGCAAAGCCGATCACAATAGGCATCCAGTTCCGCCCGCGGCGGCGGTTCGTCTCGCAGTCGTACAAATAGCGACTGAATCACGATCGGCCGCTGTCGCGCCGCGCTCGCCAGATTCTCCAGCACCTCGGCCAGGTGGACTTTGGAACGGTCGACCTGCTGGTAATAGGCTTCCGTGCCGGCGTCGAGTTTGCCCCAAATTTCGCCGTTGTTGGCCTCCAAGATTTCCAGCCCCTTGCGGACCCGCTCGCGCCGCAGGAGCGTGGCGTTGGTGATCAGCACGAGTTTCACCTGATCGGGAGCGCGGCGGCGAACGTCGGCGCACAACTGCACCACTTCGTCGAAGATGGGCGAAGCGGTCGGCTCGCCGTCGCCGCTCAGAGCGATGTCGTTGAGCCGGCGATATTCGGCCGGCGTCGTCGAAAACCGCGTGCCTTCGAACAGCCGGCCGCTGACAGCCAACTCGACCATTTCCTCCAGTTCGGCAGCCAACTGCGGCAAGTCGATCTTTCGCAGCACAGGCCCGCCGCGGACCGTGCGGTCCACCTGGCAGTAAACGCAGTCAAAATTGCAGTACTTCTCGGGATTGAGATTCACTCCGATCGAGACCCCGCCCGCACGGCGGCTGACCACGGCGTAGACGAAGCGGTTGTCTTCAAAGCTGCGTGGGTGCGTTTGGAACAAAGAAACGAGTGTCGGAGGGGTCATGCAAAGTCGATCATAAGCGTTGCACCGTCGTAAATTCGTCGAGGGCGACCATCGTCAATTCGCCGTCCTGCCGCCGCAGCAAAATGAAATCGCTGAATACCTTGTCATCGAAATTGCGGCGAAAGTGCAGGCCGTGCCGCCCCCGTTCCGTCTGCACGACCGTGCCAACGCTCTTGGTTGTCCAATTTTTCGGACCAATGGAAACGACATGGGCCACCTCGATTCGATCACCCGGTTTGAGTGCTTCGAATGTTTGGTGGGTTTCCTGCTGTTGCTGGGGGCTCGTGGGTATCGCGGCCATCGATCTCACTCCTCAATGATGCATTATAGCGTGGCGGTCGATAACACGAAAATATCGGCTTGTCGGGACGGAGTCTTTACGAGAGCATTCGGAAGAAATAAGCGAGTTGGAGTCCCGGATTTAGCCGGAATGCCTGAAAATTCCGCCTAAAGGCGGGACTCCAACAATCGGGTATTTTCGACGGTTTTTCCGAACGGACTAGGACTATCAAACTTCCTTGGCGTTGATCCAGGACATCAAGCGGCGCAGGCCGCGGCCGACTTGCTCCACGAGGTGGTTGCGTTCCTGCCGCCGCTGGGCCTTGAAGGAGGGGGCGTTGACGCGATTTTCCAGCAACCACTCCCGGGCGAAGCGGCCGTCCTGGATCTCGGCCAGGATTCGTTTCATCTCGGCCTTGGTTTCCGCGGTAATGATCCGCGGGCCGCGCGTATAGTCGCCATATTCGGCCGTGTTGGAAATGCTGTACCGCATGTAGTTCAGGCCACCCTGATAAATCAAGTCGACGATCAGTTTCATTTCGTGGATACACTCGAAATAGGCCATTTCTGGCTGATAACCGGCCTCCACGAGGGTCTCGAAACCGGCCTTCATCAGTGCGCTGACGCCGCCGCAGAGCACGGCCTGCTCGCCAAACAAGTCGGTCTCGGTCTCTTCGGCAAACGTGGTTTCAATCACACCGGCCCGCGTGCCGCCGATACCCTTGGCGTAGGCCATGCCGATATCGAACGCCTCTTTGGTCGAGCCTTCGCCCACGGCGATCAGGCAGGGCACGCCGCCGCCGCGGACGAACTCCGCCCGCAAGAGGTGCCCTGGTCCTTTGGGCGCCACAAGGATGATTGAAACGCCCTTGGGCACGTCGAACTGGCCATAGTGGACGTTGAACCCGTGCGAACAGACGATCACTTTGCCGGACGTGAGGTGATCGCGAATTTGCGTGCGGAAAATCTCGCCTTGAAGCTCATCGGGCAAGAGTAACGTGAGGATATCAGCCTTTTTGGTGGCCTCCGCGGCCGAAATCGGCGTGAAACCGTCCTTGACGGCTAGGTCGCCGTTGGGTGTGCCCGGCAACTCGGCCACGATCACCGTGCAGCCACTGTCGCGCAAGTTCTGGGCGTGGGCATGCCCCTGCGAGCCATAGCCGAGAATGGCAATCGTCTTGTTCTTCAGTAGAGCAAGGTCTGCGTCTTTGTCGTAATAAATCTTCGCCGCCATAATGGAAACTCCTGTCCAAAAAATTACAGAACCTATCCGAGAACCGGATCGTGATTGGCACGAACGAGGGCCATCTCTCGGTTCTCGGGTAGGTTCTAGGGATTATCGATTTTCACGCTGGATTGTCCGTCGCCCTTGCCGCGGACCAGGGCGATTCGTCCGGTGCGAGCCATTTCGATGATGCCGAAGGGCCGCATCATCTCGATAAATGCCTCGACCTTGCCTTCCTGTCCGGCAATCTCGATGATCATGCTTTCCGGGCCGACATCGACGATCCGGCCGCGGAAAATCTCGGTTAGCTGGGAGATCTCCGCCCGCCGGCCCGCCGGCGCCGAAACCTTGATCAACATCAGGTCGCGTTCCACGTGATCTTGGGAACCAATGTCGTCGACAACAACGACCGTCACAATTTTTTCCAACTGTTTCCGTACCTGTTCCAGCACGTTGTCGTCGCCGACGACCACGAAGGTCATCCGCGAGAGTTGGGGATCTTCAGTCGCACCCACAGCGAGACTATCGATGTTGTAGCCGCGCGACGCCAACATACCCGAGATGTGCGAGAGCACACCGGGCACGTTTTGGACTAGTGCGGAAAGCACGTGACGCATTGCTAACTCCCAAAAACTATCGATGATAATCGGGCCGCAGGCCCGAGACAAGGGGAGGGAAGCCCAGTGGGGGGTCTGGAATTCACTACTAACGGAGTGCAATTCGAACGTCGTAGGTACACGCCGTATGCCGTGAGTTTGTGGACGGCACACGGCGTGTGCCTACGACAATTGCGATCCCAAGGGGCCGTGGATGAACCGATCCCCTCCTTGGTAGTGGTTTCCGCAGGAATTTGGCAATGATAGCGTACTTCTTTGGGAAATTTCACTGCACTCGCCATGACAATTGTCAAAAAATTTCTCCCTGCCCCTTGCAAGCAGTGCTTCCAAACATCAGACTAACGGAATCTCTGCGGCAACGTGAGCCGTAAGGAGAAAATGGTACAAAGTGGTTTTTGTAAATTGATGTATTGACCCGAGAGTCTGCCGGGGTCCCTCGACCGGGGATTCCGCTCGGTGCGCGAACCCTAACAGATCCGCGGCAGATTCCAAGCAAGGAGATCACCGAATGAAGTTGTGTGCAGGATTTTTCGCACTGTGTCTGGCAGTCGTCTTCGTGGGCTGTGGCCCCGAGGAAACCAACAAGGGCAAGCCGTCAGGTAAATCGACGGTCACTAAGC
>CAZTPX010000107.1:0-26876 GCA_964615095.1 uncultured Planctomycetaceae bacterium | reverse complement strand
CCGCTGATGCTAAGCCCGCTGATGCTAAGCCCGCTGATGCTAAGCCCGCTGATGCTAAGCCCGCTGATGCCAAGCCCGCTGATGCCAAGCCCGCTGATGCCAAGCCCGATGACGCCAAGCCCGCTGATGCCAAGCCCGCTGATGCCAAGCCAGACGCCCCCAAGAAGACTGAAGAGAAGTAATCTTCTAATCGTCTGCGTGAAACGGGGCTGGTCGCGCTTGGCCGGTCCCGTTTCTATTTGCGCTCGCCCCGCCGATTCATCCTGCGGCGGATCATGGCCGCCAGCCCGCAGCCCAAGGCTCCCGTAAAAAGAACCAGCGAAGACGGTTCGGGCACGGCCGACGCTGCCTGCCCCGCCGAGGAAAATGCCAATCCGTAGGTCTCGGCGCCGCCGTTCACGCGGGCCGCGGCATCGTAGACCTGAAGATCGTACGTATGGCCAGGCACCAGGTCCGTCAAGTAAAGTTGCTGCACGTTGTCGACGGTACTGTCGCTAATGCCCACGAGTGAGGACGGGTTCGTCGTGTCGTAAAGCGCCAGATCAAGGTTATTGAGGATAGCCGTGTCGCTGGCACTCCATTCCGACACGTTCCAGGCAATCGTCGCCGTGAGCGAATCGCTGGCGTCGCCGGTGGTCGGCGCAGTAAAGAAGTAGTGGTTCGTAGTTGTGCCGTTGGGCAGGAAACCGAGGTCCCAGCCGGTAGCCAGCCGCAAATTCACCGGCACTTCGAGTTGACCCGTGGGAGTAGAAGCCGAGACCGTTTGGTTGCCCGCCTTCAGTTCCAGCCACGACAGGTCGACGTTCACCATGCCCGCGCCGTATTGCGGGTCCAAAGGCGCGGTGTCGGTGTGGCTCCAACCCGCGGGCTTGGTGGCGCCATTGAGCAAGAGGGCCTTGAGCGTGCGAATGTCGCTGGCCTCGCCTGCTGTGCCCGTGCCGCCGTCGCCGCGGCTGGCCGCCTGCAACAAGATCGCCGCCGCTCCCGATACTTCCGCCGTGGAATAACTCGTCTCGTTGCCGGGCGCCGTCAGATCGGGTTTGGAACGCCCGTCGCTCGTCGGACCGAGCGTTGCCGGACTCATGGAAATGGCGTTCACGCAGATTCCGTTGTAGCACGTTGAAGGCGCCTGCGGGGGGCTCACGCTATTGCCCGCCCCGCTGATGAACAGCACGTTGTTCTTCTCGGCATAGAAATCGTAGAACTGGTCGATGGCATTCGCGCTTGCCGTGCTCGTGTTCGTGAAGATGAAACTCTGATTGACGATCTCCGCGTTGTGCAGAGCCGAGTTGATCGACGAGGGCTCTCGTCCGCTGGCGATGACCTGGGAGTAGTAGTAATCTGCGTCGTAGTTATCGATGCAGCCGATGCCCGGCGCGATGGCGGTCAGGCAAGCGGCGACCGCGTCGGCGTGCGACGATTCCAGGCCCACGTTGTTGGGAAAGGTTGCCGAGTTGGCGATGCTGCCGCTGCTGTCGATGTAGGTGAAAATACTCGGTGACAACCCAACGTAGGCGGGGTTCACCTCGAAGGTGTTAGTCGCGATGGGTGCTTCGGCCTGGATGATGGCAACGCCGGCGCCAGTGAGCGTGGGGTCGGTCTGTTGCAGTGCGGTTGCGCCGATTGTGTCGGCGTCCGAACCTTGGGCCGCCGGCCCCCCGAACAAGCACAACACCGTAACTACAGTGACAAACAATGATGCGAGAACGGCTCGTGACGACATTTTCGATAAGAAGAGAAGCGGGAGAAGAGCAGCCAAACACTTATTGCCCTGAATAAGCGGCTAACTCCAGCATAAACCGGAACACACCCAGAGTCAAGAAAAACCCTTCGTCCGGGTGGATTGCGTCACTTCGGCAAGAAGATGGAGAACGTGCTGCCTTCGCCCGGCACGCTTTCCACGGCGGTCCGGCCGCCGTGGATCTGGACGATGTGCTTGACAATGGCCAGCCCCAGGCCGGTACCGCCGGAGGCCCGGCTGCGCGACTTGTCCACGCGGTAGAACCGTTCGAAGATCCGCGGCAGATGCTCGCGGCCGATGCCGCAGCCGTGGTCGCGAACTCGAATCTCGATCTCCCGCTCGCCGGCTAGACCGAAAACCTCGACCTTCTGGCCGGGTGGGCTGTAGGCGATGGCGTTGTCGATCAGGTTGACCACCGCCTGCTCCAGCAGCGAGGCGTTCATCGAGGTCGTCAGCTCGGTGGGGCAGGTCAACTGGATCTGCATGTCCTTCTCCTCGGCCTTCGCGCCACAGGCCGTAACGGCCGCTTCCAATACGCCGCGCAGCGGCCCGTTGGCCAGCACGCTCTGCATCTTTTCCCCCTCCTGCTCGACACGGGCCAAAGTGAGCAGATCTTCGAGGATCGCGTGCAGTCGCTCCGTGTGTTTGGCGACAATCCGCAGGAACTTCTCCCGCTTCTCGTTGTCGTCCATTGCCCCGTCCAGCAGGGTCTCGACGTAGCCCTGGATGGACGTGACGGGCGTTTTCAACTCGTGCGAGACATTGGCCACGAAATCGCGGCGGATACTCTCCAGCCGCTTGCGGTCGGTGATGTCGTAAATCACCAGCAGGGCGCCGTTGCGGCCTTCGGGAGCGTCGCGGAGCACCGTGCCGTGGACGTGCAAGAAGCGCGCCTCCCGGTCGCGGAGCACGATCTCGCCTTCGGCGGGCTGCTGCGTGGCAATCACCGCGGCCACGAGTTTATGGAGTTCGATGTTGCGCACGAGCTCGGGCAGCGAGCGGCCTTCCGCCCGGGCCGCCTCGATGCCCAAGAGGCGGGCCGCGGCCTCGTTCATGCGGAGCAGACGCTGGTCGGTGTCGATGGCCAGCACACCTTCGACCATGCTCGACAAGATGGCGTCGCGCTCGTTCCGCTGCCGCACCACCGTATCGAGCTTGTCTTTCAAGTCGGCGGCCATCTTGTTGAGCGTCTCGGCCAGCCCGTCGATCTCCTCGGAGCTGGCGGTGGAAAGGCGATGGTCCAAGTCGCCGCGGGCAAACCACTCGGCGTGGCGGCTGAGTTGCTCGAGTGGTTTCACGACGCGGCGGGCAATGATCAGCGTGGCGACCGCTAGCAGTGCGGCCGTTAACAGGCATGCCACGAGGATGTGGTCGGTGATCGTACCCAGCGCGCCGTCGATCCCCGCCATGGAAACGGACGCCCGCACGACACCCAGCGTCTCGCCGCGCTGCTGGACTGGCAAGGCCACGTAGCACATGGTCTCTTTCAGCGTTACGCTCTTGCGCACGGAAACGCCTTTGCTCATGTCCGTATTCAGGGCGTCGCGCACTTCGGGGCGGTCGTTGTGCTTGTCCATTTGCTGCGGCGACTGCAGCGAGTCTCCCACGACCGTGCCATCGGGCAGGATGACGGTGAACCGCGTGGCACTGCGTTGGCCGAGTTCTTTGCAGAGGGCGTCGGTCTTGGCATATTCCTTGGCCGCCAGGAGCGGGACGATATGGTCCTCGGCCAACTGGACCCGCGACTCCAGGTCGTCTTCCGTGTGGGCTATGTAGAACGGCCGCAACAACATGGTGGCGTCCAGCGCGATCGCGGCCAGCGCCGCCAGCGCGATCAGCAGCGTAGCCGGGTAAAGTTGCCAAAACAAGCGACGCCTGCGCATATCCGCCTCCCTCAGTCTGCCTGGTGCCTTACGATCCGGCCATCCACCATGTAAATCACGTCTTCGGCGATGTTCACGGCACAATCGGCGATTCGTTCCAGGTTACGCGAAACGGAGAGCAGCCGCAACATGCTGCCGATGTGCTCCGGATCCTGGCGAATCTGCTGCTCGATCCGGCTGCGGATCTTCCCCTTCAACTGGTCGACCAGGTCATCGCTGGCACAGACCTCGCGGGCCAGCACGGCATCCATCTGCACCATGGCGTCCAGGCTCTTGCGCAGCATGGCCTGCGTCTGCTCGCTCATGGTGGCAAAATCGGCCGGGATTTCGATTGTCGTTTCCGCGGCCAAGGCGGCCGCCTTGCGGGCGATGTTCACTGCCATGTCGCCGATCCGTTCCAGGTCGTTGTTGATCTTCAAGGCGGCGATCAATTGCCGCAGGTTGATCGCCACCGGCTGGTGCAGGGCCAGCGTCTTGAGGCAGTCCTCCTCGAGGTTGATTTCGCGGCGATCGACGTCCTCGTCCATCTTTTGCACCTTCTGCGCCAGCGCCGGGTCACGGTCGAACAAAGCGCTAACCGCAATCTCGACCTGTTCCTCGACGATGGAACAGATCAACAACAAGTCTCGCTTGAGCTTGTCGATTTCTCGTTGCAAGTGGATCGACATTCGGAATTTCCTCCTATTCCATCTTATCCGTAACGGCCCGTGACGTACATTTCCGTCTCTTTTTCTTTCGGGTTGAGAAAAACGTTGACCGTGGTGTCATGTTCGACCGTGCGGCCCAAGAGCATGAAAACACACTCGTCGCTCGCCCGCCGGGCCTGGGCCATGTTGTGCGTCACGATCAGGATCGTATAGCTGCGGCGCAGACGGTGAATCAGGGCCTCGATCCGCTCGATGCCCTCGGCGTCGAGTGCCGAGCAAGGCTCGTCCATGAGGATCACCCGCGGCTTCAGCGGCAACAAGCGGGCGATGCAAAGTTTCTGCTGTTGTTCCAGCGAGAGCAGGGTCGCCCTCTTCTTGAGCGTGTCCTTGACCTCGTCCCAAAGCTGGACCTCGCGGAGGGCCGCCTCCACCAGGGCGTCCTGCTCGGCCCGGCTGTAGGTCCCCCGGCGAATGTGGACGCGGATCCCGAAAAGCACGTTTTCACGGACCGAGATCGGCAGGGGGTTGGGCCGCTGAAAAACCATGCCCACCGACTTGCGCAGCTCGCTCAGCGAGACGTCCGCGTCGTAAATATTCTTGCCCAGCACTGTAATCCGGCCGGTCGTCGTGACGTTGCCGTAACGCTCGTTGATGCGGTTCAGGCAGCGCAACAGCGTCGTCTTGCCGCAGCCGGAGGGGCCGATCAGCGCGGTGACCAGGCCCGGCTTGATGTCCAAGCAGATGTTCTTCAGCGCCTGGAAACTGCCGTACCACAGGTTCAAGTCCCGGGTCTGGATGCTGGACTGTACCAGCGTTTGCTCGTCGTTGGCCATCAGCCGAACTCCCCGTTGACGTAGCGCTCCGTAAGCCGATTGGCTGGTTGCGTGAAGATCTGCTCCGTTTCGCCCTCTTCGATCAGCCGCGAGTCGCTCAGGAATGCCGTGCGATCGGCCAGCCGGCGGGCCTGCTGCACGAGGTTCGTGACCAGCACGATCGTGATCTGCTCCTTCAACTCCAGCAGCACGTCCTCGATTTTCATCGTCGTGATCGGATCGATGGCGATCGAGAATTCGTCCAGGCAAAGGATCTCTGGGCGGTGCGAAAGTGCCCGGGCCAGCGTCAGCCGCTGCTGCTGGCCGCCGGAAAGCCGCGTGCCCAGCATGTCCAGCCGATCGCTCACTTCGTCCCAAAGCATGGCCGAGCGGAGGCACTGCTCGACCAAGGCGTCCAACTCGCCGCGGTCGTGCATGCCGGCGCGGCGGGGAGCGTAAGCCACGTTCTCGTAGATCGTCAACGGCAACCCTACCGGCAGCGGAAAGACCATGCCCACGCGGCGGCGCAGTTCATACACGTTGCGGAAGCCGGCCACATCCCGCCCGGCCACCACGACCTGGCCGCTGACGCGCGCCGAGGGCGTGAATTCCAGCGTGCGGTTGATGCACTTCAAGAGCGTCGTCTTGCCCGAGTTGGCCGGGCCGATGATACCGAAGATCTGCTTTGCCGGCACGCCAAGCGTGATCTCCCGCAGGGCCGTCTTGCTGCCGTAGCTTGCCGTCACGTTGTTGAATTGAATGGCGCAGTCCATCGTCGTCCTACCACTTCTTCCGCGATCGCAGGTAAACTCGCAGGCCGATCGAGAGACTATTGACGGCCAGCACCAGCCCGATCAGCACCACGGCCGTGCCGTATTGCAGCCCCGGTGTCGCGCCGCGGACCTGCGTGGAAAGCGTGAACAGGTGCATGGAAAGCGCCATGCAGCGATCGCCCAGGCCGTAGGGAAAGAAGGCCTGCACGCCATGTTCCGGCAGGGTGCTGAAGAATACGGCCCCGGTGAAGAGGATCGGGGCCGTTTCGCCCGCAGCCCGCGAAACTTGCAGGATCACACCGGTGAGGATGCCGCTGATCGAATTCGGCAAGACGATCGTGCGAATGGTTTGCCAGCGCGAGGCCCCCAGGTTCCAGCAGGCCTCGCGGAAGGCGATGGGCACGCCGGCCAGGGCCTCCCGCGTGCTGGTGATGATCACCGGCAGCGTCATCACGGCCAGCGTGCAGGAAGCGGCCAGCAGCGAACGGCCCATGCCGGCGAACATCACGAACGCCCCCACGCCGAACAAGGCATGCACGATGCTCGGCACGCCCGCCAGGTTCACCACGGCCAGGTTGATGATCCGCGTAAACCAGTTGTTACGGGCGTATTCGTTGAGATAGACGCCCGCCAGCACACCCACCGGCGCGGCGATCAGCAGCGAGAGCCACACCAGCCAGAAGGTTCCCACCAGCGGTGCCCAGACGCCGCCGGCCGTCATGTAATCGCGCGGATTTTGCACGAGGAACGAAAACGACAGCACCGGCCAGGCCTGCACCAGCAAGTAGATCAGGATCGCCGCCATAGGCACGATCAGCGCCAGCGCCGTGCCCAGGAAAACCAAGCGGGCCAAGTTCTCCTTGACGCGCTTCCAGCGCTCGTTCGAAGTCGTCGTAAAGACTTCGTGATGGGCCAGGCGGACCGTCTGCCCCGCGCGCAGCTTGATTTGGCCGACGCGGTCTAGCCGGGTCAACTGCTCGACGGCCGTTACCAGCCCCCACCAGGGCGATTCTTCCGTCCCCTCACCGCCACCGCCCGCGGCCCGGGCGTTGACGTGGTAAACATAGCGCGGCCGGGCGTTCGGCGCATCGCAACCGGGCGACTGCAAGGTGATATCCCAGGGCGGCAGTGGTTGTGCCTGGCCATCCTGCCGGCAGGCCTCTTCATGCTGCATGATCCCCGCAAACGCCGCAGCCAGCGACAGATAGGCGTCCTGGCTTACCCCACCGTCGTGTGGTAGCCAACGGAGCACATAGTGCGGTCCCGCCGCTTTACGCTCAAGCTCGTTCATTGCGAATCCCCTTGACGACAAGATCGGCGGTGAGATTGACGATGAACGTCACTACGAAAAGGACTAGCCCGATGACGAACAGGACGCGGTAATGCGCCTCGCCCTGTACGGCCTCGCCCAACTCCGCGGCGATCGTGGCGGTGAGCGTGCGGATGGGATCCAAGAGGCTATGCGGCATCTTCAGGGAATGCCCCGTCGCCATAAGCACCGCCATCGTTTCGCCGATTGCCCGGCCGACGCCCAGCAGCACGGCGGCCAGCAGCCCGTTCTTGGCCGCCGGGAAGAGTACGCGGTAGACGATTTCCCAGCGGCTGGCGCCCAGCGAGAGGGCCGCCTCGCGGAACGAATCGGGCACCGCCTTGAGCGCGTCCTCTCCCACGGAAACAATGATCGGCACGCTCATCAAGGCCAAGATGATGCTGCCGTTCAACAGGTTCACGCCTACCGGCGCCCCGGTGCAGCGGATGATGATCGGTCCCAACACCATGTAGCCGATAAATCCCCAGACCACCGACGGAATGGCCGCCAATAATTCGATGAGGATCTTGAGTGTCTCGCGTACGCGCCCGCCGGAGAACTCGGAAATGTACACCGCCGCTCCCAGACCCAGCGGCACCGCAATGAGCATCGACAGGCCGGTCACCGCCAGCGTGCCCAGGAGTTGCACCAAGATGCCGTAGTGCGGCTGCGGCTCGGCCGTCGGCCGCCATTGATCGCTGGTGAAGAACTCCGTCAGGTTCAGCTTGCCCGAGAGCATCGGCAGGGCCTCGCGAAAGACGAAGAAGAAGATGCCGAACACGAACAAGATCGCGCTCCAGCCGCAGAGCCGAATCAGCCATTCGACGGCCGGTTCCGTGCGGTCCAGCACCACCTGCAGCGCGGCATAGACGCGTCCGCTGCCGCGCCTCACTGCCCGCCCGGTTGTCGTGGTTTGGTCACTCATGGGTCGGCAGGGGCACGTAGCCCAACTCCTTGACGACGGCCTGGCCCGGGACGTCCAGAATCCAATGCAACAACTCCCCGGCCTTGTCCTTCGGTTGGCCAGCCGTATAGAGCAGCAACGGCCGCGTGATCGGATAACCGCCCTCGCGTTTCAGGGCGTTCTCGAAGGTCGGCGCCACGCCAGGCCCGCCCTTGTGCTTGGAAATCCTCAGCGTCTTCACTCCCGCCATCGCATAGCCCATGCCGCTGTAGCCGATGGCGCTGGGCGTGTGGGCCACCAGGGCCACCACGTCGACCGAGCCGTTCTGGTCGATCGACCCGAGTTCGTAATCGCGGGTCTTGCCCATCACCGCCTCGCGAAAATAATCGCGCGTGCCCGAACCTTCCTGCCGGCTGACGCGGACGATCGTGTCGTTGCCCAGCCGCTTGGGATCGACGCCCAATTGCGACCAGCGGGTGATCTTTCCCCCCACGCCGTAGATTTCAGCCAACTCTTCCAGCGAAATCGAATCCAGGGGGTTGTCCTTGTGAATGTAGACGGCCAGGGCGTCGTAGCCGACAATGATCTCCCGCGCCTCCTGGCCGCGTTTCAGGAAGACCCGCTCCAGTTCCTTGTCTTTCATCTTGCGGCTGGCGCTGGCGATGTCGCAGTTGCCGTCGATCAGGCTGGCGATGCCCACGCCCGAGCCGCCGCCGGAAACCTGGATTATCGCCTCGGGGTGCGAGGCGTGATACTTCTCCGCCCAGGCCTCCGCCAGGTTGATCATCGTGTCCGAGCCTTCCATGCAGACGCCTTCCGCCGGCGGACGACAACCCGCAAAAGCGGCCAGAACGAGGCCAATCAGCAATAGGATGTGCCGGGCGAAACGAGTACCACAACACCGGCGGAAATTCGAAACTCGGAGCTCGAAATACGAAACAAGTTCAAATGCGCAATACCAAAGGCTCAAAACGACTTTATGCCAAACGCTCAAGACCGTTTTGATCATTGGACTTTTGCCGTTTGGATTTGTTTCGGATTTCGAGCTTCGGATTTCGAATTTTGGCTTCACGCTCCGCCCTCCCCTTTCACCGGCTGGAATAGCGCCTTCAACAGCGGGGGGGCCATGAACGTGGTGACCATCACCATTAGCGTGACGGCGCTGAACAGGCCGGGGCTGAAAAGCGGTTCGCCGTTGACCTTGGCCGTCAATCCCATCTGCGCGAAGATCAAGCCCACTTCGCCCCGCGGGATCATTCCCACGCCGATCACCGCCTTCTTGCCGCGGAACCAAAAGGGAACGTACCCGGCGGCGAACTTGCCCAGCACGGCCACGACAATCAACGCCCCGCCGACTTCCAGCGTCAGCCAGCCCGCCGCGCCGTGCGGCACAAACGTGCGGACATCGACCGCCGCCCCCACGACGACAAAGAAGATGGGCACGAAGAAGTGCCCCAAGGGCGCGATCGCCTTCTCGATCTCGTGGATCTGCGGCGTGCGGCGGAGCAATAGCCCGGCCGCGAAGGCCCCGATGATCGAGGCCGATCCGGCCATTTCCGCGCCCCAGGCCAGGCCAAAAGCCAGCACCAGGGCAAAGGTGGTCAGGATGCCCGGCACCGCTAGGCGGCTGAACCAGCGGGCCAGAGGCGGTACGAGAGAATTGCCCAGCACGAGCGCGGCCGCCAGGAAACCGAAGGCCACGGCAGTGATGCCCGCAATGATCGCCACGGTGGGTTCTTTTCCCTCGGCCAACTCGCTGACCACCGTGAGGATGATCAGGCCCAGGATGTCGTCGATCACGGCCGCGCCCAGCACGATCTGGCTTTCCGGGTCGCGCAAGCGACCCAGGTCGTTGAGCACTCGCGCGGTAATGCCCACGCTGGTGGCGGTGAGCGAGGCCCCGGCCACGATACAAACGAGGTTTCCCAGGCCAAACCAGTGGCAGACGAAATATCCGCCGGCAAAAGGAAGCACCACCCCGGCAATGGCCACCGCCGTCGACGATGGGCCGGCCCGCAGCAATTGCACGAGGTCGGTTTCCAGGCCGATCTCGAACAACAGGATCACCACCCCGATTTCCTGCAAAAAGTGAAAGATAGCGGTTTGCTGACTGTCTTGATCGCCCAGATTGACCAGCCCCAGGACGGAAGCCCCCAATAGCACGCCCGCCAGCAGCTCGCCTAGTACGGCGGGCTGGCCCATCCGCCGCGCCGCGTAGCCCAGCAGCCGCGCAGCCGCCAGCAGAGCGGCCAGTACGCCGAGCAGGTACACGATGTGGTGTGAGTCCATGGCCGATTCCGTCGAGAGCCGATTCTCACACGATTCTAATAAAATTTCCGCGCTGGGGGCAGGACGGCAGCCAAATTTTATCCGTGTTTAACCGAATTCTAACATTCTATCTTGTACTTCCACGGAGGTATTCTGCTTTCACCAAAGGTTGTTGCTCGCATAATTGAAACTGATGTAATGCCAGCGATTGATACTCTAAAGATAGTCTTGCCACAACCGAAATGCCTAGATAATTCCTGGCCATTTCCTGGCCATGGTCGGCCTGACCTACTGCGGCGCCGCCTGCCGATACGGCTTATTGTCGCGATAGCAGTCCAAGCACTCGCGGATCCCGGCAACGAGTGCCTGTGGGCCGACGGCCGAACTCAGTGTCAGGGCCTGTTGGGCCACCTCGACGGCTTCCGCGTAACGGCCCGTCTCCGCGTACGCCGCAGCCAGACTATTCAAGATGCCGGCATCGCGGCGGGCCGTAAGTTGTGCCGCCTTCTCGGCCAGCGCCACGGCCTCCTGGCCCGAGCGGACCTGGGCATCCGGGGCCGTGGCCAGGATCCAAGCCAGCCAGCCCAGGACCTGCGGCTGGTCGGGTTGGAGGCGGAGGAACTGGCGCAACTGGGCCGCCGCCGCCGCAGTCTGGCCTTGGCGGCTCAGCGCCCGGCCCAGGTTGGCATGCGGCAGATCGAACTTGGGATCCACGGCGATGGCCGTATGGAAGTGTGCGATCGCATCGGAGAACATGCCCTGTTTCATCAGCAGGACCCCGTAGTTGTTGTGGGCCTGCGCATATTCGGGCTTGATTTTCAGGGCCTTCTGGAAGTGTGTGGCAGCCTCCTCCCTTTGTCCCGTTTCCGCCAAGAGCAAGCCGAGATTATTGTGGGCCTCGGCATAATCGGGATCGATCTCGATCGCACGGCGGTAGTGGACTTCGGCATCGTTGAATCGCCGAGATTGACGCAGGATGTTCGCCAGGTCGTTTGCTGCCGTCGCCATGCGCGGATCGAGTTTAAGCGACTGCTGGAAGGCAGCAACGGCTTCCGCGGACCGTCCCTGGCACACCAACGCACTGCCAAGATAATAACAGGCCCAGGAATTCTCCGGATTGATTTCCATCGCGCGGCGAAAGTGTCCTGCCGCCAGATCCAACTTGCCCAGAGCAATCAGCGCCCGCCCCAAATTCACTTCCACCGCCGAGTCTCTCGGATCGAGAGCGAGGGCAATTTGGTATTCCGCAATGCCCTCCTCGACCCGCCCCCGGCCGACAAGCCAAATGCCATAGTTGGCATGAATCAGTCCCGAATCGGGCCACAGCCGCAAGGCAGTTTGGTAATTCCGCAACGCATCGTCGGCCTTTCCGTCCCGAGCGTAGAGGTTGGCGAGATTGTTGTAGGCGCAGTCGCTCTCGTAGCCTGCAGCCAAGGCCTGCGTCCATAGGCTCATGCTATTTCGCCAGGCCGCAGTCTGGCGCCAGGCACTGGTTGCGAAAACCGCCAACACGATACAGGTCGCCAGACTGAAAATGGGGAGGAGCCGGCAGCGACCACGAACCCATTCGGCGCCGGCCCAGACGGCTCCCAGGCAAGGTCCGATCAAAGTCAGGTAGGTGTAACGGTCAGCCCGGGCCTGAAGGCTGACCTGCACCAAGCCGATTACGGGCACCAGCGTGATCAAATACCAAAGCCAGCCGACGAGCAAATACGGACGCCGCCTGCGCTGCCAGACAACACCCCACGAGACTGCCAGCAGCAGTGCCAGACAGCCCAGCACGCTGACAGGGTCCAGTGCCTGGCGGGAATAAGGATAGTATACGGCGAGTCGCTCCGGCCATAGGAATTGGCACAGGTAGGCGACGTAGCCCAGCAGGGCGTTCCCCAATCGCATCGATAAGGCGATGCGGCTGCCTCGCACCAGGGCCTGCTCCTGCACGACGAGCGTCACGATGCACGATAGCAACGAAAGAACCAGCAGCGGGACTTTCTCCACGACCAGGTTCCAGGGCCACGTCCGCGGACGTGCCGCGCCGCCCACCCGACCCCAGCGGCCCAGCGGCCAGTAGTCCAAAAGCAAGAGCACTAGCGGCAACGTGACCAGCATCGGCTTGCACGACAGCCCCAGCAGGTAGACCAGCCATACCAGCAGATAGCGGCCCCACGACTCGCCTTTGCGGACGTAGTTCACGTAGGCCGCCAAGGTGAGAACGAAGAACAGGCCGCTGAGCACGTCCTTGCGTTCGGCGACCCATGCAACCGATTCGACCCGCAGGGGATGGATGGCAAAGACGGCGGCAACAACGGCGCTCGGCCAACGGCATCCTGTCATTTGCAACAGCGTCAGAAACAATAGGATCGCAACCGCCGCGTGGATTGCGGCGCTGGTCAGATGATGTCCGCCGGCCCACAACTGGTAGACCTGGCAATCGACCATGTGCGAGATCCAGGTCAGGGGATGCCAATTGCTGGCATCGCCCCGCGTGAAGGCCCGCTGAAGCCCGGAAAACGTGAGTCCTTGGTTTACATGAGTATTCTCGTAGACGTAGAAATCGTCGTCGAAATTGACGAATGCGTGTCCACCGGTTTGCACGAAGACCAGTGCGACCGCCGCCAGCAGCAGCGCGCAGATTACCGCATTGACGGCGGTCGGCTGTACAGAATTTCCCGGTCTTGGCGTGGACGCAGGTGTGACAACAGGCAGATTCGCGGCCGCGGGCAACGCTTCGCTGCGCGGCGATGTGGCCACGGCCGAGTTCGCCGCGAGTCGCTTTTTCAATGCCCTCTTTCCCATGCGCCGGCCGGATTGCTGAACGTGCTGACTCGCCGGTGTTTAGATTACTTGAATCGTGAAAACCTGCTCGTTGAAGACCTGCACAGCGACCGCGTATTCGCCCGGCTGGTCGATGACGGCCCAGGCCTTGTTTTCGCTCAGATCGATGCCCGACGAACCCACCACGTTGCTCAACGTGGCCGTCGAGTCCGCGGTCGTGACGGCAGTCCAGAAATCGTCGTAGTCCCCCTGGTAATTGGGTTGGGTCAGGCTGCCGGGGACCTCCTTATTGGTGCTGCTGGCCGCCGGATTCCAGACGTGAGGCGTGGGGTCTGACGACAAGGTAATCAGGCCGGCGTTGGCCGCCAACTGCCCAAAGCTGCCGGCGGGCAAGGGTCCCGTACCGAAGGTCATCTGCAGGGTGTACGGCCCAGTGATCCCGCCCAGGTCGACCGCGTCGTTGAGGAGGAATGTGCTGGAGATGCGGACGCGGACCGTGTAGGTGCCCGCCTGTAGGGCAGTGGCCGTTTCCAGTTGCCCGTTGACGATCTGGAACGAACTGTTGTCGTTGCTGCCGGTGCCGGGAACCAGGGTGTAGTCGATGGTTGCGCCTAACACTCCGCCGTCCGGCGGGGACGTGCTGAGCGTGCCCACCAGGGCGTTGGCCGCGCCGGCGGCGACGTCGTTGTTACTCAGGCTCAAGCTGGGCGTGATGGGATCGTTGGCGCTGGACGTGATCACGAACTGCTGCTCGATGAAATTGCCCAGCGCGTCGGTGCTCCGCACGCGGATGTCGTAAGTAGTCCCGGCCGCGCCGAGCACCGCGTTGGTCAACAGCTCGTCGCCACTGATCTGGAAGGAGCCGTTGTCTCCGCCGCCAGCGCCGGAGACGAGCGTGTAGGTGTAGCCTGTCGTCGACAGCGGACCATTCGTTTCCAACAGGCCCACCAGCGTGCCGGCGGGCTGGCCGCTGAGCGCGGCGCTCGTCGATAGCGCGATCTCCGCCGGCTGCTCGCGGTCGATCGTCGCCGTGGCGTTCACCGCATTGCTGGTCGCGCCCGCCACGTCCGTGAGCGTCACGCTGAAGGTGATCGTGCCGTCGCCCAGGGTCGAGAGGTCGATGCCCGTGACGTCCTGCGTGTTGGACGTCACGCTGCCGCTGCCGCTGACTGTCGCGCCGCCGGGGACCACGGGCGAGCCGCCGTTGCCGCTGATCGTATAGGTGAACTTACTGCCGATTTCCACGCCAGCGAGCGTAAAGCCCGCCGAGCTTGCCGCCACGCTGTTCAACTCGCTCAGATCGGGAGTGACCGTAAATCCGTTGAGACTGCTCGCCAAGTCGGCCGTCGTCGTTTCCGTGGTCGGGTTGCCGTAGGAATTGGTCAGCGTCACGCTGTACGTCAATGTACCGACAGGCAGCGAGGAAACATCGATGTTGCTGACGCTTTGCCCGCTCGCGTTGACCGGGCCGCTGCCCGTGACCGAGCCTGCTCCGCCGCTGCTGGTGATGGTGTAGCTGTAGGTGGTTCCGGTCGTGGCGCCGGCGAAGCTGAAGCTGGTGTCGGCCGCTGTGGAAGCGTTGATCGTGGTCGGACTAGGAGAAATCGTAAATGGGTCCGGCGCGGTCGCGTAGAGCGGCACGGAAGTTGTCACTTCGTCGCCCTGGTTGCCCGCCGGGTCCGTAAGCCAGACTTCGAATTGGACCTCCGTGCCTTTGAACGTGCTAGTATCGATGCCCGTGATGTCTTGCGGGCTGGAAGCGATCGTCGCAGTGCTAGAAACAAAGCCGTTCTCGTTGCCGTTGACGATATAGAGTATCGTGTCGCCGATGTCGTTACTGGGGACGGTGATTGTGAAACCGGCCGGAGTGACCAGGTTGTACGAGCTTTGGTCGGCCTCGATCGTGTAGCCACTGGGAATGATCTTCAACGGGGCCGTGGCGGTCAGGGGCGTGCTCGGGGAACCGGAGAGCGTGACCGTATACGTCAACGTGCCGGCGGTCAGTCCAGAGACATTGATGTTGGTCACGTCTTGCGAGGTGGAACTCAGCGTGCCGCTGCCCGTAACGGTGCCGCTGCCGCCGCTGCTCTTGGCCACGTAACTGAACGTTTCCCCCACCGTACCGCCGTTGATGGTGAAACCGGCTGCCGTATCGTTGTTCGGCCCCAGGTCCGTCTGGTCGGCCGCTACGTAGACCACTGTCAGCGTGGCGGCGGACGTCGTCACCGCCGCGCCGATGCCGTTGCTGAAGACGGCCTCATACTGGTTGCCGGCATCCGCGCCGCTGGCCGTGAACGTGTAGGTGGTCGAGGTCGCGCCGGAAATGGAGGTGAAGGCCGTAGCGCCGCTGGTGCTCACTTCCCACTGCACCACGGGCGCCGGATTGCCGGTGGCCGCCGCCGTCAAGGTCACCGACTTGCCCGCGTAAACCGTCTGCGTGGTCGGGCTGGCGGTCACGGACGGCGAGAAGCCGACCGAAAGCGTGGCGAGACTGCTCGTAAACGAGCCGTCGCCGTTACTGAAGATGGCATCGTACTGGTTGCCGTTTTCCGCGCTCGTGGTCGTGAAGCTGTAGCTGGTCGAGATCGCCCCGGAAACAGGCGTGAAAGCCGTCGCGCCGCTGCTGCTCACCTCCCACTGCACCGTATCGCTGCCGCCGGGGTTGGAACTGGACACCGTGAACGTTACCACATCGCCCTCGTTGATCCCCTGGCTTGTTGGCGAGGTGGTGACGTAGTCCACTTCCAGAATGGCGATGTTGCTGGTGAGCGTGCCGCCGCCGTTGCTGAAGACGGCCTCGTACTGATTGCCATTGGCCGCACTGCCAGCCGTGAAGCTGTAGGTGGATGAGGTCGCCCCGCTGATGGGCGTAAAGGCCGTTGCACCGCTGCTACTCACCTCCCATTGCACAGTATCGCCGCTGAGATTGGAACTAGCCGCCGTGAAGGAAGCGTCCTGGCCCGTATTGACGATCTGGCTGCCGGGCTGGGTGGTGACGTAGTCCACCGTCAAGGTGGCCGGCGCGGTAGTCGTCGTGCCAATGCTGTTGCTGAAGACGGCTTCGTATTGGCTGCCGTTGTCCGTGCTGCTGGTCGTGAAGCCGTAGGTGATCGAGGTCGCCCCGGAGATGGGGGTGAAGGCCGTCGCGCCGCTCGTGCTCACTTCCCACTGTACCGTGGCGGTCGGATTGGCGCTGGCCGATGCCGTGAAGGCCGCCGTCTGGCCCACATCGACCGTCTGCTTGGCCGGGGTCGCGGTGATCGTCGGCGCGTAATCGACCGTCAACGTGGCCGGGCCACTGGTGAGCGTGCCGGCGCTGTTGCTGAAGACGGCCTCGTATTGGCTACCGTTTTCCGCACTGCTGGTCGTGAAGCTGTAGGTGGTCGAGGTGGCAGCGGAAATGGCGCTGAAGGCCGTCGCCCCGCTCGTGCTCACCTCCCATTGCACCTTGTCGGCGCCGCCCGGGTTGGAACTGGCCGACGTGAAGCTCGCCGTAAGGCCCGCGACGACGATCTGGTCGCTGGGCGACGCCGTAATGTAGTCCACCGTCAAAGTACTCGGCGTGCTGGTCGCCGTGCCGATGCTGTTGCTGAAGACGGCCTCGTACTGGTTGTCGTTTTCCGCGCTGCTGGCCGTGAAACTGTAGGTGGTGGATGTCGCCCCGCCGATCGCGCTGAAGGCCGTCGCCCCGCTCGTGCTCACCTCCCATTGCACCGTGGCGGACGGATTGGCGCTGGCAGCGGCCGTGAAGGTCACCGTCTTGCCCGCGTTGGCAATCAGGCTCGTGGGATTTGCCGTAACGACCGGCGCGTAGTCCACCGCCAGCGTGGCGGGGGTGCTGGTGAGTGTGCCGGCGCTATTGCTAAAGACAGCCTCGTACTGGTTGCCGTTGTCCGCGCTGCCGGCCGTGAAACTGTAGGTGGTGGATGTCGCCCCGCTGATGGGCGTGAAGGCCGTCGCGCCGCTGGTGCTCACGTCCCACTGCACCGTATCGGCGCCGCTGGGATTGGAACTGGCAGCCACAAAGGTCACCGTGGCGCCAGCGTTGACCGTCTGGTTGGTAGGCGAGGTCGTGACGTAGTCCACCGTGAGCGTGGCGGGCGTGCTGGTTGCCGCCGTGCCGATGCCGTTGCTGAAGACGGCCTCGTACTGGCTGCCGTTGTCCGCGCTGCCGGCCGTGAAACTATAGGTGGTCGAGGTGGCGCCACTGATGGTGCTGAAGGCCGCCGCCCCGCTCGCGCTCACCTCCCATTGCACGGTGGCAGCCGGATTGGCGTTGGCCGCCGCCGTGAAGGTGGCCGTCTTGCCGGCGTTGGCCGACTCGCTGACGGGGTTTGAGGTCACCGTCGGCGCGTAGTCCACAGTCAGCTTGGCGGGGTTGCTGGCAAAATTGCCGCTGCTGTTGCTGAAAACCGCCTCATACTGGTTGTCGTTATCCGCGCTGCTGGCCGCGAAGCTGTATGTTGCGGAGGTCGCCCCAGTGACGGGAGTGAACGCCGTTGCCCCGGCGGTGCTCATATCCCACTGTACCATGTCGGCGCTGGAATTGGAACTGGCTGTGAACGTCACCGTAGCGCCGGCCTCGACCGTCTGGCTGCCAGGCTGCATCGTGACGTAGTCCACAGTCAACGTAGCCGGATTGCTGCTGAAATTGCCGCTGCTGTTGCTGAAGACCGCCTCGTACTGGTTGCCGTTGGCCGCACTGGTAGTAGCGAAGCTGTACGTGGTGGAGGTCGCCCCGGTCACGACGGTGAACGCCGTTGCCCCACTGCGGCTCACCTCCCACTGCACCGTGTCGCCGCTGGAATTGGAACCGGCCGTAAACGTCGCTACCGCGCCGGCATTGACTGTCTGGCTGCCAGGCTGCTTGGTGACGTAGTCCACCGTCAACGTGGCCGGCGTGGTGGTCGCCACCGTACCGATGCCGTTGCTGAAGACCGCCTCGTACTGGCTGCCGTTGTCCGTGCTAGCAGTCGTGAAGCTGTAGGTCGTGGAAGTCGCACCGCTGATGGCGCTGAACGCCGTCGCCCCGCTAGCGCTCACCTCCCATTGCACGGTAGGCGTGGGACTGCCGCTGGCCGTCGCCGTGAACGTCGCCGTCTTGCCCGCATTGACCGTCTGGCTGCTGGGGTTTGCCGTGACGACCGGCGCGTAGTCCACGGTCAACGTGGCAGGGCTGCTGGTGAGCGTGCCGGCCGTGTTGCTGAAGACCGCTTCGTACTGGCTGCCGTTTTCCGCGCTCGTGGCCGTGAAGCTGTAGGTGGTCGACGTCGCCCCGCTGACGGGAGTGAAGGCCGTCGCCCCGCTGGCACTAACGTCCCACTGCACCGTGTCAGCGCTGCTGGGGTCGGAACTGACCGCCGTGAAGCTCGCTGTGCCGCTGGCGTTGACCGTTTGGTTGCCGGGCTGGGTCGTAACGTAGTCCACTGTCAAGGTGGCCGGCGTGCTGGTTGCCGTGCCGATGCCGTTGCTGAAGACCGCCTCGTACTGGCTGTCGTTTTCCGCACTACCGGCCGTGAAGCTGTAGGTCGTCGAGGTGGCCCCGCTGATGTCGCTGAACGCGGTCGCGCCGCTGGTGCTCACTTCCCATTGAATCGTGGCCGCCGGATTGCCGCTGGCCGCCGCCGTGAACGTCGCCGTCTTGCCCGCGTTGACCGACTGGCTGGCCGGGTTCGTGGTCACGGCTGGCGCGTAGTCCACCGTCAAGGTGGCGGGGCTGCTGCTGAAACTGCCGGCGCCGTTGCTGAAGACGGCCTCGTACTGGCTGCCGTTTTCCCCACTGGTGGCCGCAAAGGCGTAGGTCGTGGAAGTCGCCCCGCTGATGGCGCTGAAGGCCGTCGCCCCGCTGGCGCTTACCTCCCATTGCACCGTGTCGCTGCTGGAACTGGAATCGGCCGTGAAACTCGCCGCGCCGCCGGCAGTGACCGTCTGGCTGCCGGGCTGGGTCGTGACGTAGTCCACGGTCAAGGTGGCCGGGTTGCTGGTCACGTTGCCGGCCGTGTTGCTGAAAACCGCCTCGTACTGGCTGCCGTTGGCGGCGCTTGTGGCCGTGAAGCTGTAGGTCGTCGAGGTGGCCCCGCTGATGTCGCTGAAGGCCGTGGCGCCGCTGGTGCTCACTTCCCACTGCACGGTAGGCGTGGGGGTACCGCTGGCCGCCGCCGTGAAGGTCGCCGTCTGGCCCGTGTTGACCGACTGGCTGGCGGGGTTGCTGGTTACGCTGGGGGCGGATTGCACGGTCAGCGTGGCGGGCGTACTGGTGGCCGTGCCGGCCGTATTCGTGAAGACGGCCTCGTACTCGTCGCCGTTTTCCCCGCTGGCAGCCGTCAAGCTGTAGGTCGTCGAGGTCGCGCCGCTGATGTCGCTGAAGGTCGATCCGCCGTTGCTGCTCATCTCCCACTGCACCGTAGGAGTCGGCGCGCCGTTGGCTGCCGCCGTGAAGGTCGCTGTACTGCCGATGGCCACCGTCTGGCTGCTGGGGTCGGTGGTCACGCTGGGCGCGATGTTCGTGCCCTGCACGACGTCGAACGTCACCGTAGCGGCCGTGCTGGTGGCGGTGCCGTCGTTGACGGTGATCGCGACCGTGCGGTCGCCGGCCGTGACGCTCGCGGCATTGTCGCTATAGGTCAGCGAATCCAGCACGCTCTGATAGACCGACACGTCGGCCACGTTGATGCCGTCACTGCCGTCGCTGGCGCTGGTCGTATTGCTCACCGTCAGCACGCCGTCATTGTAATTGGAGGTCAGCGTCGTGCCCGCCACGTCGGCCGAAAGCTGCTCGTCGCTGCCGTCGGGCATGCTCTCCAGCGTGACCGTCATCGAGGTCAGCGTGGAACTGTCCGGCGCGGTAATCGTAGCGCCGGAGGCGATCGTCAACGCCGTCCCGCCGCTGGTGTAGGTGGCCGGCGTGTCACCGCTGTTGGTCGTCACCGAGGGCGGCGAGTGTATGCTGGTCATGTAGTCCGAGAGCGAGGTGATGGCCGAAAGGAACATCCGCAGCGAGATCTCGTCGGGCTGCACGCCCAGGAGCGTGAAATTATTGCCCGTGGAGCTCTGGCCGCTGCTGAGCGTCACCTGCGTCTCGGTCGTGCCCACGTCGTATTTGCTCGAGGGGGAGATCGTAACCTGGTAGGTGCCGGCGGCGAGGCCCGTGAAGCTGTAAGCGCCGTCGCTGGAGGTCTGCTCGGGTCCCACGCCGGACACTGCGCTCAGGGCGTCCCCGCTGCCCACGCTCTGGAGTTTCACAGTGATGCCGCCGAAGCCCGGCCCCGTGGACATGTCGACGGACCCGGAAATGCTGCCTAGGATCGTGGTCAGGGTGGCTGCGGAGGTGGTGGCGCTGCCCCCTACGTTGGTGAAGACGGCCTCGTACTGGTTGCCGTTTTCCACGCTGGTGGTGGTGAAGCTGTAGGTCGTCGAGGTCGCTCCGGAAATGGCGGTGAAAGCCGTTGCCCCGCTGGTACTGACTTCCCACTGCACCGTGGGTGTGGGGTCGCCGCTGGCCGCCGCCGTGAAGGTCACGGTGCCGCCGGCAGCTACCGTCTGCGTGCTGGGGTTGGTGGTCACGGCCGGGGCGGTGGCGGCCTCAATGGTCAGATCGGCTGCCGTGCTGGTGGCCGAAGTGACGCTGTTGGTGAAGACCGCCTCGTACTGGTTGCCGTTGTCCGCGCTCGTGGTAGTGAAACTGTAGGTGGTGGAGGTCGCCCCAGAGATGGCGCTGAAGGCCGTTGCCCCGCTGGTACTCACTTCCCACTGCACCGTGGGCGTGGGACTGCCCGTGGCCGCCGCCGTGAAGGTCACCATGTTGCCGGCCACGATCTCCTGGCTGGCGGGGTTCACGGTCACGCTGGGGGCGGTCGTGCTCTGGTCGGCGCTCATGGAGAGCGCCGGCGAACTCTGCGCGCCGAGGATCGAGAAATTGTAGTCGGTGGCGGCCTGGTTGGCGGCGAGCGTCACTTGGATCTCGTCGTTGCCGGCGGCGCCGCCCGCCGTGCCCGGAGACAAGATGCCCACATTAAGCTGCGGCGAGGGCAAGATCTGGATCTGGTAAGTGCCGGCGGCCAGCCCCGTGAAGCTATACGAGCCATCGGCCAGGGTTTGTTCCGGGGCCACGCCCGGCACATTGCTCAGGTTCCCCTGGCTGTCGACGCTTTGCAGTTGCACGGTCAGCCCAGCGAACCCGGCCTCGTCGGCGTCTTTGACGCCGAAATCGTGGGTGTCCAGATAAGCATATCCGGAGAGGCTGCTGGTGACGGCCAGCAAACGGCGGCACTCCAGCGGCTCGATGGCAATGCGACGAATCATCTTCTTGGTGGAACCACTACGTCCAACACTGCTGCCGCGAAAAAATTTCACAAGGAATTTCCCGATCATGTCCCGGTTGTCCAGAAGAGAGTATGTTTGCCCTAGTGAACCTCCATTTTATCACGAAAACTCTAGAATATGAAAACGACGCCATGTGGATTGTTTGATGAACTATCTTGCTTTCTTGCCAATTATGCGAATAGTGCGGGTCTTAGGGACGAAGTATACGCCCCTTCTAGGGGATCGCTGCAAAGGAATGAAAGGAGTCTTGTTAGCGATACCCGCCACGATTGGCCCCAAAACTCGTTCACCTGCCAGGCGAGTTGGCTGTTGATTTAGTCCCACATTATTTCCTGGTGCGGCAAGCGGGTGGCATTTAGCCGCGAAGCGGCGGCATGTAGTAGCCTGGGGCGGAAGCCCAGGAACCGATAGGAACAGCATCACAGCCGCGAAGCGGCGATACCCGTCGGTCCGCGTATCGCCGCTTCGCGGCTGGGGGGCCATTTGCCTTTACAGTCCCGGGGCTGACGCCCCGGGCTATTACATATCGCCGCTGCGCGGCTGGTAAATCGACAGACCGTGAGTTGGCAGGGGTCAAATACTCCATATGCCGATTTTTCCGGCTAGAGCCGGTGCCATGACCGCTGCCGTCAAAGTTCCGGATTAAAATGGTATAATGTACTGTTGAGACCCTTTACGGACGCAGTATTCCCTCGCAGGAGCGCGCGGCCTTCTCGTTTTCCCTTCAAGCCTTGTTCTTTTCCGGGCCTTATTATGCGGACGTTGAATGTCAGGCGGATGCTCGTTGTCCTCGTCACGGTGCTTGTTGTGGCCGGCAGCGCCCATCTTTTACACAGTTATCAAGTCCAGCGCAAGTCGTTGACCTTCAAGACGCATGCGGAATCGGTTTGGAAAGATGTCCCCCGCGAGGAGTCGGGCGCCGTCAAGCACGATACGGAGTCCCTTCGTGCCTGCGCAGAGGCGGTTCGTTTGATGAGCGCCTACATAGCGCTTGAACCGCAAGACATCGATGCTATCGAAAAAGTGGGAGGTTGGCTTATGGAGTGCGGCCGACCCAAACAGGCCGCAGGAGTCTTCGAAGAGTTGCTCCGCACATTGGAGGCGAAAAAACCGCCGGACCTGCCCACGATCCAACGCGTACGGCGGGAGGTGGTCGAGGCGGCCATGAAGCAGGGCCGCTGCCTGGATGCCGTATCGCACTTGAGAATACTCCGGGAGCAGCTTCCCGATGACGTGGACCTGCTGGACCAGTTGGGCAAGTGCCTCGTTGCCCTGGGCCAGGAGGAGGAGGCCATCATCAGTTTTTCCAAGGCCATCAACCTCAGGCCGGACTGGGTCGACGTCTATGTCCGCAAGGCGGCGATCCTCCGCCGTTCCCATATGGACCGTGCGGCGCAGGCCGACCGCTGTATGGAAGAGATGCTGGCCTACTGGGAAGAGCCGGGCAGAGACAAGAACAAGTTGTCCTACGCGCACCACGTCTATGGTTTGTGGCTGTCGGACTTGGGGCGGCACGCCGAGGCATTGAAACAGGCCGAGGCGGCGCTGGCCATCAAGAAGGACCAGCCCAGCACGCTCTTTCTTGCCGCGCAGTCGGAAATGGCCCTGCGACATTTTCCCAAGGCCGAGCAGTATGCGCGGAAGGCCATCGAGATGGCCCCGCAAGATCCACAAATGTACGCGCTGCTGGCTGACGTCTGCCAGTTCCGCAACGATCAGCCGGAGGTGCCGGTCCGCGACCGCCAGGGCAAGGCCATCGAGGTCTTGAATCGCGGCATGCAGGTCTGCCCGTCCGACGACGCCAAGGCGGAACTCGATTGGCGCCTGGCCAACCTGTATCTCGACCGCAGCGGCGATGACGCCCGCAACATTGCCGACGCCGAGGATTGCATGAAACGCCTGCGCGACCGCCAAGTCGGGCCAGCCCGACTGGCCTTTCTCGAGGCCCGTGTGGCCTACTGCAACGAAGATTGGAAAACGGCCCGCGAGGGCTTCGAGAAGATCCTGCCGCGGTTCAACGAGGCGCCCCAGCTCCTGAAGTTCCTCAACTATTGGATCGGTTATTGTTACCGCCAACAGAGCTACCCGGAAAAGGCCATGTCCGCGTTTCGCAATGCGCTGAACTGCGACAAGACGTTCTTCAAGGCCTACGATGGCCTAGCCCAGGTCTTGAGCGACAACGGCGAGTTCCGCCAGGCGGTGGTGGAATACGGGCAAGCGGCGATCCACGATCCCGGCAACGTCGACGCTTGGTTGGCCCTGGCCCGAGCGTTGGCGATTTGGAACCTGCACCGCGCTTCCTTCGAGCAGAACTGGGACGCCGTCGAGCAGGCATTGGGCCGGGCACGAGAACTCTCGCCCCGCGACGCCCGGATCGTCTTGCTGGACGTCGAGGTGCTACATGCCCTGGGACGCACGCAGGCGGCCAACGACCTGCTCAAGATGCTCCGCGAGAGTGCGCCCGACGGAATCGATTTCTGGATGGCCCAGATCGACATGGCCGCTCGAGAGGGACAAGGCGACAAGGTCCGCAAGACGCTTGCCGAAGCGAAGGCCAAGCTTGGCGATCGGGTGCCGTTGCGGTTGGCCCAGGCCGCGATCTTGCTTAGCGAGTTACACCTGCAAGCCGGGGCAGAAATCGAAAAGTTGGCCGGCAACGCCGAGGCCTTCTCCACCGCAGAAAAAACGCAACTTTGGACTGGGCTGATGACCCGCCTCCAGGAAATCAACGATCTGGACCGCGCCCAACAGCTTTGCCGGCAGGTTGCCCGCCTGCAGCCGCACGATGCCACAATCCGCTACCGCCTCTTCGAACTGACCCTGCGGACGCATAACGCCCAAGATCCGGCCGCCTCGCTGGCCGAACTCGACAGCGTGTTGGACCAGATCGACAAGCTCGCAGGGCAGGGGCCACTGTGGCTGTACTGCAAGGCGGTACGCTTGTGGCTGGAGGCCTCGCCCGAGAAGCCGGACCTCTGGACCGCGGCCATGGACTTCGCCGCCCAGGCGCAGAAGATGCGGCCCACGTGGTCCCGGCCCTACGTGCTCCAAGGGGGAATCTGTCGCCAGCAGGGCCGCGACGAAGATGCCTTGCAGTTTTATTTGCAAGCCTCGTTGACCGGCGATCGCGACCCGGATTTCATTCGCGTGCTCTTGCGCATGCTCTACGATCGACAACTCTACAAGCAGGCCGAGGTAGTGATTCGCCAGTTGGACAGCACGCAGACGGCGCTTACTGCCGAGGCCGGCCGGGAAGAGGCCCAGATCTTCAGCCATTGGGGCAATTTCGACCGTGCCCTGGACGTGGCCAAGACTTCCTACGATCCCAAGTCGAACGACTACCACGACCACCTCTGGTTCGCCCAGGTACTTACGCCGCTGATTCAAAGGGCCAGGCTGGAAGGCCATCAAGACAAGCTGCCGGAGATCCAACGCCTGGGCGAGAAGGCCCTCCGCGAGGCCTGCCGCGTGGCCCCCAATACGCCCGATTGCCGTGTGGCCCTGGTGCAATGGCTGGTGGACACCGACCAGATGCGCGCAGCCGAAAAGGCCGTCAGCGACGCCGAGGAGATGATCCCGCCCAACGTTGCCCCCTTGGCTCTGGGCTATATCTACGAGGCCCTGGGCAAGACACAAATGGCCCAGCAGTCCTACGAGAAGGCCTTCAAGCTCAGGCCCGAGCTAGCCCCGGTCGTCCGCTTGCTGGCCGATTTCTACGTCCGCAGTCAGCAAGCCCAGCGCGCCGCCCCGCTGATTGAGAAGCTCTTGAGCGGCGAGCTGAAGACCAGCGAGAACGATCTGGTCGGCGCCCGCCGCCTGAAGGCGGGCATCCTCTTCAAGCAGGGCTATCCCAAGCTCAAGGAAGCCGTGGCCCTGCTGGACCTCAACCTGGCCTCGCGGCTGGCCGCGCCCGTGGACAAGCGCATGAAGATCCGCTTCCTCCTGACCGATCCCCGCCGCGCCCGCAGCCCGGAAGTGTTGGAAGTGGCCGAAGGCCTGGTGAACACCGGCAAGGCGGAACCCGACCCGGAAGACCGCTTCCAATTGGCCCAACTGTATCTGATCCGCGGCAATTGGGACCGCTGCCGCGACCAGATGACGAAACTCGTCGATGGCGACCGGCCCGAGCGACGCTATCTGGTGGCCTTTATCCGCATGCTCTTGGATCACGACGAGGTGAGCGACGCCAAGGAGCGGCTCGACCGGCTCGATCGCGATGCCTCGACCGCGGAATCGATCAAGTTTCGCGCCGAGTACATGTTCCGCAAGGAAGAATGGAGTAAACTGCCCGACTTTCTCGCCGACTACGTCAGCCAGCCCGGGGGCGAGCCCAAGGACCCGCTGGGTCGCACGCTGGTCGCCGCCCGTCTCTTGGAGGATTTTGGCAGCCGGATCATCGACCCCCGCAAGCGTGAGGTCAAGCAACTCTTGCTCGACCATGCCCGCGGCCACTACGAATCGTACGCCCGGCAGGGACCCGGCGGCGAGATGTACCTGGCCGGTTTTCACGCCCGTTACGGCAAGGTCGACGAGGCCATTGCCAGGGTCGAGCGTTTTGGCGGCCAGGCGGACCCGCAGAGAGTCTTCGAGGTCGTTATCGCGATCGTCTCTCGAGCGGAGACGAGCCTCTCGCAACTTAAGAATCTGGAGTCGATCGTCGCGGGTCTGCTGCACGAGACACGACGGCCTACGCCCCTGCTGGCCGCACTGGCGCGGATCCAGGCGGCCCTGGACCGGTTCTCCGATGCGGAGAAAATCTATCGCGAGATCCTCGCCAAAGACCCGCACAACGACGTGGCCGCCAATAACCTGAGTACGCTCCTGGCCCTGCAAAATACCAAGCTGGGCGAGGCCCTGGACCTGATCGACGGGACCATCGAGCAGTTTGGTCCCCGGGGACCATTCCTGGACGCCCGTGCGGTGGTCTTGATCGTGCGGCACGAACCTCGTCTGGCGCTGGTTGATCTGGAAAATGCCCTGGCCGAAAAGGTCACGCCGGTACGGCTCTTCCACAAGGCCTGGGCCTACCTGGAAGACGGCAACTTGGAGCAGGCCGCCGAGTTGCTGCGATCGGCCAAGGCTCACGGCCTGCAGGACTCGATGCTCAGCGATGCGGAACGAAAAATCCGCGATAGAATCGAGAACGTGGACAACAACTGACGGCCCGCTATCACCCGTCGCCGACCATGCTGCGCACGGTGCCCGGACCAAGTCTGCCCGCCGGCGAGTGGGAAGAAGCGCGATGAACCAGGCAAGACGGAAGAGGCCGCCCCTTGATGACCGCCGACGCGCGGCGCTGGTTTCCGCTCGCGGTGTTGATGCCTTGCCGGCCCGGGCCTTCGCGCCCCGGGAGTGGCTCTTTGCGGCTGCGCTGGTCGCCGCCGTCTTCCTGGCGTACGCCTGAAGTACCTCGTCGATTCCAGACCGGGATCGACGGGGGCA